>DAIMKF010000006.1:0-81664 GCA_036721855.1 Bacillota bacterium | reverse complement strand
CAGGGCGCAGTGAGGATTTCCTCATGCGGGTTCAAATCCCGCCTTCGGCACCATACGAAAAATCACCCCAGTCTAGCTGGGGTTTTGTTTATTTTGCGGAGCAAGTTGCCTATCAACTGCCCATCAGCCATTTTATGGAACGAAATTCGCAAAAGAAAACGCCATCCAACGTACGGATAGTGCTTCCTGTTGCTGGATCTACCAATATCTCACTCCTTGGAAGTCGTTGTACTTTCGTCCTCCAGGCCTCTCAAGTCTAGCATTCCCATAAACTCTTCGTCGGAAACAATTAGTATGTCGTTAGCTAAAGCCTTGTCCAATTTACTCCCCGCTTCTATGCCAACTACTAATAATGTTGTAGTGGAAGTCACACTCCTACTTATTTCAGCTCCGTTCTTAATAGCTATCTCCTGCATGGTATATCTGGGGTAATCACTTTTACCGGTGAAACATATTTTTTCTCCAGCTAAAATATCAGTCGTTGGAATGGGAAGATCTATCTCAGCAAGTGATCTTGCTGTCTTGGGTTTACTTTGGGATTTTCTCCTCTTGTAATCTTTAACCCCAACTTTTAACCATGTTTCCGGTTTGATCAATTTAAGGAGTTCGTAAAGGTGTAAAGTATCATCCAGAGCCCTATGTTCAGTTGTTCTTGCTATTTTATAAAAAGAAACCAATTTATCCAAAGCATAACTGTCCAAAGAAGGCACCGCTCTACGAATAGCCCTTATCGAACAATAGAAAGGATAATCATTTTCAATCCAGTTATAGTACAAAAGAAATTTTTTATCGAAACCACAATTATGTGCTACAATGGGGTACGGATGCCGTAAGATGAAATCTCTAAATTGAGCTATTGATTCTTCGTCTTCGCTAATATCATAAAACCCATAGCCCCACCGCTTATCTCCTAGATATCCGTCTATCTCCTTTCCCAAATACAACTGATCCACTATCTCATAATCTCGCACAACTACGCAGGCCACCTCATATATACCTGACTCCACCGGATAACATTGCGTCTCAAGATCCAACAAAAGCATTTCCCTCACAATCAACACTCCAATTTTCATTAAGTGTATATCTCCCGTTATTTTGTGCCATAAATTGTTTTATGGCATAAATGCTTGGAAAGCTCCTGTTTTCGTTGTCTATCACCAAGTTAAAGGTGCCGGCAAATTGGTTTTTTCAGATGCTAAACACGAGAATTTTTAATTGTTTTGCCAGCCTCATTTTTCCCTTTATAGATAATGGTCGCTTGAAATACTGTCTTAAACATGAAGCTTTTAATGTGCTTACCATCTTTTTGTACCACAACCTTCTTCTCATCGGGAATCTGCTCAAGATCTAACTTTTGATCTGCGTCGCACATAACTAATCTTGTCTACAGTCCAGACCCTCCAGAAACCTCTTGTACATAATAGGACTGTAAAAAAACTCTGCCCTTATTTTATTCTCGACAGAACTAATGACCGTAAACCGCTTTTGGAGAGGTGTCCTTGTAACAGTTTTTCGTCCGACAGCATAACCCCCTTTAAACCGCAATTAACTTTTAATTAAATTTGTTCGTGAATAATGGCGTGAAACCCTCTATTACCAAAGTTTTTGGTTGGTATCACGTGGGAGCATCTTTTCGTAGTTATGCTAATTGTAAAGTTACACACTAAATTGACTTATGATTCTCGGGCTGAAGGAGCAGAAGTTGATCCTTTAAGTGGGATTCTTCCTCAAATTCTTTATCTGAGAGGATTCTTCTCAAATTAAGCAGAATGCAAAATAAAAAAGGAAACCATCCGGGAAACCCGAATGGTTATGAGTCTTTAAAACGGTTCATCCAGTGGCTCAGCATCAAGATCAAGATGGATGAATGAAGGCTTCCGCGATGTAGCCCGGAATGGGTTTATGTTACAATTCCGGACATGATGACAAGATAATTGTATGAGGCAAGGAGAATGATCATCTCCAAGATCTGGCAACAATATGATGAAGAATTTCGTAAGGATGCAGTGAAACTCAGCAATGCCAATCGAAAACAATCAAGGCTTTCACAGACGACTTTGGGGTTATCCCCAACCTAATTTTAGGCGGAGGAAGGTCTACACCGAGCAAGGTTAAGACCAAGATGGTGGAGCAGTAGGAAACCCTTTGGCAACTCCAACTTGAAAACGCAGAATTGAAAATGGAGAACGAAACGTTAAGAAAAACGGCGGTTTGAGCTGCAGGCTAGTAAGCCTTTCCAGGTTGTAAAAAGTGATATCAGCTACATAAACCGCGGAAGGCTTTGAATACCTCTAAAGTCAAGGATTGGCCACAGGTATCGTTTTGGCTCATACCATGATGGATAAACCGGGCCAATGAAGTTATATTTAGACCTGACTACTACAACCTACGTTATTATTTCCGTTGGCTATCGCGTGAAGTCTTTAAGAGGTACCTAATTTCCCCAGTGGGCTACAAGATGCCTGAATAAATACATTCGAAAGGGCATCACGCTAGACGATGAACGCCTCAAACAAGATGGCGGGCTTTATTTCCGCGACTTTTGCAACGCATTCGAGATATTCGTTCCAGCAACGCAATCTCTACCAACAGATCGCGGATATCTATGCAATATCCATTGGTCATCTTAATTTAGAAACAAAAAAGGGTTTCTAAAATTTTTAATCTAGAAACCCTGCTGGCTTTTAATATTAGTTTGCCAATACATCTAGAGACAAAAGACCCCGGCCTTGTTTTTCTACAGGGAGAGAAAGACGTTTGGCATTTTTTAAGAGAACTCGAATGGCATCTTTTTTTCTGTATCCAAGTCCAATAAGTAAAGCTAGGGCTCCACTAATTTGAGGAGCAGCCATCGAAGTTCCACTTTCCCGGCGGTAACTTTTACCTAAAAACGTAGAAAGAATATTTTCACCATAAGCTAAAATATCTAATTCCGGACCATAGGAGGAAAATCTTGAGAAGACTTCGTTATTATTTACCGAGCCTACGCTTAAGACTTCAGGGTATTTAGCAGGATATAATATTTCGGGGTTTTCTGTCATTCCGGTGTTACCAGCTGCAGCAACAAGTATAGTTGATGAAAGATAAGCTTTTCTTACAGCTCTGTGTAAAGCTTCACTTGTTTCTGCAGTTCCTAAACTTAAATTAGCCAGAGCGACATTTTGCTCAACTGCCCAGGCTATTCCTTCAATAATATCGGATACATAACCACTGCCATTTTTATCTAAAGCTTTAACTGCATAAAGGTCAACCTCAGGAGCCATACCCAAGAGGCCTCTTGTACCACCATTTGCTCCGACAATACCTGCGACATGTGTACCATGTCCGTTATCATCAAAAAAGTCATCTGTAAATACATCACCTAAGGTAGAGATACCACCTTTAATATTTAAGTCTGGGTGCTCGGCAATCCCTGTATCAATGATGGCGACAGATATACCCTGACCCTTGGTTTTAGGCCATAAAGAAGGTGCACCTGTAAGGGAAATTGTATCTGTTGGTATAGCTGTAGCAAAAAAATTTTCTTCAACTATATAAACTTTAGCATCATCTTCAATTCTAAGAGATTGGTTTAGTGTAAGAAGTTTTTGATCTTGACCTTCTTCCATTTCGCAAACCATGCCACTTATAAACGGTAGTTGTTTAATTATTTTTATTCCAAAAGAATCAGCCTGGCCACAGCAGCTTTCCATTGTTTGTTCATCATCGGCAAGAAGGATTCTTCGACTTGACCTTTTTTTAAGTTGTTTTTTAGGCTGAATTAAAGTTAACAAGGCAACAAGAATTAAAAGTGCCGTCAATGAGTCATCTCTCATGGTTTATTCTCCTTCAGAAACTTATCTATGGCTTGACTGAGAAGGTCAGGATCGATATCTAAAGTGCCTGTTTTGCTTTGCAAAAGTTGCTTAAGTTTTTCCGGGTCGTTAGTTCCAACAAGTCCTAAAGCTCTTTGAACGAGGATTTCCCGTTGTTTTGCAGGCATTTTGGCTAGATGGGCTTGGATTTTTTTAATTAATTCTTCCTGATTTTGATCATAAAAAGAGCTCATTTAAACGCCTCCCTATTCAATACCGTGATCTATAATAGGCGTTTGCAATAAAAAAAGTGCCTAACGGCACTAAGAAGATGATATTAAAAAAAGGCCTTTTGGGCCTTTTTAAGAGATTAAGCTATTTAATTTCTGACTGATAACACCCTGCTGAGTAAAGCCTACGAGCATATCCACAGGTTTGCCATCTTTGAAAAATAACAGGGTTGGTATGCCCTGGATGCGAAAACGGGTGGCTGAGTCAGGGTTTTCATCTACATTTAACTTTGCCACCTTAGCACGTCCGTCAAACTCAGCAGCTATCTTCTCAAGGACAGGAGCCATCATACGGCAAGGTCCACACCAAGGGGCCCAGAAATCTACTAAAGTAACTCCGGTTGCAACTTCCTGCTCAAAATTTTTATCGCTTAGTTCAATGGCCATTTAGAGAACCTCCATTCATGGTTAACTACTAATTAAGTATATGCCTATATGCTTAAGTTGTCAACTATAAAAACCATTCTTATTTTAGACGTTGTGCAAAGATAAAATAAGTGTGTCCATTCTTTGCCAAAAGAGGAGTATTACCTCTTAAAATGGGTATATATAATAATAAGCTGCTTTTAATACGGTTCAAAAACAAATTTTACTTTCCGGTTCTTAGAGGAAAAAAGCTGCCTAAAGAAGAAGAACTATTTAGTAAGTTAGAAAGGGTGGTGGCCATGAAAAAACCATTTGTACTGGTCCTTGGTAAACCTGGAAGCGGCAAGTCAAGTGTGTTGCGCAGAGCATTTGCCAAGGTCCGTGATAAGGCTGCTTTTTTGGACGGAGATCATGATTTTAATCAAATGATGCAAATAATTCACGAATCTGGTTTTCAGACAGCCAGTTATTTCTACTGCCCAAATCCCGAGGAGCTTCCCGACATTGTTGAGGAAAGAAAAGAAGCTGTTATTTTTATTGATACTCCTAAGGTGACAGCTAGTTTAGCAAAAAAAATCGCTGATGCTGCTAAAGAAAGAAAGATTGTTATAGCTGCATCTTCATTAGATGGTGAAATTCCGAGCGAACTAGAAAAGTTTGCCTTTAGCACTATTATACTCAAGGAAAATAGAGATGAAACTTCTAGCGCGATTGTTGAAGCACTAGAAATCGTTTGATGCCTACCCTTTTTTCGGGAAGGCTTTTTCTATCTCATATTATTTAGGAGCAACCGTACGGTTGCTCCTAATATTTCCAACAGGTTATCCCTATAGTTACCGCTTAGTTTTAAGTTATTAGAAATAAACCCTGCTTAAGATAAAGTTTTTTACCTGCTCAATATGGAGACGTTCCTGGATCATGCTATCGCGATCACGTACAGTTACAGTTTGATTTTCTAAGGTCTCGAAATCAATGGTAATACAATAAGGAGTACCAATTTCATCATGGCGACGGTATCTTTTACCAATGGAGCCAGATTCGTCATAATCAACCATGAAATCCTTTAATAGGTTGTGGTAAAGGTTTAGTGCCGGTTCGGAGAGTTTTTTACTAAGTGGTAGGACAGCAGCCTTAAATGGTGCCAGTGTAGGATGGAGTTTGAGAACAGTTCTACTAGTTCTATCAGCAAGTTCTTCTTCATTGTAGGCTGAAGTTAAAAAAGCCAGAAGAAGTCTTTCCACACCTACTGAAGGTTCAACTACATAAGGAATATATCTCTCATTGGTTTCTTGATCAAAGTAGGTTAAGTCTTCACCGGAGTGCTCGATATGCTGTGTGAGATCAAAATCAGTGCGATTGGCCACACCCCAAAGTTCACCCCAACCAAAAGGAAATTTAAATTCGAAGTCGGAAGTTGCTTTCGAATAATGGGAGAGCTCTTCAGGTTTGTGATCCCGTACTCTAAGAGCATCTTCTTTGAGTCCTAAGCTCAAAAGCCAATTATAACAAAAGTCTTTCCAATAACTATACCATTTAAGATCTTCACCGGGTTGGCAGAAAAACTCTAATTCCATCTGTTCGAATTCTCTTGTCCGGAAGATGAAATTACCTGGAGTTATTTCGTTGCGAAAACTTTTACCAATCTGGCAGATACCAAAAGGGATCTTTTTTCTGGTTGATCTTTGAACATTTCTATAATTGACAAATATACCTTGGGCTGTTTCAGGGCGCAGAAAGATTTCATTGGTTGATTCTTCGGTAACACCCTGAAAAGTCTTAAACATCAGATTGAATTTACGTATGGCGGTAAAATCATGGTTTTTACAACTGGGGCAGGGCACGTTATTGTTTTTTATATAGGCTTCTAGTTTTTCTCCAGACCAGCCATCTACCTGTAGTTCTTCACCTTTTGTACTGGCAAAATCTTCAATCAGCTTATCAGCTCGAAATCTTTCATGACATTTACGGCAATCAATTAAGGGGTCGGAAAAGCTGCCTATATGACCGGAAGCAACCCAGGTTTTAGGATTCATTAAAATGGCAGCATCTAAGCCAACATTATAGGGAGATTCCTGGACAAATTTTTGCCACCAAGCTTTTTTGATGTTATTTTTTAATTCCACGCCTAAAGGACCATAATCCCAAGTATTGGCCAAACCACCATAAATATCGGAGCCAGGGAAGATAAAACCACGAGTTTTACATAAGTTGACAAGACGATCCATGGAAACAGTCATAATTAATCTCCTTCCTCAACAATCAACGAATTCTTTAAAATGGCAATACATAGTAAGCAAAGAAGAGATTGTTTCTAGAATATCCCTATCCTTATTAGTAAATCAGAAGTAGGAAGTGCTGTCTAGATCAAGAACACCTAAAGTACGTTTACCCTTTTAAGTGGTACAACAATCTCAGAGCAAGAGTCAGGGTCATAGGCAATGTGACCGGGAAATTCATGTACATTAGGTCACTAGCGCTGCATAAAACCTGAGTTTGTTTGTCAAACCACGCAATCAGACACCTGTTTGCTATAAGTCAGAATATTCGGACAGATAAATCCCGAGCTATGGAAAAAAGGACTAAAGGCTATAGAGGGCAGTCCTTTTCCGCATTTTTTTGAATATTATAAAATTATTGGTTCGCAAGTCTCGTCATACAGGGAATCAACATCTCCAGCCATTACTTGGTGCTACGTCTGCTTAAAAATCAATTCGTGCCTTGGTCTAACACGTCCCCGAGAGGTTCGAGTAGGTTTTCGTCGCTGTATTGCTTAGAATTAGTTTTTGGTTATAGCAATATTCTACCATATAATCTTTATTATGTTTCAGGTAGGAAAAAAAGAGACAGAAAAAGAATTGCTAACATATATATGGCTCAATGTAAATCGGAGGTGCAAGCCATGAGTTTTAGACAGAAATTATTATTTATACTACTTATATTTAGTATAATCTTAGGGGTTAAAGCTGATTTGACCAATCTTAATACAATTCTTACTCATGATTTGGCTTATGCTCAAAAACATCTAGAATATCTTATAGCTGCCAATTATAATATTGACTACCATGATGCCCAAAAAGATTTGGATATGGCCTTTGAGTTAGCTGGTAATATTGAAGAACAAGGTGAAGTATTTCTTAGGCGTTCACGTATTAAACTTGAAGATTTTTGGTTAAAAACAAGTTATTGCTTACCGGCAACCACAAGAATGGCTTATCTAAGTGCAGATGAATGTACAAGAAAAATTTTAGCCAAAGACTTGAAGAATTACTTAACTCAGTTATCAACACTTGGTTTTAACGGCATCATTGTCGAAACAATGCAAAAAGACGGTACAGTCATTTATCCTAACATAAAATTAGAACAATACAGATTACTTCAGGGAAGTGATCCCATTAAGGAACTAGCCCTCTATGCCAAGGAACTAGACCTTGATCTCTTTTTAGTAATGAATCTTGGTTTTGCTGCCGAAGGCGGAGTAATACCTGTCGTGGCATCTAAACATCCGGATTGGGTTGCCATCAGTGAGGCAGGAGGGATATTTGACTCTCAAAGTTGTATTTATCTCAACATTGTTAATCCCGATGTACGTAAATATTATCTGGAAATGGCCTTAGAATTAGTAGATTACAATATTAAAGGGTTGATCCTCAAAGTAGATCTGCCGTCTCACATTAAAGCTGCCGACGATTTTTCTTATGATGCTTATTCTCGTAAACTTTTTGAACAGCAATACGGTTACGATCCCTTAAAAGAGAAGGGGAAACCACGTATAGAATGGGATGAATGGAGAAAAGAACAAATAAATAGTTTAGTGGGTTTAATATCGCGTCGAGTAAACTTAGCCAAACCTAGTGCCAAGATGGGTGCTCTTTTGGTACTCGATGATCTAGAGCTCGAAAGCTTAGAATTAGACAAATATCTAAATTGGCAAGCATGGATTAGCAGAGGTTATATTCAGTATTTTATACCCCGAATATATCGCAGAGAGCAATTTATACACAACGCAAAACAGTTCCTTGCAGTTAAGGGGGACTACCTTTGCTATCCTTTTTTATCTCAGGGAGAAGACCTTAGTTTAACGGATTTTCTCTGCACTGTAAACGAGATCCAACTCGGCGGAGGAATTGTTTTAGGTGACCTTGAAAATTATGATCAAATGGCTTTAGACGCACTGGGAAAAGGTCCGTTTAAGAAAAAAACACTATCTTTACATCGCGACTTTTGGCGAGCACTAATGGTTAATATCAGTGAACTTGAAGCCCAAGCCCCTGAAAACTATCTGTTAGATCTAAGAAAGTTAAACGACCATTTATCAAAGCTGGTAATGGCACCACCGGGAGCAGCTTATAAAGAGATTCTAGCTTTAGTTAGGGTATTATTTAGCAATGTAGAAGCCAGGGCTCTATCTGGCGAAACTGCTTTTGAAAAGCGTATGCTAAGTGAACTTAATTTAGGCAAACGTCTCTTGCAACTAGGAGTATTGCAACGTAATTCACAAGGGAAAAAACTGTATTGAAAATAATAAAGTCTATCTCATACAGACAATTTATGCTAAAATTAACTATGCAGCTTGGTGTTTTACCCAAGGAGGAAGATTGATGAATACAGATTATCCCTATATTCATTTAGTAAGAAGGAACTTAAGGGATGTCATAAAAGATGATATTATCTATATGGTTTTAAGTATAATACCTCTTGCCATCTGGCTTAGCGGAATTTATTTTGGTCTAATTCCTGATAATATTAATACTTCATGGACAGTTTTTTTAGCGGCGGCCTTATTTATAATTACCTATGAATTTGCAGAGTCTTTTCGTCGTCCGGAAGAGCTACAGGGTTTTGGCTATGGGACCTATTCCAGATTAATATGGCTAGGTTATATTAAAGTTTTATATCTATTGATGCAGTTAGCTTTTAATCTTCAGTTGCCGGTGGAGAGACTTTTAAATAAGTGGGGTAAAAACGCTAAAGCCTTAGCCAGGAAAGACACCGGCAAATGGATGTATCCTGTTGATGCTTATTTAAAAAAATCAGGTCTTAAGCTTACTAATGATCTAAGAGTATCCGAATACTCCAATATGGCCCAAAAAGCCTTAAAGAAAGACTTTTCACCCGAGGATCAGTATCATTTAAGACTGCTTTTAAGAGAACTTTGGCCTGAATACGAACATTAACTCATTACAGATAAATCACTCTGACCTCAAAAGGCAGAGATGGGAGGTTTTTGTGTTGCGTGAAAAAAGCGATAGTTCATCTGAGAGAATTCGCAAAATAACGGTAGCCGGTCTTTTGGGAGGTATCTCCATTTTACTCGGGGCAACCTCACTAGGTTTTATTCCCACTCCCCTTGGTATTACCTTAACCATTATGCATATTCCAGTAATTTTGGGTGCACTGCTAGAAGGACCTTATGTGGGTCTGGCTACAGGCCTGATCTTTGGTCTTGCAAGTTTCCTGGCACCACGCTCACCGGCAATGGCAGATCCTTTAGTATCGGTTTTACCAAGGCTTCTAATCGGACCTATGGCCTATTTAGCTTATAAGGCAAGCCAAAAAGCATGGCTTGGAGCAATTGTAGGTACCGCAACTAATACTATTGGTGTTTTGGGTATGATTCTTCTTAGAGGTCATTTACCCCTTAAAGTAGTTTTAACAGTAGCTGTATCAAACGGAATACCCGAGATTATTTTGGCCATGATCCTTGTGCAGCTTCTTATTGCTCCTCTTAATCGTTTGCGAAATTAAACCAGGCAGGGGTGTCCCCTGCCTTGCTTATTATCAATTAAGAAGGTGTTTATATGCTTCTTGTTATAGATATTGGCAATACTCACGCTGTGATTGGTATTTATCAAGAGCATAAACTTATTTCTTCCTGGCGAGTTGCTTCGGATAAGACTAAAACCAGTGATGAGTTAGGGATACTTTTTAATGAGCTTTTCAAAGTTAAAGAGATCTCTCCCAATAAGATAAGTGACGGTATTATCTCATCGGTTGTTCCGACAATAACTCCCCAAGTAGTACAGATGTGCCAAGACTATTTGAATATATCACCTCTTTTAATCGGGCCAGGGCTTAAGACTGGATTAAATATCAAATATGAAAACCCCAAAGAAGTCGGAGCGGATCGTATTGTCAATGCTGTAGCAGCCTTAAATCTCTACGGCGGACCACTTATAATTGTTGATTTTGGTACGGCTACTACATTTTGTGTAGTAAGTCAAAATGGGGAGTATCTTGGGGGGGTTATCTGTCCCGGTGTTATGGTTTCAGCTGAAGCTTTATTTAATAAAGCTTCGAAACTGCCACGGGTTGAGATAGTTAAACAAGAAAAGATTATCGGTAAAAATACAGTTTCCAGTATTCAATCCGGGCTCTATTATGGTTATATCAGTCAGGTAGATGGTATTGTAAAAGAAATACAAGCTGAATTAAACTGGCAGGCAAAAGTGGTCTTTACAGGGGGCTTAAGTCAGCTCCTAGCCGAAGGATGCACAACAGTGGATATAGTTAACCCCAACTTAACTTTGGAAGGCCTTAAAATTATCTACGAACTGAATCAGAGGTGTTAGGATGGAAAAAGCAGTGCTTTTAGCTGTTAAAACAGGACGGGAAGATATGGATGTAAATACCTCTTTAGACGAGCTTTCTGATTTGGCTTTAACGGCAGGAGCAAAAACCATGGCCAGGGTTGTACAAACTAGGGAGTCTGCGGATAAATTTACTTATCTTGGCATGGGTCGCTTGCTGGAACTAAAAGATTTTATAGATCAAAATGAAATTGATTTAATCATCGCCGATGATGAACTGTCTTCTTTACAGATAGACAAAATTAGTGATTTGACTGGGGTAAAGGTATTAGATCGTACAAGTCTTATTTTGGATATTTTTGCCCAGCGCGCAAGCAGTAAAGAGGGGCAGCTGCAAGTGGAGATGGCTCAGCTTAAATATTTGTTGCCTCGGCTAAAAGGCAGCCGTGAAGAGCTGTCTCGTCTTGGTGGTGGCATAGGGACAAGAGGACCTGGTGAAACTAAATTAGAAGTTGATCGCCGAGTGATTAGAAACCGTATAGCCAGGGTAAAAAAAGAGATTGAGGCTATGAAAGGTAATCGAGAAGAACAAAGAAAAAAACGCAAGCAAAATCACATTCCCCAAGTTTCTCTGGTGGGATATACTAATGCTGGGAAGTCTTCCTTACTCCAAGAACTAACCGGCTGTGAGACATATGTTGAGGATCAGCTGTTTGCCACCTTAGATCCTCTAATAAGAAGATGGTCAATCTCCAGCCAAGATGAGGTTCTGCTGGCAGATACAGTTGGCTTTATTAGAAAACTACCCCACGATTTAGTAGCAGCCTTTAGAGCTACTTTAGAAGAATTAAAAGACGCCAGAGTGCTTTTGCATATTGTGGATTCTGTAGGAATTGACTTCGATGCGCAAATTAAAGCTGTCGAAGAAACACTAAAAGCCATTGGCTGTAAAATACCGTCTTTAATGGTCTTTTCCAAAGCGGATCTTTTATCGCCAGAAAAACAAGCCTTAATTAAGGCTATCTACCCTGAAGCTGTTATGGTGTCTGCCAAAACTAAAGAAGGCCTCCAAGAACTGACCGAAGCAGTACTTAGAGAGTTAAAATTAGCCAAAATAGAACTACATTTACAGTTTCCCTATGCTAAAATCGATTGGCTAAATAAACTTTACCAGGAGGCGGAGGTTAAAAGTGTAGCTTATAATTCAGAAGGTCTTAAGGTAACTGCTGTGGTAAATGTGATCTTGGCAGAAACCCTTTTGCCATATATTACAAAGGAGGAATAACGATGAAGGTTGGTTGCAGTTCTTGGTCTTTTTACCGTACTTTGGGCGCCAAAGAGATAACACTAAAAGAGTGGATTAAGTATTGTGCTAAGCATTACCGTTTAGATGGAGTAGAACTATTATCGGGTCATTTTGAATCAGAAGAACCTGAATATCTCTTAGAGATAAAAAATCTCTGTACCGAACTGGGCTTAACCATTTCCTGTGTTTCAGCATCCAATAACTTTACTCAAGAAGAGATGGGAGAAGTTGAAAGAGAGATCGAACATGTTAAAGCTTGGATCGATATAGCAGCCATGATGGGGGCTCCCCTGGTAAGAATATTTGCCGGTTCTTCACAGCAATTAAAAAACGAACAGATCTGGAGCAATGTGGTAGTTGCAATTAGGGAATGTGCAGAATACGCCAGCGAAGATGGCATTATGCTAGCTTTAGAAAACCATGGTGGCTTTATGGATGATCAGATTCTTAAGCTAATCGAAGATGTGGATATGGATAACTTTAAGGTAACCATGGATGTGGGTAATTTCGGAAAAGATCCCAACATTATATACAAGGCTATGGAGAATGTTGTGTCGCATACTGTATTTGTACACGCAAAGTGCATGAGTTTTACTGATGATCTTTCCGAAGAGACTCTTGACTATAGGCGTATAATTAAGATATTAGATAAAGCAGGCTACAATGGTTTTCTATCGATAGAATTTGAAGGCAAAGGCACAGAAAAAACCGAAGTTGCCAAGGCTGTTTCTATGTTGCGTCATTTAACAAGTATAGTGCATCAAGATCAAGTTAATCAGATGTTAAAATAAATTTGTGGCCTGGCTAAGGAGTGGATAAACCACATGAGCAAGTTTTATTATGGCGGCCAAGCAGTAATGGAAGGCGTGATGATGCGTGGCCCTAAAACTATTGGTATTGCAGTGCGCAAAGAAGACAATACCTTAGTTATTCACAAAGAAAATATCAAAACAGCCGGGGAGCGTTTTCCCATCTTGAAGCTACCTCTAGTCAGGGGAGTGGTTGCTCTTTTTGAATCCCTTATTATTGGTACCAAGTCTTTAGTCTTTTCCGCTAATCAGTTTGCTTCTGAAGATGAACAAGAAGTACTTTCACCAAAAGAAATGGTTCTTACCATAGGTCTTTCTTTTGGCCTAGCGATTTTGCTTTTTGTCGTTTTACCGGCTTTTCTTACCAGGCTGATTGAGAGTTATATTAAAAGCGCTATGGTGGTAAACTTGACAGAAGGGCTGATAAAAATCACCATCTTTATGCTCTATATTGTAGGAATTTCCTTTACTCCGGATATCAAAAGATTCTTTCAGTATCACGGAGCCGAGCACAAAGTGATTAACGCCTACGAAGCGGGAGAAGAATTGAAGGTAGAAAATATTCGCCCTTATACACGTTTCCATGTACGCTGTGGTACTAATTTTATTGTGATTGTTTTACTGATGAGTATTTTTATCTTTACGCTTATTACCGGTCATTCCAGACCAGCGTTTTTTAAGCGCATCGGTATTCATCTTCTTCTTCTACCGGTTGTAGCTGGGTTTTCATATGAAGTAATTAAGTTTTTGGGTAAAGATAATGCTCCCAAGTGGGCAAAAGCTATTACACGCCCAAGTTTATGGACCCAGTATTTGACTACTCGCGAGCCGGACGATGCCCAGATTGAAACGGCCATAGCTGCTTTAGAAGAAGTTTTACAGGTGGAAGATAGCCAAACATCAACTAATGAATTGACTTTTTAACCGCAGCCTTAAGGCTGCGGTTATTTCCGCACGGAAGGAGTGAACTTAATTGCTAGATAAATTAAAAGCTATTGAAGAGCTATATAATGAATTAAATCAAAAGATGGCTGATCCTCTTCTTATTCAAGACAGACAAGAGTTCCAAAAAGTAAGTAAACGTCGCTTTGATTTGGAAACAATTGTTACAGTCTACCATCGCTATCAGAATCTGCTAAAAGAGATCGATGCTACTAATGAACTATTACAAGAAGAAGCAGATCCCGAGATGAAAGAGTTGGCCAACTCTGAACTTGAAAGTTTGGAAAAAGATGTTAATGAAGTTGAAGCTGAGTTAAAGAAACTTCTCTTGCCCAAAGATCCCAACGACGAAAAAAACGTTATGGTTGAGATTAGAGCCGGTACAGGAGGAGATGAAGCGGCTCTTTTTGCAGCCAACCTCTATAGAATGTATAGCCATTATGCAGAGAATAGACGCTGGAAACAGGAGATTCTAAGTGCCAATCCAACTGAATTAGGTGGATTTAAAGAAATAATTTTTATGCTTGAAGGTTCCGGTGCTTACAGTCGCTTGAAGTATGAAAGTGGTGTACACCGGGTCCAAAGAGTACCCGAAACCGAGGCCGGAGGAAGGATCCATACATCCACTGCTACCGTTGCGGTCCTTCCTGAAGCCGAAGAAGTTGATATTTATATCGATCCTAATGAAATTAAGGTCGATGTTTTTCGTTCCTCGGGTCCCGGCGGGCAATCTGTCAATACCACCGACTCGGCAGTTCGCCTCACCCATATTCCGACAGGCATTGTTATTTCTTGCCAAGATGAAAAGTCACAACATAAAAACAGAGACAAAGCAATGCGAATTTTAAGAGCTAGGTTAAAAGAGCTCAAAGAGGAAGAAGCAAGGTCCAAGGAAGCTCAGGCCCGAAAAAGCCAGATCGGCTCGGGTGATCGCAGTGAAAGAATTAGGACTTATAACTATCCCCAGGGAAGAGTAACCGATCACCGTATCAATCTTACCCTTTACCGGATTGAAGAAGTATTAAACGGTGATTTAGATGAAGTAATTGAAGCCTTAATCTTTACCGAACAACAAGAGCGGCTAAAGGAGATGGATTAGCATGGCACAACTGCTGACCATCTTGCAGAAAGCAGGGGAATTTTTGCATGAAAAAGGCAGTCCTTCAGCCCGTCTAGATGCAGAGGTTCTGTTAGCCAATGTCTTGGGAATGCAAAGAATTGAGCTTTACGCTAATTACGACCGACCTTTGGATAAAAGCGAATTAGATCGATTCCGACAACTAGTGGCCAGAAGGGGAAAACTTGAACCGGTAGCTTATATTACCGGGTATAAAGAGTTTTATTCACGTGAGTTTGAGGTTAACGAAAACGTGCTTATTCCCAGGCCGGAAACTGAACTTTTAGTAGAAAAAGTCATTAGTTATCTCAAAGTGTATCCCAGAGAAAAACCGGAAATACTTGAGCTTTGCACTGGCTCGGGAGCAGTGGCTGTTACCTTGGCCTTGGAAATAGATGGGGCAGTGGTTACCGCCAATGATATATCCAAAGAGGCTTTAGCTGTGGCCAAGAGAAATGCTGCCTGCCACCAGGTTAGCCTGGATTTTAACCAAGGCGACTTATTTTCCGATCTTAACAAAAAGTTCGATCTAATTGTCGCCAATCCCCCTTATATTGCCACTCATGATATTGAGCACCTGCAGGAGAGTGTCAGACTTTTTGAACCTAAATTGGCCCTAGATGGTGGAAAAGATGGCCTTGATTATTACCGAAAGATTCTCACAGAGGCCTATCGCTATCTCCAAGCTTCGGGGGCAATATTTTTAGAGATCGGCCAAAACCAAGCCACAGAGGTTGCAGCCATTGCTCAAAAAGTGGGAGTTTATACTCCGGCAATGGTGGCTAAAGATTTAGCCGGTAAGAACAGGGCAATTTTCTTAAAAAAGGTTAACCCCTAAAAGAACCCCGAAAGGAGAACCTCTTTTCATGGAGACAAGGATTTTTCAAAAAGACAATCTTAATGAAGCAGCAGAATTAATCAAAAAAGGTCAACTAGTAGCTTTTCCTACCGAAACTGTATATGGTTTGGGAGCAGATGCTCTAAATAAAGAAGCGGTACGCAAAGTGTTTTTAGCTAAGGGAAGACCTGCGGACAATCCTCTTATTGTCCATGTAAAAGAAGCTTTGGATGTGGAAGAAATTGCCTATGTAAATCAAGAGTTTCATTTACTGGCCAAGCATTTTTGGCCTGGGCCTCTGACCATGGTTTTACCAAAAAAAAAGGTCGTACCTGATGTAACTTCGGGAGGATTGGATACAGTGGCCATAAGATGCCCTCAAAACGAGATTGCACTGGAATTAATATCATTGGCCGACACTCCCATAGCAGCTCCTTCAGCTAATCGTTCCGGAAGACCATCTCCTACCGAAGCCAATCATGTTCTTCAGGATATGCAAGGGATTATAGCCGGAATAGTAGATGGAGGACATACAGGCATTGGCTTGGAATCTACGGTTTTAGATCTGTCTGCTAAACTACCTGAGATACTTAGACCAGGCGGGGTAACAATTGAAATGTTAAGAGAAGTTTTGCCAAATGTTAGACAAGCCATTATTAATCCAGGCAAAAAGATAAAATCGCCGGGACTTAAATATAGACATTATGCACCACAAGCCCCGCTTTTTATGGTGGTAGGTGAACCCAAGGCACAATTTAAAGAGATTCTAAAACAAATTAAAACTAAAAACCCCGATAAAGTTGGTGTTCTAGCTACAAGTGAATTTTTCGATCTTTACCCTGTAGTTCATAAGATACTTTTAGGAAGTCGCCAAAACCTGGAGGAAATAGCGGCCAATCTCTATGGGAGTTTACGTTATTTTGACAGTACAGAGGTTGAAGTAATTTTTGCCGAGACCATTTCCGGAGGAGGCTTAGCAGTAGCTATTAATGATCGATTAAAAAGAGCAAGTGGTGGACAGATAATTTTGGCAGGAAATTAGACTATAAAAAGAGAAAGCTTGGAGGGATAAGTTTTGCAGGTACTTTTTGTCTGCACAGGTAATACTTGTCGCTCACCAATGGCAGAAGCACTACTTAAGCAAGAACTGGCAAATATAAATACTGGTACCCTTAAAAACGAAACCATACCATTATCTGAAAGTATCAAGGTCATATCAGCGGGAATATCGGTTTTGGGAGCCAAACAAGCCTCGGAAGGTGCTATCTCAGCTATGGGACTACGAGGAATTGAGCTTAGTCATTTGCCAGCAAAACTTAGTCCGAATGATATTACACAGAGTCATCTGATTCTTACTATGACACAGAGTCAAGCTGATTATCTGCAAACTAATTTCCCAGAGGCTAAGGATAAAACCTATACCTTAAGACAGTTTATCGGCGAAGAAGGTGATATCTTAGATCCTTATGGAGGTTCGCTGGAGGATTACAAAAAAACAGCACTAGAGTTGGAACGCCTGGTAAAAAAGGTAGCCATTAAACTAACGAGGAAGATGAACATGACTTTACAGGTAGCACTTGGTTCTGATCATGGCGGTTTTGAACTTAAGGAAGAGATTAAAAAACACTTGCAGGATAAGGGCATAGCCTATGAAGATTTTGGTTGCTTTAGTATGGATTCTGTAGACTACCCTGATATCGCCTTTTGTGTAGCAGATAGTATTGTAAAGGGTAAGAATCCGCTAGGTATTTTGGTATGTGGGACAGGCATTGGCATGAGTATTGCCGCCAATAAAGTGCCTGGTATACGAGCTGCTTTAGTTGGTGATGTTTATTCAGCTAAAATGGCAAGAGAACATAATGATAGTAATATTCTTGTTCTTGGAGGCAGGGTTATCGGCAAGGGCTTGGCACTTTGCATTGTCGAAACTTTTCTAAACACTGAGTTTGCTTTTGGTCGACATGTTGAAAGACTGGCCAAGATTAAAAAGCGCGAAAACTGCTAATCCGGGAGAAAGGAAGTTGGTTATGAGCGAAGTATTTGTTTTTGATCACCCTTTGATACAACACAAACTGTCGATAATTCGCGATAAAAATACAGGCTGCAAAGAGTTTAGGGAATTAGTCGATGAAACATCTATGTTAATGGCCTATGAGGTTACCAAGGATATGCTTACAGAACCAATTGAAATTGAGACACCTGTTTCCAAAGCCAATTGTTATCGTATGTCGGGAGGAAAAATTGCTATCGTACCCATTTTACGTGCCGGTCTTGGTATGGTAGATGGTATGCTAAGATTAATACCCAACGCTAAAGTCGGTCACATTGGTGTCTATCGTGATCCCGAAACACTTAAACCTGTTGAATACTATTGCAAATTGCCCCACGATATAGAAGAAAGAGACATTATTCTTTTAGATCCGATGCTGGCTACAGGGGGCTCAGCAGTTGCCGCGATTAACTTTATTAAGGCTCGTGGCGGGAAACATATTCGTCTAATGAATTTAATTGCCGCACCAGAGGGTATCAAAGCCGTACAGACTGCTCATCCGGATGTAAATATCTATGTTGCAGCCCAAGATGCTTATCTAAATGAACATGGTTACATTGTGCCTGGCCTTGGCGATGCCGGTGATAGGCTTTTTGGTACAAAATAGGAGGTACTTTTATGCAAAGGCCATCTTGGGATGAATATTTTATGAAAATTGCTACCTTGGTAGCTAGCCGCTCCACCTGCCTGCGTCGACAGGTAGGAGCGGTTCTTGTTAGGGATAAACGCATTCTAAGCACAGGATATAATGGAGCCCCAAGTGGGGTAAGCCACTGCCTTGATGCAGGCTGCCTTAGAGAACAACTAGGTATTCCTTCGGGGCAACGCCAGGAGCTTTGTCGTGCTGTTCACGCCGAACAAAATGCTATTATTCAGGCAGCACTCCATGGGGTATCAACCAAAGGATCGGTGCTATATTGCACTACAAGGCCATGTGTTCTTTGTGCCAAAATGCTTATCAACGCAGGTGTAGAAGAGATATTTTTTAAGGGTTTATACCCAGATGAATTGGCACTTTCAGTATTAAATGAAGCAGGGGTTAAAATCAATATCTTAGAGTAGAGGTGGGGTTTATGTGGCAAGGACTGAAAGCTCTAGGTATAGCTTTTTTAGCAACTTTTACCCTAACACCGCTGGTTAGGTTAATAAGTCATAAAGCCGGTTTTGAGGATAAGCCTTTGCCTCGCCGGGTAAACAACGAACCGGTCCCTACTTTAGGAGGTCTGGCCATCTTTGCAGGTTTTATATTTGCCAGCCACTTAAGTTGGCCCGTGGCCAACTTCCGCCATCTAACCGCCCTTTATCTCGCTTCATTTCTCATGCTTTTGCTAGGTGTTATCGACGATATTTTTGCTCTGTCGCCAAAAACAAAATTCTGGGGACAGGTTTTTGTAACAGCACTATATGTTGTAACAGGTCCCAAAATTGAGTTTTTAACCAATCCTTCCGGCGGCAGTGTCTCTTTAGGTTTTTTAAGTGTACCTCTTTCCATCTTGTGGTTATTGGGAATAACTAACATGGTTAATCTCATTGATGGACTTGATGGACTTGCAGCCGGGACAGTTGCTATAACTTCGTTGACCTGTATCCTTTTAACCGGTTTTAAACTAGATTGGTTTATATTGGTTCTAAACTGTGCAGTTTTAGGTGCTTGTTTAGGATTTTTACCATATAATTTTTACCCCGCACGTATCTTTATGGGTGATTCCGGGGCTTTGTTTCTAGGTTTTATCACAGGTGCATTGGCTATTGAAGGCTCTCTAAAAGGCGCCGCAACAGTTACTTTGGCCGTACCACTTTTATCTTTGGGGCTGCCTCTTTTAGATACGGTGTTTGCTATCTTTAGAAGAGTAAAACAGGGACAGCCGGTTTATCAGGCCGATGGCGACCATCTACATCACCGTGTGCTCCATTTAGGCTTCGGGCAAAGAAAAACAGTTCTGCTTTTGTATCTTGTTGATCTGCTTTTTGCCATAGGTTCTGTTTTATTATTTAGTGTTGGCCCGGAGGTTGGCTTTATCTATACATTAGCAGTGTTGGTTGTGGTCACAGTCAAAGCTGCAAAACAGGGGGTGCTTCAAGTTGCCGACAAAAAAGATCAAAGCGATGCTTGTTTTTGGGACCAGACCGGAAGCGATCAAGATGGCTCCGTTGGTAAAGGTACTAAAAAATGATCCGAGTTTTGAAGTCAAAGTAGCCGTTACAGCCCAACACCGAGATATGCTTGACCAGGTACTTGAGCTTTTTGAGATAACTCCGGAATATGATTTAAATATCATGAAAAAAGGACAGAGCCTAGCCGGTATTACCACCAGAGTTTTAGAAGGCTTAAACACTATTTTCGCCGCTGAAAAACCAGATATTGTTTTAGTGCATGGCGATACAACTACTACTTTTGCCGCCTCACTAACTGCCTTTTATAACCAGGTAGCCATAGGACATGTTGAAGCTGGTCTAAGAACTTTTAATAAAGCCGAGCCCTTTCCGGAAGAGATCAATCGCAGGCTAACAGGAACAATGGCTGATCTGCATTTTTCGCCGACAGCTAGAGCAAAAGGTAATTTGCTTTCAGAAGGTGTCAAACCGGAGTGTGTTTTTATTACAGGCAACACCGTCATCGACGCTCTTTTACCCCAAGTAGACAAAAACTATCTTTTTACCGAACCGATTCTACAAAAGCTAGATTTTTCCAAGCAAATTATCTTAGGCGAAGCTCATCGCCGAGAAAACCTAGGAAAACCACTGGAGGATATTTTCCGGGCCATGCTGGATATAGTAAATACAAACGAAAACGTGGAACTAGTCTATTCCGTCCATCCCAATCCAAAAGTCAAAGAGACGGCTCAAAGAATTTTAGCCGGTAATAAGCGTATTCATTTAATTAATCCACCGGCATACAAGGAATGGGTTAATCTAATGGCTAGATCCCACCTTCTTTTAACAGATTCAGGTGGTCTACAAGAAGAAGCCCCGGCTTTAGGTGTACCGGTACTTGTTTTGCGAGAGGTCACTGAGCGTCCCGAAGGGCTTAGAACAGGAACTTTGAAATTAGTAGGTACAAACAGAAAAAACATCATCTCTCAAACCCAGGCTTTACTTAACAATCCTTCGGCCTATCAATTAATGAAAGAAGCACCAAATCCATACGGCGACGGTAAAGCCAGTGAGAGAATTAAAGCAGCACTGTTATTTTATTTTCAAGGTTTGGAAAAACCTCAAGACTACATTGTAGAATAAGTTAAAAAGACCATCATCTGGGCAAACTATGCCCGGAGGTGGTCTTTTTGTTGCTAAAGATCAAAAAACAGTTAGAACTGATGTGGGAACGCGGCGGATTTATCATAACTTTAATTCTTCTGATTGCTCTAGGACTAAGTCTTAACAGACCGGTCACTCCTTTTGAGGAGCCTACCGAAGCACCTTCTATAAAAGAGGTTAACTCAAAGGGCTATATAGACCCGGTGACAGACAACCCACAAACTTTATTTGGTTGGCAGGAGTTGGAAAAAACAAAAACTTGGCGTTATTCTCCGGCTGTGATTTACAAGCTTGAAGAGGGAAAAGAGATCCTCGCACCTGATACAGGAACTATTACCGCTGTAGGAGAAAAAATTATTATTGATCATGGCGGAGGTTACCAAAGCCAAATCTGGCCGGCAAGAGCCGATTATTTTGAAGGCACGATTCAGCAAGGTGAAGTAATCGGAAATACCTACAGTCATGAGCTTAACTGGAGCTTAACCTATTATGGAACCTTGGTCGATCCGTTAACAAGAGTTAACAAACAGCCATAGCATATTAGCCCACTGCTCTTCATATAGATTACTAATTGAAGGGCAGGGGGTTTTATTAATGAAAGACTACATAAGAACAAGAGTCTTAGATATTGCGTCTTATCTTTTGGAGACAGGTGAGACAGTCAGGCAAGCAGCTGAGGTTTTTCATGTTAGCAAATCAACAGTTCACAAAGATGTGACCGAACGTTTAGAAAAGATTAATAAATCGTTGTATCTAGAAGTTTCACAGGTATTAGCGCATAATAAAGCCGAACGCCATATTCGCGGAGGCGAAGCCACTAAAAAAAAGTATATTAATAAACGCAGACAAAGCTACAGATAAACATAGTTCTTTATGCCTATTATTCAGGAAATAAGCAGGAATAAAACGGCTTATGTGGAAAAACTTTAAAAAACAAGCTATATCAGAAAAAATAGATAGAAAACGGCTACTATTTTAAAACCACAGGGGAGGTGGAGATTTGCTAAGAGGTTTATATATATCAGCCTCGGGAATGTTAACAGATGAAATCAGACACCAGGTAATAAGCAATAACTTGGCCAATGCGAATACTATAGGTTATAAAAAGGATTTGGTTATAGGACAGACCTTCCCTGAAGTACTTATGAGATGTCTGTACAAAGGTCAAAGTAAAGCCATTGGGCAGACAAATCTAGGTGCAGGTGTTTGTGATATTCCGATTAAAATGACCCCCGGCATGATTGAAACCACAAACAGTGCTTTAGATCTAGCCTTAGAAGGGGATGGATTTTTTGTTCTTGAGACTCTGGTAGGCAGAAGAATTACTCGCCAAGGCAACTTTCGTTTGGACAAAGAAGGATATCTGACTAATATGAATGGGGATTTATTGTTAGGTGAAAATGGTTTTATCAAGATCGATCCTAACGGTGAAACGCTCAAAGTCTTGGCAGACGGCAGTATTTTTCAAGGCAGCATATTTGTGGACAAGCTTCTTTTAGTTAACTACACTCCATCTGCTCTTCTTAAAGAGGGAAACAGCAGATTTATAGTGACGGAACCGGGAGAGGTTTTAGATACAAAACCGGAAGTTATTCAAGGCGCATTAGAGCGATCAAATGTTAACATTATTGAAGAGATGGTGGCAATGATCAATCTGATGAGAACTTATGAATCCGAGCAAAAAGTGATTCAAGCCCAAAACGAAACTCTAGGGAAGTTAATTAATGAGATGGCTAACATTTAAGGTAAATATTTCAAAGAAGGAATGATGTGTCATGATGCGTTCTTTGTGGACAGCAGGCTCAGGAATGTTGGCACAACAAACTAATATTGACAACATTGCTAACAACTTAGCTAATGTAAATACAACCGGTTATAAGAAGAGTAGGGTTGATTTTCAGGATCTGCTTTATCAAACCATACGTTCGGCCGGCACACCTGTCATCCAGGGAGCACAAGTACCGACCGGGATTCAGATTGGCCATGGTGTAAGACCGGTTTCTACTCAAAAAATATTCACTCAAGGCGAGTTTAAGCCTACAGATGGTCCGTTAGATATTAATATTGAAGGCGAAGGTTTTTTCCAGGTTTTAATGCCCGATGGATCAGTGGCCTTTACCCGTGACGGTGCTTTTAAACGCGATGGCGAAGGTAGAGTGGTTAACTCAGACGGCTTTCCCTTAGCCCCCGAGCTGATTATACCTGACGATGCTACTGACATCTCCATCAGTACCGATGGCAATGTCTCAATTAGAATCAAGGGTGAAGATAACCCGCAAAGCATTGGCCAAATTGAACTGGTAAGGTTTGTAAACGCTGCCGGTCTTAAAAGTTTAGGACGCAATCTTTTCAAGGCCACCGCAGCTTCAGGCGAAGCAATTATTGGCACGCCCGGGCTAGAGGGTTTTGGAACCTTGGCTCATGGCTATCTGGAAATGTCTAATGTACAAGTAGTTGAGGAAATGGTTAGTATGATTGTGGCTCAAAGAGCTTATGAGGTTAACTCAAAAGCGATTCAAGCAGCTGATGAGATGCTACAAACAGCTAACAATCTACGTCGCTAAGCCATGCCTCGTATTCTGAAAAATGAAGTTTGGACGGGGCTTAGACCCCGTCCAATTTGCCTGTATTTGCTGATGATAACATTAGCTTTTCCAGTATTTGGTTTAACCTTGAAAGAAAAAGCCGAAGTTTATACAGAGCAAATTTACCTCAAAGATTTAATTTTGGAGGCTACGGTTGAATCTCCCTGGGCAGAGATTATCGTTTGGCAGTCGCCGAGTTTGAATATCAAACGTTCAATTTACAAAAGTTTTGTGATTTCGTTATTTAGAAAAAACGGTTACTTTTTGGAGGCTGAAAATTTAGTAGGACCAAATAAAGTTGACGTTTATCGTTTTCAAACAGTTGAAAACAAAGAGGACAAAGAAAGCCTCCAGACTTTTACTCTTGATTATAAAAGTCTTTGGGCAGAGGTAGAAAAGCAATTAAGTTTCCGTTTAACCGAGCTTGTACCAAAGGAATTTATCTTTGAGATCATTTTGGAAAAAAGACCAGAAGAAATACCCTGGCCGGAGACAACAAGTGCAGTTTTAGTTGATCTAGCTTTTTTAAATAACCTTAACTATGGTAAAATAGCTGTTCCAGTCGATGCTTTACTTGCTAACGGACAAAAAAAACGCATTATGATAATGGTTTTTATCGAATACGAAGGACCGGTTTTTGTTGCCAAAAGAGATTACAGGCCTAAAGAACAACTAGATGAAGAAAATATTAAAAAAGAACTGGTGAAGTTTTCCAAAAACCCGTATAATCTTTTGGCAACCTCCGAAGAGCTAAGCGCCTACCAAGCAAAAAATTTAATTCGCAATGGCGATTATCTGATGCAAAACCAGGTTGAACTGCGTCCCATAAAATACAAAGGCCAGACCACTAAACTAAGCTATCAAAAAGGTTCTCTCTATTTAGAAGTGTTAGTAGAGCTTTTAGAAGATGCAATTGTTGGCCAAAAAGCCAGGTCAGTTAATCTTACCAGTGGCAAAGAACTAGTGGGGTTTGTTCAAGAAGACGGAACCTTATTGATGATACCTTACTAACCGATTCTAACTAAGATTAGCTACCTAAAGGGGGTAGAGAAGTTATGTCTATTAGAATCAAAAAAGTCTTAGTTTTAGTCTTATTGTTAGTAACTTTCATTTCCACGGCAAAAGCAGCTTCTTTATGGAAAACTAATAAATATGAGTTTTTTCAAAACTCTCGTCAACACAAACTCGGTGATTTAATTACCGTAATTGTTATTGAAAAGACGGAGGCTAGTCAAAAAGCTTCCAGCAGCGGCTCAAAAGACGGTTCAGTTTCGGTAGCTCCGGGAGGAGGTCTGCTAAACTTTATTCCGCTTATAAGTGCGGCAGGAGAATTAGAACACAGTGCTTCCGGTTCAACATCAAAAGATAACCGCTTTCAGACTAGCATTACAGCCAAAGTAGTTGACGTTCTTGACAATAATATTTTGAAAATCGAAGGCAAACGCAAAATTAAAATTGATGGCGAAGAGCAGGAAATTGTTCTGACAGGATTTATCAGAGAAGCTGATATAACGGTTAATAACACTATACTTTCAACTTTTCTTGCCGATGCTGAGATCCATTTGTCGGGCAATGGTGCCATTAACAACAAAACCACTCCGGGCCTTTTGACAAGGCTTTTAGAGTGGCTGTTTTAGGAGGTTTAGACCTTGAAAAAGACAGCCCTAGTCTTATTGTTGTTCCTAATGATTGCAAGCAATTTAATAGCCAATGAAGTTGAATTTATTCCGGTTGTTTATAATCCCGAGATAAGGATCAAAGAGTTAGTCTCTATTGTAGGTGTACGCCCAAATGTTTTAACAGGGATTGGTATTGTTGTAGGTTTAAATGGAACAGGAGACTCAAAAGCAGTTGTGAGTTCAACAATAATGGCAAACACCCTAACTAAGCTTGGGCTTCATGTAAATTCAAGCGATTTAAAAAGTCGCAATATAGCTGTGGTTACAGTCAATGCAATCTTACCGGCATTTGCTAGAGAAGGAGACAAGACTGATGTATTAGTGGCCTCTATTGGAGATGCCAAAAACCTTCAGGGAGGTTATCTGACTCTAACCCAACTTATCGCAGGAGATGAAGTCTATGCCCTAGCCCAAGGAGCTATTTCTACCGGAGGCTATGCGGCTGAAAGTGGAGGCAGTATCTCCACCAAAAATGCCACTGTAACTGCACGTATCCCCAATGGAGCTATAGTGGAGCAATCGATAGATATGGATTATGATTTTGGCGATAAGATTACATTTAGCCTGCATAGCAAAGATTTCACTACAGCCAACAGAATTGCCTATGTTATTAACCAGGAGCTTGGCGAAGTCGCTTGTGCTAAGGATTCAGGAACAGTAGAAGTTTTACTTAATGAGGATCAAAAAACAGACCCCGTAGCCCTCATTTCCAGGATTGAAAATCTACGGGTAGTACCTGATTCGGTGGCTAAAATTGTTATTAACGAAAGAACAGGTACTGTTGTTTTTGGCTCAGGAGTTAAAATCAGTGCCGTGGCAATTGCTCAAGGTGGTTTGAAAGTTGAGATTGCTTCAGAAAAGCAAGTTTCACAACCAGTACCTTGGAGCGAAGGACAAACCGTTGTAATTGAACAGACTAAGTTGGAAACCAAAGAAGAGTTGGCTAACTTTTTTGAACTAAAACCAAACACTTCGGTAGGTGAATTAGTAGATGCTCTAAACGCTATAGGTGCCACACCTCGAGATATTATTTCCATCTTGCAGGGCATGAAAGAAGCAGGAGCACTCCATGGTGTTTTGGAGATAATGTAGGAGGAGAAAAATGCTTATTCCGACAACAAGGCCATTACTTTTTGTCAATGATACCGGAAAAAGTCTTAGACCGGAGAAAGAGTACAAAATAGCACAATTGAAAAGAACCTGTCAAGAATTCGAAGCAATCTTTGCCGAACAAATGTTAAAGACCATGTGGAAAACAGTTCCAAGTGAAGGTTTGTTTCCTAAAAGCCAAGCCCAAAGGATTTGGGAGGATATGTATTTAGAGGAGATGGCAAAAGAGATTTCAATGGGTAAAGGCCTTGGGATAGCAGATGCTTTATTTAGACAGCTGTCTGCCCAGTTAATCTATAAAGACTCCAGTAAATAACTGGGGTCTTTATTTTTTATAGCCTAAATAACCGATAATTCGGGTAAACTAAAATTAGTTTAAAAATAAAAAAGCCAGTCGGCGTATCCTTTGGTAGAGGTTATTGTCTAAAAATATTAATATTTGAGAGGTTTTTTCTGCAACCTGTTTTATAAATAAAGCACAATAGGGGAAGTTTAACCTCCTACAGATAAGCAATGTCTTCTTTGGCAAAATATGGTAGGCAAAGCAATAGAAGTAAGTGTTTGCTTCGAATAGGTATAGTTCAATTTAAGGGAAGAATAAAAGCCAATGACAGATTCTTACCGATGGTACCTTTGATTGAAGCTATATAGTTAATAAAAAGAGGGTAACAGTAATATTATCGTCCTAATTAATACCATTGGTAATTGTCTAAGACTCCTAGTATAATCAAAAAAACACATTATTACCTTAAAAAAGGCTCAACTGTAACTAGAGTTACTATCTAAGCCAGATGAACCAAGGCGATGGTTTTAGAAATAATAATTTAATTATCCAGTTATTATCGGAAAAGGTAAAATAAAGCTTTTAGAGCAAAGGCAATAAAAGGAAGGAATGCTATTCTCGTGCAAAGAAGTAGACAAATGTAACAGAAAAAGGTATCTTTAGAGAGCTAGTATTAGCAAACAAGGAATCTTATTACTACTGCAAGAGAAAAAATATGAAGGAAATCACTAACTAGGGATTTATACCTAAGACAGAGGTGTTTTAGATGAAAAGAAGGATAGCACTAATTTTAATTGTTATATTGTCAGTAACTCTCGGGGCTGCAAATTTTCCTTTCAATGAAGTTGTGCCCGGACTAAAAGGTATTGGTAAAACTGTGTTTTCAGGTACAAAGGTAGAAGAGTTTCCGGTAGAGATAGTGAGTATTATTCCCGGTGAAGGAACTGTTGGCGATTTTATTTTAATTAAGGTCGGTGGCAAAGCACTGGAATTAGGCGGAGTCGTTGAAGGCATGAGTGGCAGTCCTGTTTATATAGAGGGCAAGCTTTTAGGGGCTATCAGTTATGGCTTTAATGATTATGGACATATCTTGGGTCTTGTAACACCGATTAGTGAAATGGAAAAGCTACTCGCTCTGCCTGCAAGTGATTTTCCGCTTGAACATTTTCCCACCAATACAACACTAAGATCATTGTCTACCCCCCTAGTTGCCGGTGGTTTTGGTGATCGAGGCAGATTGTTTTTAGAAAAACAGCTAGGGTTTAAAATAGCCAAAAGCAGTGCCGGTCTTAAAGACAGTGCAAATTTGCAGATAGAACCAGGATCCGCTTTGGGTGTTTTACTGGTAACCGGTGATGTTACTGTAGGTGGTTTTGGCACCGTAACTACTATCTATCCGGACGGAAGATTTCTAGCTTTCGGTCATCCTCTGTTAAAAAGAGGCAAAACAGCTTATCTGGCTAGCACCAGCTTTATCCACGCAGTAATTCAAGGTCAGTCTACAAGCTTTAAGTTAGCTAGTTTTAGCGAAAAAATCGGTCTTATCAGCGAAGATAGAGGAGCAGGTATCTTGGGGAGCTTAGGTAAAAGTCCTCTGATGGTACCGGTAAAAGTAGTTGTGAAGGAAAAAGATTTAGATCAAGCTCTTGAAACCAAAGCTTTTGTTATTCCTGACAATATGCTTTTTGATAAACTGGCAGTTAGTACAGTCTTAGAAGGTTTTGACAGAGGTATAGATAGAGTAGGGGCCGGTAGTTCAAAGATTAAATTTACTATTAAAGGCCAAGGCCTACCTTATACTCTGGAAAGGGAAAACTATTTCTATAGTTATGCGGATATAGCCGCACTTAGTTTAAGTGAAATAGCAGAGATACTGGATTTAATATTATTTAACGACTATTACAAAGTCGAACCGAATGAGATCACAGTTTTAGCTGAATTCACTGAAACTAGAAACACAGCAGTTATTACCAGTGCCAACCCGGAGGCCAATCAAGTTAACCCGGGCCAAGATCTTGAAGTTAAAATTCAGTTGCGACCCTTTAGAGGTGAAACAGAGACAGTTAAGATGGTTCTACCTATCCCTAAGGATATTACACCCGGCATGGTTCATGTTGTTGTACGCCCGGGCATATCAATTTCTTCTTATGAATCAGACTCTGTTTCTGTAAGCGAAAAACTTGAATTACACTCCGAAGAACGCAAAAGCACACCGATTTCTCAAGAAGCAAAGGACTGGGAAAAGGTTCTTAAAGATTTTCTAAACCGTGAGAAGAATAATGAACTTGTAGTAGAGTTCTACCCGCCGTTTGATGAGGGTTTATATGAAAATGATGATGCAAATGATATTCCCTTACCGGTACAGAATCGGCTAGCAACCGACTATGTTATGGAGGGGGAAATAACTTTTGACTTAGAAATATTAGAAAATAGTTTGCTTTAGGTATTTTATAAACTTTGAATTTTTTTAGGGAGGTGAAAACCGGCCTTGCCGGGAGTGGATGTCGGTACAAAAAAAGACAAACAGAGTTATTACTCATCCTGTTGCCAGGGCCGTGTTTATCACCCTTGGCATCATCTTAGCTTTATTATTGTTGGTTAATTTAGGAGTAATATTGGTTCTCAATCAAAAATCAATAACTGCTAATATAAAGACCCAAATAACTAAAATCTTGGAGAATAATTTATCTAGAGATGTTGAAATAGGTTCACTAGCTCCGGATTTTTTACATCGCTTAGTGGTACATGATTTAGTGATAGGTCCGTCAAAACAGTCTGGGATAGATGAGAAACTTAAAAAGAACAACCAACCTTTTTTCAAGGTTGAGAAAGTAACTATCGACTATAGCCTTATAAAGCTGTTATTTTGTCAAGGCAATTATTTAAAAGGCCTTGAAAGTATTACTCTATATCAGCCGGTTGTTAACCTGGAGTATTACAAAGATTCAAACGCGTGGAATTTTTTCGATCTTATGCGTTCAAATGAAAATTATCAAACTACATCAATACCCGAAGGCATACCTCTTTATGTAAGACAAGGCAGGGTATCATTTAAAGGGATGCCTTATATGGATATAAACCAGATCTATCTGGGCAAAACAATTAATGCTAAAGCAGTGATTATAGGCGATAACAAAGCTGATATTTCTTTTCAAGGCGAAGCCTCGCTACCTATTACAGGTTGGGATATTGCCAAATGGCCTTATGAGTGGTTACCTAAAAATAAAAGTCAGACTGGTTTTTATCAAGTCGACGGGAAAATTATTGTGGATTTAAAAACTGCTGAATGGACAGGAAAAGTTGACACCTATAATTTAGATCCTACTGAATTTAACTACTGGATAGCACCTAATTTAGGCTTGGATTTTTATAACGGCCGAGTCGATGCCAAAACTAATCTGGTATATAAAAACGGCTATCTGGAGTTTCAAGGGGAAGCTAATCTAAAGGGCGTGGATTTTAGATCTTATTTGGTACCTTTACCGGTCCAAGATCTATCCGGCACGGTAAAATATAGTGATCAAGGTCTGGAGAGTTGGAGTGGGGCAGGTCAAATAGATAATTCCAAGTTTATAACCAAAGGGTATACAGCAGGAGGTTGGTCTGATCCGCGGTTGTTTGCAGAGGTTGATTTGGAAAGAGGCGAGTTAAATTTAGCTGAAGGTTATTTAAAAGCAGATCTCTATGACCGTTATTATGCTGTTTATAACAACATGGTTTCTCCCCACTCAAATAGTTATCCAGAGAAATATAGCAAGAACTTTGACTGGCTGGAAGATATTTCTCTTCAAGGCCTTTTTAAGGGTAGGATTATTGTTTCCGGTTACCTTTCTCAGCTATCTATCAGTGGTGATCTAAATATCAATGGCGGAACTATCAATCATCCTGATTTGGCTTTTCCATTAACTGATGTGGGTGGGTTGGTAAGTTATAAAGATGGTAATGTGGAGATAACTTCGGTTACAGGTAAAGCGGAAACCGGTTTTTTTAATATCTCTGGTAATATTGAAGATGTACTGGCCAAGCCCTACCTTAATCTAGCGTTAAAGGTAGATAAACTGGCTCTGGCAACAATTAGTAAAAAGCATTCTGGCTTTAAAGCTACCGGAACTATCAATCTAAATACCAATATCGGTGGATTTTATGATCAACCTTTTGCCGTTTATTCTCTTGAGGCCTCACCCGGTTCTTGTGAGGGTTATAATCATGAAGGCCTTGTTTTATCCGGAAGAATGGCCAATGGTGTAGTAGAAATAGAGCATCTTTTAGCTGGGTTTATGGGAGCCAATGTAGCTGCCAAGGGTGCTTTAACCTTACCGGATAATCTGCAAAAGCTTCTATTTCCTCAAGAGAAGCTTCATCGTGAAAGTTTCCTAGAGGTTAATGTTGCAGGTTTAGATCCCGGGGCTGTATTAACTGCCATACCTCCTTTAAAAGAGAAAATGCCCCTGGATCCCAGCCAACTAAACGGCAAACTTAACTTATCACTTTTAGCCAGGGTATCAGATTGGAATTTAGCTAAGGCTGAAATAATTGGTAATGTAGAGACACCAAAACTGGTTTATGAAAATATTAAGGCAACTAATCTCAAAGGTGGTTTTTATCTTCGCGATGGTAAAGTCGGATTAGAGGGGCTACAGGCTGAAATAGATCCAGCCAAAATTTTTCTCTCAGGGATACTGCCACTAAATGAAACCGAACAACTTAACCTTGATTTAAACATCAGTTCTTTTGAACCGAATGCTTTTGTTGCTTTAGTTCCTCAACTAAAAGATCTAGGCGGCCGCATCGATTTAGTTTTAAGGATTAACGGTTCTATTACAAATCCTTTAGCAAGTGGAAGTATAGATTGGCTACATCCAGCTTATAAAGACATCAAATTTAAGAGGCTTTCCGGGAATTTAAATGGTGATCCTAAGGCAGAAGTAATCAATCTCATCAATTTAAATCTTTCAAGTCTAAGTGGTTCAACTCACGGCATACATGGATTTATTAAGCTAAAGGATAAGATTTCCGGGAAGTTAGCTCTATCTATTCGTGACCAGGATATCGGTGAAATCTTAGAACCTCTGGGGTATTTAGATTGGGCAACAGGTTCTATTTGTGCTGATCTATCCTTGGAAGGTACATTAGATGATCCCTTGATTAAATTAGATCTGAGCAAAGGTCCGGTTAATATCTTTGGTTTGGAAACTAAAAATATAGCTGCTTCTCTCACCTATAATCAAGGCCTTTTATTAATAACCCGAGGCAAAGGAGAATTTAATCGTGGGAGTTTTTCCGTGTTTGGCAGTGTTGATACCTTAGGCCAAATGGATCTGCAACTTAATCTGAAAAAAATTCCCCTAAAAACTCTACCTTACCCTGATGACTATAAAAAGTATCTTGCAGATGGTTTAGCTAGCTACAGCGGCAGGATAACAGGTACAATAAAAGATCCTAATATCAGAGGGGAAATTGTTGTTGAGGATGCCATCGTTTTAGGGCAGCGTATCGATGGTATTGCCGGGTTGTTTAGTTTAGCTAATCAGTGCTTATTAATAAGTAATTCGGAGATTAGATGGGGTCAAGGGTTGTTCTCTACCAAAGGTAAGTATGATCTCAAAACAAAGGAAATCAACGGTGAGCTGACTGCCCTTAGAGCAGATGTGCAAAAAATAGCATCTTTTGCCGGCTACAAACTCCCCGAGAATATCTGGGCTAATTTTACCGCACAAATATCTGGGTCCATAGATGACCCACATCTGAATTTAGATTTAACCAAAGCAACATGGATGCTTGCTGATATTCAGCCAACCTTCGCCGCTAAAATTAGATATGAAGGTGGTGTCTTGCAGGTTAGTGAGGCTAATTTAGCCGTCAATGGGTCAAATATTCTTTTAGCCGGAAACTACAATAAAAATGGTAATCTGAACTGGACTATGCAGGGAAGAAATGTTGATCTTAGAAATATTAAGCCAGCACTTAATTTTAGCCAGAATTTAGATGGTATAGTTAACTTCAAGGCTAATCTTACTGGCAGTCTTGAAAATTTCAAAGGTAAATTGGAATTAGAAGCCAGTAATCTAAACTACGAACAACTTCAACTTAAGGGGCTTTTGGGTTCTTTTGCCATTGATAATCAGGGAATTAGAATTACTGAATTTAGAGCCAGTTTAGAAGGTAACGAACTGAGTGTAACAGGAACGATTCCTTGGCCGGATGAACCAGAGATCATAGAAAAATTTTTAAATAAACCAAGTGGTAAAAAACTACCCTTAAAGTTGTCTGTTCGCTCTCCCAAGAGCAACTTGAGTTCATTAAATGGACTCTTTAGAGGCATTGCTTTTAATAGAGGGCAGCTAAAAGTGAATGTCGATGTCTCGGGCGACTGGCAGAAACCACAATTCAATGGCTCGATTATCCTTACAGATGCTTCGCTGAGCTATACTTCTTATCTGGAATCTATTGATGATTTAACAGGAGAGGTTATCTTTTTAGGTAATAAGGCTGAGATAAACAATGTCAGTGCCAAAGTAGGTCAGGGAAGCGCTAAAATAGGAGGTGTAATTTATTTAGAACACCTCAATCCTGATCTTTCCATAACTTATGCCGTTACAAAAATACCATATAAAACAGAACTGGTAAAAACAGTTATTACAGGCAAAGGTCGTATAGCCGGAACTCTAAAGGCACCGCTAATAAGTGGCCAAATTGAAATGGAAGATACCGATGTAAATCTAGCAGCTTTTGAAGAAAAGTCAGCACAATCTTATGTTAAGCTACCGATTACACTCGATTTAAATGTCGATCATAGAGGTGAGTTTCGTGTTAAAGGGCTAGGTTTAAATGCTAAGGGTACAGGTTCTGTGCAAATTACAGGACCCTTAAATAACCTAGGCTTAGATGGCAGAGTTGAGGCTACAGAGGGTAATATTAATTATCTTGATAATGTTTTTGAAATAACCAAAGCACAGCTGATCTTCCAGCGTTACCGAGGGGTTTTACCACTAATATCTGCTGAGGCTTTAACCAGACTTCCAAGTGCCGATATTAGAGTTCAGGTAAATGGAACTCTAGGAGATCTCAGGACAACACTCATCTCAGATCCACCTATGAGCGAGACCGAAATTATTCGCAAGTTAACTCTACATCGCTTTAGTAATTTTGCCGGAGGTAATATTCAACAAGCTTTAACAGAGGAACTCTTAAGAATTGTCACCAACCAAATCGAAGCAACTGTTTTAGGTGATGTGGAAAATGTTATGAAGGAAACATTTAAGCTCGACGAATTTAAACTTGAGCCAAACATTATGGAAAGAACCATGAAATTCAAAGCAGGGAAATATCTTTTTGAAAACCTCTATTTTACCTATTCCAGAACTTTAGAGATCAAAGCCAAAGAGATGATGAAACTTGAGTATAGGATTAAGCCCCAAACCAAGCTTACCGCCTCATTGGATGATAAAGGTGAATTCCGTATAGGTATTGAGTTTGGTATCAATTTTTAATGCTTTTGGGTCGAAGGTTTTCTTCGACTCAAAAGTTTAATCTCCTAAGAAATACCAGCTAGGTAAAAAAATAAGACAAATATACTTAGTTGGAGGTAACCCCACAAAGTGATAGAGTCTAAAGGGAAGGAATAATAATTCTGGTCGAGAATTAAAGCTAAGAACTGTATGAGATCTATGTTGTTAGGGGGCAGGTTAATGACTCGGAGGAAAAATTCTGTTAGCATATTTATTGCAATCATCCTCTTTGTTTCTTTATCTTGTTTTGGAAGCGCTGAGGAGGCTATTGTTACTTCGATAACTGTTTCTGGCAATCAGGAGATAGACTCTGCTACTATTTTAGAAGTAATTAAAGCGACAAAAATTGGAGAACCTCTCGATGACAATAAGTTGATGGAAGATATGAAGGCCATAACCGAGATGGGTTTTTTCAGTTTTGTGGAAGTAGAACCTAAGTTTTATTTAGGTGGTATCAGAGTCAATTTTAAACTCGAAGAAAATCCGGTTATTAAAGGTGTTAATATTAAGCTAGATGTCGATGATGTGCCTACAAGCGAAATTGCCAAGAGGTTAAATATACCTGTAGGTGAGATTTTAAATATTAATAGAATAACTTCAGAGACGATACAAGCACTTATTGAAAGTATAGCTAATGATTACGGCATCTACATCGAACCAGCCGATGCTTTTGTAGATGAAAACAATGTATTTCAAATTAGCTTTGTGACAATTAAGCTCGCTGGTGTTAAAGTTACCGGGTTGGAAAAGACTAAAGAGAATGTAGTGAAAAGATATGTAACCCTTAAAAAAGGTGATGTTCCTAAAAAGGGCGAATTAGAAAAGCTTTATGGCAAACTTTATAATACCGGTTACTTTGATTCAGTGAACATTTCCTTTGAGCCTACCGACAAACCTATGGAACAGACTATGGTTATCGATGTCAAAGAAAGAAAATCAGGTCAGATCCTAGGTGGCCTTGGCTACAGTTCTGTTGATGGTATTGTCGGTTATTTACAATATCAAGAAGACAATTTCTTTGGTTATGGTCAGAAGTTATCCTCAAAGATCGAGTTGGGTAAACAAAAGCGGATGCTTGGCTTAAGTTTTTACGAGCCTTTTTTAGGCTCGAGCTTAACTTCTTTGGGTGTCGATCTTAACTATATTAAGCAAAAGATTGATAATGCCGATGGAAGCTATGTAGAAGATGATCGCAAAGGAATTACTTTATCAGTTGGCCGTCCTTTGGGAGAATATCTACGTTTATCAGTTAATGGCACCTTAGATAACAATTTGGAAAAAGTGTCAGCAACAAACACCTTAACTGACTGGAAAACACGTAGTTTAGGGTTTATACTTAGTTATGACAATGCCAACCACTACCTCTATCCAAGTAAGGGTCAAAGGATTAGATTGCTCACAGAGTTTGGGGGCAGGGTATTGGGTGGAAACTATTCTTACCAAAAGTACGATTTTGATATGGCCAAATACGTTAAACTTGATAAAGCTGGCAATCATGTTTTAGCAGGACATATTCAATGTGGAGTCGTTACTACCCCCGATGAAAGATTACCCGAGAATATGAAATATTATTTAGGTGGCTCAGATACCGTTCGGGGTTATAGGTTTGGTGTACTTGACGGTAAGCGTCGTCTTGTAAGCAATCTTGAGTATCGCTATCTTATTTCCGATCAGATTCAATTAGTGTTATTTGCAGATGCCGGTCAAATATGGGACAATGGTTTTGATATGGCGAATTTTAAAACAGGTTTTGGTCCTGGCATTCGTATAAATACACCAATTGGCCCAATCCGTCTCGACTACGGATTTACCAAAGAAGAGGGAAAGTGGAAGTCCCAATTTTACTTTAGTTTAGGCCAGGCATTTTAAAAGAAAGGTGATCAGAAATGAAACAGATTAAAAATTGGCGTTTAGTTATCATTGCAGCTATTGCAGTTGTTGCATTACTTTCAGTTGTTTTTATCGGTGGTGCTATTGATAAAAACGCTAATGGTCCGATTGGTTATGTTGATATTATGAGACTTTCTTCAGAGTTTAAGCCGATTGTTGATATCCAAAAAACTATTGATGTTGAAACACAAAAAATGCAGGATAAGTTTGATAAGGAAACAAAAAACATGAAAGACGATGCTAAGCAAGAAGTCTTTTTGAAATATCAACAAGATCTTAATGATCGCATTGTTGAACTGAAACTCGATGAGAAACTTCAAAATGCTCAAAACCAGCTTCTTTCCACAATCAGCAAAGTGGCCCAGGAGAAAGGGCTAAGTTCGGTAATTGATGCTGGCGTTGTTTATTATGGTAATCCTGCTTTTGATATAACCGAGGCAGTAATACAGGCTGGTGCCAAGATTAAGTAAGACCAAAGAGGATGGGCCCGGTCCATCCTCTTTTTCTTAACCAAACAGAAAGGAGGACTGTCTGTGACTGGCCAAAGGAAATGGAGTTGGAACTTTGTAGTCGGGCTTTTTATTTGCGGTTGTATAGTGGGATTTATAAGTAACAAAGATTCATTAAACCTTTTTAAGCAACAAACAGGTCTTCTAAAGCCCCAAAAAACAACCAAATCAGAGACTGTTTATCAAGAAAACACAATAAACTATCAAGCAGTGGCAGTTAGAGACAGTGCTCTTAAAAAGCATCCCCTTTACCCTGAAGTTGAAAAACTAACCCGAGAGATCGCTACAAGAACAATAGAGCAATCAGCCTACGATGATCTCTTGCAAGAATGGGAGAGCCAAACAAGTTCGGCAAATCCCCAGAAATTTTTGGGTAAGCAGTTGGAATTAGTAACTAATTCGGTAGCTAAATTAAAAGATGATCTGCTCATACAAATTCGCAAAGAAATGGTTTTGGAAAAGGAAAATCTCCAAAGAGAAGCACATAATGAACTGGAAAAAGCCCAAAAGCAGATTTTAGAAAAATATCAAAGGCGAATTGCCTTGGAAGAAGAACAGTATTTACAAGAGTTAGCCTATCTTGAAAGAAGACAAAACTCTACTGAAATACAAGCAAGATATTCCATCAGGGTCGACATAGGCTTTAAGAATAAGCAAACTGATGTTAACAGAAACGAAGTCGGTACTAAAGGAGAAGCTAACCCGGAAAAAGAGCTGGAAAAAAAGCAACAAGAATGGCAGCAGCGACTTATTGAACTAAAAGAAGAGCAAAAAAATGAACTGGATGATTTGCTTGTAAACAGGCTAAATAGTTTAGCTAAAAAAGAAAAAGAGCTCGAAATAACTTATAAGGAGAAAGAAAACTATTATTTACAGGCAATGACAAAAGAAGTTCAAGCTGCAGAAAAAAGACGCAGCGAGCTTGCAAGAGCATTGGAGAATATTGAACATGGTAGTGCCCAGAAGCAGAGATTACTTTTATTAAATGCATTTAAAGAAAAACAGCAAAATCAATTGGCAAATTTGCTTACAAAAAAGGAAAAACTTCTAAAGAGGATTGAGCAAGAATGCCTCGAAGGTCTAAAAGTATTAGCCATAAAAAGAGGTTGTCGCCCGGGGATATTAGTCGATAAGATCCCTAATAATGCTGTGGATTTAACCGAAGAATTGCTTTTGTTGTTAAACAGACAAGAAAATAACCAGATAAAATAAGGTTTGTAAATAAAGCAGCTTGCTAGGAGGGAGCAAGGTGAGATTATCGCCACCACAAAAAGAGGTTTTGTTAAAGGATATATGTGCACTGACAGGCGGAACTATCGTTGGTGATGCCTCGGTATTAATTTCGCATGTAGCTCCAATTTTTCAGGCAGGCAGTGGGGCAATAACTTTAGTGGCGGGCAAAGAAGCCAGAGATATTGCTGCCTTAAAAAAAGCTTCAGCTTATATTATCGAAGAAAAGTATTTTCAAGATCTACAAGTTAATGGAATTATAGTTTTAGATGGCAGAAAAGCTTTCAGTGAGGTGTTGGCACTTTTTGCACGTAAGGTGATTTATAATGGTCTAATTAGTCCCAAGGCCACAATTGAACCTCAAGCCCATTTAGGAGAAAAGGTCACTGTCTATGATTATGCTTTTGTTGCCAATGATGCCCAGATCGGTGATAATACAGTACTTTACCCAGGCGTTTTTGTGGGACCCGGTAGTAAAATTGGCAAAGACTGTGTAATTTACCCACAAGTAGTTATCAAAGAAAATGTTGTAATCGGCGATCGAGTACAAATTCATCCCGGAGCTCTAATAGGGGTAGAAGGTTTTGGCTTTGTTTACACTGAAAAGGGCTGGCAGAAGGTACCGCAAATTGGTGGAGTAATAATCGGTGATGATGTTGAAATATTTTCTAATACCTCTATTGCCTCCGGAGCTGCCGGACCTACTGTGATCGAAAACGGAGTTAAATTAGGCGATATGACTCATGTCGGACATAACTGCTACATCGGTCAAGATAGTATACTAGCAGGACAGATTGGCCTGGGGGGCAGCACCGCTTTGGGCCAACGAGTTAAAGTGGGAGGGCAGGTTATGTTTGCCGGGCAACAAAGGATTGGCGATGACTGTGGCATTATGAGCAAGTCTTTAGTTGACGGAGACTTAGATAACAATCAGATTGTAAGCGGTATTCCGGCCACGGATCATAGGAAAGACTACCGGATTAAAGCAAGTCTCCAAGAACTCCCTAAGCTACGTAAAGAAATAAAAGAAATAGCAAAAAAGCTGGATAGTATAGCTAGTTGTCTTGACCGAGGGGAGAATAACGACAAGTGAAACGACTTTTACTGGGCTTTATAATCTTTTTGCTATGTGTTTTCCTGGCTCAGGCCGATAATTATCTAGGTCCAAGAGGACTTTTGACTATACCAACAACTGATACAGCAAGGCCCGGCCTGGCAGGTTTAGGCATCAGCTATACCTATAGAAGTTTTTATGCCAATCTCAAAGCTACTTTTATTGATAATGTTGAACTTGGTATAGCAGGAGCAATAAACAGGCCACTTGTTGGCTTTTTCAAATGGCGCTTAATTGAAGAGACTCCCGAACTTCCTGCTTTTGCGGTAGGAGCAACAGGCTCTGCTTTTTATGGAGTGACAAGTAAAAATCTGACCAATAAAGGTCTAAAAGGGCATTTTGGTTTTGGTACGGGCAGTTACGGTGGATTTTTTGGTGGCATTAGTTTTGTCCTAAACCCGGTAACTGTATCTCCGGCAGGAACCCTTTTGCCTGTAGTTACAATAATGGGTGAATTTAGGGATAACAGCAACTTAAAAGATACACCTGCAGTTTTTAATGTTGGCAGCAGATTGCAATTTAACCGTAACTTGGGTGTAGATATTGGCCTGTTAAACTTCAATACTCTATCAATCGGTGCCTATCTCACCACTACTTTTTAGGAGGTGGAGAGGTTGCAAAAAAGATGGTTGGCTTTAGCATTAGTATTTATAATCTGTGCTATGGCTAGAGTAAGTTTAGCCTCTGAACTTTTTAGTCAGAAAAATTTAGGTGCCGCAACAGCTTATGGGTTTGATGCTGTGTTAAATAATCCTGCCGCACTTAGTCAGCTAAAAGGGCGTCTTTTAGGAGGCGGCTATGAATATTTTGGCACAAACAGGATCGTTATGGGTTATTTAGAACCAGGTTTTTCAGATTTATATAACCCCAGACTCACTAATTTTAGATTAGCAGGAGGCCTTACTTGGCTTTTCATCCCAGAAGCTAAACAAAACCATTTTTATTACACCATCGCTTTTTGTACTAGTCCTGTCTACGGCGGGATAAACCTGATCTATAGAAAGGCTAACCCCAATTCGTATGGTATGGATCTAGCTATTGGGGCAGATTGGTTTGAAAATCTAACAACGGCTCTAGTGGTAAAAGATATTTTAACATGGTCGGACAATAACAATTCATTGATATCAAACACATCTTTAGTTCGTCTTGCTCTTACCTTTAGGATTATTCAGCCCTTAGCTATAAGCTTTGATGCTTTTACTAGTCCAGACAAAAGGACCAATTTTAGCTTTGGTTTGGAGTATAAAAGAACCTCGTGGTGTTTTCGAGGCGGTTTAGGACTAGATACAACATTTAAACAATTTATGCCCTCTTTAGGGGTAACATATAGTGGTCTTAAAGATAAAAACCGCTACAGTCTAGACTTAGGTCTTGCTTATAAAGAGGGAAAGATTGGTCACAGTGCGGGCTTTAATTATGTTTTTTAAGGGATGAGGAAATGAGGGCGGATGCCTAAGATAGGCGCCTAGACTCAGGTGCCTATTTTTAAATTCTTAAAGTGGGTGATTCAATGCACAATAAGATTTTCAAACGCTATATACTTAAAGAATTCACCGCACCATTTTTAATGGGCATCGCTGGAATGACAGTAATCCTTATGAGTGATCTTCTTTTTGAGCTGATGGATTATTTGGTTTCACGCCGCAGTCCTTTAACCGTAGTTCTGAAACTTATTTGGTTTAAGTTGCCAGATATTATTATTCTCACCTTACCTGTGGCAGTTCTTTTGGCAGTTTTTATTTCTCTGGGACGTTTAGTTAAAGACTCAGAGATGACTGTTATGAGAACAGCAGGTATCAGTTTTATTTCATTGGCAGCCCCTCTTATTCTCTTGGGAATTGCTATTAGTGCTATGTCTTTTATATTGGGTGATTACATAGCTCCTAGGGCTAATGCTGAGTTTGAAGAGGTTATTAGAAAAGTGATCTTTCAAGATAACTTACCCCAAATCGAAGAAGATGTATTCTTTAGAGGGACAGGCAATTACTATTTTTATGTGCGTTATGTAGATAGGACTAATGGTGTTATGAAAGATGTTTTGGTTTATCAGACCAACTATATTGGCTTGCCGGAGATTATCTCAGCCAAAGAAGCCGGTTACGAAGAAAAAACACTTATTTTGAGAGATGGCATGAGTAGGGAATTCGATGAGGCAGGCTTTGTTACCAGTGAGAAAAAGTTTAAAGAAGTAGCTATTAATATTGGTCAGGATTTAGAAACAATTTTTGGAGTGCAAAAAAGTACCAGTGAAATGACAAGAAAAGAATTAGCCGAGCAGATTGCTATTTTTGGCAGATCAGGTGCCAATGTTAATGAATTGATTGTTGATTACCATCGCAAGGTATCTATACCTTTAGTAAGTTTAGTGTTTGTACTTTTAGGCGCACCTTTGAGTATCAAATTCGGCAAAGGCGGGACTTTTTTAGGTGTGGGGTTAGCCATTGGAATTGCACTACTGTACTATGTATTGAGCGCTCTTTTTCGCACACTTGGTATAGAAGGAATCATAACCCCCATACTAGGGGCTTGGCTACCGACAGTCCTATTTTTAATCATAGGGGTTATTCTTTTGTGGGAAGTGGAACGGGTTTAGAGGAGGGATTGATTTGAAAAAAACAAGCATAATTATATTAGGAATTATTATAGTCCTTAGCATGAGTGTGTTAGCTGAGGATCTAATTAATGATGATGCCAAATCATCCCTTAATGGAAAGACTGCCATCTCATCAGAAGTTGAACTAAAAGAAAAAGCCAATCAAGAAAGTGCCCTGGAAACTGAAGTTTTAGAAACTAATAAAAAAGAAGAAGAAGAATCTGATAATATTGCTGAGGATGAGATTTTAGTATCAGCCGATGATGAACTATCTGGTGATGAAAAAAAAGTTACCATCAAAGGTGATGTCAACATTCGCGGCTCAGACTTTACAGCCAAAGGAAATATTGCTGAAGTCGATTTGGAAAACAATGTGGTACATTTTTCAGGGGGAGTTAGGGTTGTAGAAGGTACAAAAGAATTTACCGGGGAAGAACTTATCTATAATTACAAAACAAAAACCGGTACCATCAAAGGGGTAAGAGGTCACATTGAGAATGAAAAATTTAAGGATGAGATCTACCTTTATGGTCAAACAATGAGTTTTGAAAAAAACTACCTGCGCCTGGAAGGAGGCCAAATTACCACTTGTAATCTTGACAATCCTCATTATCATATTGCCGCCAAAATAATCGAGATTTATGAAGATGATAAACTTATTATGCGCAACCTCTATTATAAAGAAGGGAAATTACCCTTGTTTTATTTCCCGTATTGGCAGGTTTCTTTAAAAGAAAAAAAGAACTATTGGAAGTTTCCTCAGTTCGGATCATCAGCTAAAGAGGGCTTTTTTGTTAAACTGGCCTATGTTTATACCCTAAATGCTTACAACAAAGGGGAGATAAACATTGATTACTTAAAAAAATTGGGAATTGGTCAAGGTATACAGCATGCTTATTCAAAGGATAATAATAATCTCAATGCCCGTTATTACCTTATTTACAATCCTTTTTTTAACAAGATTAAGCTTTTTGATACCTCAGGAAGTTTTAACATCGCCAAAGGTAATTTTAGACTCTCAGGAACAGGTGCCTATAAAGAGGATTATACAGAGCTATCTCCCAAATTATTAAAAAACACCAGTTTAAATTATAGTTTCAGTGGCAGTAGTTATTCGGGTAATCTTAGATTTAGCTACAGTGATGAGAATACTCCGGCCACTGTTAAAGAAGAATTTAAATTGGAGACCAGTCAGTCTCTAAAGCTTAGCAATGCCGTAAGAGCTAATTTAGCTGTTAATTTTAGCAATTATCAAAAAGCCAACCAACCTTGGATAACAGTTCTAAGTTATGATGGTACCTTGAATTATAATGCCAAATATCTCACAGGCACCCTTAGGTGGCAGCAAGAAGATAAAAGTCAGGAAGAAACTGCTAGTACTACCTACAGTAGGTTATTTCGCCAACCTGAATTAGTTTTAAGGACTCGTAGCCTAAGCCTTTTAACTTGGCCTATATTGTTTGAGACTACTGTTGGCCATTATAAAGAAGAGCCAAGAAAAATTGAAAGCGATAAACTAAGTTTCAGAGGTGTTTTAGGTCGAAAAACCTATAGAATAACTACAAGATTAAACTTCAATCTTCTTGGTGAGGGTCAGGGTACTGTTTATAATCTAAAGACCTTCAGCCCTTATGTTCTTTCCTGGCGCAGTGCTTTGGGCCTTGGCTATCAGCCGGCAAGGAACTGGAATTTTACCATTGACTACACCAAACGCGATGTTTTCGGCAATTCACCGTTTAGCTTTGATAAACTATCTAACATTCACAGCTTGGATTTTGGTCTTCGTAATACCTTTTATGCTGTTACCACCGAAATAAAAACAGGTTATGATCTTACTAAAGCAACTTTTAAAACTTTAGATAACACCCACAGAATTAGTTATGGTAAACTTACGGCTAATATTGAGCATGTCTATAATCTAGTTCCCTTTGAGGCAATTAAAGTTGCGGGAAACATTAAAGTTGAACCTATGGAAAACCTGAGCTTAGAAGGTCGTATTAACTACAGCAAAGATAAAGATAAATGGCAACTCAAAGAATTAAATGGTAAAGGTACATTTAAATATGGTTTGTATAGTTTACGAGGTGAAGCTGTATTCAACCCCCAAACCAATAAATATACTACTCTAAAAGTTACTTTAGGCAGAGATTTGCATTGTAGAGAGCTTGATCTAACTTATGATTCTATCAACAAAGCTGTTTGGCTAGAGTTTAGAATTAAAGCTATTGGTAATAAACCGATGAAAGTTAAAGCCAGTAGCAGTGGTTTGGAATTTAGCAGTGATATGCTCTCAGCTCTTAGTTCTGGAAATTAAGTCAGCTTTATTCGAAGGGAGGTTTGACTTTGAGGGTGCCTAAAAACCTGGTTTTATTAATTGCAGCCCTATCGCTTTTAACGGGTTGTGGTACGCAGGCACCCCAAAAGCCTGCACGCGAACCATTGCCCAGCGAGTATAAAAAAGTGATCGAAATGATTGAGATCGTTGAACGCAAAGATGGTAAGCCGACCTTTTCTTTGGAAGCTGAACAACTGATAGAATATGATACCCATTTTGAGTTTCAGGCACTAGGAGAAGTGCTTACCTATAGTGAAGGAAAACCAGAGCTCAAACTGACAGCTAATATTGCCAATTGGTATGAAAAAAAAGAAAGGTTAGTAGCTATAGGAAATGTACTGATTACAGCTGTAGGAAAAGATTTCGAATTGGCAGCTCCTAAGGTGATATATGAAATCTCCAAAGAACAGTTTGAAACAGAAGGTACATCTGTTGTAAAAACAGACAGGTACACACTTATTTCCGACAAGCTTTCAGGTGATGTAAGTAAAAAGATCCTCTATGCAAGCGAAAACATGGAATTAAAAGATAACGATGGTCTTAGTGTCTATGGTTCAAGCTTAGAATTTAACTGGGAGACCCAAAGCTACCGCGTAAAAGGACCTTTAACAGTGCGGGTCGGTTCTAAATTAAGATAAGAAAGGGGGCTAGGCCGGGTGTGGCCGGCATAAATCCATGAAGAAAAAACTAGCACTTCTTATGGTAGTCTTAGCTTTTATTATTTGTTGTACAGCTGTTGCCTCTGACGAAGAGTTATGGTTTACTGTTAGCGAAGACGGTGAAATGGTTGGCGGCGAAGGTGATGAGGTTACTGTAGTTGGCAAAGAGATAGTGATTAGCCAGGGGAAAACTCAAATTGTCACCCAGAAGCTGATCTATAATACCAAGACAAAAATTGCCAGAGCCTTTGGTGAATGTTTTATTACCAATGATAATATGAATATTACCTCCAAAGAGGTCTTCTTTGATACCGATAATAAGTATGCTAAGCTCCTAGGCGGTGTTTGTATTAAACAAAAAAGGGAAGACAAAGAGCTCACAATCAATGCCAACGAGGTAGAACTATGGACAGAAGTTAAAGATGTCAAAGCCGAAGGCAATATAATCATTAACGATGAGAAGAAAACTATCTATGGTGATATTCTCGAGTTTAGTGATAAAACCGGTGTGGCTAAGTTATCCGGCAAGATCAAACTTCTCGAAGAAGATCGCACCTTAAGTAGCCCTGATGGCTATTTAGAAGCGAATATAGACAAGGGTACTTATAAAGTCAAGGGTAAATTAGAGTTTAAAACTAAAACCAAGTAGGGGGAATAGTTGTTGATTACAATTGAAGAAGCTCTTAAATTAGACAGAAAATCCATTATCGATCTCCATCGTGAATATGGCAATACAGCTTTTGCTTCATTGCTTGGCATGCTTGATTTTGACAAACTCTTTGTCCAAGCTGAGGGCGTAAAAGTATGGGATAGTGACGGCAATGAATACCTTGATTTTTTAGGTGGTTATGGTTCATTAAACACCGGCCACAATCACCCTTATGTTATTGAGACAATAAAAAAGGTTGTAGGCCGTCCTAATTTCATGCAAGCCTCACTACCTGCTTTGGCTGGAGTGCTGGCACATAATTTAGCTGAGATTACACCAGGAGATCTGAAACATTGTTTCTTTGGCAACAGTGGCGCTGAAGCTGTGGAAGGTGCTCTTAAAGTTGCTCGTATTGCAACACAAAAGCCGGCAATTATTTCAACAATAGGTTCTTTTCATGGCAAGACTATGGGTGCTTTATCTCTAACCGGCAGACAAAAGTACCAGGAGCCTTTCAGACCCCTGGTTCCTGCTTGTGACAAGATTCCCTTCAACGATATTAAAGCGCTTGAGGAACGATTAAAACAAGGCGATGTGGCCGCTTTTATCGTTGAACCTATTCAAGGTGAAGGTGGAATTATAGTTCCGGATAAAGGCTATTTGAAGGCTGTAGAAGAAGTTTGTCACGCCTATGGAGCTTTGTTTATCGCCGATGAAATTCAGACCGGTCTTGGCAGAACCGGCAAAATGTTTGCCTGTGAATGGGATGAGGCCAAGCCTGATATAATGTGTATAGCCAAATCTCTAAGTGGTGGCATTATGCCTTCCTCGGTATTTATTACCACCGAAGAGATTTGGAACAAAGCCTATGGCACCAAAGAAAAGTGTCTTTTACACACCACAACCTTTGGCGGCAATACTTGGGCTGCTGCTGCCGGGATAGCTGCTTTGGAGGTTATCCAAAAAGACAATCTAATCGGAAGAGCCCTAGAGTTGGGAGATTATCTGTTAAATAAACTTCAGACTTTGAAGGGGAAATATGGTCTGATCAAAGAAGTTCGCGGCCGGGGGCTTTTAATTGGCTTGGAATTTGAACAACCAAAAGGTATGCTCGATAAGATAAGCGGAGGAGCTCTCTCCCGCGCTTCAGAAGAGTATTTGGGTTCTTTGGTGGCGGGACAACTGCAAAATAAATATGGTGTCATTACCGCCTATACCCTAAATAATCCCAATGTTGTCAGGCTAGAACCTCCTCTTGTGGTAAAGAGAGAGGAAATAGATCATGTGGTTGACTCACTTGATAAAATTTTCGAAACGAATAAAAGTTTTCTAGGAATGGCAGTAAAAAGTTCAAGTTCTATTTTAGCGGGTGTTTTTAATCGTAAATAGAGAAGAGGGGCTAACCGCCCCTCTTTTTTTCTAGCTTCTGTTTAAAATGCAGGAACTTACCAATGGGGCAGAGATGTTGATTCTGCTATAATTGAGGCGAGAGGAGGGAGACTCATGCGTGGTGGAATTCACACAGATTTAGCCATAGTAATTTTTCTGGAAATTATTTTGCTCACAACTGCACTTCTTGCCGCTGGTCATGGCTTTTCCTTCTATGTACAAAGGGGATTAGATGATTTGGTCGGGGGAAAAGATTACCAAGTTGTTGTCCAGGTAGAAAAGAAAAATACCCTGGGTTTTTTGCAAGGTTTACAAGAAACATACTCCGGCCGAGAAGCTTTTCGCTATCGTGTAGGTAAAACACTAGGTGATAAGACACACATTTTGATAGGATTTAGTGAACAGGATTTGAAAAACGGTGCTTTAGATGAGGTAGCTAAACTTGTCGGTCCTCTGCCGGGTTATGCCGGATTAGCTCTTTTACTGGATACAGCAATTATAGTGCAAGGAATACCTCAGGAGGTATATCCTAAATTAATTAAACAGGTAAATACCTGGCCTGAAATACGCTTTGCAGCCAAAGGGCCTACAGGGCTTTATGTGGTTGCTCGTGATAGAAGGCATTTGGAAAGCGTTCAGAATAAGCTAAGGACTCTAACTGCTCCTTACTATGTTTGGGAACTGGAGTTAACCGATCAGACTAATCAAGAAGCTGCCAAAGCCCGAAAAGAAATAGAAAAGGCTTTGGAAGGCAAAGAATACTGGTATTTAGCTGCTTCCACAGAAGGAGTTATGGGTGATGCAGTCAGACTTTTAAAAAGTTATAATTCCCGATTAGTCTTTGACAAAAAACTTCCAGTCGGAGCTGATCTTATTTTATCTAATCAATCTCTTAAAATCGGTTCCAAGCCCAAAACCGAATTTCGTGCCCGTGTTTTTACAGATGGTATATACCTTGTAAGCGGAGACTCCTTAAAGTTAAAAGGCAATGAAAAGGCTTATCTGCTTGATGGGAGCGGACGTCTTAAAGAAGTACTACCAACTTATCGTTTAGAAAGTCCACGTCGGGATCTTGAGTCTTGGACGCCTGTTTCCGATGCTACCGATTTAAAAGTAAGCGCCAAAGAACTAGCAACCAAGATTCTGCAAGGCCAAGACTTTTCACTACTTCTTAGAGATTTAGAACAGTTGGCAAGAAAACAAAACTTAGAGTTGCCTGAAGCCTTGAGATCTAAGCTGGAGATACTGATTTTGTGGGATCGAATTGGGAGATTACCGGAAAACTTCCGGGCTGATCTTGCGAACAAGGTTCTTGAATGGATTAAAACTCTACCCGCAGACCCACTATTAAAACTCAAGGAAAGTTTGCCATCTTGGAGCGACGAAGATATATATAAAAGCTGGCGTGATATAGAATCCTTAAATCGCCAAAAGGCACTTAGGGTTGTAACTACCGAAAAAGCTCCTACAATCCCCGGGGTTGTTTGCAAACCCGCAGCTGAAATAAAAGAGGATATTAAAAGCCAAATTGGAGGAGTAGTTGGCGGTATAGTACCCTTAGCGGCTTTAGCAGCCGCAGTCATTCTTCTTTGGGTCTTTATAGCCATTGATCATTCGTTATGGGGCAGTTACCTGCTTATGAAACAAAACTTCTTGGCTCCTTTTTATGGCTGGATTCTAGGTATAACCGAAATAAGCCTGGTAGCTTTAATCATGCCTTTTTCAACTACACTGTTAGTTAAAGTAATCTATATAGTAGCCGGAGGTTTAGGTAGTGCACTCTTAATTACCATGGCCAATCGTATTTCGCCTCTTAATGCCAAAAGCATTGAAGCAGGCGAGGCATTGGGCCTTTCTAAGAGAGAACTTTACCGACAGGTTATTGTCCCAGACGGCAGACCGGGTCTTTGGCAGCTGATTAATCGCCGCAAGCTGCTTTCTCAGGGGAGGTTTAAGCATGCTTGAATTACACAATATACTTTTAGAAAGAAATAAAATTAAGATTCTCGCAGATATTAATCTTACCATCAACGAAGGAGAAACCGTGGTTTTGACAGGTCCGAGTGGTTGTGGCAAATCTACTCTTATAAGAGTAGCCCTAGGGCTTATTAAACCTCAGGCAGGAGAAGTCTGGTTTGAAGGTGTCAATTTGCAAGCACTTTCGGAAAAGATGCTACGAAAAAAAAGGCGCAAAATGGGTATAGTTTTTCAAGAATTTCAGTTGCTTGAGCATTTTACCGTACTGGAAAATGTTTTGTTAGCCCTTTGGGAAGGCAACCGAAATATTTCGCAAGCGGAAAAAGCCATAAAATCAGTTGGCCTTTGGGAAAAAAGGTTTCGCTATCCCAGACAGCTCTCCGGTGGTGAAAAACAACGGGTAGGTATTGCCAGAGCTCTGGCTCTAGATCCGGATATTATCTTTTGGGATGAACCAACAGCAGCTCTTGATCCTATGTATGTCCATGAGATTTTGCGAATTATGGATTCTTTAGCCCAGAGAAAAACGATGTTGGTAGTAACCCATGAGATGCCGTTTGCTCTAAAAGTGGCAGATCGGCTGGTTCTTATGGAATCCGGCAAAATTGTGGAAGAAGCTTCGCCTCAGAAAATATTTGCTCAGCCAGCCTCTTATCTTGGTATAATGTACAGAGAAAGACTCTTGGATACAAAAGAAGCTTTAAGTAAGTTAGCACAGTAAGAAGCAGGTCTTTGGACCTGCTTCTTACTGAAGGAACCTCTAAACTTTCGCAGAATAATACTCACAAGAAGTTAATTTTAGAAAAGGTTCAACAACTCAGAGTTGATGTATTTTAATAAGATTAAAAGATAGAGACGAATAATTATAAGGGTTACTTAAGTACTAAGACTTAGTAAAAATAATATGTTAAAGGAGGAAGCGAGTCAGTCTCCAATTCTTTGGGTCTTACTTGCTAAAACTATGCAGCAAACACTGGCAAAACCTGTCATAATTAGTGGTAGAGGGTTACATACAGGTAAGGTAGTGACAATGAAAGTGCTGCCTGAAGAGGCATATTACGGAAGGAGATTTATCAGAACTGATTTAGAGAATCAGCCGGAAGTTAGAGTTTTTTGGCAAAACCGTTTAGAGCTCCCTCTTTGTACGGCTTTAAATGTTGGGAAGGACAAAATTCTCACAGTAGAGCATTTTCTGGCTGCTTGTCAGGGTCTAGGACTGGATAATATAAAAATAGAGCTTGATGGTCCGGAGCTTCCAGCCTTAGACGGTTCAGCTCTGGAGTTTTATAAAAAGCTTATTTTAGGTGGTCAGGTAAAACAGGAAGCAAAACCTGTGTTTAAGCTTAAAGAGACGATAACTATTAATGATGGACAAGCCTTTATTGTTGCTGTTCCCGCTAATCAGCTGAGACTTTCTTATACATTTGTCTCTGAAGGGATGCCTATTCCAGATATGTTTTTTGATTACTTAGATAAGAAAGATGATTTTCTCACTGAATTAGCTCCGGCCAGAACCATTGCTTTTAAAGAACGGCTAAATGATTTGCGCTCAAAAGGATTAGCTTTAGGTGGAGATGAAAGTATGGTTGTTTTAATCGATAGCAATGGCTTTGCCAATGAACGACGCTTTGAAGACGAAGTTGCCAGGCACAAGCTTTTAGATCTCTATGGAGATCTGGCACTTATAGGAGAATATCGTCTTTTGGCTCACATCATAGCCGTAAAAACCGGTCATAGACATAATGCTTTGTTAGCCCAAAAAATAGCCGAGCAGATGAAAATGTCAAATAAAAAGAACAGAAAGGGATATTAAATGAACATCAAAGAGATCATGGCTCTACTACCACATCGCTATCCAATGCTTCTAATTGACAGAGTATTAGAGCTTGAACCTGGTAAAAGAGTAGTCACATTGAAAAATGTTTCTATAAACGAACCCCAATTTAGGGGACATTACCCTCAAAACCCGCTTCTACCTGGTGTTTATATCTTAGAAATTATGGCTCAGTCTACCGGGATAGCTTTTATGGCAAGCCGTGAGGAAAAAGAAGGGACACCTTTATTTGCCGGGGTTGATAAAGCACGTTTTCGCAAGCCTGTAGTTCCCGGGGATCAACTTATTGTTGAAGTGAACATTATTAAAGCTAAAGGCAACATTGTCAGGGTTAACAGCAATGCTTTAGTAGACGGTAAAATTGTGGCCCAAGCAGAGTTGCTATTTGCCCTGGGCTAAAGCAGTTGACTTAGATTCAGAAAACTGATTACTTTTAGGAGGGGGGCCAAAGTAGAAGTGGTTAAGATTCATCCTACAGCTATAGTCGATCCCAAAGCACAGTTAGGAATAAATGTAGAGATTGGTCCTTTTTGTATTGTAGAAACTGAGGCTGAAATCGGTGATAATGTTTATCTTGGTGAGAGGTGCACTATACACTCAGGCAGCCAAATAGGGGAAAATTGCCACATAAATGGCGGAGTTATTATCGGCATGCAACCACAGGATTTAAAATACAAAGGTGAAAAGACACTGGTTATAATAGGAGAGAATACACAAGTAAGAGAGATGGCTTCTATTGAAAGAGGCACAGCTACAGGTAATGGCTATACAATCATTGGCAAGGATACTTTAATTATGGCCTTTTCACATATTGCCCATGACTGTCAGGTAGGAAGCAATGTAATTCTTTCACATGGAGCAGGTCTTGCCGGCCATGTAACCGTTGAAGATAGAGTAGTTATCGGAGGCATGTCCGGGGTCCACCAGTTTTGCCGCATTGGGACAATGGCAATGATTGGCGGAGTCTCAAAGGTTACCAAAAATGTACCTCCTTTTTTATTGGTAGATGGAGCACCAGCTAAAGTAGCTGGTGTAAACTTTGTTGGTCTAAGGCGTGGTGGTCTAACTCCGGAGGTTAGGGCTGAAATTAAAAAGGCCTATAAAATACTCTACCGCCAAGACTTAAATGTCTCTCAAGCGATTAGTGCTATTGAACAAACCTTAAAAGGCTATCCCGAAATAGACCATTTTGTTAGGTTTTTGCGTGAAGTAGGACGAGGTATATGTTCTGCACGCCAAAAGGAAGAAGGAGACGAGAATGAGGAGTAAAGCTGGCATAATAGCCGGTGGAGGTATAATGCCCACCTTAATTGCCAGGGGCATGAGAGCAAAAGGTTTAGAACCGGTTATAATGTTGAGTTCTTTTGAAAAACAAATACCTAGTTTAGAAAAAGTCCAGTTCAAAGTGTTTGATTTAGGAGAATTAGAAAAGCTAATAAACTATATCAAGTCCGAAGGCATTAACGAAATAGTTATGGCCGGGAGATTCTCCAAGATTGAATTTTTGCAGGTTAAGCCCGACTTAACTTGGCTAAGTATTCTTGGCCGTATTCCAAATTTCCAAAATGATGCTATCTGTAAAGCACTCATTGAAAGTTTTGAGAAAAATGGTATCCATGTTGCTTCTCAAGCAAAGTACCTAGAAGATGAAGTAGCCAAAAAAGGTGCAATTATAGGTGAACCTACGAAAGAAGAACTAGAAGATATCTTTTTTGGCTTTGAAATTGCAAAAATAGTTGCAGATGCTGATATCGGACAAACTGTTGTGGTGAAAAAAAAGACGGTTTTTGCAGTCGAAGCTATCGATGGAACGGATGCCACTATCTTAAGAGGAGGCCAACTGGCTAAAGAGGGTGCTGTGGCCATTAAAGTCAGTCGCACAAACCAAGATTGGCGTGTAGATGTACCTGCACTTGGTGCCGAAACTATTAAAAAGGCTATAGCTGCTAAAATTAGGGTCTTAGCTGTAGAAGCCGGCAAAGCTTTTTTACTGGAAAAAGACGAAGCTTTCAGCCTAGCTAAAGAGAATGGTTTGGCGATCTATGGCTTTGCAAAGTAGGGTCCGGTATGGGGGTAAAAGAATGCAGATAATGATAGTTTGCGGAGAAGCCTCCGGGGATTACTACGGAGCTAGTCTTATTAAAGCTATTAAAGAGAGCCTACCTAAGACCGTCTTTTACGGATTTGGAGGTCCTCTTATGGAAAGTGAAGGTCTAGAGGTAATCTTTGATCCGACCCAATTAAGCGTGGTGGGCTTTACAGAAGCGCTAAAGCTGGTTGGCTTTTTTAAAAAATGGCTTAAGCGTCTTCAAAATATACTTATTTTAAGACGCCCAGATTGTCTAGTGCTAATAGATTTTCCCGGCTTTAATATGCGTTTGGCTAAAATTGCTCATGGTTTGGGGATCTCTTGTGTCTATTTTGTTCCTCCCTCAGCATGGGCTTGGGGTCAAAAAAGAGCCAAAAAAGTTGCCCAAACAGTAGATGCAGTGGCAGCAATCATGCCTATGGATTTGGCTGTTTACCAAGCTGCCGGCGCCAATATAGAGATGGTGGGCCACCCCCTTTTAGAAGAAATCCCTACCGAGATCTCTCGCGAAACAGCGTGTAGAGAATTAGATCTTGATGCCAATAAACCGGTCTTAGCACTTTTACCGGGTTCTAGAAACCAGGAAATTAAAACTCATTTAAAATTGATGCTAGAAGCAGCTAAGGAGTTAAAAAAAGCCAATCAAAATCTTCAGGTTATTCTAGCTTTAGCCGCTTCAATTGAGAAGGAAAAGGTCATAAATATCACTAAGGATACGGATTTTGAGGTCGTAATAATTGAAAAAAACACCCATCAGGCTATAGCTGCGGCAACTGCCTGTCTTTGCACTTGTGGGACGGTAACCTTAGAGGCTGCGCTTTTAGCACGTCCAATGGTATCTGTCTATAAGCTTTCTATATTAACAGCCCTGCTAACTAAGCTACTGGTCAAAGTAAAATATTATGCTTTGCCCAATATTATTTTAAATGAAAGAGTAGTTGTCGAACTTATTCATAACAAATTTACCGTTTCCAATATGGTAACTAATCTAGAGCCTCTTTTGGTAGATACAGCACCTAATAAACAGATCCAAGCCAAGTTACGGAAAGTTCGTCCAAAGCTTGGGAGTCAAGGTGCTTATACCAATACCGCAAAAATTGTTTTGGAGGTGGCCCGTGGTGCAGGTAGTGATAACAACTAATAGTCCCGGAGAAACTTCCGCCTGGGTCAAACCTGTTGCTAAGGCCCTCTACAATCTTGGGGTTAAGGTTGATGTTGTTGTAACCCCTTGTACATTTGCCTCGGGGCAAGAAACAGCTTTTTTATTACAACAAGAAGCAATCAGGCATGTCTATCCCCCCGATAGATACTGGTCGCTGGCTTTGGGACAGACTAAAATTCCCAAAGAAAAGTCAGGCTGTGTCTTATTTTTAGGTGGAGACATTATGCATGCGCAAAGGCTTGGAAATCTTTTGAATTACCCGGTAGCAGTTTACAGTACTAAAAGAGCTAATAAAAACATAGATCTGGTTTTTGTACCTAATCAAAAAGTAAAAGAAGAAGTTAAAAAAAGAGTCAGGACCGATAAGATACAAATAGTTGGCGATCTTATGCTTTCAAACCTAACTTATGGTAATCTATCTAAAAACCCAAGGCAAATAGCACTTTTTCCCGGGAGTCGCCATCATTTTCAGAGCCTACTACCTTTCTTTTTAGGTGTAGCAGAGAAAATGAAAGAAGCTCAATCCGATCTGGAATTTGTGGTTAGCCTCTCTCCGTTTATTAAAAAGACAATGCTATACCAAGCTCTAAAAAACCAGAACCCGTTACTTAAAGGGGTAACCGGTAGAATTATTGACGAGAATATGCTTGAAACATCTGCAGGAGTCAAGGTGCCTTTTTTTTACAATAAGCAGTATGAAATAATGGAAACATCAGCTTTTGCTTTAACTATACCAGGTACTAATACAGCGGAGATGGCTTTTTATGGGCTACCAATGCTTGTTGTTTTACCGTTAAATATCGCCAGGGAGATCCCACTGACAGGATTAGCTGGTCTTATTGGCAGTATTCCGTACTTGGGTTTATTTATTAAAGAGAGGTTTATCTGGAAAAAAGCTGCTTCAATAACTGCTACAGCTTTGCCAAATTTGCTTGCCAATCAAGAAGTTGTGCCTGAACTGAGAGGATTTTTGGATCTGAACCAAGTAGCCGAGGTTGCTCTTTTTATCTATCAGGATAAAGAAAAACTCCATGAGATCTCTATAAAGCTCAAAGAATTATATCCTAAAAGCAATGCAGCTGAGATTATCGCCGAAACTCTGGTAAGGAGGTGGGGCCGTGACTAAAGAGAAAAAAAAGGTGACTAGGCGTCTTTTAGCTTATCTTCGCCCCTACCTTGGCTATGCGTTTGTGGGGACATTGTCTTTAATAGCACTAGCGTTAACAGCTTTGTATTTACCTATTCTGTTGGGACAGGGCTTAATAGACCAGGTTCTTAGCGATATTGGCACTGCTACTGGCTTAGTTGAGTTAAATCGTTTAGCTCTTGTGGCTATTGGTCTTTATGTTTTACGAGGTATTTTGAATTATACGCAACACTTCTGTCTTTCTTATGTAGGCAGTGGGGTGGTAAGGGACTTAAGAGAGGACCTTTTTAAACGTCTTTTATATTTGCCCTTAGAATATCATCACAAAGCAAGACGAGGTGAGGTTATCTCACGTGTAACCAATGACATCAATGTGGTGCAAAATGCAGTAGGTCAGGGGTTAGGAGAATTTTTCAATCAAATTGTGACAGGTATAGGGATATTAGTTATTACTTTTTACTTGCATCCGTATTTAGCCCTGGTCGCATTTTTAGTACTGCCTCTTATCAGTCTTACTATTTTTTACCTGGGTAAGAAGATTAGAACTTTAGCCAAACAGATTCAAGCTAGGCTGGCAGATATCTCAGCTTTGCTACAGGAGGTATTAGCCGGGATAAGGATTATTAAAGCCTATGGTGCTGAAAAAAGAGAATATGAAAACCTCAAAAGCACTAACCAGCAGGCCTTTAATGTGAACATCAAAGCAGCTGGAGTTATGGCTTTAGTGCTACCGGTAATAGAAATTATAAGTATAACCGGCATTTTAACTGTTATTTGGTATGGCAGCAAAGAAGTAATAGCAGGCCGACTTACAGCGGGAACTCTGGTAACTTTTATAGGTTATTTAGGCATGTCTGTAAGTCCCATTACTTCACTGTCAAGGCTTTTTGGAGTTTATCAACAAGCACTCGCTTCATCTGAACGTATCTTTGAACTGATGGATGAAGAAAAAGAAGCTGAGGTTGAAGAACAAAAAGAACTGGAGGTTACAAAAGGCCAAATCGAGTTTAGAAATGTCAGTTTTTCATATGAAAAAGAAATCATTCTGTCTGATGTTTCTTTTACTATTAGCCCGGGCGAAGTAGTTGCTATTGTTGGACCAAGTGGTTCAGGTAAAACTACCATCGCCAATTTAATCATGCGTTTTTATCATCCTCAAGAAGGTAAGGTTTTAATAGATGGCCAAGATTTAACTCATGTAACCTTGAGATCACTTAGACGTCAAATTGGTTTAGTCCCACAGGAGACTTTTTTATTTTCGGGCACTATTTTTGATAGTATAGCCTATGGTAAGGCTGAAGCCTCCAAAGAGAAGGTTTCGTTAGATGAGGTTATTTGGGCTGCCCAAAAAGCCAACGCCCATGAATTTATTGAAAAACTACCGCTGGGGTACTTTACCCCAATTGGGGAAGAAGGTGTAAACCTTTCCGGTGGGCAAAGACAGAGAATAGCTTTAGCTCGAGCAATTATTAGACAACCAAGGATCTTAATTCTTGATGAAGCTACCTCAGCACTTGATCTTGAAAGCGAAAGAGTTGTACAAGAAGCCTTTGAAAGCCTGCAAAAAGGACGCACCTCTTTGGTGATAGCCCATAGGCTGTCAACAATTAAAAAGGCAGACAAAATAATTGTCTTAAAAGATGGTCACATTGCCGAGATAGGGACACACACACAATTGCTGCAAGCAGGCGGTCTGTATTATAGACTCTATCATGGCCTAGCCAATAAAGAAGATGAATAAGCCAACAATTGCCAAAGGTCTATTCGTTTAATAAAGAGAATTAGTTAGGAGGGGAAGCTGTGGCGGTGCTAATTATCAGTAACGGACATGGAGAAGATGCACTAGCTGCTGTGCTGGCTAAAAGACTAAAAGACTATCTCGATCAGGAGATACTAGCACTTCCTCTAGTGGGTTTGGGTTTGGCCTATGATCAGGCTGGTATTGATAAGATTCATTCTCAACCACTGCTTCCAAGTGGTGGTTTTGCCTACCTGGGCTGGAAAAATCTCAGGGATGATATAGCAAGCGGTCTTTTCAGGCAGATAGCAGACCAAAAGAAGGTTTTGAGAAATTTAACAGGTATTAGCCTTGCTATTTGTGTAGGCGATACTTACAATCTTTTTCTGGTAGCACAAAATCTAAAGACAGAGATAGTTTTTATTCCTACGGCCAAATCCAATTATATAAAGCCTCATTCACACCTGGAAGTAGCTATTATGAGAAAAAAAGCTCTGGTAGTATTGCCAAGGGATGAAGTTACAGCAATAGATCTAAGAAAAAGAAGAGTCAAAGCCAATTGTCTGGGCAATCTTATGATGGATGCCATAGACATAAAAGGGAACGCGTTTAACTTGCCAAATCCCATTGGTATTCTACCCGGGAGCAGGCAGGATGCAGCTATAAATTTAAAAGCTATCTTAAAGATTGTTGAAAAAACTAAAATCCGTGATCATTACTTGACCGCTTTAACCCAAGATTTTGATATAGAAAGTTTTATAGATACTATAGATTGGGAGAGAGATACAAGTCCATTTGCTACATGTGTACTTAAAAAAGGTTTAAAAAGAGTTTACCTAGGCCAAGGTTTATTTGGTGATATTATCAGTCAATCTGAAATAATAATAGGTCTTAGCGGAACCGGCAATGAACAGGCAGCCGGGCTGGGCAAACCTGTAGTGACTTTTGTTGGACCGGGAACTCAATTTACCCCCTATTTTGCTAAAAAGCAAAAAAAGCTTTTAGGTGAGGCTGTCTTTTTGGTTGAAGCCGATTATAATCAAGTAGCCAAAGCAGTCGATTATCTGGCACTCCACCCCTTGGAATGTCGTAAGAGGGGGTCAGTTGGCAAAGAAAGAATGGGAAGTCCCGGTGCATCAACAAAAATGGCGATTCTAATTGCCGATATTCTCAAAAAGGAGGTGGTTTCTTGAGTATTATTGCGGAGGATCTTGTGAAAATATACAGTCAGCGCAAGGTAGTAAACGATGTTTCCATTGAAGTTAACCGTGGAGAAGTTGTTGGACTTTTAGGGCCAAACGGCGCAGGGAAAACCACCACTTTTTATATGATTGTCGGGCTTGAAAGTGTTAATAGTGGACGAATCTTCTTAGATAAAAAAGATATTACTCATCTTTCCATGTATAAAAGAGCTTTAAATGGTATCGGGTATTTACCTCAAGAACCCTCGGTATTTCGCAAACTCAGTGTGGAAGAAAATATTATGGCAATTCTTGAAGCTAGAGGCTTTAATTCCAAACAACAAAAAACCAGGACAGATGCATTGATCGAAGAATTTAAACTTGGAATTGTCAGAAAAACAAAAGGGTTTCGTTTATCGGGAGGAGAGAGAAGGAGAACAGAAATAGCACGGGCCCTGGCTGCTGATCCTTCTTTTATTCTTTTGGATGAACCCTTTGCGGGTGTTGATCCTATAGCAGTTGCAGATATTCAAGAGATTATTGCCATGTTAAGAGAAAAACAGTTAGGGGTGTTAATAACTGATCACAATGTAAGAGAGACGCTTTCGATTACAGATAGAGCCTATATCATGCATGAAGGCCGCATTTTAGTTTCAGGAAGTTCAACAGCTATCGCCAATGATCCCGATGCCAAACGCCTCTACTTAGGGGAGCGCTTTTCTTTATGAAACACTACTCAATTTTAGATAGATATATAATAAGTGAGCTGATTTTCCCCTTTATTTTTGGTGTGGTAGCGTTTGCGGGGATCTTTGTAGCTGCTGATTTAGTCTATTTGGCTCGAGTAGCTGTTAGTGTTGGCGCATCTTTTTTTACAGCTTTAGACTTAGCTTTGATGAAATTCCCTCAGATACTTGTCTATGCACTTCCTATGGCAACATTGATGGGTGTGCTTTTAGCTTTAGGCAAACTGTCTCAAAACAGCGAGATTATTGCTATTCAAGCTTGCGGTCAAGGCTTTTGGCGTACTATACGTCCCATTTTAGTATTTGGGCTTTGCATAACACTATTAGGTTTGTTTGTAAACGATATTTTAGCACCGGCAGCCATACTCCGCTATGAAATGCTTTTCAATCAAATGGTAAGCCAAAAACCTCTGCCTAAGATAAAACACAATGTGCTTTTGGAGGATTATGAAGCTGGCAAGCTAAAAACTCTTATCTATGCAGCCGAGTTTGATCCGGATACAAACACTTTTTCTAATGTCAGTTACTTTACCTTTTTTGAAGGAAAACCCGAGAGCACAACTCAAGCTGAGAAAATGATCTGGAGCGATGAGGCTTGGTATCTTAAAGAGGGTAAAACTACTTTTCATAATGAAACATCAACTACGGAGATGACATTTCAAAAAAGTATCCAGCCGGTAGCAATTAAATATCGACCTCAAGATGTTTCGGTAATACAAAAAAGTCCCAGTCAAATGGGAATTCGTGAAATAAAAAGAAAAATTAATTTACTGCAAAAGCAAGGCGAGAAAGTTAGGAAACTCCTGATTGAGTATCATCAAAAGATATCTGTGCCCTTTGCCAGTCTGATATTTGCAATATTAGGAGCTGCTCTGGCAGTCTCTTCTCCCAGAGCGGGTTCGGCAAGAGGGTTTGGCTTAAGTATTGCTATTGTTTTTCTTTACTATCTCCTACTTACACTATCTTCAGTGCTGGGAGAAGGAGGTCACCTGCCGCCAGGTTTATCAGCATGGACTCAGAATATTATTATCGGCACCTGGAGTTTCTTTCTGGCTATAAAAAGGGGGCGATGAGTTTTGGGATTATCTCTAAGTGGAGTGCTTCTATTATTAGTTCTCACAATCACTGGTGGAACTATAGCCTTTATAGGCGATAAGTTAGGTATTAAAGTTGGTAAAAAGAGGCTTACTCTCTTTGGGTTAAGACCAAGGCACACCTCTATTTTAATAACTATTATTACAGGAATGGTAATTACACTGGGCACAGTAGCTTTTCTTTCAGCTATTTCAATTGAAGTTCGCACTGCTTTATTTGGACTTGAAAAGCTAAAAACGACCTTGGCTAACCAGAAAGAGGAGTTAGTAATAAAAGAAAAGGATTTAGCAGAGCTATCATCTTTAATTGCCAAAACTAAAGACGAACTTGCCAATATTGATTCACAAAGGATTGTAGCAATAGAAGAGCTAAAAGAAACTGATTCTAAATTAAATCAATTGAATAAAGACTATGAGTCAATAAAAAAACAGCTATCTGAAGCTAGTAAGACGTTAGACCAAAAGACATTAGAATTGGAAATTGCCGAATCAAGAGTGGATGTTTTAAAAGAAGTAGAGCAAAGGCTGACCGCAAGAATCGAAGAGACTACAAAGTCTAAACAATATACCGAAGAATCATTGGTGCGATTATATGGAGGCTATATTCTTTATCAGACTGAGGAAATAATTTACAATAAAGTGGTATCCGGAACTGCTCAGGAGATTGATAATCAAATCCTCTCAGCTATTGAGTTAACTGATTCTTTAGCCTTTGAAAAAGGTGCTCGCAGTACACAAAAGGGTTTTAAGGCACTAAGAATTATTGGTGAAGATCTAAATAGTATTCAAGATATCGCTAATTTTGCAAGCACTAATGAAGAAGGTGTTTTTAGGATTGTAGCTTGGGGCAATACAGTACTGGGTGAACCATTGGCTTGTTTTTTCGAGTACTTTCCCAAACAAAAGATCTTTAATAAAGGTGACCTTTTAGCTGAGACAGTTATTAATAGCAATTTAACCTCCCAAGAAATTTTTGAAGAGATTGCTAATATGTTAACAAATCTTAATATTGCAGTTCGCAAAAGAGGAATGATTGTCGGTGAAAACGGTAAAGTAGTTGATGTACCTGTGAAGATTCTTCAATCAGCTATTGATAAAGCAACTAATCAGAATAATACTCTAAAAATCAAGGCCATCGCCGCCAAAGATGTTATCACCACTGAAATTCCAATTAACTGTGAACTAGAGGTGGAAGTGTTACCATAAAACTCTAGAAGGTTCTTACTCTTTTTTATAAAATTCTTATAAAAAGGGGGGAAGAATATGCGTCTTAAATCCGTTGGTACTGTACTAATTATTTTATTTTTCTGTTCTATTCTTGCGAGTGCTCAACCTATTCAAAAAAACTATCGTTTACAGGTCTTGCGAATTATTAGCACCTTGCCTAGAGTTCCAACATATACAAAAGCTTTACAACTTGCAGATTTAAGCCGAATGGAATTTGCAGTTATTTTAGGTAGACTTATAGGAGAATATCCCGATCTAAGACATGATGTTAAACACATTATTAAAGAAGTATCTTGGGAACTTAACAAACTTGGTTATAAAGGAATCTAACTGAGAAAACCACCAGCTCATTGCAATATCTAATCTGGGAGAGTTAACTCTCCTAGATTTAGGGACTCATACATGGCAGAAATTGTTGTTTCTGTAAAAAATGACCTCGTCTTTAATTTAAACAAGATTAAAGGAAGGAAATCCCTTTGAACTGAAGAATACTATTGTATAGGTAGTTTAGGTGGCTAATAATCTAGTTGTATTATCATTTTGGGTTCGAGGTTGAGAACAGTGTTAAGATATTTTATGTATGTTCTCAGTTATTAGAAATTTTTAACATAACCGGAGGGGGTAAATGCATATGAGAAAGCGTGTCACTAAATTTCTGGCAGTAGTTGTAATTACTATTATGAGTTTTAGCTTTGTTGTCTCTGCTCAATTTCCTGATATTCCTTCAGATCACTGGGCTTATGACGCAGTAGCAAAGCTTGTTGACGAAGGTTTAATAACAGGTATGCCAGATGGTAATTATCATGGTAGCGAACCAATGAATAGGTATGCTGTAGCTGTTTTAGTGGCCAAAGTTTTAGATAGAATAGAACAACAACCGGCAACCGTCGTCGAAAGAATAATTCAGCAACCTGTAACAGTTAATCAACCTGTTCAGCCTATAATTGAAAAGACAATTGTAGATAGAGTAGTTCAAGAACCGGTTGAAGTAACTAAAATCGTCGAAAAAGAGTATATTGAAAAACCAGTTGAAAAAATCATTGAAAAACATATAGTACACGAGCTTGTAGGTTTAAAAGAAGATGAAGTTAAGGCAATAATTGGTGAATATGCTGAGAAATTAGCCGCTTTAGAGAGAAAGGCCGAAGATACAGACATTAAGATTGATGAGGAAATAACTCTCTTAGGTAAAAGAATCGAAAGTAATAAGAAACTTTCGGAAAACTTATTTGTGTTGTTTGAATTGTTTTATGAGGAAAATGGTAACGAGTTAAAAGCTATGGACCAGAGGCTGTCAAGCGAGATAAATAACTTGGATATTAAGTTTGATGAGGAGACAACTTTATTAGGGAAAAGAATCGAAAGCAACAAAGCTCTATCGGAAAATATATTTACCTTGTTTGATATGTATGTTGTCGAAACTGATAAAGATTTAGAAGAGGTTAATGCAAAGGTTAATACTCTTTTAGAGAACGTCGAAACTGCTGAATCAAAAGCTATTACCTACACAGATTCAAAAATTGAAGAAAGTAATGCCAAAATAGCTAATGTTCAGGAGGACTTAGAGAAGAAATATGTAACTATCAATCGTGTTAACGACATGCAAACTAAACTTGATGAACAAAACGATAAGATTATTAAAATGGAAAAGGACCTCAAGAGCACAAGAACAATTGCTATTCTTGGTCTTTTGGCAGGTATTGCAGGTATAATAGTTGGTTTTGTTATTTAATAACATCTGAGAGAGAAAAGCGGTGGCAGTGCCACCGCTTTTTTTAACGAGTAAGAACCAAATTATAAAGGTACCTAGTATGGCATGAATACTTAAGTTCATTTTGATAAAAACTTAAGCGAGGTGGGCTAAAAATGTACTTTTTAGGAATAGATCCGGGCAAAGATAAATGCGGTCTGGCCTTAACAGATAGTCAGGGTAAAGTAGTGTTACAAAAGATTGTCCCGGCACTCGAATTAGAAGAAGAATTAAAAGATCTTATAAAAAAAAGAGAACTTACTGTCATTATAGGTGACGGTACAACTTCTAAAAAGTACATTGAAATATTGAAGGGTATGGGAAACAAGTTTGTAGTGATGCCAGAAAGTTTTTCAACCTTGGAAGCAAGAAAACTCTATTTTGAAGAGAATGGGTATGGTTGGCAGGTTATTTTACCATATGGGTTACGCTTCCCCAAACGTCCAATTGATGACTATGCAGCAAGAGTTTTAGTGAAAAGATATATTCAAAAAGCCAGAGCAAGCACAGAGAATAATGATTATCCTAAGAAGGAAAATCCTGACTGTTAAGAGAAATTTTAAATGTCCTTATTCTTTTTATTATTAAGTTTAAGAGGGTGGAATATTTATGAAGAACAATTTTACCGCCCTTATATTGGTTATTGCTACCATATGTTCAGGGCTTGTTCTAGCCAAAAACGAGAAAAATGAACTTAATATCTTAGTTGTTTCAGGGCTTTTGCAACCACAGGAAGCGAGTGCGATTTTAAAAGCCGAAAATACCAGTCCTTATGAACTGGCAAATCTTGTCGGCAGAGCATGGAAAAGAGTCACAGGTTTTAATCTTGATGGCAACTATGAACGCCTAGTAGTTAATCTACCGGCACTTATTAATGAAATACCTGAGATTACAGCACGTTGTCCTAATTTAACTACCGAAACTGTTCAAACATTAATGGGGTTAACTTATAAATATCGCAACGAGCTTAATGATCTTGGTTATGGTTTTTATTTTGGTCAGTTTGCTGTATATCAAGAAAAAAACCAAGTCGCACTATATAGTCTATGGAATGCAGATAGTGAGTTAGCACAGACATTCACAGAAATGATTAAACCATTTGTAGCCAGTTATACTGAAGAGCTAGCTGACTGGGCAAGATTTAGACTGGATTATATAAACATGTCACAACTTGGCAAATATGAGCTTGCTGGTGAAGTTCAGTTAGGCCAGGTATCTTTAGGTGGAGCTGTGTCTAGCTCACAAACACAGCCTTATAGATTTCAAGCTGCATGGAAGGTTGGTCCTGTCGAATTAGGGGCTAGTTATAACACCAGAAAAAGCTGGCTTGGCAGTAAACCGTTTAATATTCCTGAATTGGGTTTTACAGTAAAACTAGGCGAAATTGAACTAGCTACTTATTTAGATAGCCCTTTATATTCTTATATAACCGAAGATGGAAGTAAAATCTATAATCCTGAACCACCTTTTGCCATACCTCCAACTAGTAAAGAAAAAATTGAGGTGCCACAGGTAACTTCTTTGGTTGTAGGGATTCCTATATGGCAGTGGGCAACATTAAAAGCTGGCTTGCTCTATGGTGGAGTTAAGGATAATGAAAAAGGACTTGCTACAACAAAAGGTGCAACTGCAGGTATCAAAATTGATATTCTTCAGGCAAGTATTGAAGCTGATTATCAATACTATAATCGAGAAAATGAAAAAGAAAGTAATACTGCCAATTTAAAACTTGGTTATGACTTTAGCAATAGTACTTATATTAACTTAGCTTATCGTTTGGTAACTTCTTCCGAAAAAAGCACAGGCAAGACAGCTGATGAAAACTTAGCTACTGCAGAAATTAGTATCCAGTTTTAAAAGGAGGATCTTGATATGAGGAAATTGACAGTTTTCTTATTAATGTCATTGTTTTTTATCATGCCTTTCACATCATTAGCTGTGGAAATGCCACCTCCCCAGCAAGCTCTTGTAGAAATTGAAAAATTACTATATGGTGAATCCGACACAGGTCCATTTGCTACTAGATTAAGCCGTATTGAACAAGATATTTTCGGTGAAATTAAAGAAGATGCTTTTGTTCCTCGTTTATCTAACGCTTATAATTATGTCAAGGGAGAAAGTTTTCCTGAAGGTTCGGTGGCACTTAGACTCAATGTTATTGAATGGGCATTATTTCAGAAGTTTTCTAGCAGTTCTGTTATCACGCGATTAAATGAAATTGAACAGCAATTTTATGGCGGATTAAACAGAGGCACAATTTTTTCGCGAGTTAATACAATCAGCAAGGACATTTTTCCCTCCGGCAGCTTTAAGACCGAGAGTGTAAAAATGCCAGCCGGGACTTTAGTGAAAATCCAATTAGATACAATTCTAGATTCTGAAAATACTAAAGCTGGGGCAGTTGTAAGCTATACCGTTGTTGAGGATGTTAAGGTGAATGACAGAGTTGTTATTCCTGCCGGTCGGCAAGGCCGAGGATCAGTTCTTAATGTCTCACCATCGGGTAACCTTGGTAAAGGTGGTAGTATCGAGGTATCTTTTACTGGTCTTGAAGCTATCGACGAAACTAATCTTAAAGTAGGAATGACCGACAGAACCATCAAAGAATTTAACTCAAAAACCCAAGGTGTTGTGGCAACTCCTTCTGTGGATGGAGCAGTCATTTTCAATCAAGGTAGCTTAGCTACAGGATTTTTTGTAAAAGGTAAAGAACTTATTATTCCAAGTGGAACCAAACTTTCATTAGAAATAAGATACGACATATTGGTTACAGGTGTTTATTTTTAGGTGAGTTCAAAAGATAAAGAGCCGCTGAAAAAAATCAGTGGCTCTAATTAAATGTAATAAATTACAGTGCAGGAATTAATATGTAAGTGTTGAAACTAAAAGAAGCAGATAGGAAGTTTCGAAACATGGAGGTAGAATAATGCACAAAAGGTTCAAATTGTGTAGTTTCTTTCTGTTATTATTTTTATTACTAACTGGTAGTGTCTGGTCTGCTGATTTATACAGATTAGGGCCTGGAGACAATCTTTTAATCACCGTGTGGGAAAGACCGGAGTTTAAAACAGAAGTAATAGTAGGTCCCGACGGCCGTATAGCTATTCCTTTGGCCGGTCAACTTGATGTTAACAACTTGACTCTAACTGAGGTCGAAACAGAGATAGCACATAGATTTGAGCCATATATTAGAGAACCATTAGTTACAGTGCAAATTATTAAATATCGTACTTTCCGAGTGCAAATTTTAGGACAAGTTGCTAAACCTGGTTTTTATAATTTAGAGGTAGGAAGTACTCTTTTAGATGCTTTGGCCATGGCTGGAGGTCCATTACCAACAGCTAATCTAAAAAATCTTCAGCTAGGAGACAAGCAAATAGATTTAGATTTCATACTTAAAAACCCACAACTAGACCAAAAGCTTACAGCTGGTGAGACGATTAATCTTCCAGCGGCAAGACCTATTTTAGTTTTGGGTGCGGTAAAAAATCCGGGTACTTATATCCAAACCGAAGAACTAACTATTTTAGATGTTATAGCTTTAGCTGGTGGCTTAACAGTTAATGCCGATGAAAATGACATCCGCGTTAATAGAGACGGTACTATTTTTGAAAGTTCTTTCAGCGAATTAGATGACAAAAAAGTTCAACTTGGCGATGTCATTATTGTTGCTGAAAAGAAACAGGTAGTTATTGCAGGCAAGGTTGTCCGTCCCGGTGCCTACCAGATAAAAGACGGTATGAGTGTAGCTGATGTCATAGCTTTAGCCGGAGGCCTGTTACCGGATGCTTCTAGTAAAGTAACTGTTTTTCATTCAGGAATAAGTTATGAGACTTTTACCAAGGCCAGAGACCCGCTTCAAGGCGGAGAATCTTTATTTATAGATATGGCCAAAGATATGATCTTAATATTAGGTGAAGTAGCAAAGCCAGGTAACTATACCTATTCACAGGCACAGACTCTTTTAGGTGCCTTAGCTCTAGCAGGTGGACCTACAAACAATGCTAATTTAAAAGATGTATTAATCAACAATATAAAAGTTGATGTACTTGAGTTGTTTGCAGAACCTAAAAAAGATATTAACCTAACTGTCGGTACAACAATTTATATACCCAAGAAGAGTCCGGTTTTGGTTTTAGGGTTTGTAAAAAATCCAGGTAGTATTATACCGCAAGAAGGTCAGACAATCCTAGAAATGATTGCTATCTCAGGAGGGCTTACCGAAAGAGCTGATCCTGAAAGAATATCTCTAAAACGAGAAGGCGAGACTTTAGAAGGGCCGTTAGCAGAACTTGGCATCAAAGAAGTAGAGTATGGCGATACAATTACTGTTTTTGAGAAAAAACAGGTTGTGGTTGCAGGCAGAGTTGTAAAGCCAGGCTCGTATGAGATAAAGTCCGGACTTACAGTTGCAGATGCCTTAGCTTTGGCAGGTGGTCTTTTAAGTGATGCAGCCAACAAAGTTTCTCTATTTAGAGATGGACAGACCTATCAGGTCCCAGTTAACTCACGGGATATGTTATTAGGTGGAGAATCCCTCTTTGTAGGGACTTCCGCCGAAATGATTTTAGTCTTAGGTGAAGTAGCAAAACCCGGTAGCTATAACTATCAAGATGGACAGACTATTCTTAGTGCTTTGGCTTTGGCAGGTGGACCCAAAGAAACAGCCAATCTCAAAGCTGTTTTGGTCGGAGAAAACAGAGTTGACCTGCAAAGTATTTTTACCGATAGCAAAAAAGATATAACAATACCTGCAGGTACAACAATTTATATACCACAAAAAAGCCCGGTTATAGTTTTAGGTGCTGTACGTAATCCTAGCAGTTTAACCTTAAAAGAGGGTCAAACACTTTTAGAAGTGATTGCCCTTTGTGGAGGGCTTTCTACAAAAGCAGATGAAAATAGGATTCGCTTAGAGAGAGAAAATACAGTTTTTGAAGGCTCTTTAACTGATTTAGGGGCCAAAGTTATTGAACTAGGTGACAAGATCTTTATACCTGAAATAAAAGAAATAATTATTGCGGGCAAAGTTGTTAGACCAGGTTCATATGAGTTAAAAAAAGGTCTAGCTGTTGCCGATGCAATTGCTTTAGCCGGTGGCTTAGAGCCTGATGCAGCCAAAACCGTTACAATTATTGCAGATGGTCAATCCAGAGAAGTCGAAATAAATGCCAGAGAAAAGCTCACAGGCGGAGAATCTCTATTTATTGGCGCATCCAACCAGAGGATTGTGGTACTTGGTATGGTAGCAAGACCGGGTAGTTACAATTGGCAGGAAGGTTTTTCAGTACGTGATGCTCTGGCTATGGCCGGTGGCCAAACCGATAGAAGTGATTTAGAAAATGCTGTTATTATTAGAGATGGTGTCAGAAAACAGGTCGACTGGTCTTATAATGAGCTACTTTATGGTGGCGATATTTTGGAAATTCCCGAATGGCAGAAAGATGTATTAGTTATGGGTGAAATAACTCACCCCGGTCTATATACAATGGCCAAAGGGCAAAAATTGTTGGATATTATTGGCTTAGCCGGTGGTCTAACAGATCAGGCTGCTTATGATATTTCTTTGCGTACAAAGGATCAATTTACTAATCTTAATATTGCTCAAGCAGTTAATGATCCGACCGACGTAAGCAACCTAACTCTCAATGGGGGAGAAGTAATCTTTATTCCCAAAGCTAGGAAGGAGATTCTAGTTTTTGGGCAAGTTCAAAGGCCTGGCTTGTATAGCTATAAACAAGGTGATGACTTAGCAACCATTATAGCTTTAGCCGGCGGTGTCACAAACAACGCCGATCTTAATAAGATTGAAATTAAACGTGGAGAGGTAGTAAGTTATGCACCTCTTGGAAACCATCCTCTCTTTGGAGATGAAACAATCCTAGTCAGAGAGATTCAACCCATTACTGTTTTAGGTGAAGTCGAAAAACCAGGCAGTTTTAGTGTTACTCCGACAAGTAAACTTATTGATTTGATAGCCATGGCCGGAGGACCGACAAAGTTCACTGATTTGGGTAACGTAAAGATCTACAGGGGCGGTGAGCCTTTAGCTGAGACTAAGATCTCTGCCGGTAGTGGCAAGTTGGTCTTTGAAGGACGTGCTAGTGAAAATCCCGAAGTTTATCCAGGTGATGTAATTTACGTTGCAAGAAGCAAGAAGATAGATCCAACTGAGATGGCAGCTTATCTTAGCATACTCAGTTCTTTGAGCAATCTATTGCGAGCTTGGTTTTAATAATAAAGAGCGTGAATAAGTGGATAGAGACACCACTATTCACGCTTTTTTATTTTAGATAAAAACATAAAGGAACTCACAAAACAAGTAGCGAATAGATATTAAGTTACTCATTAAAATTGTTAGGGATAAAGCCCAGGTAAAAATAGGCCTAATTAATACTTTCTCCTAAGGAACTAATTTTAAGGAAATATCCAGCTAGTAACACTTATCTACTCGGCTGCAATTGCTAAAGCTTGGTTATTTTGGTATATTAAAGAAGATTAGGTTTTAGTATGTTAAGCTAAAAATAACATATACCAAACTCGCTTTTAATTTAGAGGGGGGTAAAAAACATGAAAGATAGAGGCCAAAAAGGGTTCGTGTTTTTAGCCTACCTTGGGTTTGCTCTTTTAATGCCTATCTTAGGTGGTATGTTTTTAGGTATTTTCTTAACGAAAAAATTTAACTGGCCTAATTGGGTCCCGCTTCTTTTTATGTTGCTTGGTTTTATCGGTGGTATGCGTGATGTATATCTTCTGGTTATTAAGGGGTTTGGGGATCGGAGGTAAGGCATTGAAGATAAAAGAAATCGCTTTCGAAAAACGTGTTTTGTTAAGTGCGTTGATAATTGATGTGCTGGCTGCAGCTGTTTCCTTTTTTATGGGCAAAACTAGCTGGGGCTTTGGATTTTTATATGGCTATCTTATTACGGCGGGGAATTTTATTGTAATGTCTTTAGCAACCAAGCGTTTGGTTCAAATGGAACCGGAGGGAGCTAAAATAGCGGCTATTGGTAGCTATTTTGGACGTATGGTCTTTATTTCCGTCGCCATAATAATGCTTAAGTTTTGGACGGCTATTAATGTCTGGGCAGCTATGATAGGTTTTTTTTCGGTAAGAATAGCTATTCTTTTTGAAGCTTTTTTTACTGGGAGTCAAGGAGAAAAGAGGTGAAACACAGTGCAAGTTAGTATTGGCGGTACTGTCTTGTTTAGACTATTTAATACTATTACTATAACAGATATGGTTGTTGTTACCTGGGGAATCATGTTATTTTTAACGGTACTGGCCTATTTTGCCGGACGCTTATTTAAAAACCGACCTATCAATAAACCGCCAGAAGGTATAGAAAACTTGGTAGAAGCGGTTTACGAACTTATCTCAGGTTTAGTTGTTGACAACATGGGAGAGCACAATAAAAAATATATTCCCTATTTCGGGACTTTAGTTATTTTTTTGTTGGTAGCCAATCTTTCCGGGTTAGTAGGATTTAGACCACCGACAAGTGATCTGCATACAACAGCAGCTTTAGCTATCCTAACATTTATTCTGGTGCAGAAAACAGCCTTTAGAGGTGGTTTACTTAGTTATTTAAAGGGCTTTGCCGAGCCTTTTATCCCTTTGCTACCACTTAATATCATAGGTGAGGTGGCTGCACCATTTTCGCTGACCTTTCGTCTTTTTGGCAACCTGCTATCAGGTTATCTTATTATGACTATTGTTTATACAGCCTTGGTTAAGATCTGGCCTCTTTTTTTCTTAGCTCAACCTTTGCATATTTATTTTGATGTCTTTGCTGGTGTTATACAGACACTTATTTTTGTTTCGTTATCAATGGCTTATATTACTAATAAAGAATAATAAATTGAGGAGGAACTTATTATGCCTTTCGAGATTGGTCCTTTGTTGGCTAAAGCCATAGTACTTTGCGGTTCAGCTATTGGTGGAGGTATTGCTTTAATTGCCGGTATTGGTCCTGGTATCGGTGAGGGCTATACCGCCGGTAAAGCTTGTGAAGCAGTTGCTAGGCAGCCGGAAAGCCAAGGAATGATAGTTAGAACTATGCTTATTGGTCAAGCTGTAGCAGAAACAACCGGTATTTATAGTTTGTTCTTTGCCTTAGCTCTTTTGTTTTTCAATCCGCTTATTGGTTATCTTGGACTTTAATGCGGATACTATGGGGAGGCTTTGCCTCCCCATAAATAGTAAAGGAGGACGGCATAATGGACTTTGATTTTTCCGTTTGGATTTTACAGATGGCAAACTTTCTTTTACTTGTATTTGTTCTCGCTAAGCTTTTTTGGAAGCCTGCTTCAGAATATATGAACAAACGTGCTAAATATATTGCCGATTCTCTTAGTGAAGCTGAGGCTAATAAGAAAGAAGCAGAGAGACTACTAACAGAATATGAAGAGAAGATTCGTGGTTATGAAGATGAAGCCAGAGCTATTTTGACTAGGGCTGAAAGACAGAGCTTCGAAAACAGAGAGCGAATTCTGGCCCAAGCCAAAGAGGAAGCAAGAAAACTCAAGTCTCAAGCTGATTGGGAAATCAAACAAAATAAGCTTCAAGTTGAGGAAGATTTAAAAAAACAAGTAGCCGAATTAGCAGTCCTAGCTGCGTCCAAAATTATTACCGAGAACATGGACGCAGAGCTTAACCGTGCTTTAGTGGAAAAGTTTTTAGATAAGGTGGGAGAAGTGGATGTACACTAATGAGGTAGCCCTCAGATATGCTATGGCACTTGCTTCTTTTGCAGCTCAAAACGGCAAGCTGGACACCTTTGAAAAAGAACTTGACGAAATAGCAGATTACCTTAAAAAAAACAAAGTTTTGGAAACTTATTTAACTCATCCTAAGATTCGCCCTGTCGATAAGCAGGCTCTGATTTCTGAGGCCTTTGCTAATTTTTCTAATGAGATGCAAAACTTCCTCAACCTCTTAATTGAAAAGAAGCGCTGGCAGCACCTTGAGGAAATTAATAGCCTCTATAAAAGAGAAGCGAATCTATATCGGGGGCGAGTGGCTGTTACGGTTGAAACAGCTATTCCACTCCAAAATGAGCTTGTACGGCAAATTCAATCTAGACTAGAGCAGATAACCAAAAGGCCTGTTGATCTAAGTACTCAAATAACACCTGAACTGATTGGCGGAGTTAAATTAAAAATCGGCCATCAGGTTATAGATGCTTCTATCTCTAATCAATTGCGAGAAATGAAAAGGGAACTTTTAGAGACCAAAGGTAAAACCAGAGGTGAGAGTCAATGAGTTTACGTCCTGAAGAAATAACTTCAGTTATACAAGAACGGATAAAAAACTTTCGTGGCGACCTCAGCTTAGCTGACGAAGGCACAGTGCTTCAAGTCGGAGATGGTATTGCAAGAGTCTGGGGTTTACAAAATGCCATGAGTGGCGAACTGCTTGAGTTTTTAACTCAAGATGGCAGCCCTGTTTATGGCATGGTTTTAAATCTGGAAGAAGATAATGTCGGTGCTGTTTTGCTTGGTTTAGACACAGGGATCAGAGAAGGTTCTACAGTACGCAGATTAAACCGTGTGGTCGAAGTTCCGGTGGGAGATGCACTTTTGGGTCGTGTTGTTAATCCACTTGGTTTACCCCTAGATGGCAAAGGCCCTGTTGAGAGCAACGAGTTTAGGCCTATAGAGCATAACGCACCCGGCATTATTGAAAGAGAACCGGTTTCAGAACCTTTGCAGACCGGTCTAAAATCTATTGATTCCATGTTTCCAATTGGCCGTGGGCAACGAGAACTTATAATTGGTGATAGACAGACTGGTAAAACTGCTATTGCAGTTGATACCATTATTAATCAAAGAGGCCAGGATGTAATCTGTATTTATGTAGCCATTGGCCAGAAAGCTTCAACTGTAAGTTCAGTAGTAGCTAAGCTAAGAGAACATAATGCCTTGGAATATTCCATTGTTGTAGCAGCTACAGCTAGTGAAAGTGCTCCACTGCAATATATTGCGCCTTATGCGGGTTGTGCTATGGCGGAGCATTTTATGCACCAGGGTAAACATGTGCTTATTATTTATGATGATCTCTCAAAGCATGCTGTTGCCTACCGGGCAATGTCATTGCTTCTAAGGCGTCCACCGGGACGTGAAGCTTACCCAGGAGATGTTTTCTATCTCCACTCAAGACTTTTAGAGAGAGCTGCAAAGTTAAGAGCAGATTTAGGTGGAGGTTCTATTACTGCTTTGCCGATTATTGAAACCCAGGCCGGTGATGTATCAGCCTATATTCCAACCAATGTAATCTCCATTACCGACGGGCAGATCTTTTTGGAGAGCGATCTTTTCTTTGCAGGTTTCCGTCCGGCTGTAAACGTTGGTATATCTGTTTCTCGAGTTGGCGGTAAAGCACAGATTAAAGCTATGAAGAAGGTTGCTGGGCGTCTGAAACTGGATCTTTCACAGTATGAAGAATTAAAGGCTTTTACGCAATTTGGTTCCGAGCTTGATAAGGCCACCAAGGCTCTTTTAGAACGAGGAAGCCGGATTATCGAGATACTAAAACAGGATCAATATCAACCAATGCCTATCGCTAAACAAGTAGCTATCATCTATGCTGCTAATAACGGTTACCTTGATAATCTGCATCTTAAAGATATTGCTCGGTATGAAACTGAAATGCTTAAATATCTTGAGAATTTCCATGCAGATATCTATGATTCCCTCAATAAGACCAAGGAATTAACCGAGCAAACCGAAAATGCACTTAAAAAAGCGCTTGAGGAGTTTGGCCAAGAATTTATTCCATCTAACAGATAGGGGGTATTAAGGTGCAGGGAGTACGTGATATTAAAAGGCGAATTCGCAGTGTTAAAAGCACCGAACAAATTACCCGTGCTATGAAGATGGTGGCTGCGGCCAAACTTAAAAGTGCTGAAAGATTGGTGAAAGAATCACGTCCTTATTCGCAGACAATGAAGAGTGTCTTTCAAAACATTATGGCTCGTTCGGAAAATGTCAATCATCCACTTCTTATAATGAGACACGGGGATAAAGCCTGCTATATAGTGATTACTGCTGATCGGGGATTGTGTGGGGGGTTTAATACCAACATTACGCGCTTGGCTATTGATAAAAGCAAGGATCAAAAAGCAGTATTTTTGCCCATTGGGCGCAAAGGAAGAGACTATCTAGCTTTTAGGGGTTACCCTTTGCTGAATCAAGGCTATTTAGCGGGTGATAAACCTGATGTAGCCCTAGTTCAAAATATTGTGCTTGATCTTATTACTCGTTATCAAAAAAAAGAGTTTGACTCTGTCTATCTTGTCTATAGCCGTTATATCAGCCCCTTAACTCAAGAGCCAAGAGTTGTGAGGATACTTCCGGCTGAGATTGAAAATGAAAATAACCAAAATAAAACCACTAGACATGAAGAATATCTCTATGAACCTTCAGCTTTGGGACTACTAGATACCCTTATCCCACGTTATCTAATAAGTCAGGTTTATAGAGGGTTAGTTGAAAACCATGCCGGTGAACTAGGAGCTAGAATGACAGCCATGGATAATGCAACTAAAAATGCAGAAGAGATGATTGATAGTTTAACCTTGCAGTATAATCGAGCTAGGCAAGCAGCCATCACTCAGGAAATAGCTGAGATAGTAGGTGGCGCGGAAGCTCTCCGCTGATCGGTAAGGAGGTTTAGCTGATGAATAAAGGTAAAGTCACACAGGTTATCGGACCTGTTGTGGATATAGAATTTGAACCTGGTAAATTACCGGATCTTAAAAACGCTGTTAATATCATAGACGGTGAACATACAATTACGGCAGAGGTAGCCCAGCATTTAGGTAACTATACTGCCAGGTGTGTTGCTCTTTCTTCTACTGATGGTCTTCAAAGAGGTATTGAAGCTCAAGACACGGGAAGCCCCATTAGAGTTCCTGTTGGTGAAGAGGTACTTGGGCGGATTTTCAATGTCCTAGGACAACCAATCGATAGTGGCGAGGCAGTAGAAACGGCAAAAAAATACCCTATCCATAGAAATGCCCCACCTCTGGCAGAACAAAAGACGGCCACAGAAATTCTGGAAACTGGTATTAAGGTTGTTGATTTGCTTACTCCATATCCCAAAGGTGGTAAGATTGGACTTTTTGGTGGTGCAGGTGTGGGCAAAACAATTCTAATTATGGAACTAATTCGCAACATAGCCTTTGAGCACGGTGGCTATTCAGTTTTTGCCGGTGTTGGTGAAAGAACCAGAGAAGGTAACGAGCTTTATCTGGAAATGAAAGAATCAGGGGTTTTAGAAAAAACCGCATTAGTTTTCGGTCAAATGAATGAACCACCCGGAGCCAGGTTAAGGGTTGGCCTTACCGCTCTTTCTATGGCTGAATATTTCCGTGATGAGAAAAATCAGGATGTGTTACTTTTTATTGATAATATTTTCCGCTTTATCCAGGCGGGCTCAGAGGTTTCAGCTTTGCTTGGACGTATGCCCTCTGCCGTTGGTTACCAGCCAACCTTAGCTACGGAAGTTGGAACTTTACAGGAAAGAATTACCTCTACCAATAAAGGTTCTATCACATCGATCCAAGCTATCTACGTTCCGGCCGACGACTACACCGACCCTGCTCCCGCAACAACATTTGCTCACCTCGATGCTACAACAAACCTAGAACGTCGCATTGCTTCTTTGGGTATCTATCCAGCGGTAGATCCACTGAGTTCTGCTTCCAGAATTCTTGATCCTCGTACAGTAGGCAGAGAACATTACCAGGTAGCCCGTGGAGTACAGGAGGTTTTACAAAGATACAAAGAATTGCAGGATATTATCGCTATTCTTGGTATGGATGAACTCTCAGACGAGGATAAGGTACTGGTCGGTCGGGCGAGAAGAATTCAAAAATTCTTATCACAACCGATGTTTGTGGCCGAAGCATTTACAGGTCAGGCAGGCCGTTTTGTGTCTGTGACAGATACTGTACAAAGCTTTAAAGAGATCCTGGAAGGCCGTCACGATCACTTACCTGAGCAGGCCTTCTATATGGTTGGTAATATAGATGAGGTTGTTTCAAAGGCTAAGAATATGGGGGAATTGGTATAATGGCTAATACTTTTCGACTAAGGATCGTTACCCCGGAGAAAGTGGTCTTTGATGAAGAAGTCGAAATGGTTATAGCACCCGGATCTCAAGGAGAACTCGGAGTTTTAGCAAATCATACTGCTTTGGTCACCTCACTTAAGCCTGGTGTCTTACAAGTACGCAGGGAAAACAACAATACGTTTGAAAAACTGTCCTGTACAGGTGGCTTTTTGCATGTTTTAAACAATGATGTGCAGGTACTTGCCGATGCTTCGGAGTTTGCCGCTGAGATTGATGTCCAAAGGGCACTAAGAGCCAGACAAAGAGCGGAAGAAAGACTTATAAGTGATCACGATGTAGATATCTTAAGGGCTAAACTTGCTTTGGAAAGAGCACTAGCGCGTTTAAAGACTGTAGATTATCAGGAAGGTTAATTTTATAAAAGCTTTGCTATAATCAAGAGGGAAGATGATTAATCAACCCTCTTTTTTATGTCTCTTAGGAGTAGTAAAAGTATGAGTAACTAGTAAAATAATTGGAATAAGAAAGGGTGGTAAAGTTGCTGCAGTATATCTATCTACTGGGAAAAAGCCTTGCTATTTTGCATCTGGTTATAGGTATTATTGTCCTTTTACTTCTCTTAAAAGTACCGGGAGCGTTAAAGTCAACGACTTTTTGGCAAATAATATTGGCAGTAACCACCTTAGCATTTTTAAGCTTTCTTCTTTTCTTTATGTTAGGTAAGGTCTTGGAGTTAATAAAGCGATGTTTTAAGAAAAATTATTTCACAGACCCATTCAGTAAAAAGCTTAAGGAGGCTAAGTTAATACAAAACAAAGAAAAAAGCGAAGGTAGTTTGGATATTTAATAAACATGGAGATAAATCTCCTCTAAAGGACAAGGTTAAGTTTCTTATGATAAAAGTAGGTCATAATAGCTTCAGGGGACAAAAAAATAACAATAAAGGAAAGACTAGCATGCAGGGTAATTCTGGCGCAGTCTTTCCTTTGTAATTTTTTTAAGGGGAAAGAAATTTAACTTAAGTATTAACTTCATCAATCTATATAAATTTCTGATAAAATTCTTTCCGAGATAGAATTATTTATCTGTGAGACCTGTTTAGGTAAGGAGACAAAATCTGCGATCAAAAAGATTGCTAGAACAGCTAAAATAACACTGCCTATACCAAGGGAGCGCAATAACAGGCCGGCAATGAATAAAACAAGGTATAATAAGCCCCAAACCGAATAGCCAAGGTAAAACTTATGCAACCCCAAAAAACCAAAAAGGCAAAGGAAGTAAGCAGTTTCCAAATGTTTTTTAGCTTTTTCATATTCCAAGTGATAAAGAAGTAAGGCTCGTTCATTTAAACGGGACAACTCTCTTAAACTTGGAGTATATTCCATTGTTTCACCACCTCTCACTTACAATTTAAGCAATCTTTTAATTTCAAACAGATCGTTTGAGTATGGAAATTAGCTTCGCGACTAAATAGATTTATTCATCAGGTAAGATAATAATGCCTCGTAAATACCCCGGCTCTTTGGGAATAAAGCGAATGGCTTTAATAGGTTTTGCAAGAAGGGGTAAGACCTGAATTAAGTTTGTGGAGCAAATAGGTTCAGAGAAAGTTTCACCGTCTAAGGAGTAGGAGAGTTCCCAGGCGATAGTCTCTTTTGGATCTTGAAGGAGAGCGGCCAAGCGAATTTTCTGTGCGGGTTCTATTTTAAAGATAAGCTCATCTTCGAATACAAAAAACGGTTCAAGGGCAATTTTATTGAAGATATCAACTAAGGTGTGATCGCAAACAACGGCAACTTTTGGCTTTTCTAAGAAAGGCTCAAATTCTCTGATAATCACCCAAAACTCTTGCTCGGATTCTCCTGTTACTTTAAGGTAGCGGGCTTCTTTTTCCTTTGTAAAATTAAGAAGGAACTCCGTCTTGCCTTGAATCGAAGCCACTTCTTCAAAAGAGTCACCATCAATGGAAATTTCTACGCGGCATTGGTGAAAGTAATCATTATTATTGTTACTCATTAAGAGTCTAAAACCCTTAATCTTTTCTACTTTACCAAGGTCGATCATTAGATAATCGCCAGCTCTTTGTCCTCTAGAACTCCAAAAGAACGAATTGTGGTCTTTGTCAGCTGCTTGTGAGGGGATATAGTTTTTGTAAACCGGCATGTTGGTAGAGACAGCATAGTTTACAAAGCCAAAATTACCGGTAATTAACCCTGAGAGCTGGTCAAAGATAGGTGCAATAATTGATGAACTGTTAATTTGAACCTGAGAAAGAGTATCTAAACGGTTAAACAATGTGGCCTTAAGGTAGCTATCTAAACCTATACCATACTTAGCCAAAGCAGTGCTATCAGGGGGATTGAGACTAGATAGGGGACTTGCTTCAGCAAGCAATAAGACAGCCTCAAGGTACAACTGGCCAATTTTACCGAAGTTCTCAAGGCGTTTGAGATATAAAGATCCTTCCTTAAAAGCTTGAGGGAAATATTTTAAGAAGTCCTCATATAAAGATGCTAAATCAATAAACTCCTGCTTTAGGGGTTTAGCTCTGTTTACTACCTCTTGCAAGGCAACAGTATAAGCAGTAGAGTCTAGCGGCGTTTTATTTTTTTGTAGGTCGGTCAATTTGGTGTAGGCCTCAATAAAATTATTAAAAAGCGTTACCAAAGTCGGATATTCGATGGCCGGACCGTTTTTAAAAAAGACCATGTTTTGTTCGGCAAATCTTTGGTATTGTTCTTTGTGCTCGCCTCCTAAGATGGCGGCAGCCTTAAACCAGGAAGCTAAAGGATCATAACAAGCTGAGTTCCAGGTATAGTCGGCACAAGTTAAAAGAGGAAGCTTAGACAGCTCAGCTTCATTCATCGGATTGAAAGTAAACCCTGTAGTATTTGGGAGTCTGGCTTCTCTTCCGGCCAGTGGTGCCAAGTGCAGTCGGGTTCGGTTATAATCATTTACAGGGTAGTTATCCCAATAAACAATATCATGGTTCCAGATTGCTGCGATTTCGGCAGCCTCTTTGGTAGTAATTGTTTCAGCTACAATACCATAGCCGGTAGAATAGACAATAATATCTTTATTTAATTTTTCGGCAAAAGTTTTACGATACGGTGAAGTACCTTTTTGGTAATATTCGGTAGGGACAACAATTAAACGGTGCCCCGGAATTAAAGCTTCTAAATAGCTTTGATATTTGTTGCACAGTTCAACCTGGGCTAGCGCATAGTTACCTCTATATTTAGTTTTATCAGAGGCATAACGCAAGGTTGGGTCAATATCATCTAACAATAAAGCAAAATGAGTAACACCGATGTCGATCATGGCAGCGGTTTTTTTACATATTGCTTCCCAATCTGCCTCTGAGGTAAATTGAATAGAGACCCCAGGCGAGATGGCAAAGACAAAATCCACATAGTTGCGTTTAGCAGTTTGAACTAATTCTTTCATTTCGGCTAGTTTATCAGCAGGGTAAGGTAAGCGCCATTTTTCGCGATGGTAGGGATCGTCTTTGGGAGCATAGACATAGGTATTCATTTTATGTGTTCCTAAAAAGGCAAGTATATCTTTTCTGGCCTCAAACGACCAGGGAGTGTCAAAAAAACCTTCAATAATGCCACGGAGAGGATAATCGGGAGCATCAATTATTAAAAGCTCAGGTATCTCTTTAGATGTACTACTAACCAGTTGGCTAAAGCTTAGGTAGGCATAGTATAGTCCTCTAGGGGAGGCGGCTGTAATTCTATTTTTGTTTCCTCCAAATTCGATGAGATAGGCTTCAAAACCTAAATCAATTAGCTCGGGTGAACTTTCAATGCTTACCCTTACTTCGACTTTGCCATTAGTGTTTACTGGAAAGATTCTAAGTTCCTGAGGTACTGAAGCTGTGTAAATAAAATAGATCTCTTCGAGAGAAACAGCGGTTGTTTTTTCTATTTCCATCAATTTAGGTTGAGGGAAAATTGCCAAGTCCGTTGCTAGGATAATAGATGTCAAAGATAAGAATAAGAAAAATGATTTAATCAGTTTACTTTGCATTACCATCACCTCATTTATCTTTCTAATAAGCTAATTCATTAAAACTAGGGATTTCCCTTTAGCTCTAAAAGTCTACCTAAATAAGTGCAGCTAGTAAAACAGACAAATCACAAAATATGGCAAGCTTGACGGTAATTGGCATCTTTGCTAAGATAATGACGTGCTCTTCTGTTTGGTAGCGGAAGATGGCATCAGCCTTGTCTTGTGGGTAGGACAAGCAAGGCACGTATCTGTTGCAAATACAACTGAGGAGGATTTGACCTGAAATGGCAAATTCAAAAACAACCAAGCAAGTTTCAAATGGGCAGAGCTTCTTAGAAAAAACATTTAAATTAAGAGAGCACGGTACAAATGCTAGGACTGAGATTATTGCTGGTTTAACAACCTTCATGACCATGGCCTACATTATTGTGGTAAATCCGTCATTATTAAGTGAAACAGGAGCAGTCAGCTTTGATGCAGCTTTAATTGCAACTGTTCTTTCTTCAGCATTTGCCACATTTTTAATGGCAGCCTTGGCCAACTATCCTTTTGCCCTAGCTCCTGGAATGGGGTTAAATGCGTTTTTTGTTTATTCTGTTATCCTGGGTTTGGGGTATACTTACCCTCAAGCTTTAGCCGCGGTATTTATCTCCGGCGCAGTTTTTATTCTGCTTACAGCCTCAGGTGCAAGACAAGCTATAGTTAAAGCTATTCCCAATAATCTTAAATCCGGTATTGGTGCAGGTATCGGTCTTTTTATCGCCTTTTTGGGCTTAAAAAGTGCCGGTGTCATTGCTCCTAACGATGCGACTATTTTAGCTTTGGGAGATTTGACAGCAGCACCAACAATCTTGGCTTTGGTTGGTTTAATTATTACCGCAGTTTTAATGGTTAAAAATGTCAAAGGCAGTATCTTAATCGGTATGTTTATAACCACTATTTTGGCCTGGGTAACAAAAGTTTCTCCTATGCCAGACGGTATTTTTGCCTGGCCGGATTTCGGGGCTTGGACAAGCGAAGCTTTTTTTAAACTGGATTTTGCCGGTCTGGGAAAATTCGGTTTAACCGGGTTAATTGAGGTTATCTTTGCTTTCTTCTTTGTAGATATGTTCGATACTATTGGTACTTTAATCGGTGTAGCCAAGAGATCGAATATGATGGACAAAGACGGCAATCTCCCCAAGATGGATAAAGCTATGATGGCCGATGCCATCGGCACCTGTTTTGGAGCAGCAGCTGGTACACCAACAGTTACAACTTATGTTGAGAGTGCATCAGGTGTAGCTGCCGGTGGCAGAACAGGTCTTACGGCAGTTACTGTAGCATTGGCCTTTTTAGTTTTTGGTCTCCTTTTCTCTCCGATTGTTAAAGCTGTTCCCGGTTTTGCTACAGCTCCGGCTCTTATCATTGTCGGTGTTTTGATGATGCAAAGTATTAAAGATGTTAATTGGGATGATATGTCAGAAGCACTTCCAACCTTTGCTGCCATCGCGGTTATGCCTTTTACCTTCAGTATTTCCAACGGCATTGCTTTTGCTTTTATTGCTTATGCCGCCGTTAAACTGCTATCTGGCAAAGGAAAAGATGTACATTGGCTGATGTATCTGTTATCGGTACTGTTTATCTTAAAGTTTGCTTTTATTAAATAAAACAAAGACCTTGGGACACTTCAGTAAGAAGTGTCCGAAAAGCGTGTGTAAATGAATTTAGGAAGCGGTGTAGCTTTGTAGCTACACCGCTTTTATGGTGTGCCACGCATGGCGATTAACTAGACGGTGAAAGTCCGCTATGGGG
>DAIMKF010000005.1:0-94374 GCA_036721855.1 Bacillota bacterium | reverse complement strand
AAAAAGGAGCGTTGCTCCCTACTTTTTTAGTAGTTTTGCAACGGCCCCTTTTTTAGATGGTGCACCTCTCAAAATGTTTTTAGCCCCTGGCCCCAAAACCGAAGTTATCTTATGGTACTAACCATAGTTTATATTACGGAAGTGGGAAACATTTTTACTGTTTCCCACTTACTAAGGTATACGTTTATCTAGTTTGGGTAGCTACCGGCATTCTTTTTCAAGTTATTTTCGGCCATATCTTTAGTTCGACTCCAAGGTAGAAACTCTTGGCCTAATGCCTAGTCTGCAATTAAAACATTTGTGATTGGCTTTCTAGACTAGCAAAGATTACTTGGAGCTAATTCTTTTTTTGTAAATCCAAGAGCTTTTTAATAAATCTATCGTATTCAACCTGCTTTTTCTTGATTTCGGCATTGTGTTCTTCAGCGGCTAACCGGATAGACTTTTCCGGGTCTTCACCTTGCAAGACACATCTTTGAGTTGCCATCTGGAGATAGCGTCTGCGGTGTCTGGGTGCAACAAGACCATAGATAGAACGGGAACCACTTTCTAGAGCCTTGCTAAACAGAGAGAGGGCTTCTTTGTTAAAGTCGATTTTATGAATCGCATTGCGGTTGCTCGGCATAAAAAACGCGCCCGGAATCTCGCTGTGGATGCGATTGGCAATACTGATTTGAGTTTTATCACTAGAAAACCATCTCAGATATTCCCAAGCCTCATTTTTCTTTTTAGAACTTTGGAAGATACCAATGGCCGAGCCACCGGCATTAGTAGTTCGATCTAGCTTACCATCTCTGATTGTACCGGGCACTTCAGCTATACTCCATTTGCCGGCAAGCTGAGGTGCGGCATGAGTTAGGTTTTGGTAAAAGAAGGGGTATTGAAGCACTATGGCCAGATCACCGCTGACAAAACCCTGGAACATAGGTGTTTCACTCGGGATCTTATATTTGGTGTAAAGCTCCACATACTCTTTAAAAGCAGCGATGCATTCAGGTGAGTCATAACCGGATTTTGTTAAATCAGGGCTGTAGTCGTCTGCTCCTCTTTGCCACATAAACATATTGACATCGGCATAAAGAATCTCACCGAGGCCAAATTGTAAAAGCAGGTTTGATTTTTTAGCTTGAAGTTTCGGCAAAGCCTGTTTTAGCTCTGTCCAGGTAGCGATACTTTTAATACCCACGTCTCTAAAGATATCGTCGCGGATATAAGCAGTGGTTACAGTGGAAAAATAAGGGATGCCAAAGGTTAAGTCTTTATATTGCAGGGAACGGTAGAAATTGGGATAGGATTGGTTATATATTTCCTTAAACCCCGGCATGTTGGTCAGATCCATTAAAGCGCCTCTTAAGCCCAGATCCGGCAGTAGAAGTGGACCCGAACCACCCACATCCGGAGCATCTCCAGAAGCAGCTCCCAGAAGAAAGCGATTTTCGTTGTCAGACCAACTCAGTGTGGTATAGTTGACTTTAATCCCGGTGGCGGCTGTAAAATCACTTTCGGTGACCTCTTTAATTATCCTCAGCTCTTCGTTACTGTGACCGGTTAGCCAGACATCAATCTCTTTGGCAGAGGCCAAAGCAGAAACACTAATAATGAGAACAAGAAAAACCATCGCAATTTTTTTACCCAAGGTTATTTTTCCCCCTATCTTAGTTTTAAGTAAACTATAACTCTATTTTAAGCAATAGATTTAAGAAGCTTAACTATCTGTTGGCGATCTGAAATTGATAAAGGAGTTGCACAATAGCAGCTGAGGTCTGTGAATTCAGATCGGTAAATTTGCAACCATGAACAAAGCCACCATTTTTAGGGCTAAGCCAAACTACTTCGGCATTAACTCTAATGGGGGGCTCGTTTTCAATATAGATTTTTAATATACATCCTTGGTGAAAGCGAAGCGGACTGAAAAATCTAATGCCACCTGCACTTAAATCAAGTGAAGAACCATAAATATACTTTTCTTTTAATTCAGGGGTAACACTTGTACCAGCCTGTATTTTTTCGACACTTAGTCTAAGTTTTTTGGCTATGGCAAAACGAGTATAAGAACGTCTATCAAGAGCACAAAAACCATTTATAGGGTGAAAAGCACAGGCTTCTTTATAAGGACAGTAATCTGGGATCCGAATTTTGTGTTCTACATTTAAAACGCACTGTATCAGCTGTATAGCATGGGTAGCACTAATATGATCTACCCAGCCGATGATATTGTATTCTCGTGTTTGGAGCACATTTTTAATAAACGAGCTCAGGGTTTTTTTTACTGTTTGCTCGCTTTGAGGGTTTGTTTTTACATAACATCCGATACAACCAGTAATTGCCCCGGTTTTATCGTCTTGTAAAAGTTTTGTTGTCACAACATAATTTTTTCCACCTATTTGCAGTAACTGCGAGATTATCTCTTCTTTGGAAGAGATAGTTAGTCCAAGTGCTGTTTCTCTAAATGGTCTACCGATTATTTTCTCTAAAGGTTGGTTTTCTAAAACAGAAGGCAGTTTTTTTTGCCTGGCTAGATCTTTTAGAATGGTTTGGCCCTGACTGGTAATATAGATAATCTTTCCTTGTGTATCCGTAGCTATAAAGGACATGACACGGGATAAGTCTTTACTTTTAATTAAATCAGTCAGATCAACCTGTGGGTTAAAAATGTTTTTAAAAAGATCAAACGCCAAAAAGTATCACCTGCAATTTTTAAATACATTTTCACCGCAACAATCTCAAATGTTTTCCAAGGTCATTAGAAACAAGGTTTATATTAATCAGGTAAAAGGGGTTAACCTGATTAGAACTCACTTTTTATTTAGCCATCTTCATGTTATATTTCTTGGTTTTAAACCGGATTCCTTTTCAGCAGAGCTTTCAAGAATCATTTAACCTCTTCCCGTTTGGCCTTAATGCGGAAAGGTCCCAGGCTTAGTTTACCAATGATATCAGTGTTAAAATGGTTCCAGGCAAAAAAAGCCACACCAGGGAGATTGTATTTATGGATTAAAAGTGTTTGCTCTAGCAAAAGATCTCCTTCAGGGATACTTATTGCGGCTAAAGCAGGGTAATAGGGGATTTTGTCACCTATTTGCTTTTTAGAATCTTGAATCCAGTTTTCCACCGTAAGAGTAGAGCGGCTATAGAGCATAAGGCTAATAAAGTCTAAATATCCCTTTTCAATCCATAAAGGCCAGTTTTGGTTTTTCTTAATCAGGGCATCGTTACCCGGGAATACAGCCGCTGAAATTTGCATAGGTCTAACTTTGAGAACAGCTTCCCGTAAAGAGGCGACAAAATTTGTCACTTGCTCTTCCTTAAACTTACTAAAAGCTACCCAGTTGGGATGAGAAGTATCGGTGGGAAATTCAAGACCGGTAGTTTCAGTGAAACGTTTTTTACTAATGGCAGAGAAACTATAGGCAACCGGAGTTTGAAGAGGGTAGCGGATATAGTCCAGATGCAGCCCGTCAAGGTTATAACTTTTAACCATGTCTACAAACATATCTATTAAAAAAGTTTGGGCTTCAAGGTTGGCAGGATCGATAAAGTATTTGTCATCTTCGGCTCTGACAGGTATCTTACCATCTATACCTATAGCAGCCCAGTTTGGATGTTTTTCCAGGATTTCACCTGGTTTTTTGTAACCGGAAAAGAAGACCTCTAACCAAGCATGGACTTCAATACTTCTTTTCTTGGCTTCAGTAATAATAAACTCCAGGGGGTCCCAACCCCTAAATTCAGGTCTTTGATTAACAGGACCACCTGGGTAGAGTAAGCTGCCTTCCCACCAGGTTTCAACAAAAATTAAGTTAATACCTAAACTCGCCATTTGGTCTAGAGATTCAACTATCTCTCTTTTACTAGATGGAGGTCTAAACCAAAGGGCCCTTGTTTCACGATCCCTTGATGGCAGAGTGCAGAGGTAGGCTTTATTATAACAGGCTAAAGATTCATCATAATCAGTTAAAGCTTTACCAAGGCTCACCTTATCCAGACCCCTTTCAAGTTCTAAAGCTTTTTCATAAAGGTACATTTGATCTTCAGGTAAGTCAGTAAGAGAGATCATTTTTCTGGCTTGTTCTAAGGGCTGTTTAGTTATTAAAAAGCTTTTTAAGGCTGCAAAAAAAAGCTCTTTTAGCTCTTTGTTTTGAGCTAGTTCCAAAGACAGAGCCCTAAGACCAAAAACAAGAGCATTATTATTGCTAGAGACGGCTACTTTGCTGTTATTGAATATAGCTAAATTTGTACCTTTTCTTTGGCTAAAGCTGAAGGCCTCTGTTAAAAAGAGTGTTTTTTCACCTAAAACCAGCTCAACGTTTTCTTGTGGATTTAGAGCTGTTATTCCCAGGGTATAGGCAATACTATCATCTTCTAACGAATTTCCCACTAGGTCATGGGCTATAACCTCACTAAAGACGACCATCTTACCACCTGAACGCAAGAAGCGTTTAAGGTTTTTTACCAGTACTTCATCAAGTTTAGGGGCTTGGTTTATAATAATAACGTCTAACTGTTCCAATAGAGATGGGTCTAGATCCGAGAAGGATAGATTACAAAAAGGGACTTCGGCTTCAGCTAACCAAGTAGTAAGGTTGAGATCCCAATCGCCAACTAAAGCTAAGCGTTGTTTGGCCAGTGCTAGTAGGGATAGGATTAAAAAAAGGCTTAAAACCCAACATCTTTTCACAGCATCCACCTCTTGCCTTTAAATGTTATATCATCATGATGATTATTTCGAGTAGAAAAGATAATAACCTTCTTAACAGGAAAAGTTCTCCTGCAGGTAGCTTGAAGGTTGGTCGTGAATCTAATATACATTAGTATAGATGTTTTATTTATCGTAAAAAGAAGGTGATCTAGAGCCATGAAATTATGGAAAAAACGGTTGCTTAGATTTTTCTTAATTTCGCTAGTCCTTATTATAATTAGTATAACAATCGGTACGGCTCTTTTGGCCAGAAGTGTTTTTACTCACGATTTGGAATTTAACTTTGCCAAGCGTAGTATTATCTACGACCAAAATGGTAATATTGTTAGTTATCTTTATCACGAAAACAGAGAGTATGTACCACTAGAAGAGATCCCTCAAAATCTGCAAAAGGCTGTAGTAGCTATAGAAGATAAAGTTTTTTGGCAGCATAAGGGGGTTAATTTTAAAAGCATATTGCGGGCGGTTATCGTCGATATAAAAGAAAGACGTAAAGCCCAGGGTGGGAGTACTATCACCCAGCAGTTAGTCAAGAACATGTTTCTAAGCCATGATAAGACTCTAATTAGAAAGATTAAAGAAATAGCCTTGGCTCTAATAGTAGAAACACGCTACACCAAAGAAGAGATTCTGGAGTATTATCTTAACCTGATCTATCTGGGGCCTAATATTTATGGAGTTCAGACTGCCTCGGAATACTATTTTCAAAAACCGGTCTCGGAGCTAAATCTCCAAGAAGCGGCCCTTTTAGGAGGTATTATTAACGGCCCGGGTTACTATTCGCCTTTTATCAATCTAGAAAATGCTTCTAGACGAAGACAGATTGTCCTTGAGGCTATGGTTGATATGGGTTATATAAGTATAGAAGAAGCGCAAAAAGCGGCAGAGGAAAGTATTAATACCAAACAAGCTCCTAAAAATATGGCCCCATCTTATTATGTTTCCGAAACTCTAAAGGAACTGACAAGTGTAGGCTTTGATCTTAATAAACTCCAAACCGGGGGATATAAAATCTATACAGCTCTTGATCTTAAAGCTCAGAAAATAGCTGAAAACACAGTCCTGGCCACCTTACCTAAAGGGCAAATAGATCAAAACGGTTTAACTCAGCCTCAGGCTGCATTAGTGGTATTAGATGTTGTAAGTGGTGGTGTTAAGGCTATGGTTGGAGGCAGGGGAGAGGATCAGTTTAATCGGGCAACCATGGCCTTTAGACAACCCGGTTCCACACTTAAACCTTTTATCTATTTGGCTGCTTTACAAAAAGGTCACAATGCCGCAACTTTAGTACCGGATAAGCCGGTAAATTTTGCTGACGGCTGGCAACCCAACAACTATGACAATCAGTTTTTGGGAGATATTGCCATGGGCTATGCTCTTGAGCGTTCACGCAATATGGCCGCGATTAGAGTTTTAGCTGATGTAGGGGTTGATCAGGTTATTCAGCTTACCAATAGTTTAGGCATTCACTCTATTACCAAAGAGAAAGATCGCAACTTGGCTTTAGCTTTGGGTGGTTTAACTGATGGTGTAACACCTCTTGATATGGCAGGAGCCTATGCTACCTTTGCCAGGCAGGGCATCTATATTAAACCTTATTATGTCTTAGAGGTAAAAGATCAAAGAGGGAAGACTGTTTATACGGCAAAAAGGAAAACTCAAAAAGTTATCAAGGCCGATGAGGCTTTTATGATCACCGACATGTTAAGAAATGTAGTGGAATATGGTACAGGCAAAGCAGCTAGAATAGGAAGACCTGCAGCAGGCAAAACCGGGATAGCAGATAACTATACCAATGCCTGGTTTGTAGGGTTTACACCTGAGATCGCTGTTTCAGTTTGGATTGGCAATGACAGGCAATCAGAACCCATGCAATATGGTACAACAGTTATAGGTAGTTCGATGTCAGCAAGAATTTTTCAAGTGTTTGCCAAGGAGTATCTTAAAGACTATCCTGTTGTTCATTTTACAATGCCGGAGAATGTTCAAAGAGTTAGTATCGATGTTTATACAGGCAAGCAAAGCTCCAGTGACAAGGTGCTGTTGCGCTATTATGCATTTACCAAGGATAACCTCCCGGCTAAAGATAGAGTAGGCTTTATCAATGAAGTAACGGAAAAACTGCAACAGTTCTGGCAACGCTTCTTTGGGTTTTAATAATAAATAATTAAAAGCTTCCGGATAACCGGAAGCTTTTTCGGGAGGAGAATAACTGCAATGCCGTTATTCTTTTTTACTTAGCAAACTCCATCAAACAGAGAGTATCAGCGCTAAGGAAGGTTGATTGTACGAGAGGACTCCAGGTAAGCCATTCTATATCTCCGGCACCGTTGAAGTTACCAAGGTGACGAGAGAAGTTAGCTCCCCATTCGTCGCCTACATCCGGCCAGACTCCGAAGACATCAAAGGAAAGAGCCATTTCAACTACCCAGTAGTCTTTGTAGATCTCTGCAACTGCTTCCCAGTCATTTAGAGTAATGGAACGAATGCCGTTAGGATTGCTGACAAACTGTTTATAAGAATAGGAAGGATATTCGGTATCAAGGAAGAATTCGACGTCATCGTCACAGGTCCAGGTTGAACCGCCATCGCTTGTAATAGTGGCAATAACGGTATCCTCCGGTTGATAGCATTTATAGGCAATATAAAGATAGTCCAGATCCCAGCAAACATAGACTTCGGTCGGGAATTCTTTGGAAGCAGGTTTGCCGTTAAGGTGATAGTCCAAGGTGATTTTGCCGCCCTTATCGGCAGCGATCTTCCAAGCTTCATCATCTAACTTTCCGTCAAGATTAGGAGCTTTTTTAACTTGAGGAGCTCTTACGTAGACATCGGCAGCAATTGCCAAGCCAGCCATAGCGAGCACCAAAATAGCAATTAAAGAGACGGATAACCAGCTTTTTTTCACAGGATGTACCTCCTTAGTTTTAGGATTAACACTAGAGGCCATTTGCTCTCCTCCCCCATAAAAGCCTCTATCTATAGATTACTTCGCATTGGACAAAGATTTTCCTGCAAGAAAGGGCCTCTAAAAGTAAAAAGTGTTATTATTGTTAAGTTTAGCATTTCATTGCAAAAATAAAAAAAGTTTTGGCTCTAACAAGCTGCGAATACTGACACTCAAGACAAATTTATGGTGAAAAAAAGATGGTTCCGAAAAAATCGGTAACCATCTTAATTAGTGGGGAGGATTACTTATAATATTATTTTATGAATTCCAGAATACAAAAGGAAGCAGCATCGAGGAAGGTTGCTTGTACCAATGGACTCCAGCTTAGCCACTCGATATCACCAGCATCTGTATTGGTACCGATATGGCGGGTGAAGTTAGCAGACCACTCATCGCCTACTTCCGGCCAGGTATTGAAATTATCAAAGGGGACAGCCTTTTCTGCTACCCAGTAATCAGCATAAACCTCGGCAGCTACTTCCCATGAATCGTTTGTTCCCATGCCAAAGGTGGTACGAATCCCATTGGGATTAGTTATTACCTGCATCCATGTTTCAGCGGGGAAGGTTGTGGAGATAAACGAACCGTTATCGTCATCTTTAGTATAAGAAAGATCGCCGTCATTAAAGAATGTCGCCACTACCGTTTCTTTCTTTTGGTAGTTTTTATAGGCAATATAGAGGTTATCATCATCCCAGCAGACAAAGACATCAGATTTATAGGTAGCCGGTTTACCGTTTAGGTGAGTTTGCAAAGTACCTTTGCCACCTTTTTGTTCGGCAATCCTCCAGGCTTCATCATCTAACTGTCCATCAATTCTAGGAGCTTTTTTAACAAAAGGAACTCTTAAAGAAAGTTCATTAGCTAAAGCCATATTAGTTATAGCAAATAGCAGAATCGTTATTGCTGCAAGAGATAGCCATGTTTTTTTCACAAATTAGTCCTCCTTGAAAAATATTCACAAAGCAAAAGTCAACCTTTTCCTCCCCAATGCAAGGACTCTTACTTAGCACTCTTCTTATTTCTTAGGAGGCAAAGATATTCCTGCTCTAAAAACAAAAGTTAATATGATAAATAATTACCATTAGAATTCATATGAAAAACATGTTTGGCTAAAGAAAAATGTAACGGTTCCAGATAACAAAAGACACAAAGGCTATATAGCCTTTGTGTACACAGCTTTAGTTAACCTATTTTACAAACTCCAACAGACACATTGTTGTTGCATCAAGAAATGTAGCCTTCACAAGAGGACTCCAACTTAACCACTCAGTATCTCCGGCACCTGTATTGGCACCAATATGGCGGGTGAAGTTACCTGCCCATTCGTCACCAGCTTCAGGCCAAATATTAAAGTTATCAAAAGGAAGGCACTGTTCTACGACCCAGTAATCGTCATAAATCACACAAGCAACATCCCAGGAATCGTTGCTACCCATGCCATATGTAGTGCGAATACTGTTGGGGTTTGATAGAGCTTGCATCCAAGTACTTGCTGGGTAGGTTGTAGAGATAAAAGTGCCAATATCGTCATCCATGGTCCAAGAAGGACTACCATCTGTGGTAAAGGTTGCCACTACCGTATCCTTCTTTTGGTAGTTTTTATAAGCAATATAGAGGTTATCGGCATCAAAGCAGATGAAAAGATCAGATTTGTAAGTAGCGGGTTTCCCATGTAAATGCCACTCTAAGATACCTTTCCCACCTTTTTGCTCAGCGATTTTCCAAGCCTCATCATCTAATAGACCATCGATTTTAGGGCCTTTTTTGACATAAGCAACCCTTAGATAGACTTCGTCGGCAATAGCTCCCCCAGCTACCACAAAGACCAAGATAGCCATAATAACTAAAGAAAGCCAACCTCTTTGCATGCTATTACCCCTTTCAGATACTTTCAAATTGGAGAACCTCGTAACTCTTTTGGGCAGTTTTTAAACAGAAGAAAAAGGTTCTTCGGTAATAATATGGTTGTAAACCAGAGAATTATTCAAACGGCATCGATTTCATACAATTTAAAAGAGGTTAAAAGCAGATACAAAGAGAATAAACATTACCCGGGAAAGGGATCAGGGAAAATTTACAAACTGAGATTTAAAGGAGGAGCTAAAGGAAGTGAACCCTCAAAGCTCTTTACAAAAGATTGGTGTTTTAACGGGTGGAGGAGACTCCTCTGGTATAAATGCACTACTTCATGGGATCTGCCTTGAAGCAAGACAAATGGAAGTCGAAGTGATTGGCTTTATAGACGGTTGGAAAGGTGTGCTGGGAAATAATTATGTACCTTTATCTTTAACCAGAACCTTTAGTGAAGTTAACAGTTCCGGGACTATCCTTGGGACGTCAAGAACAAACCCTTACCGACAAAAGGGACAGGTCCGGGTTATTGCACAAAATGTAAAAGACTTGGACTTAGACGGGCTAATAGTAATAGGTGGCAATGACACACTTACGGTAGCCAGTAAAATAGCCAACGATTTAGAGCTTAAGGTGGTTGGTATACCCCAAACCATCGATAATGATGTACCGGCTACAGATTATTGTGTGGGCTTTAATACGGCCGTCCACAATGTAGTGGCTTCAATCAACAATGTTAGAGCTACGTGTCAGTCTCATAAAGAGGATATAGTAGTGGAAGTAATGGGTCGGGAAAGCGGGTGGATTGCAGGTGTTGCCGGTCTAACTGCCAGTAGCGAGTTTATCCTCTTGCCGGAAATGAGTTTTGCTATCCAAAACCTGGTTGAAAAACTAAAACTCCGTCATCAACAAGGCTTTAATAGTAATGTTATTGTAGTGGCAGAGGGTGTAAAAGGGTTTGATCATCGTAAGATTGAAGCGGGTACAGATGCCTTTGGGAATGTAATGTTGGCGGGAATTGGGCTGAGTTTAAGAGATTACCTGCAAGATAAATTGCAAAGAAAAACCAGAGCCATTGTACTTAGCTACATTCAAAGAGGAGGAATACCTACGGCGTATGAAGTCTTTATGGCCTTGGGTTTTGGGAGAAAAGCTATTAAACTACTTTTTGAGGGTCAAAGTAATCTGATGGTAGCCTACAGTAATGGTTGTTTTAAACCGGAGCCCTTAGCTTCGGCCTGTGGCATAAAAGGAGTTACTCCAGAGCTAATAGCCATGGTTAGGGAGATGACTTTTTTATAAGTTTTAACTGTAATTTAAGGGAGATCCTAACTAAAAGGGTCTCCTGCCTCTTTTTATATTAAATCTGCCCATAAGCTCGGGCTTACTATCAAGTAATTACTAAATAGCGGTTACTTTTTAAGTTATCGCAGAGTTTTTTGACTGCTTTTTTCTTTAGCTACCAAGTTATTAAAGGCTTTAACCAGGATTAGGTAAATTAATAATTAAATTGCTTGAAGAAAGTAGAGTTGAAGATGATGGATCATGCAATTGTTCTAGCAGGGGGCTTAGGTGAAAGACTCTGGCCTTTAAGTCGCAAACAGGAAAAGACTAAAGAAGCGATTAACCTTGCTTCTAATACTATGTTGGAGTTAACCATCGCCAGATTGTCGAGGTGGGTGAAAAAAGATAGGATTTGGGTTATCTCCTCCAAAGTTATTCCCACCTATGGCTGTAAGTTGCTCTTAGAACCGGTGCGTAAAAACACAGCAGCAGCTGTAGCCTGGGGATTAAGCCAAATTCTAGCTTTAGATAAAGATGCTTTTGTGGGGATCTTTCCTATAGATCACCTAATTAGTCCGTTTGATGATGTAATTCAGGCTCTTGAAGCTATAAAACAGAGGGGTAGCCTTGCGGCTTTGGCCATTCAGGCGGCTAAACCTTCGAAACAGTATGGTTATCTAAAAACAGAGGTTTCGGAGCAAAGAATAAAAAAAGTAGTGGCCTTTAGAGAAAAACCTACCAATCCGGAAGAGCTTCTCAAGGAAGGTTACTATATAAACAGTGGTATCTATGCTGCTTCTGCCAGAAAACTCCTGGCTGAAATCGGTTATTTTTTACCTCTTCATTTTAGGGCTGCAAAAAATAGGGATCTCTCGCTTTTTACTTCTCTATATCCTGTCTCCCTTGATAAAGGTGTCATGGAAAAATCAAAGAGGCTTTTTTGCTATCCTCTCCAGGTTTTTTGGGAAGATATCGGCTCTTGGGGGAGCTATCTCAAATATGCCGGTGAAAAGGGCCAATTTATAAAACACAACTCAGATAACAGCCTTATCTATGCTGAAGATGCACTGGTTGTTCTAGCTGGAATTAGGGATGCTTTTGTAGTGGTCAAAGATGGCATTGTTTTAGTGATGAAAAAAGAGGCTGAAAACGAAATACCTCGTATTTTAGATGAAATACGGCAAAAATACCCAGGATTTGCCTAGATTAAAAGCTGTTGCTTACAGGAGGCAACAGCTTTTTAATATAAAAAATTACCCTTAAAACCGTTTTCGCTGGCTACCCAGCTTTCGATCCAGGCAAAACCTTCATCCAGAGAGGGATTTTCAAAGTCTTGGGCTACGTTTTCAATAACCCAGTCAGGCAAAGCCACAAGGCGCTTTTTGTTTTGCTTAAGGCATTGCTTTTTGGGAGTATTAATCCAGACACAGACAACTTCCTTACCTAATTTATGAGCAAGACAGATAAAGGAAGCCCGCCTTTTTTTGGTCGTGTTGGTGGCATCGTAGTAGACATCACTAAACTCTAAAAAGTACTCAACAGCCTTAAGAGCTAAGTCCCAAACAAACTGATCATGGGAAGAATCGCCTGTGTTTCCTAAAACACCTAATCTTATGATATCCGAAGTGATTATACGGCCTTGTCTAAGCCTACACAGGCTACTTTTCCCGGCTGCAGGCAATCCACAAAGTAAATATAATCTAGTCATTCAGGTGTCACCTCCAATAAAACCAACTCAGGGTAGCAAAAATACCTTAAAGGGAGTCTGGTAGTGCCAATTCCCGAAGTGGTGTAGATATAGGTACCCTTATAGAAGTGAAGCCCATAGGAGAAAGCTTCTTTTTTTCTTAATTCCGGTAAAACTGGTAAACCATCCAGCCAACAAAATTGTCCTGCATGGGTATGACCTGCCAGCAAAAGTTTAACTTTCCCGGCTGCATTAAAAATAGGTTCGGGAGTATGTGAAAGAAGCAGGTCGACATCTTCGGAGAGAGTTTTTTCCAGATCGTCTTTATGCCAAAATGGATCTCCAAGCCCTCCAATTACCAGGTTATCAAATGTGACTCGTTCATTAACCAAAACTTTAACACCTTGCTTTTCTAAGAGCTCATAGAGATATTGGCGATCAATTTCACGGTTATAATCGTTGTTGCCCCAGACCAGAAAGGTTGGCCTATCGGCAGTTATTTTTTTTAAGGCTTTAGCCACCTTTTCTTCTTGCTTTACGCGTCTAACAATTAAATCACCGGTTATACAGATGAAATCACAAGGAGTGTTTTTAGCTAAAGAAATGGTACGTTTTATTCTAAGGCCACTGCCGGAGGTATGAAGATCAGATAAAAAAAGGATACGGGTACATTTTTGGGGCCAAGCTTTTATTTTAAGGTTGACCCGTTTTAGAAAAACACTATTGGCGGAGATAAAGCCCCACAATATAGTAAAGCAAATTAAAATAAAAGCCCAAATTATCGTTTCCATATAACTGTTTGCCTCCCACTAACCAAGCCGAAAAACCCCCAGAAACAAGCGGTATTTACGACTAAGAAATGTCTTAAAAGAGCCAAAGGACGAGGCGTATTCAGGCCTGTGATTTCTGTGAGAACACCTAATAATCCCAGCAGAATAAGACAACTTTCGATAAACAACAGCCAAGGATAAAAAGGGTTAAAAAGTAAAAAAAGGTAATGGAGCAAACCAGTTAAAACTGCTCCCCAACGCAAAAGCTTATGTGAAAGCAGAAAAAAGCCCCATCTGCTACCTAAAAGTTGTGGGAAATGAGCTAAAGTTTGCATACCACCGGCAATGATTCTAGCTTTTCTGTGAAACTCTTCCCGAGTGTTTAATCTTGCTTGTTCAAAAGCAACGGCCTCTTTAATCTGGAGGAGTTTCAAATCGCTTTTCAAGAGAGAACAGGTAATAAAAAAGTCATCGGCGATCATATTTTTAGGGGGAATAACGATATTTTTTCTCTTAACCGCATAGAAGGTTCCCGGCAATACTATGGTGCCACCTATGGTGGTTTCCATGTCTCTTAACTTAGTTTCATAATCGCTATAGGCAATCTCTCCTGAAATAGGGGAGATTTGTTTTTCAAGAGACAAAACACCACCTGTAGCTCCGACATCGTCTTGGAGTAAGGGAGATACAAGAAGCTTGAGACTATTTTGGTTATAAAAAGCAGAGACATCAGAAAAACAAATAATTTCGCCTCTGGCTTGGGCTAGCCCTGCTTTAATGGCGGCAGGTTTCCCTTCTCTTTTTGGCAAAAGCAAGTGAGTAATATGTGGATACTCCGCTAAGATATCATTGGTTTTATCGGTGGATCCATCGGAGACAATTATAATTTCTAAATCAGGATAATCGATGGCTAAGGAGTTTTCGATTTTAGCTCTCAAGAAGTCTTCTTCATTGTAGGCAGTGATTAAAAGTGTTGCCGAGGGCCATTTTTCAGGGAGAGGAGTCTTTTTTTTATGCTTTGGCCAGAGTTTTAAAATGAGTGGGTAAAAAAGATAAGGGTAGAGAAAAAGTACCAACAAAAGCCAAATTACTGTTTGCAACGACTATCACCCCTTAAACAGTTAGCGATAAGTTTTGCATAGGTTTTGCACCATTTAGTTACAGAATATTCTTGTAAAACTTTTTGTCTGGCTCTGCTACCGAAAGCTAAGGCTTGCTTGGGGTTATCAATCATTTGCCGCCAGGCTTTAGAAAGAGCCTCACTATTTTTAGGTGGTATCAGAAGACCTAAATCAGGAGCTAAAAGTTCCACCAGTCCACCGATGGAACTGGCAATAATGGGCAAAGAAGAGGCCATGGCTTCTAAAGCCGAGATAGAGGTAGCTTCAATTACATTTCTATCCGGAATAGAAGGAATCAGTGCTAAATCAGCAGCCTGGAGCAACCGGGGTGTTTTTTCATGAGGTACTGCACCCCAAAAAATAACTTGTTCATTAAGGTTAAGAGAGCTAACCAATCTTTCTAAAGAAGCTTTTTCCGGTCCCTCACCGGCTATTAATAGTTTAACCTGTTGCCTTTGTAAAAGAGACAGAGCCAAAATAGCATATTTTACACCATTTTTTGGTACTAATCTTCTTAAAACTAGGGTAAGATAATCGTCAGAACTAAATCCTAACTGTTTTTTTAAACTTGATTTGTCAAGAGGGGGATAAAAGAGGTTGCTGTCTACGGCATTAGGTAGAACAGTTACTTTACTACTATCTATATGCGAACGAGCCATAATCTGATTCTTTAAATTGGTATCCACAGTTATTACGGCCGAAGCTTTTTGAGCTGCTGAAATTTCTTCGTGTAAAAGTTTTAGATAGGTGGGGCTATTTTTTTCAATCTCTTTTTGACTGGCATATTCATCGGCAGCCGAACCATGTATAGTCAGGATAAAGGGTTTGTCTTTGGCTAAAGGGTAAGCGGGAGTGTCTTGAACTAAATATAAAGGACAGTCTTTTTTCGGATCGATTAGACGGAGTTTTTGGGCTAAAAAGAAACGTCGCAGGGAAAAATCCAGACTTAGATTAGAAAAAAGTCTGGGTAGAGAGCAGATACTTTTCTCCAGCAAACCAAGATCGGAAAAAGAAACCACTCTTGGAGCAATGGAGTGTTTAGGCAACAGCTTTTCTAAGTTGTCAATATGGACAGACTTACCGCCGAGATGAGGATATTTGCCAATAGTTAGGATGAGGATTTTTTGTGCCATTTTTCCCACGCTACTTTCCGGCCATATAAAAAGCCTGCCATATCGGCAATGTCAATTGTAAATCTAAGAGGTAAAAACAGCAGGCTTTTACTTTTTCGTAGGTCACGGAAAAGCCTTAAAGCCCACAAAACCAGGGCGAGATAGGTCCCATATGGAAAAAGAAAAAGCAGTAGATATCTTAAAAAAATAGGGAGGTAATCTTGATATTGGATACCTACCTCACCATCCCCTAGGGCATAATAGAAAAACTGATGAAATACTGCTTTGAGACTACCTCTCGGACGCCAATAAACTATTGCATCTGGTACAAAGACAAAATCATAGCCTGTTTTTTTTAAGGTCAGATCAAAAGGGGTATCTTCATTGTAAGAAAATTCTTCGGGATAGCCTCCTGCTTTTTCCCAAGCGGTTTTGCGGAAAGCAACCGAGCGGCTAGAAGGAAGAAAACGCTTGGGATCTAGAGTTTCCAGAGAAGGTATTGTCATAGCGGCCACAGTTTTTTCAAAGTGATTGTTAGTCAGTGGCCTATAAAAGCCGGCCGCGACAAAAGCACCTTCTTCTAAAGCGTTAGCCAGTTTTTCTAACCACCTAAAATCAGCAATTGCACCGGCATCGGTTACGGCAATAAACTCTGTTTTAGCTTTTCTGATAGCGGCATTGCGTCCTTTGGAACGATTACCGGAGATCTTATAAATCTTTAAATTTGGATCATTTTTGGCCAGAGAAGTTAGAATCTCCCAGGTTCCATCGGTGGAGTTGGCATCGGTGATAATAATCTCCAAAGGGCTTAAACTTTGGTTTTTAAGACTTGCGATTAAATCTTTTATATTATTTTTTTCATTAAACACAGTAGCAATTACGGTAATCTTATTTGTCTGCAAAGCTGAGAAACACCTCCTCAACTTTTTGAGCTAAGAGATCCCAAGCATAATTCTGGACTCTTTGCAAGCCTTTTTCTTGCAGATTGTGGTAAAGTGTTTTATCTTCTAAAAGATTGATTTTTTCGATAAGATCAGTTGCACTATCAGGTTTAAAAAGTAGGCCGGCCTCACCAACTACCTCGGGAAATCCACCGGAGTCACTGGCAATCACGGGAGTTGCAGAGGCCATGGCTTCTAAAAGAACAATCCCAAAAGCCTCATTTTTACTGGCAAGCAGCAGAGCCTTGGCTTTAGTTAATAGTTGCAACAGCTTTTCTCTTCCGGGAGAGACAAAACTAATTCCCTTTGGAGAGAAATTTTTTAGTTTTTTCAGGTAATTTTGATCCGGGGCATAGCCGGCGATGAGAAAAGGCATTTTGGAAGGTAATTTATTATAGGCCTGTATTAAAAAATCGAGACGTTTTTCCGGCACAATCCTACCGATAAAAAGTAAATAGTTTTCTTTGTATAATGAGGGTTCAAATTCGTTAAGATCAATACCATTGGGGATAACGACAATCTTTGGAAACCCAAATAAATCACGGTAGCTTTGGGCCTCAGAGTCTGTAAGGGCAATCAAAGTGGCATATGACATAATATGTTTGAGCCTTGTTTCCCAATAGACCAGTCGTTTGGTTTTCTTGCCGCTTTTTCTTTTGGTAGCCAGGCGCAAAAGATCACCTGCACTGTAATGGCCGGTGACAACTAAGGGTTTGTGAAACAACTTTGCATAAAGATAACATATTTCCAAATGCTGTGAAGCCATGGAATGTACATGAATCACATCTGGATTACTTTTTAAAAGACCAAAGATAAGGCTGGGAAAATGGATAGGCTGTGAGAAAAACTTGGTCTTTTTGACAAACTTAGAAGAGTAGCGATAGGTAGGGATCTCATCATGGGTAATGGGGGGTAAGGGGCTGGCATTTAGATCATAAAAGTTGGAGGTATGGATCTCTACCCGGTGACCACGTTTTTGAAGTGCGCGGCTGAGTTCTAAGACATGTTTTTCGACTCCACCCAAAGCAGGTGGTGCTAAATAGCAAACCTCTGCTATGCGCAAGTTCTCACCTCATTAAAATAGACCTTTGCTAAGATTGTAGCATACTTTAAGTGGATCTGCGTTTTAAACCTTTGGAGATCTAAAACTTAACTGCCATTTATAAAATGGGGAGAATTGTAGAGCAAAGCTAATGATTTAACTAAAGGACAAATAGCTTTTATATGTTTAAAGGAAAAAGGAAGTTCTAAATAGCATTTTATCTTACTTAAAAACTCCGGAGAAAAGTTAAGTAGGATTAAACATTTGGAAGGAGAATTTTCTAAATGGAAGTATGTGAATATGCTATCGATGTTTGTGATAAAGATGGTAGGATCTGCTATCATTGCTGCCTGAACCATTATTATATTGGTTTAGATATCAAAGAGTTTTGCTTTGAATGCCGTGATTATTTTGTATGTGCAGAGGAGGCGGGAGGGCTAAAAAATGCATCAAATGTTTGAAATACTAAAAACCAACCTGGCCGGGGAGGTATTATGGCAAGAACCTATGAAAAACCAGACGACATTTCGCATTGGCGGACCGGCTGATATTTTGATTCTTCCCAATTCAATAGAGGATTTACGCCAAGCATTAGGAATATTAAAAGGTATGGACATACCTCTTATGATCATGGGTGCAGGCTCGAATCTTTTAGTCAGTGACAAGGGTATTAGAGGTGTAGTTATCAAAATAGGCCCAGGCTTTGATGAAATAAGGACAGAAAAAAACCTACTTGTCTCCGGTGCCGGTGCTACTTTGACTGCTATTTCCAGGCATGCTCAAAGGGAGGGTTTAACCGGCCTTGAATTTGCGGTTGGCATTCCCGGCAGTGTAGGTGGAGCACTTGTTATGAACGCCGGGGCATATGGCGGCCAAATCAGCCAATTTTTAAAGACGGCTACAGTTATGGACAGGGATGGTACCATAAAAAAATACTCTAATTCGGACCTGCATTTTAACTATAGACATTCTCGTTTTTTAGAGGAAGATTTAATTGCACTTGAAGCAACATTTGAACTTCAAAGCGGGAAAAAGGAAGAGATCATAAAAAGGATGCAAGAGCTGACAGAACAAAGAAGAACCAAACAGCCCATTGAGATGCCTTGTGCGGGTTCTGTTTTTAAGCGTCCTCCCAATATCTATGTAGGACCACTGGTAGAAGAAGCCGGGCTAAAAGGCTTTAGAATTGGTGGGGCCGAAGTATCAAAAAAACATGCCGGCTTTATTGTCAATGTCGATAAAGCAACTTGTGAAGATGTCCTTAGTTTGATTAAGCTGATTCAAAAAACGATTAAGGAAAAATATGGAGTCTATTTAGAACCTGAAATACGTATTGTAGGGGAGATTTAACTCTCTGCTGATCTAGCTATAAAATTGAGGTGCAGTGATTTGAAATTTTCAATTAAGCCAATTAAAAAGATGCATCCGGCCCAGGTTTTAGCTTTAGGCTATCTGGCCGTGATTCTCCTTGGAACTATTCTGCTCCATTTACCAATAGCTACGACAAAAGCAGGAAGTATGTCTTGGCTTGACAGCCTTTTTACAGCTACATCAGCTACAGCCGTAACCGGCCTTGTGGTAGTAAATACCAGTACGGCTTTTACGGTTTTTGGCCAAGTTGTGATTATGCTTCTCATTCAATTTGGTGGTTTGGGTTTAATGACCATGTCTACTTTGATAGCTCTTTTAATTGGCAGGCGTATCGGTATTCGCGAAAGGGTTGTCATGCAAAAAGAATTGGGTCAGTTTACTTTATCCGGTCTAGTTAATGTAGTACGAAGAATCTTAAGAATCACGGTTATTATTGAAGGCATGGGACTTGTTATCCTTTTTTTTAGATGGCAGCCGCTTTTGGGTGCAGGGAAAGCTCTTTACTATGCCCTGTTTCATTCGGTTTCTGCTTTTTGTAATGCAGGTTTTGACCTTTTTGGTAACAGCATGCAAAATTTCAGTCAGGACTTTATAACCTTATTTACGATATCCTCTCTACTTATCCTAGGTGGCCTTGGATTTGGTGTTTTAACTGATCTGCTGCACCTGCGAAAAAACAAGCGGCTAACTTTTCATAGTCGTATGGTTTTAAGGGTGTCATTGATTCTAATCATAGTAGGTTGGTTTTTTGTTTTCTTTACCGAATATAAAAACCCGAATACTCTGGGGCCTTTATCTTTGGGTGGCAAGGTCCTTTCAGCTTATTTTACGGGGGTTGTACCAAGAACCGCAGGCTTTGAATCTGTACCAACCGGAAAACTCAAAACACCGACTCTCTTTTTAACAATTATTTTGATGTTTATTGGTGCCTCTCCTGCCTCAACAGGTGGCGGTATTAAAACCACGACTTTTGGTGTTGTAGCAGCTACAGTGTTAAATATTATAAGAGGGAAAAGCGAGACAGAGGTTTTTCAAAGGCGTGTGGCTAAAGAGACTATAATCGATGCTATGAGTGTAGTTTTTTTAGCGATGATGCTTATTTTTGTGGACATGTTAATTATTACCTCTTTCGAAGAGGGGAAGGGTTTTTTAGCTCTTCTCTTGGAGACAGTCTCTGCTTTTGGCACAGTTGGCCTTTCTACAGGTATTACATCTAAGCTTTGTCCTATTTCTAAGTTTATGTTAATCCTTACGATGTATGCCGGTCGGGTTGGCCCTATGACTGTGGCTGTAGCCTTAAGTAAACGGCAAAAAAATACAAATTATCGTTATCCGGAAGAAAAGATTCTTGTAGGCTAGCGCAAATTATTTTAAAATGCATAAAGTATTCTCATGACAGGGAGGAATACTTTGTGCTAACCTTATATTGTGCACCATGGTGTCCTAAATGTTTATGGATAGAGGACAACCTGAGAAGTTTTCGAATCGAATATCATCCAGTGCGGGTTGAAAGAGAAGCAAAGAATCGTCATGCCCTGTTTAGCGCTACAGGTCAGCGAGGTATTCCCGCTTTAGTGGATGGAGATAAAGTTCTTTTAGATGAGTGGGATATTGTGCAATATGCCAAAGCAATAGTGAGTCGCAAACACCAATAAAGTTTTTTACAGATCTTCTCTGCCTGGCAGTATACCTGCCGGGCCCAGAGTTATAGTTTTGGGCTTAATAGTAGAAGTTTCTCTTGTCTAACTGGATTTATATGGAATATGAGGGGGGGGAAGGCACAAGAGTTGTGCCATATCTAAATGATCTTCGGGAAAGACATTGGCATCGATCTGGGCACTGCCAATACATTAGTCTGTCGCAAAGGCGAGATAATTCTCAATGAACCTTCAGTTGTTGCCATCAGGAAAGACACCAAAGAAATTTTAGCAGTTGGCTCCGAAGCCAAAGCTATGATTGGTAGAACCCCTGGTGATATTATTGCCGTACAGCCACTTCAAGATGGTGTTATTGCCGATTATGAAGTTACGGAAAAGATGTTAAATTATTTTATTCGCAAATGTGTTAAAGCTTCTTTGTTTAATCCCCGTTTAGTGGTTGGCATTCCAAGGGGAGCAACTTCGGTGGAACGCCGGGCTGTTGAAGAGGCAGCTTTTAAGGCTGGAGCCAGGGAAGTGTATTTAATTGAAGAACCAATGGCGGCTGCAATTGGTGCCGGGATTCCTATTGAAGAACCTACAGGTCATATGGTAGTCGATATAGGTGGAGGCACTACGGAAATCGCCGTAACCTCTTTGGGGGGTATTGTTGCAGCGCGTTCAATTCGAATTGCCGGCAATGCGATGGACAAGGCTATTATTATGTATCTAAGAAGAACCTACAGTATAGTTATCGGTGAGCGTTCGGCCGAAGATATTAAGGTTAAGATCGGTTGTGCTTTCCCGGAAAAAGAAGAAGAGATCGAAGTAAGAGGTCGCAACTTGGTTACGGGTTTACCGGTCAATCTTATTGTGCATACCCGAGAGATTAATGAAGCCATCGCAGAACCATTATCAGAAATTATCCGGGCAGTTCGCTCGACTTTAGAAGAGACCAAACCCGAAGTTGCTTCTGATATCTACGAAAATGGTGTCATCTTAACCGGTGGTGGTGCTTTGATTAAAAACATAGATAAACTATTAAAACATGAAACTAATCTACCGGTTTTTATTGCCGAAGAGCCACTTTTTTCCGTAGCCAAAGGTACTGCTTTAGTGCTTGAACATCAAGAGATCTTGAAAAGTCTCAAGTCACGCAAGCTAAAAAGTCGCTAGGGAGCCTTGTCGGCTCCTTTTTAGTGGTTAGGAGGTTTTTTAGTTGGATATTATTAATCTTGTCGCATCTGAACTTAAACTAAAAAAAGAGCAGGTAGACAAAACGGTAGGTCTTCTTGACGAAGGAGCGACAATACCATTTATTGCTCGTTACCGTAAGGAAAAAACCGGCTCTTTAGATGAGACCCAAATCAGGGATATCTCGGAACGAGTCTCTTATCTGCGGGCTCTGGTAGCAAGAAAAGAAGAGGTTTTAAGATTAATCGGCGATAAACTCACCCCAGAAATTGAGGTCAATATCGCCGAGGCTACCACCTTACAAGCCGTAGAAGATATCTATTTGCCGTTTAGACCAAAACGCAGAACAAGAGCTACCATGGCCAGGGAAAAGGGTCTTGAACCACTAGCTGAGATTATCTTGGCACAAGAAGAGGATCCTCTAACTCATGCTGATAAATTTATAAGTGAAGAAGTAGCTACATTAGAAGATGCCTTAGCTGGAGCAAGAGATATTGCAGCTGAGGTTGTCAGTGAGGATTTTAAAACCAGAGAATGGATGCGTCGCATTACACGCCGTATGGCAAATTTAGAGGTTCAGGTAGTTTCGGAGAAAGAGGAGCTTGCTGAAGCCAAAACCTATCAGAATTACTTTGAGTTTAAATCTCTTTTGAAGAATGTGGCACCACACCAGGTTTTAGCGATCAATCGTGCTGAAAAAGAAGGTTTTGTTACTGTAAAAATCTGTGTTGATTCAGAAAATCTCATTCAGTCCTTAAAAGCACTTTGGCTTAAAAACGAGGCTAAATTTACCGGTGAACTGGAACTGGCCTTGGCAGATAGCTACCAAAGGCTTTTAGCTCCGGCCATTGAAAGGGATCTGCGCCGAGAGATGACCGAAGCCGGTGATAGGCAAGCAATCAGTGTTTTTCAAGAAAACCTCAGACATTTGCTGTTACAGGCTCCGGTGAGAGAAAAAGTTGTTTTGGGCTTAGATCCTGGCTACAGAACAGGAACTAAAGTAGCTGTAGTGAACGATTTAGGCGATCTTCTAGCTACAGATACTATTTATCCTCACGAGCCTCAAAACCGCTATCAAGAGGCCAAAGATAAATTGATCGAGCTTATAAAACATTATAAGGTTGATCTTATTACCATAGGCAATGGCACCGCCTCAAGGGAGACAGAAGCTTTGGTTGGCGAGATCGCCCAAGTTACCAAGGTTAACTATGCCATTGTAAGTGAGGCGGGAGCATCTGTCTACTCAGCATCACCTGTTGCCAAAGAAGAATTTCCACAACTTGATGTCTCCTTGAGGGGAGCTGTTTCTATTGCCAGAAGAATCCAAGATCCCCTCGCCGAACTGGTAAAGATCGATCCCAAGAGTATTGGTGTAGGGCAGTACCAGCATGATGTTAACCAAAAAGAGTTAGCCAAAACACTCGATTATGTGGTAATGTCAGCCGTAAACCATGTAGGAGTGGAATTAAATACAGCTTCTTGGGCACTACTGCAATATGTAAGTGGTATCAGTAAGACTCTGGCCCAAAGAATTGTTAATTACAGACAAGAAAAAGGGTCATTTTCTTCGCGGCAAGAGCTTTTAGAGATTAAAGGCATCGGTGCTAAGACTTTCGAACAGGCAGCTGGTTTTTTGCGTATTGCCAGTGGAGAGAATGTCTTGGATAACACAGCCGTGCACCCTGAATCCTATAAATTAACTGAAAAAATTGTTTCACATTTAGGTTATAATCTGAAACATATTGAAAAGCAGGAATTCAAAAAAGCATTAAACGAAGCAGATGCCAATACAATAGCAGCAAAATTCACTGCGGGAGTACCGACTGTAGTCGACATCTTAGATTCCTTACAAAAGCCGGGTCGCGATCCCAGAGAAGATCTGCCCGGACCTGTCTTTAGAAGTGATGTTCTTAAATTTGAAGATCTTAAAGTAGGGCAGATTCTTAAAGGTACAGTTCGCAATGTAGTTGATTTTGGAGCTTTTGTGGATATAGGTGTAAAAAGAGACGGTCTGATACACAGTTCAAAATTACCTCGAGGCAACAGAATTCATCCTACCAAACAGATCTCAGTCGGTGAGATTGTTGAAGTTGAAGTAACCGAGATCGATAAACAGAGACAAAGAATAAGCTTAAAACTTAGGGCCAAGATTTGAGAGATGCACCTCTGAAATTTGCTTTTACTGGCACTGGTTTTCTATGTAAAAATTTTTAGAGTAATAAAATTAGGGAGGGCTTAGCCCTCCCTGAGAGTAAAACATTTAGGGGAGTGAGATAATAGCCACAATCGGATTGTGATCAGAGGCACCTGTTTCTTCAATCACAACCTTGGCCTCTTTAAGCTCCCAGTCTTTGGAGACAAGAATATAATCAATGGCTTCAGTTGACTTACTCCCATTGGGCCAGGTGGCCCTTTGGCTGCCTTTTATAGGAGAATTTTCCAAGACATCGACATATCTGCTTAAAAGGTATTTCATCTCTGAGTCTTGGGGTATAGCATTAAAATCTCCCATAAGGATCTTGGGTCCTCTTACCTGTGATAAAAGGGTTCTAATCTCTGCGGTTTGGATCTCTCTTTGATCAGCTGTTGTGGAAAGATGGGTAGAAAAGACATTAATCAGCCGACCGTTTACATCAATTTTAGTCTCCAGGATGGAGCGTTTTTCAATAACCCAGTCATACTCACCGGGATTGAGGTGGCCTCTTCGCCAAAGAGTATGGGCATAGTTGCTTACAATTGGATACTTAGAGAGAATAGCATTGCCATACATACCCCGGCCTTCTTTTGTTTCCACATCAAAATAAGATGGTGAGTAGGCCCAATACATACCTAGGTTTTCAGCCAGATACACTACCTGGTCAACTTTTCCACTTCTTGATCTCAGCCGATCAACTTCCTGCAAAGCGACAATATCAGGATCTTGCTGCCTAATAACTTCTGCCACAGCATCGAGGTTAAACTTTTTAACATCCCAACCGGGATTATTGGTTGTAGCTCCGATTTGGATATTGTAGGTCATAACCTTGAGGTCTACAGGTGCCGTTTCTTCAGCTTGAGCTACAGGAGCCAATAATACTCCCAAGGTAAAGATTGCCAAAACACCACTTTGAGTCAGCAAATTTTTTAGAGACATCATGCCATCTCCCTGCTTAAGATTGTTTATTGGCGATACTAAGAACATAATTCTCCCAAGTTAAACGATATCCTCTCACCAAAAAGGTTATTTTTAGAGAGAATAATGTTTTGGAGAAAGCTATAAGTTTTATAAGTTACTAATTGGCTTCAGGCAATTTATAGATTCACAAGTTGTTTTTGGGAAATACGTATGTGACTAAACGCTTAGCTAGCCAGATATCAGGTTTGCCAAGGCCATTGGCATCAGGGAAAACTCCAACTATGCTATAACCTTGTTTTTGGTAGAATTCAAAAGGATGGTTTTTTAGATTACGGATATTTTTTAGTCTTTCAAAGAGGTTATCATAGAGTTCACAGTTTGATAGGCTAGTCATATCGTTCTCATCATCTGAGCCTAGATAAACCATGATGCCGCCACGTTTAATTATTTCTTTTTCTAATTGAGCTACAAGTTTTGAACCGATACCTTGAGAACGCTTTTCTTCTAAGACAACCAAAGGGTGCAGTTCCCAGCCTGTTAGGCCGTACTGTGGTTTTGCACCAATTAATCCTAGGACATGCCTTTGCTCAACGGCTACAAGAGCAACTTTTTCTGTTTCAAGGTATCCATATACCTCATTAAGTGCTGAGGTTAGATCCGGATAGCTATGCGGAAAAGAGTTGGATAGTATCATGGCTGCTTCCTCTATATACTGAGTATCTTTAACTGATAAGGCTTTAATTTCCATAATTAATCCTCCCCCAAAGATGATAAACCCTGAAAAGTTAATATGCTAAAACTATCTGCCAAATACTTAGTTAAAGACAAATAGGACCTGACCATGCTGACAAAAAAAGAAGATTTCGATCACATTATTTCATTCTATCTTGGTTATTTCAAGAAAAACCAACGTTTACTCTGGCCAAAGCTACAATAAACATATTCAAAGCCAGGGATATTTTTTTTTAGTTAAGTCGCAGGATTAAGTGTATTGTTAGCAAATAGAAGTATTTGGCTTGGTTAACCGTTTAATGCTACTATTATCTGCAACTACTAAGGAGGTCGTGATGATAATGGGTAATGATAAGTATCGTCTAGTAAAACTTTTAATCTATGTGTTTTTATTTATTCCATTTATGATGACAACTACTCTTATTTTAGATAAACTACCCATAATTAACCTACCTTGGTTAAAAATGCTAACTCAGGCAGTGGTTTTTTCTCTCCTTGTTAAAGCTTGGCTTAAATATATTCTCGGAGAAGCAAATTTTATCCACTACCTAGAACTAGAAAAGTCAACCCTAAAGAAGTTAGGTTCTGGAGTTTTATGTGGCGCCTTGGCAGCTTTAATGGTGGTGGTAATTGATAACCTAACAGGTAGAATACGAATATTTAATTGGAGAGGGTTAAATTTTGGAACAGTTGTCATCGCGGCCATCTTTTTTCTGGCTGAAGCATATATAGAAGAGATGATAACCAGAGGCTATGTTCTTGAACAGATATTAGAAATAAAAAGTAAAGCAGCGGCTCTTTTTGGTTCTGCTTTGGTATTTGTTGGAGTGCAATTTCTATGGGATAATCCCTATGTAACTATTCTAGGCTGGAGTAATCTTTTCATTCTAGCTTTCTTTTTAGGTCTTTTATATCTATTAACTCACTCCAAATGGTTGTGTATAGGTTTTCATGCTGCCTGGAATATGACCTTTACCTGCCTTTTCCCCGCAGGAAAGCCTCATATTGGTCATTTTACCAACTATCTGCATCTAGAATCAATAATTACTACCGTGATACTTTTAATTCTTATATGTTTAAGTCTGTGGCGATTGAAAAAGCAATCTATATAAGTTGTAAATAGCAGCTTAGAAACTTTTACTAAGAGTTTTATTTTAAACGGCTACGCTAGAATATATTTGCAAAAGATATTGTTGCCAGGATATTTTAAGGAGGTTAAAGAAAGGAGGAAGCAAGGTATCTGTAAACACCTTAAGCAGTGTTTGCGGTTTAGCTTGTGCTTAAATGCAAAAGTTTTTTTGGGGTAGCAATACAGGCCGGGGCTCGGTCAACTATGCCCAAGAATTTTATCCCTCGGCCAAACGCAGGATTATGATAAAAGGTGGCCCGGGTACCGGGAAGTCATCATTTATGAATAGGGTGGCAAGCAAAACCAAAGAACCGGTTCTCTTTTGCTGTGCTTCGGCTCCCCAATCTTTAGATGCAGTGGCTGATTTTTCTTACGGCTACTTTATCAGCGATGCCACAAGCCCCCATGTGCTTGAGCCAAAGCTGCCCGGTGTGAGAGACGAAATATTAAATTTTGGCCAGTTTTGGCATAGACATAAATTAAAAGAGAACTCCTCAGCTATAGAAAGAGCTTTTGCCATAACAAAACAGCATTTTAATCTGGCCTACGCCTCCTTAGCTAAAGCCTTAGTAATTCGCACAGAGTTGGAAAAAAACACAGAACCTTTGGCAAAAAAACACTATCTAAAGCTTTGGGATGAATTAAGAGCACTAAGTAGTGTTAGACACAAAGAGGATCTAGGTAACAAAGAGAGGCGTTTTATTTCAGCCTATACACCCCAAGGTTTAAAAAAACTAGAGGTTAAAGCTGATAAAACCTATCTCCTTAGTATCAGTCCTTCACTAACGCCAGCCTATTTAGCTCCTCTGGTCGAGCTATTTGTTGGTTCAGGATATGACTGCTGGTTTTTTATGGATCCTCTCGATGGCCAATCCTATGAAGGATTCTATATACCGAAGGCCAAAATTTATCTCCAAGTTAAGTGGCCTACGGAAGAGAGAGTTGAAAATGAATTGCTTGCAAAGCTGGCAATGGAGGAAGACTCTGGCATTGGCGAACTAAAAAAAGCGTTTTTAGCCCATGAAGAGCTTGAAAAATTATATATCGAAGCTATGGACTTTACAGCGTTAAATGAATATCTACAGGACTTTATTAACGATCTTTTCGGGGCAGAGTAAAGTCTGCCCTTTTTGGTTTATAGTTATATATTTGTTTTAACAAGAGGAAAACAAACATTTAAAACCTAACTAAACATTTAGATTAATTGAAAGGAGTCTTTAGAGTGGGAAAACTAAAAGTAGGAATCATCGGTGTAGGAGGTATTGCCAAAGGAGCTCACATACCCGGCTATCTCAGATTAAAAGATAAAGTTAAGATTGTAGCTTTATGTGATATTATTCCTGAACGAGCTCAAAAAAGAGCTGTGGAACTAGATGTAAAACACGTTTTTACCGATTATAACCAAATGCTGGAGATGGATGAGCTTGATATTATCAGTGTCTGTACTTCGAATTATGCTCACGCACCGGCCACAATTGCAGCTCTAAACGCCGGCAAACATGTTATTTGTGAAAAGCCAATGGCCAGAAACGCCAAAGAAGCTGCCGAGATGGTCAAAGCATATAAAAAGAGCGGAAAAATCCTTACCGTAGGCTATCAATGGCGTTTTGATCCGGATATACAAGCTCTTAAAAACTTAATTGATAACGGTGAGTTTGGTGAGATCTACTTTGCCAAGGCCATTGCCACCCGCAGGAGAGGAATCCCTGCTTGGGGAGATTTTCTTAACTTAGAAAAACAGGGTGGCGGTCCTTTGGTTGATATTGGTACTCATGCTTTAGATCTTACTCTTTATTTAATGGGTAACCCCCAACCGGAAACAGTTTTGGGTTCTAGCTATACCAAGATTGCCGATAAAGGTTGTCTAAATAACTTCCGTGATTATGATCCTAAAGATTATCAGGTGGAAGATGCGGCTTTTGGTTATATAAAGATGAAAAACGGTGCCACCCTTTCTTTGGAGACCTCGTGGGCGATGAATATTATGGATGACGAGATCTTTGGCACCGAAGTTTATGGTTCCTTATCGGGAGCTCGGTTTCACTGGGGTAAACCTTTAACTGTTGTCTCAGAAGCTAAGAAAAGAATTAATATCAAGCAAATTGTACGCCGCGATAAAATAGGTAGCAACTATCATGCTGAAATCGAACATTTTGTAAACTGTATTCTTGAAGGCCAAGAGCCACTGGTCAAACCCGAAGAGGCACTTAATGTTATGAAGATTCAAGATGCTATTTATGCCTCACAAAAGACTAAGGCAGCTATTACGATTGAGTAATTGGGAGGGTCGATTTTGCAATATCAAAAGTTTGGTAAAACAGGTGTAAAGGTATCAAGACTAGGGTTTGGTGCCATGCGACTACCTACAACAGATCCTGATTTTGCGGTAGAGCTATTAAGAGAAGCTATTAAACTTGGAATTAACTACTTAGATACAGCCTTATATTATCTCGATGGTCAAAGTGAAGTTTTGGTAGGTAGAGCTCTGAAAGGGCAAAGAGAGAAGGTAATACTCTCTACTAAAAACCCTATTGAGGATGCCAGTGGTGTTAACTGGAGAAAACGCCTGGAAACTTCCCTTATCAAACTTGAAACTGATTATATCGATTTTTATCATATGTGGACAATCAATTGGGATATATATGTTAATCGGATTGTTGCTGATAATGGCCCGTTAGAAGAAGCTAGAAAAGCTAAAGAAGAAGGTCTTATTCGTCATATATCTTTTTCTTTCCACGACAAACCGGAAAACCTGATTAAATTAATTGACACCGGCAACTTTGAAACGATGTTGGTTCAATACAATCTCTTGGATAGAAGTAACGAACAAGCTATCGCTTATGCTAAGGAGAAAGGTTTAGGTGTGGCCGTTATGGGACCGGTAGGTGGCGGAAGGTTAGCAGCTCCTTCCAAAGAGATCAGTCGCTTGATTCCGGGTGGAACAAAAAGCAGTGCCGAAATGGCCTTGCGTTTTGTCTTAAGTAACCCCAATGTTGATGTAGCACTTTCTGGAATGAGTACCAGAGAAATGTTAAGAGAAAATATCAAGATTGCATCTCTCAAAGAACCTCTCCGCGAAGAAGAGAAAAAACTTCTCGAGCAGATTTTAGAGGAAAAGAAAAGACTATCAGAGCTATACTGTACCGGTTGTGGCTATTGTATGCCCTGTCCTAAAGGCGTAGATATTCCGGCTAATTTTACCAATATGAACTATCTTAAGGTTTATGGACTTAAAGAAGCTGCAAAAGACGGGTATCAGAAATTAGTGGCAGAGAAAAAAGCAGCTGTAAACTGTGTTCAATGCTATCAATGCGAAGCCAAATGTCCCCAAAAGATCAAGATTGTAGCTCAATTAAAGGAAGTAGTTAACAAATTAGCATAATAAAAACCCCTTAGCAAGCTAAGGGGTTTTTGTAAAATCTGCAAAACTTAAGGCTGTTAAGTTTTGTTACCAAGAATATCCTAAGGAAACACGAGGCTCAAAGTCTACGCCCACCCAAAAACCAGAGACGGTATTGATGTAAAAAGGAATTCCAAGCCCCAATCCTACATCAACAGTATAGCCTTGATCAAAGACATATTTGTAGCCACCGCTGACCCCGGGTTCAATCATAAAAGTTGTCGAAGAACCTGCACCATAAACAGTGACGCCAGCAAAACCTTTGCCTTCAAAATAAATTCCATCCATGTTGGTTGAATCCTTGTAATAACGGACACCGGCTAAACCGGCAAAACTAGCTCTGCTTAGAGCATAAAAACTAGCCTTAGCACCCAAAACCAAGGATAAAGTATCGTTATGGCGGGTTTCATAGGTAGCACCTATAGAGCCGTAAGTTAACGATAAAGCGTTAACCAATACACATTTATCGTAGGCACCAACTGTTAGGGATAAAACCACAAGAATTAACAGCATTGAAAACAGTACTAAAGTCCTCTTCATTATTTTACCTCCTCTTGATTTAAAAACCAGTTAAACTGGTAGGATCTAGTTGAAAAAAAGCTTTTTTATATACTAGCAAATAAAAGACCTAAAAGTTTAATTAAGGTTAGTTTACCCTTTAAGGGTAGTTTATACCACAAACTAAAATTTTAAGTGTTTTACCTTTGAAAGGATATCTGGCTACAAGGAGGTTAAAAAGGGCCTTTTAACTGTTACAAGTATAAGCCATTATATTTTTATCTAAAACAAATACTAATGGCGTTGTTGATGATGTATACGATTCGACACTCTTTAGAAAATTCCTTCATAAGATATGCAATAATAAAAAAGGGCATAAAGCCCTTTAGGAAATTCTATATTTAATTTAAATAAAATCAAAACCAATCGGCCACGGCAGAGGTAAGGGTAAAGCTTTTTCAAAAACCCCTCTCATTTTTGCAGGGATATTTGCCGGCAAAATACCACTTAACAACATTTGTTGCATCTCCTTGGGCTTTAATTTAAGGAATTCATCTTCATAATAAAGGACTTGGAACTGCTCTTGATGGAGACCTTTTAGGCGACTAAAACCATATCGTTCTTGGAGGTAGCTACTGATTTTATCGATAAAAGGAGCAAAACGGATAATTTTATAGGTCCCAGAGAGCGTATCGGCACTCACTTTTACCCCATTTATTTTTGGTATTAAGCCAAGGAGAGTTTTTTCCCAGGAAGGAATAGGCCAACGCACTTCACAAGAACCGGGAAGACTTGCAATAAAGGCAGCAATCTCTATAAGAACTGTTCTTTCTCCCGCCCATTCGTAAAGAAAAACTGAGCCATCTTTGGTTTGAACAGCTTGTATATAAGCCAAAGGAGTATTATTAATTGTAGCTAGGTAGACTTTTGATTCACAATTAATACAGCGAGCTAGAGCAGCAGCTTCAACTAAAGCCTCAAAATTAGGTAAAGAGCGTTTTGAATGGAGTGGTTCTTTTATCCACAGCTCATTCAGGAAAGACACGGGTGGATTAGTAGAAATGTTAAAGTGTGTAACAGGTTCTTTTGGTATGGTATACCAACTTACACAGCCTGCCTTTATACATCCTGCTTGCTGATAAAGTCCACGTCCACCAGAGACTAAAAGCAGATCAGCCCCATTTTCTTCAAGATGATTTAGGACAGCTCTCATAAGTTTAGTTGCCAATCCCTTGCCTCTGTAATCAGGATCGGTACATACAGAACCTAAATAACCTACTTTCATAGTTTGACCTAAGTATTGTACATCGTTAAACCAAAGACCTGCATGACTGACTGGTTTGCCTCCATCAGCCATTATTAACAGGTTGGCAAGGTTTTTTTCGCTGAGAAAAAGCGGAAAACAGTTCTGCATATCAGGTTCTTTACCTGAACTTGTTCTAAAGACATAATTGATAAGATTAAGGAGATCAGAAAATTCTTCTTTTTTTATCGGACGTGGTCCTTCCACATTAGCACCTCCTGAGAGTTAAAAACAATTATCTTTATTCATTGCGCAGTACAGTTAAGGGGCGTTCTTTTAAAACATCCCAAAGTGCAATTGCGCCAACCACAACTACTGCCAATATTACCACTAAGAAAGAAAAGATATTAGTCATAGGCCGAGGCATAAACTCTAGTTTTAGTATTTTAGTATCAATGGCCCAACTGATACTGTTGGCAAACCAAATGCCCAAGGCCCCGGAAAGTACTCCCAGTATACCATTTTCCCATAGCTGCACAATAACAACATCTTTTGTAGTACCGCCTAGGCAGCGAATAAGGGCGGTTTCTTTTCTTTTTTCCCATTTATTTAGGATCATTGTTCCGGTCAAGATAATTAATCCGGATATCAAGGCAAAGAGACCTAAAAATTGCATAAAGCGAGTTATGGCTATGAAAATTGTATTAAATATATCAAAGAGTTGGCCGATATCAAAAGCAAAACGTAGATCGGCGACATTGGCTCTTAAGGATTGGATTACTTCTTTGCCTACAAACTCAGGCTTTGTTCTTGCCAGGAGCAACTCAGTGGCAAAGGATGAACTGACATTACCAAAGGCATCATTACAAACATAGCTAGTAGCATTAACATTAACCCCAACCTTAGCTTTGGTCTTAGTAGAATATAGACCTACAAGTTTAAACTCTTTTGTTTCATCACCTAGTTTAATCTCCAGAAGGTCTCCTAATTTTAGGCTCAAAGAGGAGGCGATAAATTCTTCTATCACTATCTCGTCTTCATTTGCAAGTTTTTCTCCCTCGGTGTAGTTAAGTTCTGCCGGCATTTTAAGAGGATCTACAGCACCGATGACAAAGGCTTTGGTTAACATGACAAAACGAGGGTCGGTTAAATTTTCAGCCTGAAGAGGTTTGTGGTTAACTTGCTCTAGGCTCCCTGTGAGTATTTTAAGTGTAGATACATCAGCAACTCTGTTATCATCAGCTAAAAAATCGATAACAGTTTCGGAACCAGGACCACTTTTGCTGTCTAAAAGAACAATTATATTTGGTGTTTTTTGATTATTGAGAACCTGTTTCATATAGTCTAAAACGTCTTTTTGCATAAAGGAAATAATAAGAATAGAGCTAATGCCTAAGGCTAATGCCAAAACAGCGCCTGAGGCTCGCCCCGACTGTCTTTCTAGACTTCGACGTGCCATTTTGGCGGGGACTGAGGCGAAAACCGGAAGTTTGAGAATGAGTTTTAGAATAAGATTAATTATGAAGTGGAAAAAAGCGGTAAAGATCAATATGCCAATAGCAAAACCAATCCCTACCAACGGAAAATCGATAATTACCCCGATAAAAAGGCCCATAATTAAAGTCAGTCCCAAAACAATAAAACTAGTAACCAGTTTTGAACTCTTGGGGAGTAATTTTTCAGGATGATCATCTCGATAGACTGCCAAAGGTCTGATGCGAGTAAACTTTAAAACAGGAAGCAGAGCAAAGAAGATAGTTACCAGCAATCCTAAAGTTGCAACTTGCCCAAAGGTTTTAAAGTTTGGTTGGATGGGGATATTAACCGAGATTATTTCTTTAAACAAAACTGGAAAAACACCTGTAAGTGCCCAGCCAAGGAAAAACCCGAGTAAAATGCCTACCAGACCGATAAAAGTTATTTGCATGAGAATGATAAAAACAATCTGAGCTGTGTTGCCTCCGAGGCATTTCATAATGGCACTTTGCTTGAGCTTTTGACGGGCAATTACCTGGGCTGCATTAGCTATACCTAAGCCTCCAAGTAGCAATGATGCCAGAGCCGCAATTAAAGCAACACTACCTAGTATTTTGGTAAACTGGTTGATCTGACTGTTAACTTCATCAAAGGAGGAGATACGTTCAGTATCAAAGACGGTAGCAATCTTCTCTTTTGCTGTTTTAAGTTTTAGATCAGGATCAAGTTTCAGATAGGCCTGGTTATTAGAAAGAGCTCCTCCAAGAAGCCCCGGTTTTGTTGCGGTATAGATTCGCCCCATAAAACCATCGGGAACTTCTTTGCTTTCTAAAATGCCCCGAATAATATAAGGAGTGTTACCAACAATTACAAGGCTATCTTGTTTAAGTTGGAGTTGTTCAAATAAGGAAGCTGAAACTATAGCTGCTTGTTTTTCTTGGAGTAGGGCTTTAGGTAAACTGCCATCTAAAAGTTTTAGCGAACCATATAAAGGGTAAATATCAGGGTCAATTACAGTCACTTGCACCGGCATGTTATATTGTTTGTTAAAAGGATTAAAAGCTATTTGATTATGGTTTTCTACCAGGGTAAGAACTCCAAGGTCTTGATTAAAAAGAAACTCTTCTTGCTCAGGTGTGCATTTTTCAGGTAAAGAGATAATAATGTCTGCACCGAAGTAATCTTTGATATTGCTGGTAAAATATAATAAAGCGGAGTCGGTATATATTTTAACAGCCGAGATGGAGGCGATACCTACAGCTAGACAAAGTACAATCAAAAGCGATCTCTGCCAAGCGCTTTTTAATTCAGCCGGTAAAGTCTTAAGTGCAAAGGCAAAAAGATGCATAGATATCCCTCCTTATTGAATACATCCGTCGTTAATATGGATAATGCGGTGTGCTTTTTGAGCAAAATCCAGATCATGAGTCACTACAATGACAGTTTTATTTCTCTCTTCGGAAAGATTTGCTAAAAGCTCGGTTACAGTCTTACTGTTTTTGCTGTCTAGGTTACCGGTAGGTTCGTCAGCTAAAATAATGGGGGGATCACAAACTAAAGCTCTGGCTATGGCAACTCTTTGTTGTTCACCGCCTGAGAGCTGGTTGGGATAGTGTCTGCCGCGGTGAGATAAACCGACAAGATCAAGGAGTTCTCTGGCTTTTTTAACATCATAGATCTTATTTAAAAGCAGTGGTAGTTCTATATTTTCTAAAGCGTTAAGGGTGGGAATAAGATTAAATGACTGGAAGACAAAACCTAACATTTTGCCTCTGATCTTTGCGAGTAAATTCTCATTTAAAGAAGTAATTTCATTTTCCCCAATAAATACATGACCGGCAGTTGGTTTATCAAGCCCGGCTAAAAGTCCAAGTAAAGTGCTTTTACCGGAGCCTGACGGACCTGCTATGGCCACAAATTCTCCTTCATCAATACTTAAATTTATGTGCCTCAGTACTTCTGTTTCCTTTTCGCCATCTCGGTAAGTTTTACTAAGTTCGATTGCACGCATTATTTTCATAACCTAAATCGTCACCTCACATAATATACATGCTTTCCTTAGAGATGTAGCAATACCAGCTTAGGAATAGTTTATAAAAAACAAGGTATATCTTCTTAAGTTATTAGACATCTCCATCATACCCTACCTCTTTAGGAAAGAAAAGGTTTCATAAAGTCTGTTTTAGATAAGTTTTCCCTCTAAGACAGCCTTGATTGTCTTAGGTTAAAATTGAGGTATAATTGACAAAGAAATTTTGTCTAGTTTAGGAAAAACTTTATTACATATTACCAACGGAAAGTTCCTTTGCAAGTGTATCTGATAAAAGTGTAGTTTTGGCAGGGAATTTTTATTATGACTAGAAAAACGAAAGTAAAGGCATGCTTATGTTAATAGTTTGCTATAAATAAAACCTTCTAAGGAGTGAGGCCAGTGAAGGTAATTGATTTTAATAAATGGAAGCGCAAGAAAAGAAGGACTAAGTTTAGTTGCAAAATCTCTAAACAGCTTTTGTTTCAAGCCGGTATAGTGATCTTAACCGGGTATTTGCTTTCTTTTTTAAAAATCCCAAGTTGGTGTAGTGTGCTTTTGGCTTTAACTATTGTCGCTTATGCACCATATTCTTATTACAGATTGTGCCGACGTTATCGCTAAAGACCTGTATTTAAAACTGAAATAAATAAAAGGGCTGATGAGAAATAATGATTATGTTTAAAAATGAAATTAAGAGTTTAACCAAAGAATTGTTTGAGCTTTTTCGCACCTATTTTAACAACCAAATAGACTTATCTCAAAACAGCATTGATCTAATGGATACTGAACTAGGTGAGATGGCAAGTGCTTGCACTACTTTAGAAGCAGCTCTTGCTCTTTATTGTGATCAGCTATTTTTTGACGGTTCTCCCCAAAACCAGTTTATCGCCAGGGACTTAGTTAAAAAGGCACTTACTAGGCAACACAGTGATGGGGCTTTAGGACAGCCTTTTTATATTACCCGCGGAGGAAAAGAAACCAAAGATATTGCTGAGATAGGTGCAGCAGCAGATGCGCTTTATTATCTTAATCAATATGCTAAAGCCCAGGAGGCTGAGAATATTTTGCTTGGGACTGCTAACTTTCTCTTGAAAATGCAGCATCCTTCTGTTTTGGGTGTCTATTACAAAAGATTAGATGCCAAAGAACATGATGTTTTAAATGGTGATGCCTATGCGGGAGCAGCCCTAATGCGTACCTACCAAGTGACAAATGACGTTTTTTACCATGATTTAGCAGCCGATGTAGCCAAACACTTAATCGCCAGATTTGGTGTACACTCCAGAAATTGGTGGCCTTATGCCGAATATTTTGACGGGAGCATTAGTGTTGGCAATAGCTTGAGCTACCAAGCAACTATTGTAGCTTTTGGCCATGATATTCTTTCTGGACTAAAAGACAGTGTTTTAGCTGAAGAATTTAGTCAGGTTTTAGAACAAGGTATGTTAAAAGTCCTAGAATGTATAGAAAAAGATTTGCCACTAAAGGAAGTTGAGCCTGTTTGGTGGGCTGCATCTTGGAACCGTTGCCCTGAAGTTTTGCTGGCTTTAATTAAAGAACGTCGTTTAGAAAGAGCACGTCAATATGCACTAAAACAATTAAAAGAGATTGTTAACGAGGTTTTAGAGCAGGGAATAGACTATTTTAAACCACCGAAAAAAAAGGAAGCCGATCCCAATAGAACCCCTGTAACTACAACATTTCGTAAGGTTTCAACTTTAGCTGGCATTCTAAGTTACGCTCTAATGGATATTTTTGCAGAGGGTTAGGTAAAAACAACATAGATTGTAACGTTTACGAAGTTTAGTGGTCAAACAAATATATAAAAAGAGTTTATTTCTATAGGTAACGGTTAAAAAAAGTCCTAAGAAAGGGTGAAAAAGCATGACCAATGAGGCCAAATTAAGAAAATACCTTTTAGGTATTCTTGTAATATGCACGCTAAGTTTAGCAGCAACTGCAATCGATGTGGCCATAATAGGTGTTAAACCTCACTTACCTGAACAGTGGGTGGCAGCAGAAAAGATCAGTGGTACTTTATATAAAACCTTAAATAGTCAACAGGATGTCAAGGTTCTTTCAAGCAGCCAGGTAGATGCCTTAATAGGCGATAGGAAAGCTTTTTTGGAAAATTATCAGGGCGGAGTACCAACAGTTAACAAAGTTGATGCTGTAGTAATCGGTGAAATTAAACCTGCCGGAGCAAGCTTTCAGACTAAGATTCGTTTTTATAATCTTAAAAGCGGTCAGAGTTTAGAGTATGTTTTAACAGGTAACCCCTTAACAATAGATAAAAACTTAGCCAATGGGCTTGTGCAAAGATTGAATGTTGCTCTAACTACAGAGCATAAGATTACCATGGTAAGTGGTTTAACAGTTGAGCTATTAAGTGGTGGTGGTATAGGGATATTTAAGGGACAGGTTTTTAATGTTTACCGCAAGGAAGATCCTAACTCAGCTTTTGCTAAGTATCTGCGTTCACCTTTTGTAAAGGTAGGCGAAATTGAAGTTACCTCTGTCAATGGCAATCGGGCAACGGCAAAAGTACTAAAAGAAGATCCCTATCTACGTATAAAAATAGGCGATATTGTAAGCAAACAGATAGTATATGGATTTGGGACTTTAGAAATAGATTCTATACCTAGGGGAGCCTCTGTATTTCTTGATAATTTTTTAATTGGCAAAACTCCCTTGACTGTAAGAAGTGTCCCGGAAGGAACTTATAGACTTGTTTTCAAAGATCCGCTTCATGAGGATATAACCGAACAAGTAAAAGTAAAAGCTGACACCGTAATCAAGGTTGCACCTATTTTACCGGAGAAGCTTGGCAGACTACAGGTAAGTTCCAATATTCAGGGTGATTTTTACGTAAATAATATCAAGCAAGGCAAAACCCCGTTGACTATTGATCTGCCGAAAGGGTTTTACCGTTTGGAGTTGGCAGTACCCGGCTATCCCAACCAGGAGCAGTCAGTGTGGATATCACCTGGGTTAAGTGCCACAGTCTTTTTCCATGTTACCGGTTTACCGGCGGAAGCATATTTTGAATCGGATCCTGTTGGGGCAGCTGTATATATTGATGGCAGTTATTTGGCCAATGCACCTTTTGGGCCTTTATATGTGGAACCCGGTTATCACGATATAAAAATGATTAAATCTGGTTGGCGTGACTGGAATGAGAGATTACTTTTTACCTCCGGAAAAAAAGAGTTAGTTAAAGCCAATATGGAGCTGCCTCCCGGAACTATTACTTTTTATTCCGAACCCTCTAGGGCAACAATCAGGGTAGATGGCAAAGAAGTAGGAAAAACACCTCTTACCTATTCTGAAGCCGGCCCAGGGCTAGTTACAGTAGAGATCGCCAAAGATGGGTATCGCAGTGTAATTAAGAACATTACAATCTATAGCAATGAGCGTCTGGTAGTTGAAGAAAGGCTAGAACGTAAAATCGGCACCTTAATAATTAAATCACAACCGGAAAAAGCTGAGGTTTATCTTGATAATATCTATCAAGGCCAAACACCTCTTTCTCTAGAGGAGCTTCCGGAAGGAGAATATACTCTCGAACTACGAAAAGACAATCTGGCATCAAGAGATAAAGTGCGTATCTCTGATCGACAAAGAAAAGAATTTACAGCGATACTGGTCCCTTATTGGCAGCTAAAAAACATTGAAAAGAGAATTGTTGGATTTATCGGGGTTGATTTCCAGGCGACACCCCTAATATTAGGATTAAATACCAGCTTTCCCGTTTCCAAAAACCTAACTTTTAAAGCCGATCTTGCTAATTATGGTGGCGACTTTGGCGGTGGGTATGGTGAGTATGCTTATTACAACTCTTTATTGGCTGGTGGTGACTATTATTTTGGAAGTGGTCTTGGCATCTTTGGCTTTGCCAGATACCGTGTACATCCTAAAGGCGATAGTTTCGGTGAAGCAGGTGCCGGATTGGTCTATCGGGTAATAAGCCCAGAGGTATTTGTCTTTAACGCTAGATTAGGAGCAAGTTATCAAAGACTTTTACGTCCCTATTGGGAAGTGGAATTTAATACAAAAACAGGAATTGCCAATTTGATTTTCGGAGCTAAACTTGGCTCAAGTCCTATCAGTAATATTGAAGGAAGAATAGGGATAGGTTTAACATTCTGATTTTAAGACAAGAAGGGCATAAGAATCTCAGGTTCTTGTGCTCTTTTAGTTTGCCCTGTATGGGTAAAGTCTAATGGGCGCAAGTTTCAAACATGCTTTGATTTTGGTAGTGTACAGCTAGAGACAAATAAGGCTATAGTTTTGCCAAATAGGTTTTAAAAATCAAATCTATGTTTTCAATCTAAGCGAAGAGAACCTAAATCAATCATGGTTCTGCCCCTATATGCTAGGGCAGTTTTGCGGTCTTTTTTGAAACACCACTTGTTAAAACACCCTCATTTTCTGGGGGAGAGAAGTATATGAGTATATGAGAAGTAATTTTGCTAAATATAATTTGATAGAATAAAGAACCGGGGTCTAGACTGTTAAACAACCTAGACCCCGGTTTAATGTAAAGGACAAAGATAAAATTTACCAGCAGTAAGAGATGCCCACATAAGGCGCTAGCCATACTAGGCCGGCACTTACATTGATGGCATTTCCGTTATCCAGAGGTAAAGGATAGTCACCGCCTATTGCCAGGTACGGCACAATGATACCTACTGTACCCCAGCCCCAAAAGGTATTGAATTTATTAAACTCATATGGCTGAAAGTAGTTTTTCCGGCTGTAACCGATACCTAAGTTAAATCCCTTAAAACCAACAATCTCATTCTGAGCATTTTTTACGGCCCATCCATAAGTGGGGAAGTCAAAGCCTACAATGTTGTTGAAGCTGGGTTTTAGTGAATGTTTTGGTCCCTCGGCAAAGCTAATAACAGAAAGTGCAAGTACAAGGATAACCAGCAAGATAACGGTTCTAAAATTTTTCACTAAGTTTTCCTCCTCTTTCTAAATCTTTCCTCAGTTCCTCCATTATTATATTGCCTTATTTTATTAGCATTGTCTACAACAAATTTATTATTCTCGTTAAAAACTTCATTAAAAAACTTTTAGCTTGGATTTTTAGCCTGTTCCAAAGTTAGTTTCTAAATAGGTGCCCCATCTAGGACCACAGGAGATTGTAGGGATTATTTCTAATATCATACAAGGACTAAATAAATAAAACTCTTTTAATATCTGGCATTATCTTTTTGCACCGAACGTGTAGCAATAAGAGCAACTCCAGTTTCCACCAAATCGGGAACAAGAACCGTACCTATTGGAACAGGAGCCTTAACAGTCAGGGTTTTTAATACCCGCATGGCTTCTTTGATCTTGCCTTTAGGAATCGGTTCTTTAGTTCTGACCGGCAATTGCACAATAGTGCCCTCGGCAAGCTTTATTGTACTGGTGAGCATTCTTTTGGGATTATAAAACTCATTTTTGGCATAGATGAGGCCTCTTTGACATTTGTTGCCTGAAATTTTTGTCAGTTCATTTTTTTCACTTAAGAGTTCTAGACTGCAACCTATTGGACAGGAGATACAAGTGATTTTTTTGGTCTTTATGGTCATATTAAACCTGCTACATATAAGCATGACAAATTTCCTGGTTGTAATTAGCTTTTAAATTATTTTCTAAACAGTATTCCTAAATTAACGGAGCATAGATCGTTACCAACAGTCGTATTATTATTTAGCTAATCCGAATAAAGGATATTTTGTCAGTAGCAGTTACACCTCCTGTTATTAATTTGCTTTATCTTCTAAAAGGCGAAATTCTAAAGGACCCTCATGGCTAGCGAGCTTTTCTTTGGGAATTGTTATGGAGATCATTTCGCCTGGTTTTGCCTCTCTCATCTTTTTTATCAGCAGATTATTACCCACAACTAAAGTGGCATTTTTTAACGGTTTGGACGCTCTTAAAAAAAATTCCACCTCTGTTTGTTTGCTAATTAAATGAGGAACAACATAGCGTAGATTTTCTAAAGCCTTGGTATGTGTCTGACAAAGGGGTAAAGATTGCTCTTTAATATATTTGGCGGCCATCTTTCCGGCTTTTATACTTTCACGAGTTACATTATCCACTAAATCATGGACCTGTAAGACATTGCCACAGGCAAATATTCCGGGAATACTTGTTTCCAAAAATTCGTTTACCACAGGGCCATTGGTGATCTTGTCTATGGTCACCTCTGCTTCAAGAGACAATTCGTTTTCGGGAATAAGTCCTACAGACAAAACCAAAGTATCACAATCCAGTGGGAAGGCTTTGTCTAAAATAGGTTGTCTGTTTTTGTCAACAGGGGCCACTAAAACCCCACAAACCCGATCTTGGCCTCTTATTTCCGCAATGGAGTGGCTTAAATAAAGGGGGATATCAAAGTCTTCCAAGCATTGGGCAATATTGCGGGTTAGGCCACCTGGGTAGGGCATTATCTCCACCACGGCCTCTACTTTAGCTCCTTCAAGAGTAAGACGCCTGGCCATAATGAGGCCTATATCCCCTGAGCCGACAATAACAATCTTTCTTCCGGGCAAAAGGCCTTCGATATTGACCATGTTTTGGACCGTACCCGCTGTAAAGACACCTGCAGGTCTTGTGCCGGGGATGCTAATTGCCGCTCTAGTTCTTTCGCGGCAGCCCATAGCTAAAACGACTGCTTTGGCGGCAATTTCCACGACGCCTAAATTTTCACAGGCAAAGAGGACTTTTTTATCTTTATTTAGACTAATAACCATCGCATCGGTTAGACAAGGTATTTTTTTGGTCTCAATCTCCTCAACAAAACGCTCGGCATATTCGGGACCGGTTAGTTCCTCTTTGAAATAATGCAGACCAAAACCATTGTGAATACATTGGTTGAGAATTCCCCCTAGTTCATGATGGCGCTCAAGAATCAGTAGATCTTTAACACCACTGTCCCAGGCAGCACTAGCTGCGGCGAGCCCTGCAGGACCTCCACCGATTATTACTAGATCTTTTTGCCATTTAAGCATTATAGGTGGCTCCTTTCCTAGCTTAGATCAATTCTTTGGCGGTGTAGGGTACTAAAACAGAATCCCCACCTCGTTTAGTAAGTTCGCTTACAGGTATACCTAGCTCTTTTGACATTATCTTTAAGATCTTAGGGGTACAAAAACCTCCTTGACAGCGTCCCATGCCGGCTCTTGTTCTAAGTTTGATACCATCTAAAGTTCGGGCCCCACTTTTTATAGCCTCGATAATTTCAGCCTCGGAGACTAATTCACAGCGGCAAATAACATGAGCAAAGCGTTTATCTTTGCGAATAGCTTTTTCCAGCTCCAGGCCTTTTAGGTCTCTTAAGTGAAGTTTTTTGGGCAAGACCGGATTAAAGGCTGGATTTAAATCTACACTTATACCTTCTTCATTCAGCCTTGCTTTTACCATTTCCAGGACTTTTTCACCGATTGCCGGGGCTGCTGTAAGACCGGGAGATTCAATTCCGGCTATATTTAAGAGTCGGGGAGTTTTTTGTGAAAATTCGATAATGAAATCACCCCGATCTGAGGCTGCTCTAATACCCGCAAAGGAAGCAATCAGATCTCTTAAATCTACACCATTAACTAAGTTTTTCGTAAAGTCATAGATGTTTTTAAGGCCAAGGGCTGTAGTGGCAAATTCATCGCGTCTGTCCATTTCTACGGCTGTAGGTCCAAGCATTAGATTGCCATGCACAGTAGGAATGACAAGCATACCTTTGGAATTTGGTGTAGGCAGGGGAAAGATAGTACTTTTAACTAAATTACCCAGGCGTTTATCTAAAAGATATTCTTCGCCTTTTCTTGGTGTAATAGAAAAACTATCATCACCAAGCATGCGGGCTATGTTATCAGCATATAATCCGGCACAATTGATCACAACCTTGGCGGTAAATTGGTTATTTGTTGTGGTGATTAAAATCTGACTTTTTTGATCTTCCATCTTAATTACCGAAGAATCCAGCACAATCTCTACACCATTTAGCTTAGCATTTTCTCCCTGATTAATAGCTAATTCAAAGGGAGAGACCACACCACCTGTCGGAGCAAAAAGACCGGCTACTACTTTATCTTGCAGGTTGGGTTCTCTTTTTAGCAATTCATCACGGTTTAAGATTTTTAGTTCAGCCAGACCATTTAACTTTCCCTGTTTATAAAATGCTTCCAGTTCGGGCAGTTGTTCGTTATTAAAGGCTACCATCAACACTCCATTTTGCTTATAAGGAACATCAAGATCCTGACAAAGCTGAGGATACATTAAAGAACCCTTAACACACAAAATTGCTTTAAGTGTACCCGGCTTACTGTGAAATCCTGCATGGACAATGCCACTGTTTGCTTTGGTAGTACCAAAAGCAAGCTCAATTTCTTTTTCCAGTAAAGCAGTTTTAAGTTTTAATTTCGACAGGTTATAGGCCACCGCTGTGCCAATAACTCCTCCACCTATGATAACAACATCAAATTCATTAATTGTAGCCACAATATACCACCTCTTAAATCAATCAAAGTTAAAATTTCTACAAAGGTTTCTCTTTTACCTTCGTTTAATAAGATTAATCTATTCTTGACAGAGACTGCTCTTGTTTGTTATTATTTTTATCAATAAGATATTGCTCTTATCCAGAGAGGTGGAGGGACTGGCCCGATGAAGCCCGGCAACCTGCGTTAGCAAGGTGCCAACTCCTGCGAGTTAATTATAATTAATTCGAGAGATAAGAGGAAGTAAGCAAGCTTCCTCTAAACAGGGAGCTTTTTCTTATCTACCTGGGGAGAGCAAAAAATGGAGGTAAAAGTAATGAGAATTACCAAGTTTCTCGCACTAGGGCTAAGCTTAATTTTAGCTGTGACCGGTTTTGCCGCACCAAAAACGTTGAAGGTAGGAGTTAACCCAGGTCCCCATGAAGAGATCATGGAAATTGTCAGAGATGTCCTGAAAAAAAAGGATATTAAGCTGGAGATAGTATCTTTTGCCGATTTTGTGACACCTAACTTGGCGCTGGCCGACGGCTCTATTGACGCCAATAGCTTTCAACACGAACCTTATCTTAAAAAGTTTTGTGCCGATAGAAAACTCGAGCTGGAAAAACTAGCACCAACGATTGTTTTTCCCATCAGTCTCTATTCTATAAAGGTAAAATCGCTAAATGAGTTAAGAGACAAAGCAATTATAGCCATACCTAACGATCCCACCAATGCCGGACGTGTTTTAATGTTATTGGAAAAAGCAGGCTTAATCAAACTAAAACCCGGTATTGGTATCGAAGCCACAGTATATGATATCGTCTCCAATCCAAAGAGATTGCAGTTTGTGGAACTAGAAGCGGCTCAGTTGCCAAGAGCACTGCCGGATGTAGATGCGGCAGCCATCAATACCACCTATGCTGTTTCAGCCGGTCTTGATCCGGTCAAGGGACCTATCTATACCGAAGATAAGGATTCAGCCTATGTTAATATTATCGCCGTGCGAAAAAACGATAACAATCCACTTTTTGAGGAGTTAATAAAAGCATACCATTCCAAAGAAGTTGTCGATTATATCATTGGTAAGTATGCCGGTTCACTGGTACTTGGTTTTACAGTTGAATAAAAAAAGGGAAGCCGCGGCTTCCCTTTTTGTTAGGGCTGAAAAAAAACACTCAGATCTCTAAAAGGCCAATAGATGAAAATGGTGCGGCCGATAATGTTTTTTTTAGGAACAGCACCTAAAAAACGGCTGTCTGAGGAATGATTGCGGTTATCACCTAAAACAAAGACATGACCTTTTGGTACTTGATAAGACAGATACCGTGGATAATTAAGTGGTTCGGTAATATAATTTTCTTTAAGGAGCTTGCCATTAACGAAAATTGTACTATTCTCAATAATAATTTCATCTCCTCCAACCCCAATCACTCTTTTAATTAAGATTTGTTCCTTATTTTTAGGGTTTTGAAAGATGATAATATCACCCTGTTTAGGCCCACCCAAAAACAAAGATACTTTTTCCACTAAAATTCGCTGGCCGTTTTTAAGGGTAGGCTCCATAGAGAAACCTTTGATTAAAAAGGTTTGCGCAATAAAAAACATAAAAAAGGTGGTAAGTATAATTAGCTCTGAAAGAGTAAAAAGGAAGTGTTTAATTTTATCTTCCATAGGCTACTCTCCTTAGGCAATAAATAAGCTAAAAAAGAAGGGTTATCAGAGGTGTAAGGATGAGGCCTGGGAGTAAATTGGCAGTTTTAATTTTGGTAAGTCCTAACATATTTAACCCTATCCCGATTATCAATATGCCACCGGCACCTGAAAGGGAAGCCAAAACCTCAGCCGTAGCTAAATTCCCTAAGCAGGAAGCAAGTAAGGTTAAAATTCCCTGATAGATTAAGACAACAACGGCTGAAAAACTTACCCCAATACCTAAAGAGGCACTAAGGGCTATGGATGATAGTCCATCAAGTGCAGCTTTGGTAAGCAAGATATTATAACCTTGCTTAAGTCCATCTTGCAAGGAGCCGAGTATGGCCATAGGGCCTACACAAAACAGAAGCGTAGCAGTTATAAAACCGGTAGCAAAATGCCCTTTGCCGGTTTTTAGCCTCTCTTCAATAGTCTGGCCTATATGATTTAGACGCTCTTCTAAGTGCAAGGCTTCGCCTATGAGACTACCTAAAACCAGACCCAAAAGGATGGCAACTAAATTATTTCCCTTACTGGCAGTTTCTATGCCCAGATATAAGACGACTAAAGCGACGGTATTCATCACTGTCTTTTTGGTTTGTTCCTGAAGTCTGTTGCCAAGCAGTAGTCCGAACAGACTACCAACTAGGATTGTGGTAACATTTATTAATGTCCCGGTCATGGTTGGCCACCTCACAAACTAAGTTTATAAAAAGAGCGCCTCTTGAAAGAGGCGCTCTTAGGCCGGTTTAGGCATGTGGTCTTTCGAGTAAAACGCCATCGACAAGGCCATAATTTTTAGCTTCTTCCGCATCCATAAAATTATCCCGATCGGTATCTTTTTCAATAATATCAAGAGGCTGACCAGTATGTTTAACTATAATGTCATTGAGAGATGATTTCAATCGCAAGATTTCTCTGGCTTGAATTTCAATGTCTTTAGCCTGGCCCTGTGCTCCTCCTAGAGGCTGATGGATCATAATACGAGAGTAAGGCAGAGCATACCGTTTGCCTTTGGTTCCGGCGGCAAGTAATACAGCTGCCATTGAAGCTGCCAGCCCGACACAGATGGTAGATACATCGCAGCGGATATATTGCATTGTATCATAGATGGCAAGACCGGAATAGATTTCACCGCCGGGACTGTTAATATAGACACTAATATCGGCTTTGGGATCTTTACTTTCTAAAAAAAGCAACTGAGCAACTACTAAATTAGCAACCGAGTCATTGATTGGACCGCCTACAAAGATAATGCGATCTTCTAAAAGACGTGAATAGATATCATAAGCACGTTCACCACGAGAGGTTTGCTCTACAACCATTGGTACTAATATACTCATGTTAAACTCCTCCTTTTTGGACTATACACACCTCTAATTAACATATGTTGTAGCTGAGGTGTTTTTGATGTTGCTTGTAATAAAAGCAAGTACACTTACTGCTTTGACGAGGCTGGTTTCAGGTCTTATTGAGGTAAGCTGTGCCGTTATTATATACCTGAAACAAGATCCCAAAACAATAGTCAGACTCAGTACCTTGATGGGAATTCTCGGCCCGCTTGCTCTTTTAGTTGGCTTAATTGCAGGTCTTAGTTCAATGACAGAGATACCTTTTTGGCGTATTATTCTTATTTTACTGGGAGCTATTCTTCTTATTATAGGCTCCTTTATCTAATTTATTAGATCTCAATATCATTTGTCAAATAAGGATCACCACAGCTCATCTTACCCTCCGGGCAGCCTCCCCTCAAACAGCCTGGCCCTGCATCTTCAAAAAGAAGCGGGGCTACTTTTTTAGCTTCTTTCAACATTCGCCAGGCAAGGATTTGAATCTCCCATTGAGCTCTTTTACAGGAACGCAGTGTAATAAAGTGAAGTAGTGCACGCAGGCTGTAGGTAACTATTATTTTGCTTTCAATCGCTTGAGGCAATAGATATCTGGCATCTTCTTTGGGAATAATTGCCGCAAATTCTTCGTAAAGGCTGTTAAGGTTTTCCATAGCCTGAGTGTATTTATTTAGAAGGTCGGGACGTTCTTTAATACTAGGTGGTATAATGAAGCTAAAGTTATCTTCTTTAATATATCTTTGGCTGCGCTGTGAATAAGAGCAGCCCACACGGTGTCTTACTAACTGATGGGTTGTTACTCTTGATATACCACTAAGGGCAAAGGTAAAACTTACATGTTCTAGGACTGAGTAATGACCGAGACTGATAATTTTTTTAACCATGTTTTTTACTTCAGCATCAGTAAGATTAAAAAAAAGGTCATCACCACTTTTATCGGCATAGCAAAGTCTTGCTGCGGCTGCAATAGTACGTTCCGGATTTGGCGTATAATTAATCAGTTTAACCGTAGGTTCCATGATGTCGGTGCTAAAGCACCTTCTCTCCTTCCTATTGCTTTTACTTCTAAGATTTTCCACACATACTTAGCTATCCCTGCAAGTAGTTAAAACCTGCCTGGTCTGTTAAGGTTTTCCAAGATTTGATATGATTAGAGAGAATAAAGATTTAAATCCCAATATTGGTTAAAGTTTTACCTTTATATATGCTCCGAGTTTTTAGTTATGGAGGTTAAAAAAATGAGAAGAATTCTGCTTTGGATTGATGCAGAAGCCAACTACGAACGAATTGGCAGTAGAGCAGAGATTAGACGGGTTGTCAGTAAAGCTAAAAGTTCAGGTGTTACTACTTTGGTCTTAGATATTAAACCGGTGGTAGGATCAGTGCTTTATCGCAGTCGCATTGCCCCTTTTTTTCAGAAAAAAGGGGTGGAGATAGACTCTAGTCATGATCCCTTAGCTGTGCTGATTGCTGAAGCTCATAGCATGGGCCTTGAAGTCCATGCTTCCTTAAATATCTTTTGTGAAGGGAAAAACGGTGTGGGGCTAGCTTATACAAAAGAAGATTGGGTCTCACATGCGTATGCTCAGGCACTTTATTTAAAAAAAGGTGATCAATTAACGGAAATAGCCAGATATAACACCTACCCTGGCCTAGATGAGTTATCTTATCTGACAGATGATGCCTATGATATTCTCAAAGTAGCAGGTGCTGCCGCTATAATCAAGGATAATATGGTGGAAGAAGTAGTTACCTCAGGGGAAATCTCTTTGCATGATAACCCTGTAGTTTATGGAAGTCATTCCATGGCCCAGATTTTAAAACAACACCTTGGTTCACATCTGGTTGTAAAAAACGAAATCAGACCGGTTAGTGCCTGGGCTGATATACCACATGGCTTTGTCAATCCTCTGCTTCCACAAGTACAAGCCTATGAGCTGGCTTTGTTAGAAGAAGTGGTCTCTCATTATCAAATAGACGGTATAGTCCTAGACAGAGTAAGATACCACAGTATAAACTGTGATTTTAGTCTCAAAACCAGAAAACTTTTTGAGGATTATCTGGGTAAAGAGGTAAAAAACTGGCCGGAAGATATCATTAAACTCAAATTTATAGACGGTAAAAAACAGGTTGAGTTCGGTCCTTTAGCCAAGGATTGGTTTTTCTTTCGTGCACTTGGGATTAAAGGTTTCTTTCTCAAAGCAAGAGAGAGAATAAAAGCTCTCAGGCCTGATTTGCTTTTTGGTGATTATGCAGGTTCATGGTATCCTGAATATTATGCTCTGGGGGTTAATTGGGCTAGCAGTAAATATAAACCGGACTTCCCTTTTGCTAAAGATGGTTATGAGGATACAGGCTATGCCCAAGTACTGGACTATTTTATCTCCGGTAACTATTACGAAGATGTTTATATTAAGGATTTAGAAAATAAAGTTAAAGCCAAAACTACTTTGCGTAAAGAAGCGGGTCAGTCCCTTGAATATAAACCCTGGTATTGTGTTGAAGGTGCGGCAGAGATGGTAAAGCAGGCTATTTTAGAGGCGACAACTGTTTACGGTGGCCTTTATCTGCTCCAATACCATCAAAAACCGGCGGTTTTAAAAGAAGCTATCCAGGTGTGTTTAGAAAAAAGTGCTGGAGTTATGCTTTTTGACCTGGTCTATATCGATCTTTACGACTGGTGGGATCTTATTAAAGAAACAATCAGAGGTGAAAGCTAATGCTTGCAGATTACCACATGCATCTAGAAAATGGTCCAAAAGAAATAAAATATATAAAGAGGTTTCTGGATCAAGCTAAAAACCAGGGTCTGAGTGAGATCGGCTTTTCCGAACACTGTTATCGTTTTAAGGAAGCAAAGCATCTTTTAGACAACTCTTTTACAGCCAAACGCAATGTGGATAGTCTAAAAGAGTATTTAGATCTGTTAAATCAAGTTAAAAACTTGGGCTGGCCTGTTAAAATCGGTATTGAAATAGATTATTTGCCCGAGTCGGAAGAAGCTATCAGGGAATTTATTAGTCAATTTGAATTTGATTATGTACTCGGTTCGGTGCATTGGCTGGGCGATTTTGGTTTTGATCTCCAAGAGAATCTAACCCGCTGGGAAAAAAGCGACCTAGATATAATTTGGCATGATTATTTTAATACTCTCCTAAAAACTGCTCAAAGTGGACTATTTGACAGTTTACCTCACCCCGATCTAATTAAAATTTTTGGTTTCTATCCTCAAACCGATCTTAGCGATTTTTTGGACTATATTTTTAGGGAAATTGCCAAAACCGGTGTGGCCTTGGAAGCTTCTAGCGCAGGCTGGCGCAAACCTATAGGTGAGATGTATCCTTCCAAGTTTATCTTGGGCTTAATAAAGAAGTACCAAATACCAATAACTCTAGCTTCAGATGCTCATTTCCCGGAAGATGTGGCTAAAGACTTTGACAAGATGATCTTAATCCTAAAAGAAGCCGGAATTAAAGAGTATCTCCGTTTTAACCAAAGACAAAGAATTAGGGAACAATTAAAATAAACTAACTTATAAGACAAAACGAGGATATTGTCAACTAAGCGGAGATAAACAGAAATAAAGCCCCAAAATGAGCAAATATGGTTTTTGCCAAATCATCTAGATATCTGTAGACTCTTGCTTAAATAGAAAAAAAGGCTAAGACCTAAGAATAGTATCCAAATACCGCAATATAGAGATTTGGCGACTGGTGCAAGCCAAAAAAAGGGTTTGGAGAATCCACCTTTGGAGCCGATGGTAAACCCATCCGGGAAAGCCCGTTAAAGCTAAGTAGAGTTGGGTCATTTTGACCAAACAGGGTGGCAACGCGGGAATATCTCTCGTCCCTGACAGATGTCAGGGCGAGAGTTTTTTTATTATTAATTTTAGGCTTCTGTCTTTAGCGCGCAAAGACTAGTGGAGCTGAGAAGAGAAAAGGAGAGATTAGTAAATGCTTATCAAGGAGAGATTGTTAATACCGGGACCTAGTCAGGTGCCTCCTCAGGTAAACTCTGCCATGGCAAGGCCGATTATCGGGCATAGGAGTGGGGATTTTACCAAGTTTCATGAGCAGTTAGCATTAAAATTAAAAAAGATATTTCAAACAGAAAATGAAGTGGTCATTCTTACCGGCTCCGGAACAGCAGCGATGGAAGCTAGTGTCGGTAGTGTAGTTAATCCCAATGATCCTGTTTTATGTATTGTTACCGGTAAATTTGGCGAGCGTTTTGCGGAACTGGCCCAAACTTTTCAGGCTGATGTTACAGTCTTGGAGTATGAGTGGGGTTCAGGTTATGATTTGGCAGAAGTAACGAAGGTAATGGCTGAAAGGAAATTTAAGTTAGTTTGTGCCACTCATAACGAGACTTCGACTGGAGTTACCAATAATATTGCACTTTTGGGTGAACTCTGTAAAAAACACGATACACTTTTACTGGTTGATGCAGTTTCTTCTATGGGTGGTATGGATATTAAAACCGATGCCTGGCATGTTGATCTAATGGTAAGTGGCTCACAAAAAGCTTTTATGCTTCCACCGGGACTTGGATTTGTGGCGGTTAGCCCGAAAGCTTTAGAGGTTATAAACAGCAACAAATCCACCAACTACTATCTAAGTCTTAAAAAAGCTAAAAAAGCTCAGGCTAAATGGAGCACACCCTATACTCCTAATGTCTCGTTATTTTACGCCTTAGATGAAGCTTGTAACATGATCTTAAACGAAGGCTTGGAAACGGTATTTTTCCGCCATCAACTTTTGGCCAAAGCTTGCCGTGAGGCGGTGAAAGCTTTAGGGTTGACTCTTTTGGCCAGAGACGAAGATGCATCATACACCGTGACGGCCTTTAGTGGTGATATGGATACTGAAACTGTACGGTCTTTGATGAAGAAAAAGTACGGCTTTGCCGTAGCCGGAGGTCAGGATAGGTTAAAAGGCAAAATAATTCGCATCGGCCATATGGGTTATATGGATATTGCCGATCTCCTTGGTGCCATTTCAGCTTTGGAACTGGCCTTAAAAGAGGTAAAATATCCCGTTAAGCTTGGCACAGGTGTGGGAGCTGCCATGGAAATAATCTATCAGGGAGGAGAGCATAGTGAAAGATAAAATGAGAGTTCTAATCTCTGACCCGGTAGCCCAAGAGGGTATTAAGATCTTAGAAGACAGTGGCTTGGAAGTAGTTGTTAATACAGAGTTAAGCGAAGAAGCTCTTTGCAGAGAGATAAAAAACTACGATGCTTTGGTGGTAAGAAGCGGTACTCAAGTTACAAGCAGGGTAATCCAAAGTGGTACAAGGCTAAAGATAATTGGCCGGGCAGGTGTGGGTGTGGATAATGTCGATATCCCTACCGCTACTAATAGAGGTATTGTTGTTGTAAATTCGCCTGCCGGCAATACTTTTGCCGCCGCCGAACTTACCATTGCTCATCTTCTAGCTCTGGCACGCCATTTACCGCAAGCTAATGCTTCCTTAAAAGCAGGTAAATGGGATCGCAAAAAATATACCGGCATCGAGGTTCGCAAAAAGGTTCTTGGAGTAGTGGGCCTAGGAAAAATCGGCAGAACAGTAGCTATAATGGCCCAGGGCTTAGCTATGAAAGTAATCGGCTATGACCCGTTTATAACCCAACAACAAGGTGAAGCACTAGGAATCAAATTAGTTGAATTAGATGAAATCTATAAAACAAGCGACTTTATTACTTTTCATCTACCGCTTAATTCACAAACCAAGAACATGGTCTCAACCAAAGAATTAGATCTGATGTCTAAGACCACCTACATTATTAATGTTGCTCGTGGTGGTATTATTGATGAAAAAGCACTTTATAATGCTATTAAGGAAGGAAAAATTGCCGGAGCAGCCATGGATGTTTTTGAAAAAGAACCCTGCACGGATTCACCCCTGCTTGAACTAGATCAGATCATTGCCACACCTCATTTGGGAGCCTCTACCGTAGAAGCACAAATAAATGTAGCTATCGATGTGGCCGAAGACATAGTGAGCTTCTTAGGTGGTGGTCCGGCAACACATGCAGTAAATCTACCTATTGTTGCGCCTGAGGTTTTTGCCAATATTGCTCCTTATCTTGGAACCGCACAGTCTCTAGGGAGCATGTTTGCCCAGATCTATCCCCAAGACAGTTCTGAGATTGAAATTATCTATAGCGGTAAGCTTTCTCAACTTGATATAACAATGCTTAGTGCATCTTTAGTTAAAGGACTTCTCTCTTTTGGTTCCGAACAGCCGATAACCTTAGTTAATGCCATGATGGAAGCTAAAGCTCGGGGAATTAAAATTAAAGAGGTTAAGGAAGTTCCAAACGGCTCAGTCGAGATGATTTCTTTAAGAGGCAAGGGAAAAAGCGAGCATATTTTAGGGGCTACCTTTGTTAAAGAACTTGGGCCGCGTCTTTTAAATCTAGATGGATTTCGCGTAGATATTGAACTCAGAGGCAATATGCTGGTTGTCCCGCATAGGGATCAGCCGGGAATTATTGGTAGAGTCGGTATGCTTCTTGGTGAACAAAACATCAACATCGGTGCCATGGATGTTGGTCGTAAGGGACTAGGGCAAGAGGCAGTAATGTTGCTGGCTATCGATCAGCCTCTATCTAAAGCCGGCATCAAGACACTCGCACAGATTGAAGGTATTAAAAGCGTTACCGATGTGATATTATAGGTTAAAAGCCGGGTTTTGTAATCCGGCTTTTAATTTTTTTAATTAAAAACCAGTCGGCTAAAAACAACGTTAAAATAACAAATTTAAACCTTAAAAGGTTTAGAAGCAGGAAAAAATCACTTCTGGTGGAATAGTTTGGTGACCGGAAAAATGTCCCTAAGGAGTGGTAGTGTTGAAAAAGGCTTTTAACAGGTGGATACTACCAGAGAGTTACGACCTGCTTAAAGGTTGCCAAGAAGCTAAAAAAGCGGGTTTTGACGGTTTGGAGATCAATGTCACAGTTGCCGGTGATGAAATATCTTTAGCCAAATCTCGTCAGGAAATGAAAGAATTAGCCAGCAAGATTAAGGAGACTGGCCTTGAAGTAGCTAGCGTTTTACCGGTAGAGGTTTTCCCGAATATAGCTGCTGATTCGTCAAATGCAACAATTGATCTGGCTTTAAAAAGGTTGGAAGAGCTAATTGATCTTTGTGATATCTTTGAGACAGATGCCATTTTGATGGTTCCTGGCGGTATCAATGAAAATGAAGCAAGATATGATCAAGCTTTTTGGAACGCGGTTAAAGTTTTAAAAGAAATGGCTTTAATTGCCGAGGAGAGGGAAGTTGTCCTGGCTGTAGAAAATGTCTGGAATAAGTTTTTAGTAAGTCCTTTTGATATGATAAAATTTATTGATGAGATCGGTAGCATCTGTGTAAAAAGCTATTTCGATGTAGGTAATATACTAGCCTATGGCTGGCCTGATCACTGGATCGAAATCTTAGGAGATCGCATCTACCGAGTTCATATTAAAGACTGGAAGAGTAGTGTAGGTAACATAAACGGTTTTTGCAACCTCTTAGAAGGTGACATTAATTGGCCTAAAGTCAGAGAGTCCTTTAGAAAAATTGGCTACAATGGTTGGATGACCGCCGAATTAGCTTCTTACAATTATTATCCGGAAACATTGCTCTACCAAACAGCTCTGGCGATGGATAGGATTATAACTGCTTAGAAAAAGCCCTAATAAAGGGCTTTTTCAATTTTAAATTTGGACATACTACCAGCAAGGGGGTTATCTAAATGGTTAGTTTAGATCTTACCAGAGAAGAACTTCTCAAAGAAGCTAGAGATTACTTAGAACAACAAACTACAGGTTTTCTTGCCAGCAACGGTACAGCAGGATTAAGAGTGAGCCCGGTTACAATTTTTATCGACTCGGGGCTTGGTATTTTCATGCATTGTTTTGGTGGGGATAAATTGAATAATTTGAGAGAAAACCCGAAGGTTTGTCTTTTAGTCATCGAAGAAAAGTGGTCTTTGGAACCGGGAATTTTTGAAGGAGTACAATTTTTTGGTCGAGCTTACGAGATTTCTCCTGATTCCGATAAGTATCTTGAAGCTGAAAAGTGGTGCCCTTATACTCATAATGCAACTATGACCCTGTTAGAACTCTATCTAAACAAAATAGTTTTGGTAGATTATGTCGGCGAGAACAAGAGTAAGCGAAAAAGAACAATTGAAATAGAGCAAACCAAAACATGATCTACCATCTTTCACGTCCTGCAGAGGGTGGGATGTTAAAGGTTTTAAGTTATCTTCTCCAAGCTGTAAAACTTCAAGGCCATAAACAGGAACTCTGGACAAGTAATGGGCAATTATTAAAAACAGCTGAAAAACTGGAGATTAGTGTTAGTAACTGGCCTCTTTTTGATCGTATGTCTTTATATGATCTAATAGCTGTTTGGCAACAAAGAAAGCTTCAGCAAGGGCTTGTCTTCTACCATGGCTTTAAGAGTTTTCTCATGGCAAATCCAAGAGCCAATCCAGTTGTTGTCTGTTTTTATAACTCCCTATTTCCCCCTTATGGCAACCAATATTTAAGACAGTTTGTTCTAAGAGTAAAAAAACGACAAGTAAAAAACCTTAAAGCTGTAGTAGTACCCTCCAAAGCCCAAGCCAAGGAGGCAAAAAAGCTCTTTTCTAAGATAGAAATAATACCAAGTGGTGTTGATACACAAAGATTTATTCCGGCAAAAAACCGGCAAAAGGTTATCGGTTTTTTAGGTCGCTTACGCCCAGAAAAGGGAGTCGATCTTATTTTAGAGGTGGCAAGATTTTACCCCGATTGGTTTTTTGAACTGGCAGGGTCTGATTTAGAGGGCTACCAAACACGAAATTTGCCACCAAATGTTAAACTTTTAGGCACTCTTAAAAACCCTGAAGATGTTATAAAACATTGGAGTGTGATGGTACTTCCAAGTTACACAGAGGCAATGCCTTTGGCGATATTAGAAGCCATGAGTGCCTCTTTGCCAATTATAGCAACCGATACCGGAGATGTAAAAGAGCTTATAGAAACAGCAGGAATAGTCATACCGGTAGGAGATAAACTTAAGTTTAAAGAGGCTTTAGATAAAATCACCAAGGAAGAAAAGCTGCGACAGGAATTAGGCATAAGAGCCAGAGAAAAAGCTCTGGCTTATGATTGGTCTAGGGTAATTAAAATGTGGCTTGATCTTATCCAAAAGTGGGAGGTTGGACCTTGAAAAAGCCAGCTATACTTTTAGCTATTTTACTTGTATCACTTCTTTCTAAAGCCAAGATCTATATAATAACTCTGCCTTATACAACATTGGGCGAAATATTGGGAGAATCTCGAGTGGCTGATTTTATTGCCAATTCGGCGGTAAGCCTTCTTAATGCCCAAACTGCTAGATTCGGTAATTTAGCTTCAGCTTATGCTACTGTTGGGGCAGGGGCGAGAGCGTATGGATTAGAAGAGGTGGTTTTATATAAGCTAGACGATCTTTACGATGATAAAGAACTCAAAGCAAATGAAGTCTATAAGCAACGAACAGGTGCTTCTTTGGCTGGAAATGAAATGGTATTAGCGGATATCGAAGCTTTAGTTAAAATAAACCAAGAGCGTTATTATGAAATAATCCCAGGTTTTCTCAGCTCAATTTTAGGACTTAAGGGTAAAACTACCAGCTATATTGGTAATGCAGGTACCCTCGATAAGCAAAAAAATCCGGGAGCATTGTCAGTTATTAACAGGCAGGGCATTGTCAGTGAAGGTGAAAACCGTGAAGTACTAAAAGAAAACCCTGATAAACCTTTTGGTGTAGAGGCAGATATGGAAAGAATCCTCACACTTGCTTTAGAGACGGTAAGCGAACTAGTATTAATAGAACCTGGCGATCTAGATCGCTGTGAAGAGGACAGATATTTTTTAAGTGAACAGATCTATTTAAATCACCGCCAAGCTGCGTTAAAAAAGATAGGTACTTTTCTTTTTCAACTCCAAAGTCAAATTAAAGCTGTAGATCAGATTATGTTGCTTGGCCCATTACCTAGCATAGTAGCCCGAAATAGAGGCTATGGGCTGGGTTTTTTAGTAATATATCCCCAAAATCTGCCGGCAGATTTCCTTTATTCACCTACAACCAGGAAAAAGGGTTTAGTGACACTGACTGACCTAGCTCCCACCATCGAAGCATACTTTGCCATCGAAAATTATTTTCATTCCGGGGGAAGTTTGATCACTAAGGTACCAAAAAACAGCTTAACTCTAAACACATTACTCGAAGCAGAAAAGGTTTCAGCCATTATAAAAAAGCTGCGCCCGGTTTTTATCAAGCTCTACATTACTTTGCTTATTGCCACAATCGGGTTGAGTTTTCTTTGTTTGGGAATATTTAAGAACATTAACTGGATTCATTTTTTGCAAACCTTATTATTTGCAGAAGCTTGTACGCCCCTTTTATTGCTAATAGTAGGGCTTATACCGGCAAAGAACTATTTAGCCGCTTTTATCCTGGCTATTGTTCTCTCTATTTTAGGCGGTTTTTTCAGTAGCAAAAGCCGGTATAGGTTTTGGCCGGCTTTAGTTACTGTAGGTCCCGTTATTTTAGCTTTGGATTTGTTTTTTAAGGCCAGACTCATACCTAGAAGTGTCTTCGGATATGATTTTCAAGCAGGAGCTCGCTTTTATGGCTTAGGTAACGAATATATGGGTTATCTTGCCGGCTTAATTCTTTTGGCAGCCTATTTTTTGGGCCTTGTCTTAGGCAAAAAAAAACTAACCATGATACTGCTTGGTTTAACTGTCATTTTAGTAGCTTTCCCCCATTTAGGAGCTAATGTGGGGGGAGGACTTACTATGGTGATAGTTTTTTTGGCTTGGTTAAAACTTGGCATGAAAAAAAAGATTGCCTCACCTCTACTATTGCTATTACCCCTTTTTTTTGCTCTTTGGGTTTTGATTGACTACCTAAGAGGAGACAGTCATCTGATAAGAACATTGCTAGCGATAAAAGATGAAGGTAGTGTTGTTATCTATAATGTTCTTAGAAGGAAGATCAGCACCAACCTTAAACTATGGCAGTGGTCGCTTTGGTCGAGGGGCTTAATTGCCTTTATTGCCGGTTTAATCTGGCTGGTTTATAAACCGTTTGAGTCGCTTAATCTTTATCTAACTCCAGTTAAGGAGCTAAAAAAACTATTGAATCTAACAACCATTACCGCCTTAGCCGCAGTTTTGTTAAATGATTCAGGAGTAGTAGCAGGAGCATTGGTATTTTTAGTGCCTGGCTGTTTTATTTTAAGCAATCTTTTAGAGAGCTTAAAATCGGGTACCTAATTCGTAAAAACATTGTTTTCTGTTTACCGGAGACTAATTTTATTTGCATAAGTTAAGGGACTAATATAAGCCAAGGAGAAGAAAACTTCTGTTTAATCTTTTCCTCACAGTCTAATCTAAAACTGATATAATATATTAAATGTGGTTTGAGTTTGAGCAAGAAACCAAGGAGCGATTAGAGGTATGAGAGATATACAAATTGAAAAAGATTACCTGGCTCGAGTTGTATTTATGATTCAAGGTGAACTTGAAAAAATCGAAACTAAAATCAAAACTAATAAAAGCCGGGTTTTATCAGCTAGAAAATATATGTGGGAAGAGATGCCAAGGCTTGTCAGAGATGCTTCCGATGCTAACGAATTAACTCAGGGTCTGTTAGAACTCAAACGTCAAGAAGAGAGTTTGGGTTTTTATTTAAAAGAAGGACAGAGGCTCAAAAGACTTAAAAACTCTCCTTACTTTGCCCGCATTGATTTTTTGTTTAAAGGTGCTACCGAAAAAATTTATATTGGTGTTACCGGTTTTAGCGCTCCGAAGAACAAAGATAATATAATCTATGATTGGCGAAGCCAGATAGCTAGTCTCTTTTATGACTATCCACTTGGAGAGGCTAGTTATCTGTGTGATGCCGGCAGAGTTTCAGGCAAGCTAACCTTAAAAAGGCAGTTTCGAATCGAAAAGAGCCAAATGATCTACATGTTTGATAGCAGTCTAAATATCGAAGATGAGATGCTACAGGAAATACTAAGTCAAAGTACAGACGGTCATATGCGAGATATTGTTATGACCATTCAAAAAGAGCAGAATCAAGCTATCCGTGATGAGGCACACAAGCTAGTTTTAGTTTGGGGGGTCGGAGGCAGTGGTAAGACTTCAATAGCCTTGCATAGAATAGCTTATCTTTTATATAGTAAGAAAAACCAATTAAATGCCGATAATATTGTCATCTTCTCCCCAAGTGATATCTTCCAAGACTATATTTCCGAGGTTTTACCTGATTTAGGTGAAGAGAATGTCAAACAGAGTACTTTCCGAAGTTATGCTAAAAAAATTGTTAACCTACCAAACTATACTTTAGAGAATACCTTTGAACGTTACGAATATCTTTTTAGTGATGTAGGAGACAAAAAATGGCAAATCCGTTCACAGGCGGTTGCATTTAAAAGTTCTCCCCAATTTCGGACACTTTTAGAAAACTATAGCACCTATTTAGAAAACAGTTATAACACAGGGGGAGATTTTGTCTATAATGGCACTGTGGTTTTGTCAAGAGAGGAATTCCACAACTGTATTAAAGAGAAGTATAACTACTTGCCTTTCAAAAAACGTCTGGAAAAACTGGCGCGAAGGCTAAATGCTCTTTTAGAACCATTAGAGGCAAAACGCCAGGAAATAATTTTTAAAGAACTACTGTCAGCTAATTTTAACCCCAAAAGAAGCGAAAAAGAACTACAAAGAATTGCCTACCGTAAAGCTATGGCCGAAACAGCAAGACTTAAAGCTAGAATGGCCAAACTTGTCGAGTTTGATTTGGTAAAGTTATACCTACAACTTTTTGAGGACTATAACCTTTTACAAAGCTTAACTGATAAACTACCTGAGAATATAAAGCTGATAGCTGAGCAAACCTTAGCCTTCTTTAATAAAGGTTACCTTACCTTAGAAGATCTTATCGCTCTTACTTTTTTAAAACTCAAGTTGGAGAGCTTCTGGGGTGAAAGTAATATTAAACATGTTGTTATTGACGAAGTACAAGACTACTCGGCCTTAGAGCTTAAAGTTCTTGCTCTAATCTATCCGGATAGTACTTTTACAGTCCTAGGCGATCCTAATCAGGCTCTTTTGTATTTCGGTGAGCCCAAGGAGTATGTTTTAGATTCGTTAAAAGTAACTGACAGTACTGAACTAGAGTTAGTAAAATCGTATCGTTCTACAGAGCAGATAACAGCTTTAGCCAAAGTTTTTACAGCAACTCCGGCCAATATCCAACCGGTACTTAGAAAAGGCAAAAAACCAGAAGTGATTATTTCTAAAGATATGGAAAAAGAGCTACTAAGTCTTTGTAGAAAGCTTACACACAAAAATATAGCTGTAATTACTAAAACCTTTGCCGAAGCGAAAGTTTTAGGCGATAAATTAAAAGGCTTAATTAATTTAAGTGTTGTTGGCCAAGATACTGAATTACTACCCAAAGGTATGGTGATAATACCAGTCTTTTTAGCCAAAGGCTTAGAATTTGATGTAGCGGTGGTCTGGAAGTTTGATCAATATACAAAAAAAGATCAAAGGCTCTTATATATAGCAGCCACCAGAGCCTTACATGAGTTATATCTTTTGGGTACAAAAAAAGGAGATCTCCTCAAAAAAGCAGATCCCCGTTTATACCATTTGACAGATTTAGTCGAAGACAAAAAGTCCTAAAAGTTCATAGATTTTCCCTGATACGGTACCGGTCGGAGTTAGATTATGATCTGTTTGGAGTTTTTTTATCGCTTTGGCTGTACCATTGCCAAAGACACCATCGGGGTTAAAAGCTATATAACCCATATCTTTTAAGGCTTGCTGTACCTCGTAGACAGCCGAACCAACCGAACCTAAGCGTAAGAGTTCCCGTCTAAACGATGCTTTAGGGTAGGGACCATCGAAAATAGTAACAGGGGTACCTACTTTAACCCAACTAAAGAGTTCTAAAATATCGGGATTGTGCATTCTAATACAGCCCGCACTGGCTAGGGTACCGATAGAATAAGGTTTATTGGTTCCATGAATACCAAAATTACCAAAGGGGACACTAAGGCGGAGAAAACGAGGACCAAAAGCTCCTCCCATATAAAGTTTGCTCGCGATTTTCCATTGTCCTACCGGAGAAGGTGTTCCTTTCTTACCTATGGCCACAGGATAAACTTTATAAGGTAATCCATCGGCAAAAACAGTTAGCTGTCTTTGCCAAAGATCAATAAAGATAGAGATATTATCGGTATTGGGCTTGGCTTTGGCTACAGGTAAGGTGGCAAAAGATTGGCCAATCATATGCCAAGTCTCGGCACCAATTATACCATCAACAGTGATAGAGTTATCTAACTGGAAGGTTTTTATGGCATCAACAGCTTCTTTGGTATAAATCTTAGTAAGTTCCCCTTTGTAATATCCACGCTGAGACAAATATTTAAGTATCTCTGGCAGGTCTTCTGAGCTTTGGCCCGGTTTAATAATAGGCTCACTTTCGCAATAGGGACAAAAACTAGCCAAATGACTATCGGTAATAATTGGTTCGACAGAGGGTTCTAAAGATGGCTCAAAACTCAAATCATCCCTGCTTGCAAGGTAGGGTTCTATAATATGAGTAGGTTCAAAAGGTATATCCCAGATGATTAAGAAGAGTACAGTTAAAAATAGAAAAAATGGCAGGTGGCGACGCATATGATCACCTCTTAATTACTATTTTAAAGCAGAAAAAGAATTATATTCACGGGTTGGAACATTTTAGTTTTATTTAAGCAGGAGTTTATATCTTAAGATCGAATAAGACAAATTAAGCCAGCCGGCTAATAAGAATAAGCTGAGTCGAGATGAGCCAAGCAGAGAATGATGAGCTTAGGTGAGAGGTTTTTTTGCCTAGGTGTCGATAACCTAGGTTTTTTTATAGGCTCGATAGGCTCAGGATAGGAGGACTTTTATGCATCAAGCAACTTTACCCGATAAGCATGGTTACTTTGGTGAATTTGGGGGTTCTTTTGTACCGGATAATTTACAGGAAGTCCTAGATGATGTTGCAAAAGCCTATTTAGAGTACCGCAATGATCCCGAATTCGAACGGGAATTACGCGATCTTTTACAAAACTATGTAGGTCGACCAAGTATTCTTTATTATGCCAAAAGATTGACTGAAAAATTAGGTGGCGCGAAGATTTATTTAAAAAGAGAAGATCTTAACCACACCGGAGCTCACAAAATCAACAACACTCTTGGTCAGGTACTTTTGGCCAAACGTCTTGGTAAAAAAAGAATCATTGCGGAAACAGGAGCAGGCCAGCATGGGGTAGCTACGGCTACGGCTTGTGCTTTGTTTGGGATGGAATGCATCATCTATATGGGAGAAGAAGATACCAAACGCCAGGCCTTAAATGTTTTTCGCATGGAGCTTTTAGGAGCAAAAGTTATACCCGTAACCTCAGGGACAAAGACCCTTAAAGACGCTGTTGATCAAGCCTTAAATGATCTTATAGAAAACTATAAAACAACTTATTATATGCTAGGTTCAGCAGTTGGTCCTCACCCATATCCACTGATGGTAAGGGATTTTCAATCTGTAATTGGTGAGGAAACAAAGACACAAATAATTACAGCCGAGGGACGTCTGCCTGATTACCTAATTGCCTGTGTAGGTGGAGGTAGCAATGCTATTGGTTTGTTTGCGCCTTATTATAACGACCGCAATGTCAAATTTATCGGTGTAGAACCCGGGGGCAAGGGTGTCGAAACACCGTTTCATGCTGCCACTCTAACCAAAGGCAAAAAAGGCCAAATCCATGGTTTTAAGTGCTACTCACTCGAAGATGAAAAAGGTGAACCACTACCTGTTTATTCTATTGCTGCAGGACTCGATTACCCAGGGGTGGGTCCGGAACATTCTTTTTATAAAGAAACAGGTCGAGCTGAATATGTAACCGTTACAGATACTGAAGCTCTTGCAGCATTTCAGGAATTAAGTAAAATAGAAGGTATTATTCCGGCTCTAGAGAGTGCTCATGCTATAGCCTATACCATAAAATTTGCTCCGACCTTACCAAAAGATCAGCTGATTATTGTTAATCTCTCCGGGAGAGGAGACAAAGATGTAAATCACGTTGCTGAGATTCTAAAGAGAAAGATTTAATTTTACTTTTGCCAAAGTTTCATAAAAATTAGGCCATCTCTAAAGAGATGGCCTAATTGCTAAAGATTGCTTTAACGGCTTAACCGGATAAGTTTTTCGCTTAATCAGTTAGATGAAACTTTCTTTTAGGGTTTAACTAGACCTAATTTGATCTTTAGGTAATGCTCCTACTACAGCGTTTGCAAAAAGAGCCCTAAGTCTAATGATGCCATTTTCACCTTCTCTGGTAGGATGAACGCGATTAGTAAGAAGGATTATAGCTAAATCTAAAGTAGGATCAAGCCAAATGGAGGTGCCGGTAAATCCTGTATGCCCAAAACTGTAAGCAGAGAGGAGATCTCCACCACTAGAATACTCACCCTTTAGGGCCCAGCCAAGGCCGCGATTATCATTGAGGTGAGATGTGTGGTTATAACGCATTAACTCTATGCTAGAGGGTGAAAGATAGGCTCTGTTATTCCAAAAACCCTCAGAAAGTATCATGGCAGCAAACAAGGACAAATCGAAAGCTGTAGAGAAAAGTCCGGCATTACCGCTTACCCCTCCAAGAGAAGCAGCGTTTTCATCGTGAACAAAACCTGTAAGGATACAATTTTTTAAAGGGGAATATTCGGTAGGAGCTACTCGCTCTAAAGGACCTACGTTATAACCGGTATCTTTCATGCCCAGAGGGTCAAAGAGCTCACGTTTAAGAAAATCAGCTAAAGATTCTCCTGCAACTTTTTCTAAAATCAGACCGAGTAAAATAAAGCCAAGACAGCTATATACCACTTTAGAACCTGTCTCATATTCTAAGTTGGTATTAGCTAGGGCCTTTAGCCAATCATCACGATTAAAGGCATTCTTATAGATGGGCAGCCAAGCCGGCAGACCTGAAGTGTGTGTTAACAGATGCCTTAGGCGGAGCTGACTTTTGGCCTTCATTTCCGGGTAGAAATAGGCTACCGAGTCATCTAGACGCAAAGCTCCTTGTTCAAGGAGCATTAGAGCCATAGTTGTGGTGGCGACACATTTGGTAACGGAAGCTAAATCATAGATGGTATCGTTTTTTACCTCAGTAGGAGTAGGTAGGATAGCCTTTAGGCCATAACTGCAATGGGTAACTATTTTCTTGCGATATAATACCAATCCCACAGCTCCGGGGGTCTCTTTTTTAGCCACTGCATCTTCTAAAAGCATGCAAGCCCTGATTAGTTTCTCTTTATTAAGACCTAAAGACTCAGGTGTTTTATACTGGAGTTCAGTCATTAGCAGATCTCCTCCTTGGGGTAGAGCAGGATGGACTCTCTTTGTTTAAGAAAGTTTCTCTTTTCATCGTTCATTTTTTCCCAAATCTCCAAAGGGGGTGCTTGAGCTTTCAGTGCTGATTTTATATCTGGATCACCGGCTAAGAGGTCAAAAAAATAACGTTCGTTGGTACAGAGAAATTCTGTTTCCGGATATTTACAGACTGCACTAAGGATATAAAGAGCTGTTTTTAACGGTTCGAAAGTCTTGTAATCTGTGATGTGGAGCTGAATTCCCTGGCACATATTTTTTTCATGTTTGGAAAAAGTAGGTGTAAAAAAGACGGGTCTAAAGATAACTCCAGCCAGATTAAAGTTGTTTAATTGGTCAGCTAGTTTATCACCGTTTAGCCAGGGAGCACCGATTATTTCAAAAGGACAAGTAGTACCTCTGCCTTCAGAGAGGTTGGTACCTTCAAACAGGCAAGTACCGGGATATACAAAGGCCGAATCAATAGTCGGTATATTGGGAGAGGGTCCAACCCAAAATAGTTTGGTATCAAAAAAAAGCATTTCTCTGGTCCAACCGCTAAGTTTGATAACCGTTGGTTTTTGACCTACACCGAGGTATTTGGCTAAATAATAGCTGAGTTCGCCCAGCGTCAAGCCATATCTGTTTGGGAGGGGGTAATTGCCGACAAAGGAAGTATAATCTTTTTGGACAAGGTTTCCTTCAACTTGCACTCCTCCTAAAGGATTTGGCCTATCAAGAACCATAAATTCTTTATTATACTCATAAGCTGCTTGTTGGGCATAGGCCATAGTATAAATAAAAGTATAGTAGCGACAGCCTACATCCTGCATATCAAAGATAAGAACATCAATATCAGCTAACATTTCCGGAGTTGGTTTTTTGGTTTGCCCATATAATGAATAAATTGGCAAATTAGTTTTTTCATCTCGGCCGGAGCTTACTTTTTCTCCTGCTTGTGCATCACCTCTAACACCATGTTCGGGACCAAAAAGAGCAGTTAGCTGCACGCCCGCTTCAAAAAGAAGATCAACACTAGAACGGAGTTTGCTGTTTAGTCCGGTAGGAGAGGTGATCAGACCGACCTTTTTACCGGTTAAAAGATTAAGATTATTTTCCAAAAGGTTTTCCAGACCTAGTTTAACTTTGGTCATAAGGCTACCTCCTTTATCTCGATTCCTATGATTTAGTTCTTCTTAAAGAATATTACTCCTACTTTCAGGGTAAAAAAGCTGGATTAGTTGGAAAAGGCAGGGAATGCTTGGGTACTGGAGAATTACAACTAGGTATAATAAATATAAGGAGAGAGTTGTCTTGAAATTTGTTATTGCCAACACCTATGCTGAGATGAGTATTAAAGCGGCTCATTTTGTCGCTGCTGCCCTAAAGACTAAACCTAATATCGTACTCGGACTGCCTACAGGCGGCACTCCCATAGGTATGTATCAAGAATTAGTGCGCATGCATCGAGAAGAAGGACTTGATTTTAGCCAGGTAAGAACCTTTAATCTAGATGAATATCGTGGTTTAAAAAGTGATCACAACCAGAGCTACCGCTATTTTATGGAAACCAATCTTTTTAAGCATGTTAACATCAAACCAGAAAATATTAATTTTGTAAATGGGGTGGCCAAAGATCCTCTAGCTGAATGCCAACGTTATGAAGAGGCAATTATTAAAGCCGGAGGCATAGATCTAATGATTCTTGGCATTGGTGTTAACGGCCATATCGGTTTTAATGAGCCGGCTTCCAAACTAAAAGCGAACAGTCATTTGGTCAAACTTACAGAATCAACAATCAAGGCCAATGCTCGTTTCTTTGAACATTTAGAAGATGTACCTCGGGAAGCTATTACCATGGGGGTGGGCTCCATTTTACGCGCTAGGGAAATAATTTTGCTAGCCAGTGGCAAAAACAAGAAAGAAGCAGTTTATGGCTCGGCTAACGGCCTTGTTACAACCGAAATTCCAGGTAGTCTTCTCCAACTCCATAATGAAGTGACCTTTTTCTTGGATACTGAAGCTGCCTCAAAAATATCAAATTAAAAACCGGGGCAACCGGTTTTTTTTTAGGACTATTAAATTTCTTTTGCGCTCTCTTTTGTTGCAGAGCGCTTTTTATTTTGTAAATACAAAATAAAAAGGTGCAAAAAAAGTGAACTTGTGAATAAGTTGTAGTAAAAAACGGGTGTCAAAAAACCCCACCGGGGTATAATGGAGGTGGAATAATGATCTTTATCACTGTTAATAAAAAGGAGTTTGCTTTAGCGTTTTTATTGGTAGTGTTGTTTGTGGGTTCTTTTGTTGTGATGCAACGGTTGCCCTCACAGATGGAATCAATTCCGGTGGTGGCTTTAGATGAGTATTTGATTCATGAAGGAACTTACTACCAAAGGACTTTAGCGGTTGTGGCCCCAATAAATAAGAAGTTGATTCCTACTAATACCTTTTATCAAGGGCGTCCCTTGTATAAGGAGTCAAAGACATTGATTCCCCAAAGACTTTTATGGCCTATGGATTTAGAAATTTATGCTGTTTTTATAAAACTCGAAGACTAGGAGTGATGACAATGCCAGGAGGCCCGGTAACATTTTGGCTTGCCTTTGTGGCTGGATTAGCTTCTTTTTTCTCACCTTGTGTTCTACCGCTAATACCTATTTATGTAGCTTATCTTGGCGGAACAAGCAAAGACAGTAAAAACAAACTAATCATCATTAACTCACTGGGATTTGTATTGGGTTTTACGGTTATTTTTATACTTATGGGTGCATCAGCAACAATGCTTGGACAGTTCCTACTGGCAAATCAGACTATTTTGCAAAAAATTGCCGGTTTAATAATTATTATCTTTGGTTTACAGTTGACACAAGTAATTAATATACCCTTTTTAAATTTAGAAAAACGCAGACAGATTAAAAATCATAGTACCGGGTTTGGGCCAAGTGTACTTTTTGGTTTGGCCTTTGGCAGTGGCTGGACTCCATGTATAGGACCGATTTTAGGCTCGATTTTAGCTTTAGCATCTACAACCAGCTCTTTAATCTATGGTGTTGGCTTACTTTTAATCTATGCTTTGGGTCTGGCTTTTCCTTTTTTCTTGGCGGCTCTTCTGATGAATAGTCTTAAAGATAAGTGGTCACAGATAACTAAAAAGACACTTTGGTTAAACAGATTAGCTGGAGTTATTTTAGTTATTTTTGGAATCATGCTGTTTTTTGGCTATTTACAAACTATATCTAGGTATCTACCTAATTGGGGTCTTTAAGGAGGAATTGCTGTGAAGTTTATTTGCCCGTTAAAATTAAAAAAATGCCTGGCAATACTCATACTAGCTATAAGCTTGTTTGTTCTAATCTATAAGTTCTGGCCTCAAAAAGCAGGAGTTACAGTTAATGCCTCAGAAGGTTCTCCATATAATAGGGGTGTTTTTAGCGGCAATTTAGCTTTAGACTTTACATTAGAGGATATAGCTGGCAAGAAGGTAGCACTTAGCGATTTTATAGGCCAACCGGTAGTGCTTAATTTTTTTGCTACCTGGTGCGGGCCATGTCAAGCAGAGATGCCACATATGCAAAAAATCTGGCAGGAACACAACACAAAAGGTTCAGATTTAATCTACCTGCTGGTTAATGTAGGAGAAGACAAAGGTGTGGTAGAAAAGTTTTTCAAGGACAATTCCTACACCATGCCGGTAGTGTTTGATGCAAACAGTAAAATTTTTGCCCAATATCTTTTCAGAGGTATTCCGGCTACAGTGTTTATCAACCGGGAAGGAGTTATCAAAGCCCGCTATAATCAATATTTATCCGAAGAGATTTTAGTAAAAAACATCGCCGTAATTACAAATGAATTTTAGGCTTAAAAGGAGTATTGCTCCTTGGGAACTCTTTCCGTGTTGTATGTCAGTTAGATTTACTAGATTTAGTCGTATATTAAAAACTGAAATTTAGAAATTTAGTCCAGTCGCGTTAAGATTAATTGACAGAGAGTTCCTGAAGGAAGCAGGCCTAAACCATCTAATTTAATAGATGAGGTGAAAAAGGTGAAAAAGAAACTTATCTTGGGAATAATGTTGGCATTTTCGCTCCTTGTGTATGCAGCAGAGGTAGATATCTACGCCAACTATGTTATTGTTAGAGAGAATTGGCCAGCAGTAATTAAACCGGGAGAAAAAGTAAATTTAGAGTGGCAGTTGCCTGAAAATGTTGATTTAAGTTCGTTTTCTATACTAAATGACCAAATAGATGTCACTTCCCGCTATGAAAGCAAAAAAGACCCTCTTTTGGGACGCCTTGTTACTGTCTGGGCTCAAAACGGCAGAACCTACAGCGGTCTTTTAAAAGACAAAGGTTCAGAGCTTATGCTAGTTGATCCAAGAACCGGTCAGCTAGCGGCTGTGATTAACAACAGTCAAGTCGTAGCTATTATACCGCAGGAAGATGCCGGAAGTTACAATCAGATGCTAAAACTGGAATTACAAAACAAAGGTAACCAAAAGATAGATGATCTCAAGGTCCGTTACCGTGCCGAGGGAATTTCCTGGGCCATAAAATATTCCCTGCAGTTAAATGGAACCAAAGCTGTACTTTTAGGTGAATATCAGATTGAAAACAATACAACTAAGCCTTTTGAAGCTGCGTTGGTAAGATTAATAGCCAGAAAAGAACCGGGCCCTGTTTTATACGCAAGAGAAGCAAGTGCCAATCTTAAAGGCGATGCCGGTGGTTACGGTGGTTACTCATTGCCTAATCCGAACCAACAAGCTGAAACAGCCGTCTACGAGATTCCAGGCGAAATAAACATTCCCGCTGAAGCTAAAATAAGATTACCTTTGCTGAAGGAAGAAAATTTAACTGTAAAACGCCGTTATATTCTAAACTACAATAATGTTGAGGTAGAGATCACCCTAGATGGCATCTCTCAGCCACTGCCCTCGGGTGAGATAAACATCTTTGACGGTGATATTCTGGCGACAACTCAGTATCTGCCAAACCAACCCCAATCAGGCCAATTGCTTTTAAACCTAGGAGAAACCTTAGATATAGCCGGGTCAAGAGAGCAACTACGTCACTACAGCTCAGGGGGAAAACTTTTTGATGAGTACCAGGTAACCTTAAAAAACAACAAAAAAGAAACTGTTAGTGTTGAGGTTGTAGCTTACCTTCCCTGGGATAATGCCGAAGTCTTATCTGATATGCCAAACAGAAGAATTTCAGCAAATAAGGTAGTTTTCGAGGTTAAACTAAAGGCTAGTGAGGAGTTATCTTTTAACTACACTTTTCGTTATGTAAATAAATAAAACCAGCTAAAAAGCCGTCTAAACAGACGGCTTTTTTAGTAGTTTAAGTAGAAGCTCGCTTTAACCGGCAGATGATCGGAATATAGAGATTGAATGGTTTGAGCGGCTTTTAATTTAAATCTTTTACCATAGAGGATATAGTCGATTTTGGCCTTGGGATTATCTGAGGGAAAAGTCGGTGCAGTTTCGGTATTTTCCAAAGCCAAAGCTCTTTTTAAGAAGTTAATCTCTGAAGGAATGGCATTTAAATCACCGAGCAATAAGTCGGTATCATAAGCAGAAACACTTAAGTATCCAAGTTGTTTTTTTCTGGCAACATATACCGGAGAAAGGTGTGTGGCCCAGATAGTGAAATTTTTATTTTGCCATTTTACAGTTACTTCCAACGCAGCTCTTGGTTCTTCAAAAGGAGTTGTCGGCAGATAATGAACGGCTGTACTTATTATAGGATACCTACTTAAAATGGCGATACCATATGTACCTCTTATATTAAAAAGGCCTGTTTTTTCTAAAGTAGGTGCATAAGCCTGGTGTTTTAGGCCGGTAAGGTTTTGAAATACCTCGAGTTGATCTAGGTAGAGGGAGCGATTGCCAAAGGTACGATCAACTTCTGCAAGAAAGATAATATCGGCATCTTTAAGCAAAAGAGCCATTTCTTTGAGATTGAGATTATCAAAGGCATCTGTGCCATGATGGATATTATAAGCAGCAACAGTAAGGGTGTTACTGTCTGAGGTTATTCGAGAGGTTTTTTTTGCCTGCTCTTCCGAAGAGGGATCTCTTTGAGGTGTAAAAAGAGCGAGTTTGCCCAGAAGACAGGTTATGCCAATTATTATCAAAAGGCCTAGAAGTTTTTTCATATAGCCAACACCCCTCTTTTACAAGCTAAAAAGCATTTCGACATAAACTTCTAGGCATTCCTGCTTATTTTGTTTCCAAATCTAGGAATTGAAGTAGTTTGGGTAAATCTGTTTCAGCTTTATTGTGGGAGAGAACGACTGCTTGTGCATCAAAAGGAGTAGGCTCGAGGTTTATTATGGCGACCTCTTTAGCCCGCAGAGGGAGATAACAGGCAGGACTTACCTGCAAACTGGAACCAACAACAAGGATTAAATCAGCTTTTGCCGCCTCTTGTTCAGCAATTAAATAGTCCTTTGGCATACTATCGCCAAAAAGTACCACTGAAGGTCTAATTAGTCCTTTACATTTTTTACAATAAGGCAAAGACTCGCTAGGGGTAAGAGGTTGTTTTTGGCCACAGTTTAGACAATAGCCGCTAAAAGTAGTTCCATGAATTTCACATATATTTTTAGTCCCCGCTCTTTGATGGAGTTCATCAATGTTTTGGGTTATAACCATTTTGATCAATCCAGCTTCTTCCAATTTGGCGATGACAAAATGAGCTTTGTTGGGAGAGGCCTTACTAAAATCGGCAAGCATTTGAAAATAAAACTGATAGAATTTTTTCGGATCTCTATAAAAAGCATCTACAGAGAGAGCATCAAAGGGATCGACTTGTTTCCAAAGACCATGAGGACCTCTAAAATCAGGTATTCCACTAGCGGTAGAGATCCCGGCGCCAGTTAAAACAACAGTATAATTACTCATCTGTAGAAGTTGGGCTAGTTTCTTTATTTAAATTACCTCCTTTTTGAATTATGGCAGGGTTAGCTTTACCGGAGGCCGGCTTAATAGCCTCAGTAGGACACTCCGCTACACAGCGATTGCAACGAATACAGTGTTCAAGGATATGATAGAGACCTTCTTGTTTAATGATAGCATCAATCGGACAGACCTTTAGACAGCGATCACAACCAATACATTCTTGTTTAGAGACTACTAGTTTAGTAAAAAGATCCATAATGGTCTGAGTTAAAGATTTGGTTGTCGGTGAACAAAATTCCCGTAAAGCTTCACTGAGAGTGATCTCTCGTCCTTCACTGGCGGTGAGCCTTTTTTTGTGTTCAACGATGTAAAGAAACAGATCCGCAGTTGTGCGGCCCGGAAACTCCTCTAAAAGTTCTTCTGACTCAATAGTTTGGGCTAGAGGATAATAGATCATCGCATACCAGTCTTCTGCAGCTTGCTTGAGATTGAAGTCTGTTTTAAACCTTTCTATTAGGTAGCTTTGGTAGTCTTCAATTTCTCTTAAGAGAATCTGATAATGGCCAATTTCAGTTAATTTAATATCAGTCAAACCAGTTTTAAAGCTAAAATACGATTGTTCACGTACCAAAATCCCTTCAGGAGTATCGGCCGAGGGGAGATATTCAGTGACCCGTGCTTTAATCTTTTTCCAGCCAAGTCGCCTAGCAGCAGCTACCCGGTGGTTGCCATCTACAATATAGTAATCATCCTTTATTTTATATAATTCAATGGGGGGGAGCTTTTTGCCGGTGATCATAGCTGCTTCAATAGAGCGAAGTCTGATGGGGCTATGAGTGGTCTGGATCTGGAACTTACGGTCAAAATCGCGCCAGCGTCCAACACTGCCCACTATTTTATCTAGTTCTACTTCTAAAACCCCCAATTGGCGACGTGCTACTACTTTTTCTCTGGCATATTCCTCAGCAAAGTTTTTAACTACATTTTTTTTGCCAAAGCCAAGTACCATTTTTTAGGTTGGGCTCGTGGGCCGAGCTGGACCTATTCACCTCCGTCAAATCATATTTCCAAGATATAATAACCAATACAGTTAATTAATTTAGTTTGACCCAAGACATTTTCTCTTCTTTTTCGTTTTGGTCCGTATTCTAGATGATAATGACCATGCAAAAAGAATCTGGGTTGATATTTTTCAATAAACTTTCGATAGACTAAAAAGCCCTGGTGGCAGAGATCATCGGCTGAGTAGATGCCTGCAGGTGGAGCATGAGTAACAACAATATCAACTTTTGTCTTGAAAAACAACTTACAACCTACACTCCGGACTCGTCTTTGCATCTGAGCCTCTGTGTACTGATAAGCTTTGTGATTGTATCGCATGCTACCTTCAAAACCAACAATACGTAAACCTCGAAACTCGATAACTTTCAGGTCAAGATTGATCCCTTTGGGACGTTCATATTTATAATGAAAATCATGATTGCCTGCTACATAAAAAAGTGGCACTCCCGTCTTTGCAACCAGCGAGTTAAGATATGCTGCTCTGAGATCGCCACAGGAGATGATACAATCAAGATCTCTGAGAAGATCGGCTCCTGATTCATTGAGGAGAGAGGGTATTTCTTTGTCGCTTACAACTAATATTTTCATAACTAACTCGCTCAACTTTCTTTAGAAACTCTACCTTTTAATTCTTTTTTGCTTGCTTGTTTACCTTTTATTACCTAAATGATCTAGTATAGAGACGAAAAAATGTGGCTGAATAAAAAAAGTCATGGTTTTAATTTACTTTCGCAGTTTGGAGATATAACGGGCATACTCTTTTTGTTTTTTCTCCAATTCACTGGTCATATCACGGGCAGCTTTTCTAATGGCAGTTTCCGGATTTTTACCTTCAACAACTGCTTCATAAGCGGCAAAATTAATAAAGCGCTGGGTTAGAGATTCCGGTGCTAAAGCATAAGCCGGAGCGATAGAGGCTTTGGCTTGCTCTAAAACCACTTTGATATGCTCGGCGGGAATTTGCATAGCATTAACGGCATTGACATTGGCGGGAATAAAAATGCTTCCGGGGATCTCTTTGGGTATTATCTGCGCCATTTTACCCTGTATTTCAGGGGAGAGGAACCATTTCAGCCACAAAAAGCCATCATCAACCCTTTTGGCATCTTTAAACAGAGCAAAAGTCATACTGCCAAGGTAAGCGGCATGGTTGATGGAGCCATCTGCTTGTTTGGTACCGGGAACAAGGGCTAATCCCCACTTACCTTTTAGTTCGACAGCGGCAGTTTCAATGTTAGCATATTGCCACATACTAGTTAACATTAAAGGCAGTTCACCTTGCTTAAAGCCCATAAAGGATTCGGCGGCTTTGGGAATGCCTCTTTTGGTAAAGAGTTCGGCAAACTCTGTAAAACCTTTAATAGCCTGCGGTGTATCCAAGCCCGAACGTTTGCCATCTGGTGTATACCAGTTGGCACCATGCTGCCAGATAAACATGGAAACATCGGCATAAACTACCTCAGCCTGGCCTTCCTTGAAGGCAAAAGCAGTATAGAAATTCTTTTTGTTAGCTTGCATCTTAGGCAAGATAGTATATAAATCACTCCAGGTCTTGGGAACATTAAGCCCTAATTCTTGTAAAATATCGGCTCTGTAGATCATGGGGTAGATTGCCATATGCATGGGTAGGCCAAAGTTGGTCCCCATAAATTCGAAAGAACGCATAAGACCCGGGTACATTTGGCTCCGCAAAGATTGATACTCTTGGCCATATTTGGAAAGATCAACAGCCGCACCGCGAATTCCCAAATCGGCAGGACCCAAAGAACCGGTGATTCCTACCTCAGGTACATCACCACTGGCAGCCGCCAAAAGGTATTTTTGTTCAAAACCATTCCAGGGAATACTTTGGACTTGGACCGGAATTTTTGTCAAAGGAGTAAAATAGGTATCAGTTAATTCTTGGATGATTTTATCCCACTCAAGAGATTGAGGTGACCAGACTTGCACAGGAGAAGCTAAAACAGCAAAAACCAGGCTGGCAACTATTAAAAACGTAGCAAGATGTTTGCAAAACATTATTAAAAGCCTCCTTATGGCCATTAAAATCAAGTGTCTTAGGTTAACTTATTGAAACCATTTGCCTTTTGTTTACTTAATTCTTCTTAAAAATTATCTGCTTTCAAAAAAGGCCATGGGGAAATCCCACAGCCTTTTTTTTAAGTTTACTTATTCAATTTGGAGATATAACGAGCATATTCTTTTTGCTTTTTCTCCAGTTCATTGGTCATATCACGGGCAGCTTTTCTAATGGCAGTTTCCGGATCTTTACCTTCAACAACAGCTTCATAAGCGGCAAAATTAATAAAGCGCTGGGTTACGGATTCGGGTGCTAAAGCATATGCCGGGGCGATAGAAGCTTTGGCTTGCTCTAAAACCACTTTGATATGATCGGCGGGAATTTGCATAGCGTTAACGGCATTGACATTGGCGGGAATAAAGATACTGCCCACAACTTCCTTAGATACTCTTTGAGCCATTTTGCCTTGGATATCTGGAGAGAGGAACCATTTTAACCAGGCAAATCCGTCATTAACCCTTTTAGCATCTTTAAAAAGAGCAAAAGTCATTCCCCCGATATAAGCGGCATGGTTGATGGAACCATCTGCTTGTTTGGTACCGGGAACAAGAGCCAGTCCCCATTTACCTTTTAATTCGGGAGCGGCAGTTTCAATGTTAGCATATTGCCACATACTTGTTAACATTAAAGGCAGTTCACCTTGCTTAAAGCCCATAAACGATTCGGCGGCTTTAGGGATGCCTCGTTTGGTAAAGAGTTCGGCAAACTCTCTAAAACCTTTAATAGCCTGTGGTGTATCCAGACCCGAACGTTTGCGATCGGGTGTATACCAGTCAGCACCATGCTGCCAGATAAACATGGAAACATCGGCATAGACCACCTCGGCCTGGCCTTCCTTGAAGGCAAAAGCAGTATAGAAATTCTTTTTATTAGCTTGCATCTTAGGCAGGATAGTATATAAATCACTCCAGGTCTTGGGAACATTAAGGCCTAGTTCTTGCAAAACATCGGCTCTATATACCATAGGGTAGATAACCATTTGCATGGGCAGACCAAAGTTGGTCCCCATAAATTCGAAAGAACGCATTAAGCCCGGATACATCTGGTTGCGAAGTTTTTGATACTCTTGGCCATATTTGGAAAGATCGACAGCGGCACCGCGAATCCCTAAATCGGCAGGACCCAAAGAACCGGTGATTCCTACCTCAGGTACATCACCGCTGGCAGCTGCCAAAAGGTATTTCTGTTCGAAGCCACTCCAGGGAATACTTTGGACTTGAACCGGAATTTTAGTCGCGGGAGTAAAATAGGCATCAGTTAATTCCTGGATAATTTTATTCCATTCTAAAGATTGGGGCGACCAGACTTGCACAGGTGAGGCTAAAACTGCAAGGGTTAAAAGGGTAAAGATAAAAAGGACCATAATGCGTTTTTTAAACATAAAAAACTACCTCCTTTATAATAAATAATTTTCTTAATTACATAGAAACGTGCTTTTGGTTTAACCGCTTAGCCACTTTCATTTTACTTGAATGAAAAGTAGTGTCAAGTCTGTTAGATTAATTCAGTGCATGTAAAAATTATGTTATGATAAAAAAGCAGGGTTATACTTGACTGTAAAGAAAGAATCTGCGATGAAGTATGTTTAGGAGGTCTATTCAATGAAGGAATTTATGGGGGCACGTATTTTAACGGCCACAGGTAAAGATTTTGCCTGTGGTGATCTGATAATTGAAAAGGGGAAAATTGTCGAGGTTAGAGAGTGTGTGGACGAAAAAAAGCCTTATCAGGGTAAAGTGATTACCCCCGGCTTTATTGATGCCCATTGTCATATAGGAATCTATGAAGAAGCGATTCAGGAAGAAGGCGAAGATGTCAACGAAATGACAGAACCGGTGACTCCTGATCTCAGAGCAATAGATGGTATCTACCACGAAGACCCTGCCTTTAAGGAGTCTTATCTTGGTGGAGTAACATCATTTTGTGTAGCTCCCGGAAGTGGCAATGTGGTTGGGGGACAGATCTGTCTGATTAAAAACAATCACTCCTTTCCGGATAAGATGGTTTATAACCCTTATATAGGCATGAAAGTCGCTTTCGGTGAAAACCCCAAAAGAGTCTATGGACTTCAAAAGAAAAAACCAATGACCCGTATGGGTGTTGCAGCCTTACTTAGAGAAACACTGGTGAAAGCCGATAATTATCGCCAAAAAGAGAAGAAAGAAAGAGACCTAGGCCTGGAAGCCATGGTAAAAGTATTAGAGGGTGAAATACCCCTAAGAGCACATGCCCATCGTGCTGATGATATTCTTACTGCGTTAAGAATCGCTAAAGAATTCAAGGTTAAAGTAATAATTGAGCATTGCACCGAGGGAGATCGTGTTATCGAGGCCTTAAAAGAAGCCAATGTCGCTTGTATTGTGGGTCCATCTCTTACAGCCAGATCCAAGTATGAACTCCGCTACAAAAACTACGGTACTGCTGTTTTACTAAACCAAGCGGGTATTTTAACCGCTATCATGACCGATCATCCGGTAATACCGGCCAGAGAACTGAGACTTTGTGCGATTGCGGCAGTACGTGAAGGCCTAAGTGAGAGTGAAGCTTTAAAAATGTTAACTATTAACCCGGCAATGATCCTGGGAGTCGATGCTGATTTAGGATCACTATCCACGGGCAAAGCCGCAGACTTTACTGTCTGGTCGGGAGATCCTTTCGATGCCAGGACCCGGGTTTTGGAATTGTTTGTCGATGGAGAGTGTGTATATAAGGAGGGTTAAGATTGGAAACTATCTTAGAGGCAGGATGTAAAATACCTGTAAAAGGCAGTTGGGATGTAATTGTTGTCGGTGGAGGAACAGCCGGAGCCATTGCCGGAATTGCAGCCGCCAGAGAAGGTATGAAAACATTAATTGTTGAGAATCATGGTTTTTTGGGAGGCTCGGCTACAGCTTCGCTGGTTACGCCTCTAATGAGTAATCATGTAGATGGTAAACCTCTTAATACAGGCATTGGCCTGGAAGTTATGGAGCGTTTGAGTAAAAGTGGTGATTGTGGCAAACTCTACCAAAACCTGGGTATTTTTAACTGGGAAATGTTAAAATTCACCCTCGAAGAGCTTTACCTTGAAGCAGGTGGAGAACTCTTGTACCATTCATATTTCAGTGCACCAATAATGACAGAAAAAACAATCTGCGGAGTTATTGTGGAGACAAAGTCGGGTCGATTAGCTTTAATGGGTAAAGTCATCATCGATGCCACAGGTGATGGAGATGTAGCTTTTAGGGCTAAAGCACCAATTGAATCAGGGGATGAATTTGGTGTTAATCAGGCTATGAGTCTACGTTTTAGTGTCGGGAATATTGATCTGGAGAAATTCGCCGATTTCTTAGAGGAGCTTGAAGGATATAGGCAGAAATTACCGTTTTTCCATGCAGCCCATGTCAATGGTAAAAAAAATGCCCTTACCCCTTATTTTGAAAAAGCTTATAAAGAAGGCGTTTTGGAAGAAACCGACGGAGATTATTTTCAGATCTTCGGTGTGCCAGGCAGACCCGGTGAGCTTTCATTTAATTGTCCGAGAATCAGCAGCAAAACCGATGGTACCAACGTTGATCATTTAACTAATGCTCAAATTGAAGGTAAGCAAATAATTAAAAGACTGCTAAACTTCCTGAAAAAATACTTCCCAGGCTTTGAAAACAGCTATCTGGTAGCCGTAGCCAGTATGGTTGGCATTAGAGAATCAAGAAGAGTTCGCGGTGAGTATTACCTGACTGAAGATGACTACAAAGAGGCCAGGAAGTTTCCGGATGGTATTGCCAAAAACCGCTATCCTATTGATATTCATAGCAGTAAAAAAGGTGGCGGAGTTGCTTTCCACTCCAATTTAGCTCCTACTGAGTATCAGGAAATTCCCTACCGGGCTTTGGTACCTCTTGAGATCGACAATCTCCTGGTGGCAGGCAGATGTATTTCAGCTTCTTTTATTGCCGAATCATCCATTCGCATCCAACCTAACTGTCATGCTATAGGACAGGCAGCAGGAGTGGCGGCAGCCCTAGCAATTAAAGAAGGTCTTACAGTCAGGGAGCTTGATGGGGTAAAACTCAGACAGACTTTGGTTAAAAGGGGTGCTAATCTTTAAATCAGGTTTTATTCGGGGAGGAGTCTTGGATGCACTACGATGTAATTATTGTTGGCGGCGGCCCGGCAGGAATCTTTGCAGCTTTGGAATTAGCAGCTAAAGCCAAAGTACTTTTAATCGAAAAGGGTCACGATCTTATAAAGCGAAGCTGCCCCATGAAAAAAAAGCAGGTTCAATGCGTACAGTGTAAACCTTGCTCTATTACATGTGGCTGGGGAGGTGCGGGAGCATTTTCCGACGGCAAACTAACGCTTTCAACAGAGGTAGGTGGCCACCTTGATGAATATGTAGGCAAAGAGAAATTAATGAGACTTATAAAGGAAGTAGATCAAATCTACCTGGACTTTGGGGCTCCCAAAAAGCTCTATTCTGTGGAGCCTAAACTCTTGGAGAAATTTACCAGAGATGCCACCAAGGCCGATCTCCACTTGGAATATAGTCCTATCAGGCATTTGGGTACGGGAAGAAGCCAGCAGGTTTTGCAGGCCATGAAAGACTACCTAGTAGGTCAAGGGGTTGAGATTAGAACTTCCCTTAACGTTAAAAAGATCACTACAAAGAATCAAACCGTAACCGGTGTTATTACTGATATGGGAAACTTTTATGCACCTAAAATTATTGTAGCTCCAGGTCGTGAAGGGCATGAGTGGTTTACAGAAGAAGCAACGGATCTGGGTTTGGAAAAGCAGATAAATCCCGTAGATATTGGGGTGCGAGTAGAGCTGCCCAAGGTTATCATGGAACACCTCACAGATCATCTCTTTGAATCTAAGTATATCTATTACTCCAAAACCTTTGAAGATAAAGTACGCACCTTCTGTATGTGCCCAGGAGGAGAGGTTGTAGCTGAGAACAACTCAGGCCTTGTGACTGTAAACGGACATACCCATGCTAAAAAAACCACAGAAAACACTAACTTTGCCGTTTTGGTCAGCAAGACCTTTACCGAGCCTTTTAAGGATCCTACCAGATATGGGCAATATATTAGTACTCTGGCTAACCTTCTCGGAGGCGGGGTTATTGTGCAAAGATTAGGCGATCTTTTAGATGGACGTCGATCTACCAAAGATAGGATTAAAAAAGGGCTGACACGTCAAACACTGGTTAAAGCCACTCCCGGTGATCTTTCTTTGGTATTCCCCTATAGGCATTTGGTCGATATCTTAGAGATGCTTCAAGCTCTAGATAAAGTTGCTCCGGGAGTCTATTCCAGAAACACCCTTTTATATGGTGTTGAAGTGAAGTTTTATTCCTCGAGAGTGAAAGTTAGTCCAAATCTGGAAACAGCTGTTAAAGGATTATATGCCATCGGTGACGGTGCGGGAATTACCAGAGGTTTAATGCAAGCTTCCTGCTCTGGAGTTATTGCTGCCAGAGATATCCTAACTAAATAAATAAAAAAACTGCCATTCAATAATTTAGCGTGGCAGTTTTTTTATTTGGCAGTGAGTTTTTTTGAGGCATTTTGTCTTGCGTAAAAAAAAAGAATAAAATGGGTTTCAACTTCCAAGCAAAGGTCAAATAAGATAAGGAGAGGATTAAAGGGAATAAAAAAAAGAAAAGTTTACTTGTAATATAAGGGGTTGCAAGAAAGAATAATTAGCGTTATAATAAAGTAGGAAGGTCAGGAAAGGTCAGGTGATCGAAATAGCCAGTCTAAGTGACTTCATTGAAAAATACCTTAAAGAGCTTTTGGAAGAGGCAGAAAAAAACTTTATTGAGCTCCAAAGACGTGATTTAGCCGAAGCCTTTCGTTGTGTCCCTTCACAGATTAATTATGTCTTGCAAACCCGTTTTACTCCGGAAAAAGGTTATCTGGTGGAAAGCAGAAGAGGTGGTGGCGGTTATATCAGAATTATCAGGCTGTCAGTTAATCCGGACTGGGATATAGTCAGAGAAAAACTGCTGACAAGTGTTACCAGGGAAGAAGCTATGGCCATTTTAGATCTGCTTCTAACCGAAGAGGTGCTCTTAGAAGATGAAGCCAGACTTATCGGTTTAATTTTAAAACAAGAAGAAGATAATCTTAACGATGATCTGAGGGCACTTTTAATGAGATCTTTGTTTATTTTAATTGAAAACATAAGGAGGTAGTAAGCAGTGCTTTGCGAACGTTGCAATTTAAATCCTGCTACGGTTCATTTTAAAAGCGTGATAAGTGGAGTTGTCCAAGAAAAACATTTATGCCAAAACTGTGCCCAGGAAACAGGGCAACTGAAAATCTTTAATTTAAGTAATCCTTTGGGCTCCTTTTTTGAAACTCTCCTTGGCACCATGGAACTTAGACCAACTTTGATGAGTTCTAAATGTAAAGCCTGTAATATTACTTTTGAGGAATTTCGTCAAAGCGGACAATTGGGTTGTCCGACCTGCTATAGGGAGTTTCGCGAAGAGTTAAGACCGATCTTAAAAAGGATTCAAGGTGATATCGTTCATAGAGGTAAGGTCCCCAAAAGAGCCGGTGGTAAACTCAGTGTAAAAAGAAAGCTTGAAAATCTAAGGGAAGAACTAAAACACTTAGTCTCTTTAGAAGAATATGAAAAAGCGGCTGAGGTTAGAGATAAAATAAGAGAGCTGGAAAAAGAAGTCGGGGGTGAATCCGGTGAGTGAGAAAAATATCTTTGCCTTAATCACACCCTGGATGATAGAAAGCGGACCTGAAGGCGATGTTGTGCTTTCCAGTCGCATTAGACTGGCCAGAAATCTGGAAGGAAGGCCATTTCCTGCCCATGCAAGTGTTCCTGAAAAAAACACTATCAGAAACGAGATTAAAAAGGCTATCAATAAAAAAGAATTTAATTTCTTACAACTCGAGGATATTACTCCCCTAGAGCGAGAAAATATGATGGAAAGCCATCTTTTAAGTCCCCAAATTATCGCTGCTCCGGAGGGCAGAGGGGTAGCTATATCCAAAGATCAGCGCTCAAGTGTCATGATCAATGAAGAAGATCATCTACGTATTCAAACCATTGCCCCGGGACTGGATCTCAAGACTGCACTTATAAAGGCCAATTCAATTGATGATGACTTGGAAAAGGTGATAAATATGGCCTATGATGAGCAGTTAGGCTACCTTACCGCCTGGCCTACCAATTTGGGTACAGGGCTTAGAGTTTCGGCCATGGTTCATCTGCCGGGACTTACACTTACCAACAACCTGCCACAGCTTTTAAGTTCGGTTACCCAACTAGGAATGGTTGTTAGAGGAATATATGGAGAAGGGACCGAAGCACTTGGAAATCTATACCAGATCTCGAACCAAAGAAGCCTAGGCAGGACAGAGGAGGAGTTTTTAAACGACTTAGCTACAGCTGTAACTCACATTATTGGTGAAGAACGCAAAATCAGAGAAGCTTTAAAACAAAAGTCGCAGTACTTTATCGAAGACAAGATTTTTCGCTCTTTAGGTATCTTAAAAGAAGCAAGAGTTATTAGTACCAACGAAGCCTTGGCACTTCTAAGTGATGTAAGGCTAGGCATTGATCTTGATCTTATCGACCAAGACTTAAAACCAGTTGTTCAGGCTTTAATGCAGATAATTAGGCCTGCTCATTTGCAAAAATATATGAGTAATACCTTAGAGCCGGAGCTTAGAGACTATTATAGAGCTTTGGTTATCAGGGAAGAATTGGCTAGGGAGGGATAAGAGATGTTTTTTGATCGCTTTACAGATAAAGCTAAAAGAGTTTTAGCCGGAGCACAGCAGGAAGCTCGTGTCATGGGCCATGATGTAATAGGTACTGAGCATATACTTCTTGGTCTAATCCTCGTCGAAGACGGAGGAGCCAGTAGGGTTCTTAGCAATGCAGGCATAGAACTAGATGATGTTAAAGAACGTATTGAAGAGATAATTCCTACCGGTGAGGGAGTCGGTATCGCTCAATTGCCTATGACGGCAAGGGTAAAGACTATTCTTAGTTTAGCCTTTGAAGAAGCGCGGGTTTTGAATTATCCCTATGTCGATACAGAACACATTCTTTTGGGCCTTTTAAGAGAAGGCGAAGGTGTGGCTATAAATGTTTTAAGAAGTTTTGGCATTGATCCGGAAAGATTAAGAGAACAAGTTCTTAACCAGCTTAAAACAAGTGAAAGCGGTGAAAAAGAACCCAGACGTCCCAGAGCGAAAAACACACCTACCCTTGATTCTTTCGGCCGTGATTTAACCGAAATGAGTGAAGAAGGTAAACTAGATCCAATAATTGGTAGGGATTTGGAGATTCAAAGAGTTATCCAAATACTAAGCCGCCGAACCAAAAATAACCCTGTATTAATCGGTGAGCCTGGTGTCGGTAAAACAGCTGTGGTAGAAGGTTTAGCCCAGAAAATCATTGCCTCTGATGTTCCGGAAAGTTTAAAAAACAAACGGGTAGTAGCTCTAGATATGGCCAGTATTGTAGCAGGTTCAAAATTCAGAGGCCAGTTCGAAGAGCGTCTTAAAAAGGTTATGGAAGAGATTCGTGCTGCCGGCAATGTAATCTTATTTATCGACGAACTCCACACTATTGTCGGAGCCGGAGCAGCTGAAGGTGCCATCGATGCAGCCAATATCCTAAAACCGGCACTTGCCCGCGGTGAGTTGCAGACAATCGGTGCTACAACCATCGATGAATATCGCAAATATATAGAAAAAGATGCGGCCCTAGAGCGCAGATTTCAACCGATTATGGTCGGTGAGCCAAGTGTTGATGAAACAATTCAAATTTTACAGGGTTTAAGAGATCGGTATGAAGCACATCATAGAGTGAAGATAACTGATGCCGCCCTAGAAGCGGCCGCCAAACTTTCGGCCCGTTATATCTCCGATCGTTATCTGCCGGATAAAGCTATCGATCTTATCGACGAAGCTTCGTCCAAAACAAGACTCTCTACCTTGGTTACACCTCCACCTCTTAAGGAAATAGAAGACCAAATAGCTGAACTAAAAAGAGAAAAAGAAGCAGCCATTCAAAATGAAGAGTTTGAAAAAGCAGCCGAGCTTAGAGATAAAGAACAGAAACTAGAGAAAAAACTCAAAGAACATCAGTCGGATCTGGAAAAAGAAAGAAGCTTAACCACCATCGAGGTTACAGCAGAAGATATTGCCTCCGTTGTAGCTAGTTGGACCGGTATTCCCGTTAACAAGCTAACTGAGACTGAAAGCAAGAAACTTTTAGAGCTGGAAAATGAACTTCATAAAAGGGTTATCGGACAAGATGAAGCTATTGATGCCGTCTCTAAAGCTGTACGTCGGGCTCGCTCCGGGCTTAAGGATCCTAAAAGACCGGTAGGATCGTTTATCTTCCTTGGTCCAACCGGTGTAGGTAAGACGGAACTCGCCAGAGCCCTGGCGGAAGCTGTTTTTGGTGACGAAGATGCCATGATTAGGCTTGATATGTCCGAATACCAGGAGCGTCATACGGTGTCTAGACTCATAGGTTCGCCTCCTGGCTATATTGGTTATGATGAAGGCGGCCAGCTTACCGAGGCTGTACGCAGAAGACCTTATTCCGTTGTGCTTTTTGATGAGATTGAAAAAGCCCATCCCGATGTTTTCAACGCCCTCTTGCAGGTACTAGAAGATGGTCATCTCTCAGATAGCAAAGGTCGCAAAGTTGATTTTCGCAATGCCATCATCATCATGACTTCAAATGTAGGCGCGCGCGATATTAAAAACCAAGGTGGTCTAGGCTTTATGCCTACAGAGCACAGTGCTTATGAATCCATGAAAGATAAGGTTATCAGTGAGCTTAAAAAGACTTTTAGACCTGAGTTTTTAAACCGTATCGATGAAATTATAGTTTTCCATGCTCTAAACAAAGATCACATCAACCAGATCGTGGATCTGATGTTTGCCGAACTAAAAAAGAGACTACTTGAGCAAGATATTCACTTGGAAGGAACTCCGGTTGCTAAAGATATTATCGCCAAAGAAGGCTATGATCCTGACTTTGGAGCAAGACCTCTTAGACGTGCCATTCAACGTTTGATCGAAAACTCTCTCGCCGATGAACTTCTTGCCGGTAGATTTATACCAGGTGATACTGTTATTGTAGATGGAAAAGAAGATAAAATAGTCTTCAAAAAGGGTTAAAAAAAGCACGCCCTAGAGCGTGCTTTTTAGCTACCCTGAAAATAAAAGTACGTTGATCTATTTTGAAGGCAAAAAATTTCTCCTACTCTTTGTCCGTAATTTCTTTAAGAATGCTCTTTCCTATTTGTCTTGGGCCTGTCAACAGTAAAAGAGAAAATTGCTTTTTCGGTTTCTTTATTGTTTCTTTAATGGTTCGTCTAGATATATTAGAATACCTCCGGCTAATCCCATAGGCAATCTTACTTTAGCCGGGCATGTTAGAGTTAAAATCTACGGATATAAAAAAAACGAATCCGAGAAATGAAAGATTTCCAGAATTCTTGTAGTGTCAATGACAGCCTTCGATGAAAAAATAGTGGACAACTCGTTGGCAAGATTGTCGTTTATGGTGAGGGACTTAGAGTTAATATTAATTCATAAGTTTGAGTGTTTGGGTGCTAGTACAAATTGGGATCTGACAGGTGAAGTTCGCTTATTTTATGTGGGAATAGGGTTCTTTCCTTCCAAGTAACAATAAACTATTTGTCTGTGAATGAACGCAAACTAGATTTATATTCGGCGCAATTTTTGGCAGGTATTATTAAACCTAATAACTAAATATCTTGGCAGAGTTTAAAAAAGGGGTCGAGATACATGGCTAAGCAAAAAACAGTCTATATCTGCCAAAACTGCGGAGCCCAAAGCTTAAAATGGCAAGGTAAATGCAATAGTTGCGGAGCTTGGAATACAATGGAAATGAAAGAAGAGACAGTTCCTCCCAAAGGTTTTGTTTTAGGCCGGAGCTCTCCTCCGGTTGCAATCGTGGATATTGTAGCCGAAAAAGAGGATCGATATCAGACGGGTATAGGCGAAATGGATCGAGTTTTAGGCGGAGGTGTAGTGCCGGGATCACTCATTTTGATTGCAGGCGAACCCGGAGTAGGCAAATCGACCCTACTTTTACAATTGGCAAAGGAATTTGCCCTAAAGTGGGGGAAAGTACTCTATATAAGTGGAGAAGAGTCTTTACAGCAGATTAAAATTCGTGCCCAAAGGTTGGGAGCCTTAAATCCCCAGATCTATTTACTGGCCGAGAATAATATCTTAAGCATGATCGAAGCCATCGATAATCTTGATCCGGTAATAGTATTTGTCGATTCAATTCAAACGGCATACATGCCCACTTTAGAAGCGGCTCCCGGAAGCATTACCCAGATCAGAGATTCAGCGGCCCATTTAATGAGGCTGGCCAAAGAAAAAGACCTACCTGTTTTTTTAGTTGGCCATGTAACTAAAACCGGAACAGTTGCAGGGCCTCAGGTTTTAATGCATATGGTAGATGCTGTTTTAAGTTTTACCGGGGATAGGCACAGTTTATATCGTATTTTGTGTGGAGAAAAGAATCGTTTTGGGGCTACGGATGAACTAGGTGTCTTCGAGATGAAAAGCTCTGGTCTTGAAGAAGTCAAAGATCCGGGGCGTTTGTTTTTATCAGGCCGAAAGACTGACGAACCGGGTACGGCAATTGTGCCTGTTTTAGAAGGGACACGCCCTATTCTCTGTGAGATACAGGCTTTGGTTACCAATGGTTATGGACCGCCAAGAAGACAGTTTACCGGTACAGATCGCAATCGCACTCCCATTTTGCTGGCAGTGCTTGAAAAGCGGTTGGGGCTATCTTTAAGCAGCAGTGATGTCTATGTGAATGTGGTCGGCGGACTAAGTGTAACCGAACCTGCCGCTGATTTAGGCATAGCTCTTGCGGTAGCCTCTAGTACAAGTGAAACAGCGCTGAAATACAACTGGGCATTTTTTGGTGAGGTAGGTCTTACAGGGGAACTTAGACCGGTAACTCAACCGGAGAAAAGACTCCAGGAAGTTTTGCAGATGGGTTTTAGCCATTGTCTGATGCCCAAAGCGAATTTTAGAGCATTAGATAATACTTTTTTACTTAAAATAAAAGAGCAGCTAAATCTTATCGTCGCTGAAAATATTTTTCAAGCATGGGACTACTGTAAAAAGAGGTGATCCATTGGGCAGTTTTGATACTCCTTGGAATGAAGGGATTCTGGAACTAATACGTATGGTCGCACCAGGCTCAGAGTTGCATGCAGGTCTGGAAAATATCCTGCGAGCTCGTACAGGCGCCTTAATTGTTGTTTCCGACAGTGAAGAAGTTTTGCCTCTGACAGATGGTGGGTTTTTTATCGATACTTCATTTACACCGGCATCGTTATATGAATTGGCTAAAATGGACGGAGCAATTTTGTTAAGCTCAGATGCCAAGCGTATTCTTTATGCCAATACCCAACTTCACCCTGATCCGTCTTTGCCGTCTAAAGAAACAGGAACCAGGCATAGAACTGCAGAAAGAATAGCTAAGCAAACAGGAGCACTGGTTATAAGTATTTCGCAAAGAAGAAACATCATAACTTTATACCAAGGCGAATGGAAATATGTTCTTAAAGATGTAAGTGTGATTTTAGCTAAGGCTAATCAGGCTTTGCAGACCTTAGAAAAGTATAGAGCTGTTTTAATTCAGACTTTAAACACACTTACATCTTTAGAATTTGAGAATATGGCTACAGTTTTGGATGTGGCTGTAGTGATTCAAAAAGCTCAGCTGGTAGAGAAGATTGTCTGGGAGATTGAAAGGTATATTACTGAACTTGGAACTGAAGGTCGACTGGTAAAGATGCAGCTAGAAGAATTAATGGCTGATGTTAAAAACGAAGGACAGCTAGTAATTGAAGACTACCTAATTTTAGCTGAAAAAAAGGCTGCCGATATCTGGCAGCAGCTTTCAAGATGGTCGGCCGAAGAACTACTTGAACTAGGAGCTATTGCCAGAACCTTAGGCTATAGCGGTAGCATGAACTCCCTAGAACAGATTGTATCGCCCAAAGGTTTCCGTATCTTAGCCAAGATTCCCAGACTACCCCAAAATGTTATCAATAATATTGTCGACTTTTTTACGGAATTGCCGTCAATTGTTAATGCTTCGATTGAAGAACTAGATGCTATAGAAGGCATTGGCGAGGTTAGAGCAAGGGCCATACAAGAAGGTCTCAGAAGAATAAAAACTCAGGCTCTACTGTAAAAAAACCCGTGGTTTATCACGGGCTTTTTTACGTAAGGCTAAAGACTCCAAGCGCTTCAAGTTTTCTCTTTTCTTTTTCCATGACTTCGTTTAAGTCTAAATCCAGGGCATCGCTTAGGGCTGCTAGATAGAAGATCGCTCTACCTAATTCATTTTCGATTACTTCTCGACAAGAATCACAAAGTTGGCCGTCAATATGATTTTGCATATATTCCCGTAGTTCGCTGTAACTGATATCGGGAGGGAAGATCTGTTTTTCAGCATTAATCTTAATACAACCGCAAATTGTAACTGACTTGGCAAGAGCTCGATTAGTTCTAGCAGTTGATTCCGAGAGCTTGGTCATAATATCTAAAACAGAACGGTGCCTAATTAAATATTTATCAACAAGTTCCTGGAAATTATGGCCGTCAAAGTTTTCCATGGGTATCATCTCCCTCAGGTCTACATTAGGCAGGCCTATTTCTATACAAATTATAAGAATAATGCTCTTGAAATGTCAAGCATTGTTCAATCATAATTTTCCAAAAAAATAAGAATGTTGCCCAAAACTATTGACAGTAGCAATGGTAATGTGCTAAAATTAATAAATTTCTTGACCAATTTAGCAAAAAGCCTTATAATTAAAATTGAATATGGCATGTTAAAGGGGGGTGCGGCGGTGTTTTCTGTTGGCGATAAAGTTGTTTATCCTACACATGGAGCTGGTGTAGTAAAGAACATAAAAGAAGAAAAAATCTTAGGAGAAACAAAGTCCTATTATGTTCTGTATATGCCGGTAGGAGAACTAAAACTCATGGTTCCTGTTGATAATGTTTCCGAACTGGGTATGCGTAAAATAATTGGTAGAGAAGATGCTAATCTGGTATTAGATGTACTAAGAGATAGTAAAAGTCGGATGTCCACCAACTGGAACCGCCGTTATAGAGCTAATATGGAAAAAATTAAAACCGGTGATATAAATGAAGTTGCTATTGTAGCTCGCAATCTCTATTCACGCGATAAAGAAAAAGGTCTTTCTACAGGAGAAAAGAAAATGTTAGAACAGGCCATTCGTATAATTGTTTCCGAATTAGCCTTGTCAACTGATACCAAAGAGGAGGAGATGAGAGAACTAATTATTGAGTGCCTCGAAGAAAACAACGAAGAGATTGAGGACAAAAACTGAATATCGAAGGGCGGTGAAGGGGTGGCTCTTAGAATACTTGCTCTGGCAGTGGGAATTGTAGCCGGTGGGTTTTACGGTTGGGAGCATGGTAGAGAGTATCTTTTTTGGGGTATGGCTGCAGGCATGGGTGTTGGGGCCTGTATAGCACTTATAATTGGATGGTTCGCTAGCCGATTAAAAAAGATACCCGGCAGAAGACTTTTTTTTATGTTAATTGGTTTTCTTATAGGTTTTGTGGTGGGGCTTCTAATCGGCAGCTTCTTTCAGATTAAACCACTGACAATTCTATTGGCACTGCTGTTTGGTCTACTCTTTGGAGATGTTTTAGCTAGCAAAGCAGATGAGCTGTGGTTATCCAGTGAATTGCGCTCACAATTTCGGAAAAACGAACCGATCTGCAAAATTCTGGATACCAGTGTTATTATTGATGGAAGGATTGCCGATATTTGTGCCACAGGTTTTTTAGAAGGACGTTTGGTTGTACCAAGGTTTGTATTAGAAGAATTACAACATATAGCTGATTCTTCAGATATTCTAAAACGTAACCGTGGGCGCCGTGGACTTGATATTCTAAACAAAATGCAAAAAGAATTCGGTATGCAAATGGAAATAATTAGTGACGACCAAAATGAAGAAATTGAAGTCGATGCTAAACTGGTTCATCTAGCTAAAAGAGTGAATGGGAAAGTTATTACTAATGATTATAATCTTAATAAGGTGGCCGAACTCCAGGGAGTTTCAGTTTTAAATATTAATGAATTGGCAAATGCTCTAAAGCCAGTGGTTTTACCCGGCGAAGAGATGAATGTCCAGGTCATTAAAGATGGCAAAGAGTCAGGCCAGGGTATTGGTTATCTCGATGACGGTACAATGATTGTTATCGACGGCGGCAAGCGTTTTATAGGGGAAGAGGTTGAGGTTTTAGTAACTAGTGTGTTACAAACAGCCGCTGGGCGGATGATTTTTGCCAAACCCAAAGGTCATTCATAATTTCGGTCTCATACCCGCCAATTTGGCGGGTTTTTTTAATTTCCCAAAAGCTAGACAAAAGTTGGTAAAATTAGGTATGCTAAATCTAGCCGGTTTTTAAAAGGAAGGTGCTTTTATCTATGAATAATGCGGCAATTATCTTAGCTGCCGGACAAGGTAAACGCCTGGGATTTAACCAAAACAAGATCTTGCTGCCTTTGGCAGGCAAACCACTTGTGTATCATACCTTAAAAACATTTGCCGGCCTAAAGGAGTTAAAGACAATAGTTATAGTAGCTCATAAAGATGAGTTGCAAGAGATAAAAACAATAGCTCGAGAATTTGAAGCAAATAAAACCATACTTATCACTTGTGGAGGAGATACTAGACAAGAATCTGTCCGGCAAGGCCTTTTAGCTTTAGAAAAGATCCAACCAGTGAAAGTACTGATCCACGATGGAGCAAGATGCTTTGTTACCAAGGAGATAATTCTTAGGGTTTTAGAGAGAATAGAGCCTTCTGTGGCTGTAACCTGTGGCGTAGGAGTGATAGATTCTCTTCGAGAGGTCGACAGTAAGCTTAAGGTTATCGCTTCGTTAGATCGAAACTCTACCTATGCCATACAGACCCCGCAAGGCTTTATCTATCAGGAAATTCTGGCTAAACACCAAGCTACCAAGCTAGATGTCTCAGACGATGCTCAGTTGTTTGAGAACCAGATCCTTGTTAAGGGAGATTATGGGAATGTCAAAATTACAACCAAAGCAGACTGGGAGATGGCTAAAGCTTTAACAAGGAAAACCAGAATTGGACAAGGCTTTGATATCCACCAATTAGTTCTTGGTAGAGATCTTATTTTAGGAGGAGTAAAAATCCCCTATAAAAAAGGCCTTTTGGGCCATTCTGATGCCGATGTACTGATTCATGCGATCATAGATGCTCTTTTAGGAGCTCTGGCTCTTGGTGATATTGGCGAACATTTTCCAGATTGCGAGCAAAAATTCAAAGGAATATCAAGTAGAGAACTGCTAAAGCAAATAAAAGCCCTTTTAGAGCAAAAAGGTGCTATGATAGAAAATATAGATGCTACCATATTGGCTGAAACACCTAAGCTATCTTTATATAAAGAAAAAATGCAAAAAAATATAGCTCATGATCTTGGCATAATAAAAGAGCAGGTAAGCATTAAAGCCAGTACAACAGAAAAGCTAGGTTCCATTGGTCAAGGCGAAGGCATTGCAGCAATAGCTTTGGCGTTAGTGTCAATCTAAGAGTTATGCTTCTTAAATGAGGGAGGTGGATTCACCCAGAATGCAAATTTATAACACGTTAGCGAGGAAAAAAGAAACATATATTCCCCAAGGCCAAATTAAGGTCTATGTTTGTGGAGTTACTCCATATGATGAGGCTCATCTTGGCCATGCCAGACCAAGTATTATCTGGGATGTAATCAAACGTTACTTTAATTACAAGGGCTATTCGGTTAAAATTATTCAAAATTTTACTGATATAGATGATAAGATTATTGCCCGCTCGCAAAAAGAAAAGCGTTCCGCTTTAGAGATCTCAAACTATTATTCCAAACGTTATTTAGAAGCTATGGATAAGCTTGGTGTGGCAAGATGTGACTTCTACCCCAGGGTTAGTGAATATATTGAAAAGATAATTGAGATGATTAAGGGGCTCATCGAAAGAGGCCATGCTTATGAATCCTCAGGCGATGTCTATTTCAAGGTTGAAAGTTTCCCTGCCTATGGCAAGCTTTCCGGTCGCAATGTAGAGGAACTACGAGCCGGCACCAGATTTGCCGTTGAGCAAAACAAACAAGATCCTGTTGATTTTGCCCTTTGGAAAAGTGCCAAACCAGGTGAGATCAGTTGGCCTTCACCCTGGGGAGAGGGCAGACCCGGCTGGCACATCGAGTGTTCAGCCATGGCTTTAGACCTGTTGGGTGAGGGTTTTGATTTTCATGGTGGCGGCCTAGATTTGATCTTTCCTCACCATGAAAATGAGATAGCCCAGTCAGAAGCTTATACAAAAAAACAGTTTGTGCGCTTTTGGATCCATAATGGGCTAATAACTATCGATAATGAAAAGATGAGTAAATCTTTAGGCAACTTTGTTACGGTAGATGATCTTTTAAAAGAAAGTAATAAAGAAGAGATTAGATTTTATATCCTTTCTACTCACTATCGTACACCCCTCAATTTTACTTGGGAGGGTCTAAAAGAAAGCGCCAAAGGTTTAAAAAGATTAAACAATTCCTTTAGAAGTTGGCAAGAAGAGGCCAAACCTCTAGATTGGCAAGACTATAGTGAGTTAAGTGAATTGGAAAGATGCTTCCAAGATGCCATGGATGATGATTTTAATACAGCTCGGGCTATTGGTGTACTTTTTGATCTCAATCGTTTAGGTAACCAGTATCTACAGAATAAAGATAAAAGACTGGGAGCTGCCTTAAAACTAATGCATGAGTTGGGAGGCATTTTAGGTATTATAAAAGAGAAAGAAGAAAAAGTAGCTGAGGCAAGTCTATTGAGTAGGGTGATGGAGATATTGCTGGAGCTAAGAATTCAAGCTAAAAATGAAAAAAACTGGGATCTGGCAGATAAGATTAGAGATCAGCTCTTAGAAGTCGGTATTGTCCTAGAGGATACCGCTTCAGCAACTAGATGGAAGGTGAAAGACTAAAGATGGATGTAGACAGCTATTCACCTCTTGCTTGGGCCTATCTTGGAGATGCTTTATGGGAAGTATATGTAAGAAAGCAGCTAATGCAGGAGACTTTAAGAAAAGCAGGCGATTATCATAATATAGCAGTTCCGTTGGTAGCAGCCAAAACCCAAGCTATGATTATTACCTCTTTGTGGGAGAAGTTAACAGCTAAAGAACAGGATATCTTCCGCCGTGGGCGCAATTCCTGTAGTAATTTTAGGAAAAGTTCTACACATCAGGAATATGCCTATAGCACCGGTTTTGAAGCTATTTTGGGGTATCTTTATCTAGCCGATGAGAAGATCAGATTAGCTGAACTGATGGGAATCTTCTTTTTAAGAGGGAAAGAGGTGGCAGTAAATGGCCGACCAAGTTGAAGGCAGAAACGCTGTCTTAGAAGCTGTCCGCTCCGGCAGAGCACAAAAAGTTTATCTTAGTCATGCGGCTAGTGGTAAAACTATTGACGAGATCCAAATTTTGTGTCGAGAGATAAAAATCCCGCTTATAAGACTAGCCAATACTGAAATTGTTAAAATGGCCAAAACCGATAAGCATCAGGGTGTTCTAGCTCAAACTAAGGAACTACCCCAAAGAACCCTTGAGGAAATTATTAGACTAAAAGAACCATTGGTTGTTGTTTTAGATCACATCCAAGACCCTCATAACCTTGGTGCTATTTTAAGAACAGCTGAAGCAGCTAATGTGGATGCGGTAATAATACCTGAGAATCGCTCAGTTTCGATTGGACCTGGTACAATTAAAGCTTCAGCAGGAGCTATAGAGTATGTACCTCTTATTAAGGTAACTAATATTGCCCAGACAATTGAAAAATTAAAAAAAGGTAATATCTGGGTGGTAGGTACAGCTGATAGGGCTGATAAATTATATACAGATATCGATTTTAGGGGTCGTTTGGCCATTGTTATTGGGAGTGAAGGCGAAGGTATCAGTCGTCTTGTGAAAGAAAAATGTGACTTTTTAGCCAAAATACCTATGTACGGTAAAATCTCTTCTCTTAATGCTTCGGTCGCTACAGGTATAATACTATATGAAGCGCTGCGCCAAAGGGATTTAAGAGGGTAAAGTAAGACAGCTTGACCTTAGTGTTTTTCATAAGGTATAATAATAAATGAATCGGGACAGGTTATTTAGTTGTACATTATGGACAACAAAAAGCCTATTGTTCCACAAATCTCTCCTTATTGGAGGCGATGTGGGTGATTTCTTCCGTACAAAAAAAACCCTATGAGCTCTATGACGATATGCCTGATGAAGAGGTAGTGGAATTAGCCAGAAGTGGCAATGAAATGGCTTTAGAATATCTTATAAACAAATATAAAAACTTTGTCAGAGCTAAAGCACGTTCATACTTTCTGATAGGTGCAGATCGGGAGGATATTATCCAAGAAGGCATGATAGGTCTTTACAAAGCTATCAGAGATTTTAGAGTTGAAAAGCTGACATCATTTCGTGCCTTTGCGGAATTATGTATTACACGCCAGATTATTACAGCAATCAAAACAGCAACCAGACAAAAACATATCCCCCTAAATTCCTATGTCTCGTTAAATAAACCAATCTATGATGAAGAATCTGACCGTACACTGTTAGATATTCTCTCAGGAACCAAGGTAAGTGATCCGGAAGAATTAGTTATTAGTCAAGAAGAATTCAATGCCATAGAAAAAAAGATGGGCGAATTCTTAAGTGATTTAGAATGGCAGGTTTTGACGTTTTATTTAGAAGGCAAGTCCTACCAGGAGATAGCCGATCAACTAGAGCGGCATGTTAAATCAATTGATAATGCGTTACAAAGGGTTAAACGTAAATTAGAACGTTATTTGGAAAAACGCGAATCACAGGATAGATAGAAGGGAGCTTCAGCTTCCTTCTATTTTCCGGTAAATATTAGGATAGTTAAACTGGAAGTTTTTCAGAAATACTATGTCAATATTCTTTGAAAATGTCACCTAGACGGTATAGGTTTTATTCAGTAAAAA
>DAIMKF010000004.1:0-102135 GCA_036721855.1 Bacillota bacterium | reverse complement strand
GTTAATATCACAAAGCATTTCAGCGGTAATCCGTTTGCGAAAATGTACCATTAGGGATGAATCAAACGGTTTTTCAACTGTATACTCGGTAAACCCTATAAAGCACTGCAGGGATGGGTTTTCTCGAATCTATTCTACAGTTTCTTCGTCGGTATAGTTGCATTTAGTTTGAATAATGAGTGCACCTAAGTAGCCGGAGGGCCTTCTTTGGTAAAGTTTTTAGCGTATTTTTCTTCGATTTTGGCCCAAGGTATTTCATTAGCCAGTTTAATCCAGCGGTTATCTGCTAGTAGTTTGCCAGAAAAAGGTAGTCCAAAATCCAGTGTTCTTTGTGCGCTAGAGGGATTGTACATGCATTTTACCCTCCAAAAAGTGTAAGAATTTAGGGCTATTTATGTGTTTTCCTAGCATTAGTCTGACATAAAATAGCCTTAAAGTCCAGTGTTATCAACGGTTAAAAGGGGTTATCAGTAGCTCCTAATTAGATTGGGCTTTTATTAAGAGGAATCTTTAAGTATTGACTTTAGTTAAACATGATATTATCATATAGGTGCAAGTTACATATAAGGAGGTGTGTCTATTGTCAAGAGGGAGAAAATGTTGTCGTAAACATCAAGGCCCTTGTCCCGAGAAAATGGGCAACCTCTACCGCTTTGTTGAACCGATCGTCTTAATCTGTTTAGCTAAATTGAAAAAAACCCATGGTTATCAGATTGCCAGGGAAGCAGAACAACTGACAATAACCCATTCACCTCTTGATGTAGCGGCAATTTATCGAACACTTAGACAGTTAGAAGAGCTTGGGTTTGTAACATCATCATGGGATACAACAAATCCTGGTCCGGCAAAAAGAGAATATACTCTGACTGAAGAAGGATGGGAGCAGATCAGGGATTGGGAATATGTTCTAGAAGATATTTTAGCTTCACTAAGAAGGCTTCAAGAGACTTTTAAAAAAGTTAATCAGGATAATATCAAGGAAAAATGAATATTAAAAAGTTAATCGACATGAAACTATGAAAATTATAATTTAGCTAAGTATCAAGGTAGTTAAGCTCAAATCTTAATATCGAGCTGGGAGGTAAAAACAATATGAGGATTGCCATATCTGCGCAAGGTCAAACTTTGAATAGTTTAGTAGATGAACGTTTTGGAAGAGCACAGTATTTTTTAATTATAAATACTAGTTCAGGTGAAGTTGAATGTTTGGATAACTCCAAAAACTTTAACGCAGCTCAAGGCGCTGGTATTAGTTCAGCACAGATACTTGCAGATAAAAACGTTACGTGGGTTTTAACAGGTCATATTGGCCCGAAAGCGTTAGCTGCTTTAGATGTTGCTAATATTCAATATTTTCAAGGATATAAAAGCAACATGCTCTGTATTGACGCCTTAGAAAAATTCTGTAAGGAGAAACATATTAAGATCCCAAATTTATAAGGCAATAATGAAAGGAAGTAATTTTATGTCGCAAAATATCACCCGGATAGCTATACCCTCTGAGTTTCCCGGAGGCCTTGAATCTAATCGCTCAAGACATTTCGGCAGATGTGATCTATTTACTGTTATTGATGTAGGTGAAGGTGAAATCAAAAAGGTTGATGTTATAGAAAATCCACCTCATATTGAACAAGGATGTCTAAGACCAGTTAATTTTTTAGCTAGCCATCAAGTTGAGGCAATTTTAGTAGGAGGCATTGGTGGCAGGCCATTGGCAGGCTTTAATAGTGTTGGTATTGAGGTCTATTTCGGAGCAGGTAATACTGTAAAAGAAGCTATTGAAGCCTACTTGAAAGGTGAACTTACCAAAGTAACTCTTGAGGATACATGTGGAGGTCATTAAGATGGCTAAAACAATAGCCATAGCTTCAGGTAAAGGTGGCACCGGAAAAACTACCTTTGCTGTTAATTTGGCATATATTTCTAAGAAACCTGTGGTTTTACTTGATTGTGATGTCGAGGCACCTAATACACACTTGTTTATTTCTCAAAAATGGGAAGCTGAAAGTGAAGTAAAGGTAAATATTCCTGTAATCGATGAAAATCAATGTGTAGGTTGCGGTGAATGTCAAAAGCACTGTCGTTTCAATGCACTTATTCTTCTTAGAGATAAGCCGCTAATCACTTACGAATTGTGTCACTCCTGTGGTGCTTGTGTCTACGCCTGTCCTCATAATGTTATTTGCGAAAGACCAAGGGCAATAGGTGTAAGGCGTACATTACAAAGCAATAATATAAAACTAATTCAAGGCAAGCTAAATATCGGAGAAGCTAGAAGTTCTGCTTTAATCGACCAATTAAGGGAGATAGTAGTAGAAACAGAAATGGTTTTTATAGATGCACCTCCGGGTACATCCTGCGCAACCATTGCTGCGACAAGAGATGTCGACTATCTGGTTTTGGTAACAGAACCTACACCACTTGGTTTTAATGATCTGAAACTTGCAGTGGAAATGGCTACTAAGCTTAAATTGAAAGTTGGCATTATTATTAACAAGTCAGATATAGGCACAGAACCTATAAAAGAATATTGTAGGGCGAAAAAGATAGCCCTAATAGGCGAGATACCATATGATCCAAAACTTGCAAAAGCTTATTCGGAGGGTAAACTAGTTTTACAAGCTTTACCTGAATACCAAGAAAAATTCAGTTCTATTTTAAATTCCATTCAAAAGGAGATGAGCAAATGAAAGAAATAACTGTTGTTTCTGGTAAAGGTGGTACAGGTAAGACCTCCTTTGTTGCAGCATTTGCTTGTCTGGTAGAGTCTTGTGTAGTAGCAGATTGTGATGTTGATGCTGCTAATTTGCACTTAATGCTGTCTCCTTGTAAGGCTCTTAAGCGAGAGCCTTTTTTTGCAGGTTATGTCGCTGAATTCAATCAAGAACGTTGTGTTAATTGTGGTGAATGTGTCAGGAAGTGTCGTTTTAAGGCAGTTACTTACCAAGATTCTTGGCATTTCGAACCACTTTTTTGTGAAGGTTGTGGAGTCTGTGTTGATGTTTGCCCCCAAAAAGCAGTCTCTTTGAGAGAAAAAAAGGTAGGGGAAATATTACAATTTCAAACATCAAGAGGAAATTTAATACAAGGTAAACTTGCCATTGCTCAATCAACAAGCGGAAAGCTAGTCACAAGTGTTAGAAAAAAGGCTAGAGAGATTGCTCAAAGTTTAAATGTAAAATATCTGTTTATAGATGGTTCGCCTGGAATTGGTTGCCCGGTAATAGCTTCGTTAGCAGGAGCCGATATAGCAATAATTGTAACAGAACCAACAGTTTCAGGCCAACATGATTTAGAGCGAATACTTAAACTATGCCAACATTTTAAGCTACCTGCATTTGTGATAATCAATAAATATGATCTTAATTCGCAGCAAACAGAAAGGCAAATAAATGTGAGTACCGAAATGGGAGCAAAAGTAGCCGGGAAGGTAAAATATTCTAAGGATTTTTATCAAGCTGTTGTAAATGGAAAAAGCATTGTAGAATATAATGAGTCTGAAAGTGCACATGAAATTAAGCAGGTTTGGGAATTTATCAACAAGAATCTTTTCTAATCTAGCATTAAGAAGGTCCATTATTTTTATATATGTTGTTAGAGTATTTTCTGCGTTTGTTTCAAAAGCTTATAACAATTAGTCAGAAGGCTTAAATAAGATTAACTTATGGCATGGTATCAATTATTTTCTGAGCATTTTGCAAGTCTATTTGCAGTTGGCTGTTTAGATCGTAAGCTAGGTAATAGCCCTTATTAGCTAAATAGTTAAAAACCCTTTCGTGCATATCGATAGCTTGAGTGAGTTGCTTTTGAAGAAGCTTACGAACTTGAGGCGAAGAAGCTTCGGCTAAAGCCGCAGCGTATGTTGTGATACCATTTTTGCCGGAAACGAGTAGATCATTGGCAACAACTTCGTCGCTTAGGATATTAGTATCAGCGGTATTGTTCACCAAATTATTTTACCTCCTATTGAATATTGGCTCTAAGAACAGCTTGAATGTCTTGGATTTGCTGAAGAGTATCTTTTAGATCAAAATCAAGCAAGTCTTTGAGTGCTTTATCTTGAACGATATTTTTCATTGCTGAGGCTTTGGAAGCACATAACGTTTTCTGGTTTAATATTTCATGGAGTTTTATTACTTCATGAAGAGAAATGCTATACTCTGTCATCTCTCTGACCTCCTTAATCCGTAGTGTGCCAAAATATAAAGCTAGATATTAAGGGAATATTGCTCGAAGAAAAGATAAATAGATAAAAGGTACCTTACTCTTCTTGACTAATATAGCCTTAGAACAGGTAATCGTTTTCCAAGGCTGTTTATCAGTAAAAGTCTACATTAATTTTTTATTTCCAATGAGTTTGTGTATACTAAAACCCTTTGTCAGGAAAAACAGGCCTTATTACGTTTAGATAAACTATATAACTAGAGATTTTTAACACTCTGGAGTTCTAAAACTCTACCTAAAGCCGCATCGGCTGAAGAGATCATTATATTAAATCGGGTAAAGTCTAATATTGGTTCATAAACCCTTAAACTATATAGGTAAGCAACCATTATATCTTCAGAAGCCAGCTGCATTTTGAGAAACAGGTAATAAGCTACATAGATGGTTAATGTAAGACCTAAGGAATTGACTAGCCTAACTAAGGGCCAGTAGCTTAGATAAAAGCTACTGAGCTTTATACCAGCCCTAGTGGCATTGTGGTTATGATTTTTAAAGTGTTCAACTCTATCCATAGCTTTAGGATATAATTTGGCAGGGCTTCTAAAACGCATATTTACACTTACTATATCGGTTAGATTGCCAATCGAAATTTGTTTGGCTTGGGCTAATTTTTTTGATCTTAGATATCCCAACTTACCAAGATAATAAAGTATCGGGACCATAATAAAGGCTACTAGACTCAATATGGGACTCCAAGTGTAAAGCAAAATCAAAGCCCAAATAAGTTCTAGAAAACTAACTATAAGGCCTCTTAAAGGGATAACTATAGCCTCACTTACCTGTTCGGTATCAGTTATAATTCTGGCTACAATATCTCCTTCCTTGAAGGAACCTAGATCGGTCTTGGGAGCTTTTAAACTCCAATAAAAAGCATCTGTTCTTAGATCCTCACAAATTTGATAACCAAGCGTGGAAACCAGATAAGCATATAGTTGCATGATAAAACTTGAACTAAGATATACAATGGCAAAGGTAAAAATATAACTAAGTGGTTGGTTACCAATTAATTTTATCCATAAAAAGCTGAGATTTTTCTTAGGTGTACTTGTCAGTATATCTATCAAAGTAGCCATGATTTGTAATGGTAGAAGATTTAGACCTGAGGTTATAACAGATAAAAGAAATATTAATGTCAGCCTTCCTTTATATGGTAATAAATAGTATTTTATTTTTCTATAAAACGCCATACTATGGTTCACATTTTCACCTCAGTAAACAAAAGTTTTCTCCTTTAGAGTTATGTAGAAATTGTTAGCTTAAGAACCAATACCTCTGAGGAACTTTCTTTTTTAGGATTTAAGCTTACTTGTGACAGTCTTAATTAGAAAATACATAACTAGCTGGTGATAGTATGAAGGTTACCTTAAAACAGACAGACCTAATTAACGAGCTTACAAAAAAAATACTAATCTACAAAAAGAGAATGAACAGTTGAAAGCAGAAAAAGCTAATCTTGAAAGAAAGCTAGCCAGGGACCTTTATATAAAAAGATGATTTAATTAATCGCTCTACGTTAGTGTAAAGTTACTGTAGGTAAGTCTTAATGTAGATGTAGAATGGATGAAAGGATCTAGTGGGAGGAGGCCTCCTCCCACTAGATCAAGAAGAGAGATCTCACAGCCATCCTTCGAGATGAGCTAAATAAGCTCAAGGAGTGAAGTCTTTATAGCAAGAAAACTTGGAGAACTGCTTCTTGCAAAAAGCCAAGAAAACACCAAGTTAAATCTTAAGTCTTTTGACAGATTATTTCCCAATCAGGATACCCTACCTAAGGGAGGGTTTGGCAATTTAATTGCTCTTCCGTTACAGTTAGAGTCAAGAAAGCAGGGCTTTAGTGTTTTTGTAAATAGAGACTTTCAACCATACCCTGATCAGTGGCTTTTTTTGGGGCAAATTGAAAAAAACTCTCGAGAGAAGATAACAGAAGTAATAAATCAAAAGGCAAAAATGGAAATAGTTGATTTAGATCAGAGTCTTTTAAGGAATCAGGAGAATCAATTTATTCCCAATATCCCTTTGGACAAACTTCTTAGATAAACTTCCTGACCAAATAGAGATAACTATAAGTAAGATGATTTATATCAAAAAAGATGCTCTGCCACAAAAACTTATTTCAGTATTAAAAAATCTAGCTACCTTTGCCAATCATGAGTTTTACATTTGGTAAGCCTCGTTTATATCTTGTGCCAATGATTATTCGAATTATCTTGCACTGCCTAGAGGTTGTTTTGAAAGTGTGATAGACATCTGTTCGAGCTTAAATTTAAAGCTACATATATTAAAAGAACAACAAAAAGGAAAAACAATTAAAGTCAATTTCCTGGGTGAGTTGGTTGAGGAGCAACAAAATGCGGTTGAAGCTATTCTAAAACACGATACAGGCATTCTTGCCGCAGCAACAGGATTTGGCAAAACTGTAGTAGGAGCTAGTATAATTGCCCAAAGAGGTGTTAATACTCTTATTCTAGTTCATAGAAAACAGCTGTTAGAACAATGGAAAGAATAGCTTATAATGTTTTTAAATATTAATGAAAAAGAAATTGGACAGATTGGTGGGGGAAAAAGAAAACCCTTAGGCCAGATTGATTTGGCCTTAATTCAAAGTCTCTATCGAAAAAAATACGGTTGATGATCTTGTTTTAGAAGCCCATATAGATATTTTGCAAGAAAAATTAAAAGGCCATGTAGAGCAGATTGTTGTACTTAGAAGTGAAAGTAGTAAAACAGAAAGAGCTATGGTCAGCAAACTTATTAACAGTCCACCAAAAAAGGGTAGCAGAGTAATTATAGCTACAGGAAAACTTATTGGCGAAGGCTTTGATTGCCCTTATTTAGACACCTTATTTCTAACACTACCAATATCATGGAAAGGAACTTTGCAACAATATGTGGGCAGACTTCATCGTCAGTACGAGGGTAAGAAAAAGGTGGTAGTTTATGATTATTGCGATGGTTCATTTACGGTATAAAAAAGATGTATCAAAAAAGATTAAATGGTTATAAAATCCTAGGTTATGAAATAAACGAAAGCCAGTTAAATTTGTTTGGGACTGAATATTAATTTGATATGGTTGACATTAATAAATTCAAAGAGGTGAAAAAATGAAGAGAAAAAAGTTTTTCGATTACAATAAGCAAGTTAAAAAGAGGCTTATAGTTTTTATAATAGCCCTGCTTTTTTCGTCTTTAAGCTTAGCGCTGGATCTTAAAAACGGTTTGGCTTTAATCTATAGCTTTGATACCGCAAAATATGTCGGTGAAACAAAATATAGCAAACAGTTTAATAACCTGAGAGATATTTTTGAAAGGAATTTTATGGTTGTAGATGCCCTGGATTCAAACTCGGTGGTTGATGGAGCTCTTGATTATTACAAATTAGCTATCTTAGTGGGTAACAGCTGTATTTCAGATACCGAACTAGCTTACTACCAACAGCATGTAAATAATGGTGGATACCTCATTGCAGCCTACGATACTTCTTTAAGAGATCAAAATGGGGTACTTAGAGACAACTTTGGGCTTAAAGACCTCTTGGGAATAAGTTGTAGCTATTTTAGACCGCATAAAGCTGTAATCAGCGAATTTTTTGCAGGAGAGATATTGCCTGAGTCAATTCAAGTTTTAACGCCCAGCTTTTTACTGGTGCAACCAGACGGATTGGGTGTCTCTAAAGGAGTTTATTATCAATCAGGCGAGGTGATTAAAAACACCACCCCTTTAATTGTAACTGAGAGGACCTTATATCTGGCTGAGAATCTTTTTCAGGAAGACCCCTCCGAAAGTCTTATTGATGTCTTAATTTATGGTATCGAGTATTTATTGGGAGACGAGGCTTTTAGAAGCCAATTTTCAATAGAAGTCAACGATATCAAGCCTGCTATAGATGAAGCTATAAGTGGTTACCTTACGGTTGAAAGGGAGTTTAAAAATGCTGAAAGAACTTTTGAGGAGATATCTTTTGAAAAAAAGCAGGCCTATCTAGAAGCTCAGCAGGTTTATAAAGCTCTCAATTTTGCCATTGATAAGAAACTAGGTCTTAAAGCAGCAAATTATCTTAAAATATTAAAAGAACTTACTGAAGCTATGTTACCGGCCATTTTACCGGTACGTCTTGCTGAAGCAAGAGGGGTTTGGATAGATAGTCAGAGTCTGGAAGTGCTAAAAACCGAAGCAGATTTCCGTAATATTGTGCGAAGACTACACCAGGCTAACATCAATATGATCTTTCCTGAGACCATCTATAAGGGAGCAACTCTTTATCCTTCAAAGATAGCTACACAGCATACAGCCTATCAAGAACTTGGTTTTGATCCTTTAGCTGTAATTATTGATGAAGCCCACAGACTAAATATTGAAGTTCATCCCTGGGTCTGGGTTTTTTGTGCTGGTTACTCGCATCAGTTCGGCCCACTGCTTGTAGAGCACCCCGAGTGGATCGAACTAGATCAAGAGGGTCGAGCTTTTTCTAATTGGGAGTACGGAACAGCGTGGGTTAATTCTTCTCATCTTGGGGCCAGAAAATACCTTTTAAACCTTTTTTATGAATTGATAACCGAGTATGATCTAGATGGGCTTAATGTAGACTATCTTCGCTATAATGAAGATAGGATTGGTCATTTTGGTTTTTCAGACTACAGTAAAACTGCTTTTAAAAAGGCTACCAATTTAGACTTAGACTCGATTATTATCGGTAGCCCTGATTGGATTAAGTTCAACGAATGGCGCGAAGAAAATATTAATTCTTTCCTTAGAGAGATAAACCTGATGTTAAAATCTACAAAGCCCAAGCTTTTAATATCAACTTCGGTTTCAATGGATCTTAATTATGCTAGATCTGAGGTAATGCAGAACTGGAAACATTGGGCAGATAATGGTTATATCGATTTTGTCAAAGCAATGGACTATCGTAAAGAGGTTCCCACCTTTAAGTCTAATGCTCAAAGATGTCTTGAAAATGCAGCTGATAAAATCTGGGTTTTCCCCGGTGTTGGTATGTTTGCCAATGATCGCTATGGCAATATCGGCCAGATAAAAGCGATAAGGACAATCGGTGCTACCGGTGCAGCTTTGTTTTCCAATCTTAGTTTTCAGGGAGAAAAATATACAGATGCTAAAGATGGGTTGTTTAGAGAACAAGTGCTAATACCCATGAGAGAACCTTTAGAAGCAATAAAAGTTTTATTGGAAGAAGCAGCCGAAAAATTCGAAAGGGCCAGTAGTCTAAAAAGTCCTGATAACGATACTAAAGAACCATCTCTATTGACCCAGGCAGTTTTAATCAAAGAAATTTTAGAAAATCTCTGTGGCTGTGAACTTAATCAGGATTTAGCTAAACAACTAGAGACTGAATTAGATATTAATATTGCTAAACTTACCAAGCTTAGGAAAGAAAGTGTTATTAGAGGTAACGAGCAAGAGGCTCTTTTAAGCCCCCTTATTACTGCTAAACGAATTTTATCAATCTATTTCTTTCAACAAAAGGCAGTCAAAGAATATCAACCCCCAACGCCAAGACCCAACTAAAAACCTTTTTTGTCATAAAAAATAAATATTATTGTTGTTATCAATCAACCTTGTCTTTTAAATCAAAATCAATAAACAAAGCAGTGGTTTGTTAGAAAAAACCGCTGCTTTGTTTGGCAAGCAGCAAGATATGATTTAGTTTTGGTCTTAGTACTAATTATTAATAACTTAAGCTCATTGTTAATTCTGTTTAAATGCTTGAGCAAGTAGGTTTTTGGTATATAGTAAATCAGTAATAATCCAGACAATTGAATTAATGTAAGTGTACTTAAAATATCCAGCCGTAGACTTGTTAATTAAGTAGATGGGGTGAACAAATGACCAATAGCAAACCTCTTTTTGTCGGTATTATTGGTGGCAGCGGAGCTGGAAAGACCTTTTTATGTCAAGAGTTAGTAAAAAGGTTGGGTGTAGACCAGGCAACTCATATTCAAGTGGATTTGTATATGTATCCGGATGCCAAAACAAATAACAAGCCAGAAGCAATTAATTTTGATTCGCTTCATCACGATTTAGACCTGCTACTTAAAGGGCAGGAAATTGTAGAAAGAAAGTTTCATAATATTCTCAAACCCAGTGGGATCTATCTTATTGAAGGCCACTTACTGAAATACGATCCTAAACTATATCAGCTGTTTGATTTAACGATTTTTATCGATCTAGATAAAGAAGAGAGGCTTTTAAGACGTATAGAAAGAAATGTCAGTTATGGGTGGGATCTCAAAGGCATTATCGATTGGTATCGAAAAGATGTTAAAGAAAACTATGATAAATATGTAGAGCCCTGCAAAAAGGATTGTGATTTAATCCTTTGGGGTGATTTAAACCCCAAAAAAATTGAACTATTAGCTTTGTTGATTCAGTCCTTGAAAATGAAAAAAGAAGATATTTAATTTAAGGACAAAAGACGGCTATTTTATGTTGAAAGCCTAGAAAAAGTCTAGACGATTTAAGCAAGGAGTTATAAGTCTAGACGAGATGATAAAATAGACGAAAAAAATTTGGTTGAGAGGAAACGCGCTAAGGAGGTATTGTTATGCGTTTTAAAAAGTTAATGGGGATAGTCTTAGCTATTGTGCTGCTAGGGTTTAATCTAAGTGCGACTCAATTAAGCTTAGAGTCTTATGAAGACAAAGTTTTAGGAGGCTGGCTAGGTCAAATGGTTGGCAATCTTTTTGGCTTGCCGACCGAAGGGCAGTTTATTTATTCGCCCGGACCTCAAAGTCTAACCTATTACCAGACACTTCCTAACTCTGCTATAGCCGACGATGATACATTCAACGATTTGGTTTGGCTCTATGCTCTCGAAAAGTATGGTCTTTCACTTACCAGCAGGGATCTGGCTTTGGAGTGGCAAGAGCAAATTGCCGCTGGGGATATGGCCTGTGCCAATTATATAGCTAGGTTAAATATAGAAAAAGGGATTATGCCACCTTTATCGGGGCATCCTTCTAATAACCCCTATAGTTTATATATTGATGCCCAAATCGAAACAGATATCTTTGGGTTAATATCTCCAGGAATGCCCGATGAGGCCTGCAGGTATGCTTCCATGATGAGTGAGTTGATGTGCTATTCCGATGGTGAATATGGAGCAAGATTTATAGCGGCCATGTATGCTTTGGCTTTTATTGAAGATGATATTCCGACAATTATCACTACCGCTCTGGAGTTTATTCCCAGTGTTAGTCATTATTATGAAATAATAACGGCGAGTGTAGAAGCATACAAGCAATTTCCTGATAATTATAAGAAGGCCAGATCGCGTATTATTCAAAAATATTACAAAAGCAGTATGACTCCTAGCGGTGGATGGGTTCAGGCTGATATCAACGGTGCTATGGTCGTTTTGGCTTTATTATATGGCGAGGGTGACTTTGATAAGACTCTAGCTCTTTCAGTTTGGCTTGGCTTAGATAATGATTGCAACGCTGCAACAGCAGGAGGTATTATAGGGACAATAATCGGGGCGAATAAGATACCGGAAAAATGGACTCTGCCTCTCCAAAATCTCTATTTTAATGGAGGTAGATTGAAAAAAGCACCTTATTATCTAGAGATCTCAGATATTGCCGAAAGAACGTTAGATATCGGTCTGAAAAATGTTGAAAAAAACGGCGGTTTGATCAAGGCTGAGCTAATTGAACTACCTAATTATACAATCGTAGCTCCAGATTACACAAAACCCTGGTCTGATGATGAGGTTGCTTCTGGTATTTCCAAATGTTGGAATGATGAGTGGGAGATCCAAAACCTTGGCTGGGATATGAACCCGGGAATCTTACCGAGTTATGAAGGTCGGAAAAATGTCTTTGCCTCCCATCCTCTAAACCAAAACACACCTTTTGCTTTTGTAAGAACAGTTACTTTACCTGAGAATAAAACTGCAATATTAAAGCTAGGGGTAACTAGTTTTAACGGCAGTGCTCATCCTTCGCATTTCGAAGCAGATTGGCTGTTAAGAATTTATGTAGACGATAAATTAATTTTCAATAAATTGATTGAAAGAGAAGCCGGTAAGATTAAATGGTATGATCTGGAAGTCTCGCTAGCTGAATATGCTGGCAAAACTATTAATCTTAGAGTAGAAAATGCTCCCAACAACTGGTCTTTTGAAGCTGCTTACTGGGATTACCTTGATCTGGAAATAAATTAGTTTACAAAAAAATAAAGGCCAACTTGTCGTTAAGTTGGCCTTTATTTAATACCCATATTACTTTTCTACCGGTACTACAATATAATAGCTATGAGCCTTCCAAACACTATTAGCATCAACCGGTATTAACCCCGATAGGTACATGCGCGGATAATACAGTTTAACATGATCAGAGGATAAGTCCCAGATTAGGGCACCTGCTGAGGTATAGACAAAGTTATCTACTGAATCAGGGTCGGTTAATCCAGCTATCATACCCCAACCGTTATCTCCATACATCAAGGTTTCTGTTACTTTTTGCCAGCCTTGGCGTCCATCGGTACGTTTATTGTCAATAAAGCTTCCTAAAACATTACCCATTTTAAAGTGACGGCCGTGTTTTTTCATAATTGGTAGCATACACATATAAGCTCGATCAAAAAGGAGATCTGTATGCCATGTAGTTTGCTGATAAAAGTCAAAACGATTAGGTGTAGAAAGATCGATCACATACTTTCTTTCAACACTGCCAACTACTTGTTTATTCTCGGGATAAACCAAATCCGTGGTTTCTTTAATTATAAGATTTCTGGTAATTTTAGTAGTTCCGCCTATGATCTCTTTGCCATCGACAATAAAGGTTAGTGTTTTTAGGACTTCGTTACCGTGATTGCCACCCATCCATTCTAAATTGCTACCGTTTATTGGTTTGGCATAGTAGACATATTCCCAGTCTGTACCCGAAGTACCGGAGATGTAGTCTTTGTTAAGAGAGACAGCAAAGATATTCCAGGTCCCCCAGCTTTTTAGTTTGAATTCCCAGGAGATAGTCTTGCCTTCCCAGGGAATATGTAGGGCAGCATCATAATTGTTTTTAGTAAATAAACCGGCATCAGCACTGGCCATTGAACTAAATAAAATAAAAACAACTAAAAGAACAGACCACATGTTATTTCCTCCTTGAAAAGCAACTCTGTTACTTTGATAAGTTCTGCAAACAAGAACCCAAAACCTACTTAAAAATTAAGTTAATAATAAAACCCTAGGATGATGGACATAGACTTAATTTCGCAATAATAAATAGGACCAGCTATCAAAAGACTCGCTTGGTGGTTTTCAGCCATGACTTAATTACCTAAAAGAAAGCTGCAAGAGAAGAGAGGGAAACCCCAGCCTCTACTTTTGCAGCCTGCTTTTAAATCACAAGTAAGAGTCTTTGGCTATTTAGCTTGTATAGTAGTTTCAAAATAGCAGACAGTAATACCGTAATTAAGAACTTTTTCCTGATCAACAGGAACGGTGAAAACAGTTATAACTCCCTGATGTTTACTGTTTGGAGTAGCTGCTATAAGTTGAAAAGGGCGAGCACTGAAAGTAGTTGGGGTTTCTGTTTCTTGTGATAATAGGGTGAGGTATAAAGGCTCGTAACCGACTGCTGATGAAAATAGAGGGATTACACTTTCATTTACAGCAATCGTAGCAGAAATACTAGCATCAGCTCCACAAAAAACAGAGATATTAGTTACATCTGGTCCATAGGCGTTTTTCCAACAGATACGTGGGTAGCCGGTGACATTCCAGGTTCCATCACTGTTTTTAGACAGAGTATAGGTGCCTTCACCATAAATGGATAGATCGGCAGTTTCGGTCTCGCTATCTACAGTAACCTTTCCGGTTAAAGGTAGCTTCCACTTAAGGTAGGCAGTGGCTGAAGGACCATTTACATCAACTTTAACAACTTGCTTTTCCCATTTACCGACAGTAAACTCAGCAGCCAACCAAACAGATTCATTTCTAGCTACACTTTGAGCTTCTTTTGTTTGGTTGAAATCATTAGGAAAGTAAGCAGCATCCTTAGAAGACATGGGTGAGGACATTTCATTAACCGTTTTTTCTACGGCTGCTTTTTCTTTGTTAAAAAAACACCCAGAGAACAATAAGACACCAACTAACAATAAGGGTATTATTTTTTTCATTTTTATTACCTCCTAAAATAAGTTTATAGCTATTTACCACTTATTTAAATAGTCATTTCTACATATATTTTGTTTTTATCAAAATAAATAGGGGAGCGGTAATAGCTTCATTATTAGAGAAAAAAGTTTTCTTTTGGTTACCAAGATAATAGTAACCAAGATAGAGGAAAGAACTACCTTGCTCCGAAAACGTTTTTAGCGAGCTTAAAATAAATTTACCTTTTAGGAAATCAAAAGCTAAATAAATGCTAAACCTCTGGAATGCAAGTTAATAGGGTTGGTTTTGGTTGAGCAAAAAATGTCACTAAAATATTGCATGTAACAAAAATATCGCTGTCAAAATAATTGCTGTCAATATTGCTTGAATTATTTAAAAGGATGTGATAAAATAAAAACTCTTTTACCAAATAATGGTTACTTTATGATTGTTAGGAGTTTGAGATGTATGATTGAACTTAAAAATATTAACAAAACATTTAAGGTAGCCAGAAGAAATTCAGGCTTTGGTGCAGCAGCTAAATCATTTTTCAGAAGAGATTATGAGCTGATTCAGGCCTTAAAAAATATAACCTTTACTATAAAAGAGGGAGAGATGGTAGGTTATATTGGTCCTAATGGTGCAGGGAAAAGTAGCACCATCAAGATCATGAGTGGTATTTTAACTCCGGATAGTGGAGAATGTCTCGTAAATGGCAGAATTCCTTGGAAAGAGAGAATAAGCCATGTTAGCGAAATCGGAGTAGTTTTTGGTCAACGTTCGCAACTTTGGTGGGATGTACCTGTTATTGACTCGTTTGAACTTATTAAAGATATCTATAAAATTCCCCCCAAGACTTATAAAGCTAATTTAGATGAATTAATTTCTTTGTTTAATATTGAAAAGGTTATCAAAACTCCAGCAAGACAATTGAGTTTAGGTCAAAAGACAAGATGCGAGATAGCTGCCTCACTTCTACATAATCCGAAGATCCTTTTTTTAGATGAACCTACCATAGGATTAGATGCGGTTTCTAAAATTGCAGTGCGAGAGTTTATTAAAACAATTAACCAGAGACATAATACTACAGTAATTCTTACTACTCATGATATGCAAGATATAGAGGCATTAACTGAAAGAATAATTCTCATTGGTAAAGGACAGATCTTGCTTGACGGAGCCTTAACTGAACTAAAAAAGAGATACTCAGATAAAAAGACTATCACCGTTGAGTTTACGGGTAATGAATTTACCCTAGATGAAGGTATGACCTGTCTTGAACAGCTAAAAGGACATGCAAAAGTTGTCCTGGACACTAATATACTTTCGATTTCTAAAGCTATTTCCGAAATATCCAGGCAGGTTGAGGTCTTAGACATTTCAATATCCGGCGCAACTGCTGAGGAAATGGTTGTTTCCTTATACGAGGAATACAAGATATGAAAAAATACTTAAGCTTTTTTAAAATACGTTTTCTTAACGGACTGCAATATCGCACGGCAGCCTATGCAGGTGTAGCGACTCAATTTGCCTGGGGATTTATGTCACTATTAATGTTTTCTGCTTTTTATAAGACCAAGCCGGAGGCCTTTCCGATGGAGTTTTCTCAGGTATCATCATATATTTGGTTACAACAAGCTTTTTTAGCTTTATATATGGTCTGGTTTTTAGAAACAGATATCTTTTCTGCCGTTTCTAATGGGAATATTGCCTATGAGCTTTGTAGGCCGATAGATTTATATAATATGTGGTATGCCAAAAACTTAGCCAGCAGATTTTCCAAGGCAGTTTTGCGATGCCTACCAATTCTTCTGATAGCTTTTTTTCTACCAAGCCCATATGGGTTATCTTTACCTGAAAATATAATCACCCTGTTAGCTTTTCTGCTCTCTATGTCCTTGGGTGTATTAGTTGTGATTGGCATCTGTATGCTTATCTATATTGCAACCTTTTATACCCTCTCTCCCATGGGTGTGAGGATTGTAGCAATATCTTTTATAGATTTTTTATCAGGGGCAGTGATCCCTCTGCCATTTTTGCCGGATAAAACCCGCTTTGTCTTACAGCTTCTGCCTTTTGCTTCCATGCAAGATATTCCATTTAGAGTGTATTGTGGACATATAACCGGTTTAGATAGAGTTATTGGAATTCTATTGCAATTGTTTTGGCTTGTTTTTCTTATTATTATGGGCAAATTCTTTATGAAAAAAGCTTTAAAAAAGATAGTGGTACAAGGAGGGTAAAAATGAGACTTTATCTAAAATACCTTTCTATCCATCTTAAAAGCCAGATGCAATATAAAACCTCATTTATTCTTACCTTGCTAGGTCAGTTTTGGAGCTCTTTTACCATGTTTTTAGGAATCTACTTTATGTTTTCTCGCTTTCAAAGCGTAGAAGGCTATACTTACTCCCAGGTATTGCTTTGTTTTGCTATTGTCTTGATAGCTTTTTCTCTAGCTGAATGCTTGGTAAGAGGGTTTGATACCTTTTCTTTAGTAATAAGTAACGGCGAGTTTGATCGTATTATGGTGCGGCCTAGAAATGAGATGTTTCAAGTACTCGCTTCCAAAGTGGAATTATCACGCCTAGGCAGGCTTATCCAAGCCACGGTAATATTATCTTACGCGCTTCCCTCTAGTGGTATTGTTTGGACTTTCCCTAAGATTCTTACACTCATACTGATGGTGCTTGGTGGAATAGCTATTTTTTCCGGGCTGTTTATAATCTATGCCTCTTTATGTTTTTTTACTATTGAAGGTCTGGAGTTTATTAATATTTTCACCGATGGAGGCAGAGAGTTTGGCCGATATCCCTTTTCTATCTATGGCAATAAAGTTTTAAAATTTTTTACTTTTGTTGTTCCTCTGGCACTGTTTCAGTACTATCCCTTCTTATATTTGATAGGTAAAGTAACTAATCCGCTTTATATGCTAACACCAATTTTATGCTTTTTCTTTTTACTTCCTTGTTATCTTTTATGGCGTTTAGGAGTTAGTCATTATAAATCAACAGGTTCTTAAAGAATAACTAAAAAAAGGTTGGATCTATATGATGGTTGGCACTGCTGTTATTAAATTATATGCACCTTGGGTACACTCCTTAAAAGAGAAGCGGATGGAAGTTAAAAGATTAATTGAAAGAGCTAAAAATAAATTTAATATTTCCATCGCTGAAGTGGAAGATATGGATCTCCACCAGTTAGTAGTTCTTGGGATTGCTTGCGTGGCCAATAATAACAAGCAAGTAAATTCTATCCTAAATGAAACTATAAATTTTATAGAGACCAATACTGAAGCTGAGCTTGTAGATATTAGTGTCGAGATCTATTAAAACATTTTGCTATAGATTTTTAGTTTGCATCCAATGTTCTTTTTACTGCCTTAGAAGTAAAAAATATTTTATAAAACTCACCGGTAATAAAAGGTACTAGACTCAAGCCAAATACCAGCAACCACTGCAACTTGTTTAAACTAACCAGAGAAAATATCTCTTTTAGACTTGGCACCAGAAATAACGGTATTATTAGTAAAATGGAGATTATAACGGCAGAGATCATCATCCGATTTGAAAACAAGCCCTTTTTAAAGACACTTTGGTGTTCAAAACGACAACTAAAGGCTTTAAATAACTCGCCAAGGGTAAGGGTTAAAAAGGCCATAGTCCTTCCCAAGGCTAAATTATTAAAACGGTATAAGCCGGTTAAAAAAGCTGCAAGAGATAGAAAAGAAAGTAAAGAGGCTTGTAATAGAACAAATCCCCATCTCTTTTTGTCTAAAAGAGGTTCTTTGGGACTGCGCGGTTTTTGTTGCATTATATCTTCTTCTCCTGCTTCAACACCTAAGGCTAAAGCTGGGAAAGCATCTGTGACCAGATTGATCCATAATAGATGCACGGGGGTTAAAGGCAGAGGCAGTCCGATTAACAGGGAGATAAATATGACCATTACTTCCCCTAGATTACAGGAAAGCAAAAAGTAGATCACTTTTCTGATATTGGTATAAATTATGCGTCCTTCATTTATAGCACTTACTATTGAAGCAAAATTGTCATCCAAAAGAACCATATCAGAGGTTTGTTTAGCCACATCAGTCCCCGAAAGGCCCATGGCTATCCCTATATCAGCCCTTTTTAAGGCAATGGCATCATTAACCCCATCACCGGTCATGGCCACAATATGGCCATTTTCTTTTAAGGCCTGAACTAACATAACTTTATGTTCCGGTGTTACTCTGGCAAAGATAGAAACCTCCTCAACTATCTTTTGCAGTTCTTTCGGAGTGAGGTTACAAAGCTCTTGCCCGGTAACAACTCTACCCTTGGCATCAATAATGCCGATTATTTTGCCAACCGCAAGAGCAGTAGGGGCATAATCACCGGTTACCATTTTTGGTTTTATACCGGCTAGGCGGCATTTAGCGATGGCTTCTTTAGTCTCTTTGCGGGGAGGGTCGATCATACCCATCAGACCTAAATAGACTAAGTTTGCTTCATCTTCGGGCCTTAGCTTATCAGGTTTACTAAAAAGATCTTTATAAGCAAAAGCCATAACCCGCAAAGCTTTGTTAGACATTTTGTTGACTTCTTTAATTAACCAACTTTTTAAGGTAGCATTTAGAACAGTTTTTTGTCCGTCTAATTTGATGTAGGTACACTTTTTAATTATTTCGTCGGGAGCACCTTTTACATAGAGCTTATAATAATTTTTATAGCTATTAAGAGTGCTCATACATTTGCGTTTAGAATCAAAAGGCAGTTCTAAAACTCGAGGAAATAATTTATTCGACTCATTTTTATCCAATCTAGCTTTAAGAGCCACTACCACTAAAGCGCCTTCTGTGGGATCACCTAAAATGTTATAACGATCGTCTTTTTTGATTAACTCAGCATCATTACATAACAGACCGGCTGTAAGCAACTCATTTAGGCCGGTCTGTTTACCATAAACTAACTCAAACAGTCCAAAAGGCTTATAACCACTGCCTGTTACTTGAAAATTGCCATCAGGCAGGCTAATTTGCGTGACCGTCATTTGGTTTTGGGTTAGAGTGCCGGTTTTATCAGCGCAAATAACCGTGATAGTACCTAACGTTTCTACGGCCAGTAATTTGCGAATAACTGCATTTTTTTTGCTTATATTGGTCATACCCAAAGCTAATATTATGGTCACAATAGCCGCTAGCCCCTCAGGCACAGCTGCAACAGCCAAGGATATGGCTGTTAAAAAAAGGTGTAAAGGACTATCCAACCCCCTTATAAGACCGGTTATAAACACCATCGCACAGATTATAATAACCCCAAGGCCTATTCTTTTACCTAAAACCGCGAGCCTTTCTTGCAGGGGAGTTGTTGTGGTATCAATAAATGAGATAGCCTGAGCAATTTTGCCGATCTCGGTTTGCATACCGGTAGCTACCACCACACCTAGCCCGCGTCCATAAGTGACGGTGGTATTCATGAAAGCCATGTTTTTTCTCTCACCGAGTTGGGTGGCACTGCTACAGATTTTTGCCCCGTCTTTTTCAGTAGCTACCGACTCTCCGGTCAGAGCAGCTTCTTGAATCTCTAAGTTAAAAGAATCTATAAGTCTTAGGTCAGCCGGGATGTTATCACCGGTTTCCAAAAGGACAATATCACCCGGGACAAGCATTTCAGATGGGGTCTGTTCCCATAAATAATTGCGTAAAACTTTGGCTTTAAAACTACCCATAGCCGAGAGAGCGTCAAGTGCTTTATCAGCTTTGTTTTCCTGAATCAGTCCAAAGATGGCATTTATAATTATGATCGAGATAATTAATGAGGCCTCTAAATATTCACCCATTATGATGGATAAAAAGGCAGCTACAACTAATATTAAAACCAGGAAATTACCCAGCTGATCCAACAGCTTTTCAAAAAGTGTACGCTCTTTTGGTTTGGTTAATTGGTTGAGACCATATTTTTTTTGCCGGCTGTTAACTTCATAAGTACTTAATCCAGCCATAACATCTACGGCTAGATATGTTAAAACCTGCTTCTTATTCATGGCATGAAACTCCACATTATCCCTTCTTCCTGCATTAAACTAAAAAAGACTCTCAATATAGTGTTAATTTAACTACTTGGAACACTGTTATGATCATACCTAAGTTTCTATACAGCTCCTGCTAAAAAGGTTGTACAAATTGAAAACAAAAGCTGCTTAAAAACCCTCTTGAGGCTCTTTGTATAGACTTAAAACCTAGAAAAAAAAGGAGCTTTAACCGCCAACTGGCTGGCAGCAGTTGATTTATCTTAGTGTAGGTAAAAAAAGCCAATATGAATATTTAGAGATGGCCTGAAACTTACCGGCTACAGGGGATGTTTATAAGGGATGGTCTAACCGATTTTAGGGAATAAAAGAGGTGCCTGAATTATTTTCAGGCACCTCTTATTTCTCTGGTATCTAAAAGAGTTTACTTATCAAAATAAAGATCATCTGGGGTGTTAGTTATGAAGTTATTGGCATTTAGGACTTGCTCGCTGGTAAGAATATCCCCTAATATGTTTTTAACAAAAGAGTCTTTTTGGATATATAAACCACCACCACAAGGAGGATTACCTACATTTTGTTGGCCGGCACTGGCAACATTATTTTGAACAGTGTTATTTTCAAAGATCAGAATACTGGTTTCGGCTAAGAAAAGACCCCCGCCCCAAATGGCAGTATTACCGATGAGAGTACCGGAATTCATAGTAACTTGGCATCCAGTGCTATAGATTGCTCCCCCTGAGACGGATGCTTTATTATAAGCAAGATGGTCAAATTCCATCTCAAGAATGGAATTTAAAAGGTAGATGGCTCCACCATAGGTATCAAAATTAGCATAACCTTCATTATTATTAATAATGTTTTCCTTTAATGAAAGAGTACATGAATCTGCACACAAAGCTCCTCCAAAGTTACGGGCTATATAATACTCATCGGTTGCAGCATGCACTTTATTGCCAAGAATGATATTTTTTTCAGCGGTAAAATTAACATTAATTAAACTGATTGCTCCCCCTGAAGCTGAAGCACCAACATTAAAATAAGTTTCTACAACATTAGTTTCAAGGGTGTTTTCAAGCAGAGTAAGGCTACCTCCATTAGCAGAAATGGCACCGCCGTAAGCAACACTTCGTGGTATTTCAAGGGAGGCTAGATTTTCTCGGATCGTATTTTTGATAAGTGTCAGGTTGCAATGCTCCGAATAGATTACGCCGCCGTTTCCGGCTTGATTTAGATAAATGATGTTTTGCTCCAAAAGAACATCCTCACTGTGATAAATAGTGAAGCATCCACCCCAACTATCATTTCCAAAAGCTTTATTACTACTGATTACATTCCCATTAATGGATAGGTTACAGCTATTAGCATAGAGTAGACCGCCATAGGTCTGGGAGCGAGCAGAGTCAGTAGTATTATCATTTAGCTGATTGTTTTTAAGAGTTAGATCAACATTGGCAATATAAATGGCTCCTCCGAAAGCATTACAATAAAATGCAGAAGCAGTGTTGTTTCTGATAGTGTTATCTTTTAACACCACTGTAGAATGCTCAGCATAGAGTGCGCCGCCATAAGCATACTGCTCAGCAGAAGCAGTATTGTTTCCAATATCATTTTGAGTTAACGTTATTTGGCTGCCGGCAATATAAAGTGCACCGCCAAAAGCTTCTTGGTTGGTAATTACTCCGGTACCATTTGTTAGCGTAAAGCCACTTATTACTACATTTTTACTACAGCCCAAAGCCTTAATACAAGGTCCGGTAAAATTGCCATCTATGATGGTATTTTTCCTGGTTTCGTTATCACTTGGATTGGTAGTGGTTAAGGTAAAACCGCCTTTACCTTTAAAATCTAAATTCTCTGTATAGGTTCCTTGCGAAACTATAATAGTCTCTCCTTCTTTAACGGCATCTATAGCCGCTTGAATAGTTGCATATTTTTGGGGAACTAAAAGAGGCCCTGCAGTTTTAAAACTAGCAGTAACATTTTTAGCTGCCGACATGACTACCACAGCTTCAGATTCATTACCGGAGGCATCACCCGTATAACAGTCAAATTGAAAGCCGTTATTAGCTAAAGCCTGTAAAGTTACTCTAGTGTCATATTCATAGCCTAAATTATAATCATCGGGTGTTTTTATTACTGTACCATTACCGTTAATAACTATAGTGAGAGGATATTTTTTCTTGGCTTCTACAGGTCCAATCCAAGCACTGGTATTGTTATTTTGATCTACGGCATTAAGCCAATAATACCAATAGGTAGCATCCTCAAGAGGTAAATCGCTATAGCTAGTTGTTGTAAGCAGAGCAGTATTTAATACCTCTAAAGAATTAACATCGGTAGTTAAGCTACGAGCTATATTATAACCGGCAATGGAGGTATCACCTTCAGACCAGGTTATTTCCACGGTTTGAAGCTTAACATTGACAGTTAAACCCTCCGGTTTGGTGATTGGTTGAAATAAAGCCTTGATGTTAAGATTTTTAGCCATCTTTACCGTAACAGTTCTGCTCTGCCCAGTAACATCACCACTCCAGTTTACAAAACACCACTCGTCCTTAGGGGTTGCTTCTAATTTTACCGAGGCTCCTTTTTTATAGCCTTTGCCATTATCGTCAGGAGTCTTGGTTACCATACCTTCTCCCTCTATAGATACGGTAAGCCACGTTTTACTTAGTATACAACCAGTGAGTAGAACAATTACAACCATTGTCAAAATCAGCCAGTTCTTCTTAATCATAAATAACCCTCCAGATTGTTTAATTGAGGAGAAACTTAATCTACACCTCCAAGTGAGCATGTATTTAACTTGAATTAATGATAAACAAGGTGGGGGAATTAAAGAATTGGATCCGTGATACAGATACCTTCTTATACGCTTTAGGTTTTTTGCTTGGGTTAATGTTTACCGACGATTAAAACGAGTTGCAATAGTGCCGAGCAAAAACAACATTTAATTTATTCTCCGTATTTATAAATAAACCTTTAATAATAAAAAAATTAGTGCAGTAGTTGTGAGTATAAAGAACAATCACCTTGCAAATTGAAAAATAAAATTAAGTTCTTTATTAATAACAGAGCTAAATATCAAGCGGCTAAGTTAAATTATTAATATAGACATTGACAATATTAATATCTGGATCTATAATATTAATAAAAAGAGAGAAGCGATTAAAGTATTGTAGCTAAGCTTAACTTACCTGGTTTTTAAAAATAAAATCGCAGACGATAGTCGCGAAATGAGTTGGTGAAGACAGTGAGAAAGAAAATGTTAGGAACCTGCCCTGTCTGTGCAGGAGAGTTAGAAGTAACAAGATTAAAATGCAGTGCTTGTAAGACAGAGATTAGTGGCAACTTTTCAGTATGTAGTTTTTGTAAGCTGGATCAGGAAAATCGCGAATTCATCGAGGTCTTTATTAAATGCCGGGGTAGTATTAAGGATGTGGAAAAGGAATTGAATATTTCCTACCCCACAGTAAAAAGCAGATTGGATAGAGTTATCAGAGCTTTAGGATATGAGGTGATAGAAGAACCCAAAATAGTCAATCGGCTTGAGGTATTGGAAAAATTAGACAAGGGCGAGATAGATTTACCTGAAGCTTTAGAACAACTAAAAGGAGGATCACAATGAATTCTGAAGAAAGAATAAAAGTTTTGCAAATGGTGAAAGAGAAGAAAATAAGTATTGAAGAGGCTGAAAAACTATTTGCCGAAATGGCAGATGCGGAGCAATTGCCTGTTGTGAAAACGAGCAACTCAAAAAGATTCCTACGTATTGAAGTTATGGATGGTGAAGATCAAGTTAAAATCAACCTACCTATTTCCCTGGTTAAATTGGGACTCTCCTTTATTCCCAAGGAAGCTAAAACTCAGCTTGAAAATCAAAACATTGATCTTAATGAAATAATAAAAGCTATTGAAGAAGGAGCAGATGGAAAGTTGGTAGATATTCAGGAAAAAAATGGGGCCAAGGTGTCAATCTACTTAGAATAGACAAACCCCAAGAGGTGAAAGAGATGATAAGACCTAACTTTTTCCTTATAATTGCAGTTAAAGCAACTGATATGAAAAGAGGTATCTTTATTCCTGTGCCGCTTTTACTAATCGGTGTAGCTTTTCATATTGCATTCTTAGTGGCTGTATTTGCCCATATTACGGCTAGCTTAAGTCCAAGAAGAGAAACATCCAATTCCAATTTAGAAGAAAATAAGGTTAATGAGTCAAAAAAAGCTTTAGTCATTAAAGAAGATGTCCCAAATAAAGTTACAGATAGAAGGGAAAAGTTTAAACTTGCAAAGTGGGGTGTGAAAGCTGAAAATTTAACTCTGCATAACGCTTGGCAATTAAACAAAGCCTTTCTTAGACTGCGTTTTAGTGGACCATTTGCAATGGTTAAAGTTGCGAGTTCCAAAGGAGATTCTGTTTCGCTTAGCTTTTTTTGAACTTTCTAAGAACCTTACAGATGTTAAACGCCAAAGATTTATTTAACTTAGAGTTTCTCATCAAAAAGGGCTGCGAGTTAATCTGGTGGGTTTGAATAATTTTTTAAAGGGTCTAACTGTAAAGTTGAGCCTTTTTAGGTTGGGTAAAACAACACGGTGATTATCTTCCAGGATTAAAACATGATATTGGCAAAACTAAGTAAGGTAATACTTTTAGCCACTTATAATTGTGGTGCAGCAAAAAAACAGTTGACAAGAGTCTTCTAATCACATAAAATAAAAAAAATTAAATAACGTTTCTTATCAAGAGTAGCTGAGGGACTGGCCCTATGAAGCTCGACAACCGGCATTATAAATGCAGCGGTGTTAATTCCTGCAGGATGATTTATCATTCTGAAAGATAAGACAAACAGCCATTTTTTTAGTTAAAATGAAAAAGCTGCTTTTCTTATCGGAAAAGCAGCTTTTCTATTTTAAAAATAAGGGGGTAGTTTTGATGTCGGTAAGAAAAACCTTTGCTGAGATAAACCAAAAGATAAAAAATGGCGAAGTGGTAGTTGCTACAGCTGAGGAAATAATTGATATTTACAAGGAAAAAGGTCTAAAAGAAACAGCTAAGTATGTTGATGTAGTTACCACAGCTACATTTGGACCGATGTGTTCTTCGGGAGCCTTTTTAAACTTTGGTCACTCTGAGCCGCCGATTAGAATGACAAAAATATCTCTAAACAAGGTCAAGGCTTATGCCGGACTTGCGGCCGTAGATGCCTATATCGGTGCTACAGAACCTTCCAAAGATCAAGGTATTGAATATGGCGGAGCCCATGTTATCTGTGATCTTATAGCCGGTAAAAAGGTATATTTAGAAGCTGCTTCTTCTGGGACTGATTGTTATCCTCGAAAAAAAATAGCTGCTTATATAACCAAAGATACCATAAACGAAGCTTATTTATTTAATCCCAGAAACTGTTATCAAAATTACCCCGCAGCGACCAACACCTTAACGAGAACCCTCTATACCTATATGGGTGTTTTAGAGCCCAACATGGCTAATATTAACTACTCAACTTCAGGACAATTAAGCCCTTTGCTTAACGATCCGTATCTTCGGACACTTGGAGTCGGGACGAGAATATTTTTAGCCGGTGCCATCGGCTATATCGCTTGGCAAGGAACACAATTTACTACAGGTAAAATACGCTCCCAAAACGGGGTTCCTCTTTCGGCGGCTGCTTCTCTGGCTGTAATTGGGGATTTGAAACAGATGCAAGAGAGGTACATCAAACCAGCCGTCTTTGAAAAATACGGCACTTCCATGTTTGTGGGCATAGGTATACCCATTCCAGTACTTGACGAAGAGATGCTTCAAAATCTAATTGTTGAAAATAAGGATATCTATACCGATGTCCTGGATTTTAGTGTTCAAAGCTGCAAAAAACCCAGCTTAGGTAGAGTAAGTTATACCCAATTAAGGAGCGGGCAAGTAACACTACAAGGTAAAACAATCAAAACAGCACCTTTATCAAGTCTTAAAAAAGCCAGAGAGATTGCGCTGGAGTTAAAGAAGTGGGTTGAAAAAGGAAAACTAACTTTACAAGAGCCGATCACAGCTTTTGCTGAAGTTAATAGTTTAAATCTACTCAAAGAGGGGTTAAGCAATGAGTGAAATTCAAATTGAAAGAAAAAATTGTGTTGACTGTGGTGCATGCACAGCAGTTTGTAAATCACAGGCTTTGTTTATGGAAACAGTCTTTTGGAGTCTGGTATTCGATAAAAACAAATGCACTGGCTGTGGTTTATGTCTAAGAGCTTGTCCGTTAAGAGTTATAAAGGTATGTAACTCCCTGAGTAGAACTGAAGTAGTAATAAGTAAATCCAGTTGATTTAGTATTTGGAGGTAAAAATGTTTCAAAATAGATTATACCGCCAAAAGATGCAAGCAGCGGATCTATGGCAGTTTAATGTGACTGAAGGAGAATCAGATTTACAGATATTGGCCAAATCCGATCTATCCAAAGAAGCCAGAAGACAACTATTAAAATACCGGCAAGAGATAAAAGATTACCTCAAGACAGACAAGGAATTTTTAGTCAGCTTAACTCCAATCAAACCACATGAAAACGCACCTATGATTATTCGGCATATGTGTCTGGCAGCAAAAAAAGCAGGAGTTGGGCCTATGGCTTCGGTAGCAGGAGCTCTTGCTTTATATGTGGGCCAAGCGCTTACCAGTTTAAGTGAGGAAGTTATTATTGAAAATGGCGGCGATATTTATATGAAAAATAAGAACGACAGGAGAGTCTTAATCTATGCAGGTGACTCACCGCTTTCTAATAAAATCGCTCTTTTAATTCCAGGGAAAAACCGCCCTGTCGGGATAGCCACCTCTAGTGGTACGGTAGGTGTAACTCCCTAAGCTTTGGCCAAGCCGATGCCGCAGTAATAGTGTCTTTTGATGTGGTTTTAGCAGATGCCATGGCAACAGCTGTCTGCAATTTGGTTAAAGATGGCCGGGATATAGAAAAAGGCCTCGAATTCGCCCAAACCATAACCGGTGTTTTAGGAGCAGTTATAATTATCAAAGATAAAATCGGAGCCTTTGGAGAAATTAATCTAGTTCATTTCTAAAAGGAGAAATTTTCTGATGGAGATTAAAAAGATGTTCGGTAAAAGACCGGTGATGTCCTTAGAGATATTTCCACCAAAGGGGAATATGTCCTTAAAAAGTGTACTGGCTATAATTGAAGCCGTAATTGATCTTTGTCCTGATTTTATCAGTGTAACTTACGGAGCAGGCGGCAGCAGCAGGGAACTAACTGTTGAGATAGCCGATATCATTAAAAACAGGTATGGAATTGAAACACTAGCTCATTTATCTTGTATAGGTAGTACCAGAGACGAAATCGAGGCTTTATTAGCCGAACTGCGTTCTAAGAATATAAAAAATATTCTGGCCTTAAGAGGCGATACACCTCAAGATTTCGATAGGATGATTCAAGTTAAGGCAGATTATGAATATGCCAAAGATTTAATCACCCATATTAAATCTTTAGAGGGATTTTACCTAGCAGCTGCTTGTTACCCGGAAGGTCATATTGACTGTATAAGTCTAGAAGACGATCTGCAATACTTAAAAGAAAAAGTTAACTGTGGTGTTGATTTTCTAATTACCCAGATGTTTTTTGATAATAACTTATTTTATAACTTCCAGGAAAAATTAGCGGCCCTAGGAATCGACTGCCCGGTATCAGCTGGAATTATGCCGGTGGTAAATAAAAAGCAGATTGAACTAATTACAGAGCTTTGTGGTGCTAGCCTCCCACCGAAATTAAAAAGGCTTCTTTCGGTTTATGAAAATAAACCTGAAGCATTAAAAGAAGCAGGTATAATATATGCCTCCGAGCAGATAGTTGATCTATTAGCCAGCGGTGTAGACGGCATTCACCTCTATACTATGAATAGCCCTAAAGTTGCCGCAAAAGTATATGCCAACATTAAAAATATTAGAGGAAGTTTTATCCATGAAGATTAATCAGAACGAAGTTTTGCGTTATTTAGGTTATCGGGGATTAAAAATAGAAGCAGATATTAGAAATTTAATCGAAGCATGCAGCAGTGAAATATTTAACCTTGTCCGTCCAAAAAATGTTTATGAAATTTACAGGATAGAAAGCGAAGCTGATCAGATCAAACTACAGGAAAGCTTCTTGTCTTTTAAAAGTCGCGATCTTCAAAATCACCTCCGAGACTCTTCTTATTGTGCGGTAATGGCGGTTACCCTCGGCAGTGAAGTTGATAAAAAAATTGACTATTATGCACAGTCAGATCTCTTAAAAGCAATGGTAATGGATGCCACGGCCTCAACAGCCATTGAAGCATATGGTGATGAGGTTTGCGATCTTATTGGCGTTTTCGCCTCTGAAAATGGGTTTTTTCTTACTAAAAGGTATAGCCCCGGTTATGGTGATTTCCCTTTGGAAGCGCAACAGCAGCTGCTTAATCTTTTAAACGCTTACAGTAAAATAGGCCTTACGGTTACAAAAAGCTCTCTTATGATCCCCAGAAAATCAATCACAGCCATAATAGGTCTAACTAAAACTCCGTCAGTTAATGCTCCAACCAATAAAAGATGCTCAGACTGTAAGATGGTTAATTGTCGGTTGAGAAGGGAGCCACAAGAGTGAAAAGGAAAATCGATTATGAGAACATTCTGCTTTTTGATGGAGCAATGGGCACTTTACTGCAAAGTTATGGCCTTAAAACCGGGCAACCGCCGGAAAGTTACAATATTTCAAGCCAAGAACTAATCGCCCAAATCCATGGCGAGTATATTCAAGCTGGGGCAGATATCATTACCACCAACACTTTTGGTGCGAATTCTCTTAAACTCAGCCAATATGGTTTGAGTGTCAAAGAAATTGTACCTTTAGGTGTAAAAATAGCCCGTCAAGCCGCCAAAGATATACTGGTGGCTTTAGATATCGGTCCTCTCGGCCAGTTCATACAGCCCTATGGGACGCTATCTTTTAATGAGGCCTATCTTTTATTTAAAGAGCAGGTAATCTTGGGAACTGAAGCCGGGGCAGATTTAATTTTAATTGAGACCATGACCGATCTTTATGAACTTAAGGTGGCCGTTCTGGCAGCTACCGAAAACAGTAATCTCCCGGTATTTGCCACCATGACTTTTCAAGCCGACGGAAAAACTCTAATGGGGACTGATCCTCTTACTATGGTTAATACCATTTCAGGGTTAGGGGTTAAAGCCCTAGGTATCAATTGCTCTTTAGGCCCCAAAGAAACGCTACCTCTGCTGGAAGAGATAGTTAAATATGCAAAAGTGCCTGTAATCGCAAGACCTAATGCGGGACTGCCTAAAGAGAGCCAGGGAGAGACTGTCTTTGAGATAGGACCAGAGGAATTTGCGAGTTTCGCCAAGCTAATGGTCCAAAAAGGTGTGTCGTTTATCGGAGGATGTTGCGGAACTAATCCTAAGTATATTCAAACTCTAAAAAACGAATTAAAAACAGTTAAGCCGTTAAAACGCCAAATACAAAAACTAACGGCGGTTAGTTCAGCCACAAAAACAGTTATTATCGGTGAAAAACCGGCAGTTATCGGCGAGAGGCTAAATCCTACAGGCAAAAGATACCTTCAAGAAGCGCTAAAACAGAAAGATTATACTGCGCTTTTACAAGAAGCTATCAGGCAAAAGGAAGCTGGGGTCGATCTGCTTGATGTAAATGTTGGCCTACCTGAAATCGATGAAGTTACGACCATGTTAGAGGTTATTAAACAGCTGCAAGGCATAATCGATCTTCCTCTGTCAATTGATAGTATGAATAGAGATGTCCTTGAAGCTGCGGTAAGAGTTTATAACGGCAAACCACTTATTAACTCTGTCAACGGGAAAGAAGAAGTAATGGCAGAGCTGTTTCCCCTGGTTAAAAAATATGGTGCGTGCGCGGTATGTTTAACCCTAGATGAAAAAGGTATCCCTCCTACAGCTGAAAAAAGACTTGAGATTGCTAAGAGGATAGTAAAAAAAGCCGCTCAATATGGTATAGACAAAGAAGATTTAATTATAGACTGTTTGGTGCTTACAGCCTCAACAGAACAAAACCAGATTCTAGAAACACTTAAAGCCATAAGATTAATCAAAAAAGAGCTAGGTGTAAAAACTGTCCTTGGAATCAGTAACGTTTCTTTTGGGCTACCAAATAGAACTTTGCTTAACAAGACCTTTTTAGCTTTGGCCTTAGGTGCGGGTCTTAACGCAGCCATAATTGATCCACTAGATGCAGAGATGATAAAAACCTTTGATGCATGTAACCTTTTATTGGCCTTTGATGTTACAGCCACAAACTTTCTGACTAGATATAGCAATGTAAAAAAACAAGACCCGAAAGCCCAAATAATAGAAGAAGATCTTAAAAAAGTTATTGGGTGTGGATTAAAAGCTGCCGCACCTGCGGTAACCCAAAAACTGCTTAAAAAGTTAACCCCCCTGGAGGTAATTGACCAATATATAATACCGGCTTTAGATGAAGTTGGTCTAAAATATGAAAAAGGGGAGCTTTACCTACCTCACCTGATCCAGGCAGCTGAAACCACAAAAGTAGCTTTTGAGGTTATTAAAACCCATAGTTTAAAAGACAAAGAAAAAAGCCTTGATCTAAACAAAGGAAAGATTGTCTTGGCAACTGTTGAAGGTGATATTCACGATATCGGGAAGAATATGGTCAAACTCTTACTGGAAAACTATGGTTTTAAAGTTATCGATCTAGGTAGGGATGTTTCTCAACAAGTTATCTTAAAAACAGTTAAAGAAGAAAGGATCCCGCTTTTAGGTTTAAGTGCCTTAATGACTACAACAGTAAAGAATATGGAAAAAACCATTGCCGCTATCAAGAAAGAGGGCTTAAATTGCAAAGTTATGGTAGGCGGAGCCGTTCTTAATAAAGAATACGCGGACCTAATCGGGGCTGATTATTACGGAAGGGATGCCAGAGAAGCAGTCAAGATCGCCAGGGAGTTTTTTAAGAAAAACTAAAAAATGAAAAAAACACTAAGTCTTTTAGATTGGGTACTCTTCTTGAGTAGGTTAACGGTTATCTTTTTTTATAATATTAAAAGGGAGAAAGGGTTGGTTTTAGTCTTTGGGTGGATATTAAAAAAAGCGTTTGCCCACCCGTGGTATTTTTACAATCTTTGCCTTCTTACAAAACCCAAAGGAATGTTTTTATCTTAAGTGAAATAAAAAGAGGGGGGAGGGTTTAAAATGAGGTTGTTAAAATCTTTAAAAAGTATGCTACAGTCACTATATAATAGTGTAAAATGCTTTCCGGTTACCATATCTTTATCTACGTTAACTACAGTTATGGTAATTATGGCCATAGAGGCTGCCAAAATAAAAACGGGTAATCTTAGTGAAGTATATATACGCCTAGGTATGGCTACAGCACTGGGTATCCCAATTTCTCTACTGTTTAAATTTGTTTTTGAACGCTTAGAAAAACGATCTCTGGTGGCTAAAGTTAGCAGCTATATCCTCGGTGGAGCATTTCTGGTGCTTTATTATCTCTTTTGGTTGCCAGACTTTGAGATGGTTTCAATAACGAGATATCTTGGGGTTACACTGGCATTTTACCTTCTTGCTTTAGCCGCGCCATATTGTTTTCAAAGAGTCAATTTTGAAATATACATTACTCGTTTAATTACCCGATTTATCATCACCTTAGTTTTTGCCGGAGTACTCCAAATGGGCCTTTATGCTATTTTGCTTACCTTAAACGGACTTTTAGGTGTAGCGATCTATCCCAATCTCTACCTCTATATCTGGATTACAATATTAGGCGTGTTTGCACCGGTACATTTTTTAGGAGGAGTTCCGTCTTCTGATCTAGACCGAAAAGACTTTCCCGAAGTCTTAAAAGTGTTGCTGCTTTATATCATCATGCCTCTTTTGGCTATCTATACCTTAATTCTTTATATCTATTTTGCCAAAATCATCATCACCTTGCAATGGCCGGTAGGTCTTGTGGGCCATCTTGTGCTGTGGTATGCGGTGATAAGCACCATTACCATCTTTTTAATAACACCTTTAGAATCTGACAACAAATGGGTTAAAACCTTTATTTTCTGGTTTACAAAAGTGATGTTACCACTTTTAGTTATGATGTTTTTCTCTTTGGGCAAAAGAATAGAAGCTTATGGGATTACTGAAAACAGATACTATGTACTCATTCTCGGTCTTTGGGTCTTAGGGACGATGCTTTATTGGAACTTTTCTCGCAGGAGAAATAATATCAGTTTACCTTTATCTTTAGCTATACTTGCCCTTGTCTCAGTTTGTGGTCCCCTTAGTTCGTATGCAATCTCTATTAAGAGCCAAACCAATAGGTTTTACAACATCGTAACCAGATACGATATGCTTAGCGATCAAAAGCTTAAAACACCCAAAACAGAAATTTCCGACGCGGATAAAAAGGAGATCAACGAAATAATAAAATACTTCCAGTCCAATCATACCCTAAAGGATCTTAAGTATTTGCCTGAGGATTTTGGGGTGGCTCAGATGCCGGAGTTTTTTGGCTTTGAATATCAAAGATATGGCGGAATAGATGGTAAACAATACTTTTTATATGTTGCCCAAAACCCGACTGGTCCCTTGGGGATTAAAGACTATGATTATCTCTTTGATTTTTACACTTTTAATAAGCCAAAGATCCTAGCAGATGACCAGATTAAAGCTGAATATGATCCTGAAAAGAAGGAACTAAAAATAGAATATCAGGGTGAGCTAGTTTACCAAAAAAGCTTCTGGGAATACCTAAATCATATTTATGAAAATCACAAAAGCTCTTTAACTTCTCAAACTCTTGAAAATAAAGAGATGGAGATTATTGATGAAAATGACAGGGTGAAGGTAAAAATACTCTTTACCAAATTAAACGGCTACACAGATTCTCAAAAAGAGATCAATTTTACCGCTGAGGAATTTTACCTTTTGGTCAAGCTTAAATAAAGACTATTCTAAGCTATTAAAAACTTGAAACCACAGTATTTAGAATTAAAAAGTCTGGTAGGTTTAATACCAGACTTTTTTATATTAGCTATAGTCTAATAATAATTACATTAATTAGTGAGGGGTAACCTTTTTTCTGTTTTGACAGTAATTTAGTCAGCAACAATTATGGTCTAAAAAATATAAAAATAGTAGTGTTAGCCAAGGATAAGTGTAGTGTGTTAAGCATGGCGAACTCAAAATGATTTGGAGCAACCATAAATGAGAAGTAACAGAGATTCATAACCGTTGTTTTTTAGGTAACAAAAATATACAGACCTAAAAACAGGGATTAACTCTTAAGTTTACTCATACAGTGGTAAGGTACTCCGGATAAAACAAGAGGAGAAAAAATTTAAGCAACAGGTAAGTGTGTTAAAGCGAAAGTTTAGAAAAATTGGGTATGAAATAAGTCTTACCTTTTTATTTCTGCTGCTAAATGCTTAAATAGATACGGAAGGAAATTATTTATATATGTTGAGAAAACATGTGAATTGTTTTATCATAAATAATTATCTGGGCGTAGGAGGTAGTAGCTGATAAAAAGCGAACATGAGCGATAGATAATGTCATTTTTGCTGAAGCTACAAAAATGTTTTAATATAAAACTCTTGTAGGTTCTTTCTTGGTGTAGATTTTAGCGACATCCGATACCTATTATTTTGTGAGGATGTTTCCGTAGTACTGTTTTGGTATTCGATTTGGGGAGGAAATATAAATGGAAACACACATGCCGGAGTATATGCTCTCCGCTTTTGCTGCAGAAGGTATTGATACCTCCGAATTAATTTACGCAACTCATACTGATTCAGCTGATAAAGATTGGTATTCCGATGTTTATATGGCTGTCAGTAGTGAAAACATGTACATTCTCTTCGGAGAGGAAAAGGTGGTCAAAACTACCGGTGCCCGCAGGATAGTTGCTGTGTACGAAGCTAAGGAACTTGAGATTTATCCTCTGCCAGAGCTAGGTGAACTGACATGTGAACGTCTGTTGTCCACAGCGCGTCTTTGCAGCGGAAAAGAAGACAAAACAAGTATATTGCTAGTTTTCTCAATCGGATTTTTGTCCGATATTGAGCGGCTCATAAAAGTAATCCAAAATATTCGTGAAGGTAAAAAGCCTCTTGGTGATATTCTCATTGATGAGGAACTCTTTTGCCCCAAATGTGGCACAAGATACCCGGAACCTGAACGTAAGCTATGCCCGAAATGTATGGATAAAGTCTCGATTACCCGGCGGCTGATGGGCTTTTTTGTCCATTATCGGAGCAAGGTGGCTGTTATATTCCTTGCTATGCTTGCAGGATCAGTGTTCTCTATGATATCACCCCTAATTGGCACCAAGTTTTTTTTCGATGAAGTACTTATAGAGGGTGGTAGCTACTACGGCGCTATTTTGCAGGCTGTATGTCTGATCTTTATCGTCAGAGCCATCGGTGTGGCCCTGAATATCTTCTATTCTTATGTTCTGGCTAAAACTGTTCCCTGGATTGTGCAGGATTTGAAGCTTAAAATCTTTGAAGCTATGCAGCGGTTATCTGTAGGGTTTTATACATCTAAACGCACTGGAAGCTTAATGAACCGGATCAATCAGGATGCCAACAATATCTATTGGTTTTTTGTTGACGGCCTGCCATATGTAATTGTCAATGTTTTTACCTTTACAGGTGTAATAATCCTGATGTGTGCGCTTAATATCAAACTTGCTTTAATATGTCTTCTGGTACTACCGATAGCAATCATCTTTTTCAGGATTCTATGGAGTGTTTTCCGCCACTTCCACCATAAGAATTGGGTATACAATTCCCAGCTCAATTCCATGCTCAGTGACTCTGTGAACGGTCAGCGCGTTATCAAGGCTTTTGCCAGAGAAGATGCTGAAGCAAAGCGTTTTGCCGAGGTGGGTGCCAAGCAAGCTGTTGTGGATATACAGGCCATGAACACCAGTGCTACGGCTTTTCCGCTTATCTATCTGTTTATGTTTTTAGGTCAGGTAATCATAACCGGCATAGGCGGAAAGATGGTTCTCGAAGGCGAAATCACCCTGGGTACTCTGCTTACCTTTATCGCCTATCTCTCTATGCTATATGGGCCCCTTGAGTTCATGTCCTGGGTTTCAAACTGGTGGGCACGCTGTGTAGATTCAGCTCAGAGGGTCTTTGAAATTATTGATGCCAAACCTGATATTACTGAACCTGAGGAGCCTGTCATACTTGATCGAATCCGGGGTAACATTGAACTAAAGGGTGTGAAGTTTGAATATGATCCTGCAACACCTGTCTTGAAAGGACTAGATTTGTCTGTAAAAGCTGGGCAGATGCTAGGCATCGTCGGTAAGACCGGCGCAGGTAAATCCACGATGGCAAACTTAATTGCACGGCTTTATGACGTTGATGAAGGTTCTATCACTATTGATGGTGTCAATGTAAAGCAGCTATCTTTGACTCAGCTGCGGCAAAGCATAGGAATTGTATCACAGGATATTTACCTTTTTATCGGCACAATCGCCGATAATATTCGCTATGCAAGGCCAAAGGCAAGTATTGAGGATGTCATAAAAGCAGCCAAGGCAGCTTCAGCCCATGAATTCATAATGGCTCTTCCGGATGCCTACGAGACTAAAGTAGGAGCGGGAGGACAGGATCTGTCAGGCGGAGAGAAACAGCGTTTGTCTATAGCACGTACGATTTTGCAGAATCCTGATATTTTAATATTGGATGAAGCCACTGCAGCTATGGATACTGAGACCGAAGCAAGCATCCAAAAAGCTCTTTCTGATCTACAAAGAGACCGAACAACCATAGCCATCGCTCATAGGCTTTCTACACTGCGCGATGCAGACAGTCTGGCTGTTATCAGCAATGGCAAGGTGGTAGAAAGCGGTACCCATAAAGAACTGATGCAAAAAAAAGGCGAATATCACAAGCTTTATACCATACAGCTAGAGGGGCTTAAGGTTATAAACATGGATGCCTGATATATTAGAGTATCTATACTATGCAGGATAATTTAGGAGGAATTTCCATGGAAAAAGCCATACAGAAAGAAGCGCTTTCATGGGCTTATGCAATAGATATTGGCATGATTGATCTTGAAAATGCTGAATTCTATATGACATCGGGTGGATTTACAGGTTTAAAATACGCAGATCAAGATTATAACCGGATAACATTAAGGCGAGCCTTCCCTATTGGGAATCCTACGGAGTATATTTCGGTGGCAGATAAGGATAACAAAGAAATCGGGATGATCCGTTCTCTTTCCGATCTCAATGAGAAGCAGTATAGTATCGTATTAACTGAACTTGAAAAACGCTATTACAGTCCCACTGTATATGAAGTAAAATCGGTGAAAGACAAACTAGGTTATGTATACATGGAGCTTATAATTGGCCGTGATGATTCCAAATATAAGAAAAACTGTGCTTTGAAAGACGTTAATAAAAACATCAGGATGCTGGACGATGATAGGCTTATAATAACTGATGTGGACGGAAACCGTTATATCATTCAATCCTTGAGCAGGCTTGATAAAAAGAGTTTCAAGAGGCTCGAACCATACCTTTTTTAGGCAGACTATTCAGAAGGAAGTGACTCCATGTCGCACAAACATGAATTCCACTATGATCTTGACCTGGCTATGCAGCCAGCAAAAGGCATAGTTAGCTTTGACCAAACCGGACAGATCATCTCCTTTATCGGCGATAAAATACTTTTGACATTGTCTGCAGGCGATATTACCGAGATGTCGGTAATAGGAGGGGTGGGTTGCGGTCTTCTTTTTGCAAAAATGAATAATGAGAGTGAAATACTTCTCTGTCGCTTTACATTCTCGGCTATGAAGGCAGCAGGCGAATTCTGCAAAGTGATCAATTTTTATATCCAAACAAAGCAATATGTCACCCCTGAAGAAAAAGAACAACCCGTGTGCGAAAAATGTGGCCGTCCCCTTATTGAGGGAATGTCGGTCTGTTTGTTTTGCTATAACAAGATAAGTGTTTTAAAACGGGCTTTGGATTTACTCAGGCCCTTTGCTGGTAAGATTTTGCCTGCAGAGTTGTTTTTAGCTACATCGTCAATAATATACCTTCTTGTACCGCTTTTTAGCCGGCTGCTTATAGATGAATATCTGCGCCCAATGAAAGGAACCTCTGCCCAGGTTTTCCTGCTAGCAGGGGCGATGTTTCTGGCAAGAGCCCTTGGAGAGTTGATTTTTATCTTCAGCTCAAGGGTATTCAATGAGGCCAGTATCCAGTATGCTAACCATTTGAGAAATCTGGCTTACGAGAAGATTCAAAAGCTGTCTATGAGTTCGCTATCCAAACGTACACCAGGGGATTTGATCCGGCGTGTGATGGAGGATACCGGCAATGTGCGGAACTTTATTTCCGATGGCGGCCGTTGGGCTGTCGAGCAGATGATAATATTTGTGGTCGTCTTGGTTATCCTGCTTTTTACCAACTTAGAGCTTACTCTCCTAGTATTTATTCCCGTGCCTGTGGTATGCATTGTTTTGTCGCGTTTTTGGAGATTCATTCATATCCGTTATGAACGGCAATGGAGAAAAAACTCCAAATGTCAGTCCATTCTCCATGATATAATCAAAGGAATCCGTACCGTCAAGTCCTTTGGAAAAGAAGAGTTGGAAATTCAAAAGTTCTCAAAAGCCACCCGTGAGCTGGCTCAAGTATCATCGGACAATGAAGCTATTTGGGCTCGTCTTTTTCCGTTAATGTTATTCTTTACGGGAATTGGCGAATTTCTGGTACTGTATTATGGCGGGCAAAAAATCTTGAATAACACTTTAAGTCTTGGCGTTCTTGTCCAGTTTACCATGTACATTACCTATGTTTACGCACCACTTCGCTGGCTGGTCTCTTTCCCCCGCTGGCTGGCAGATGCCATGACCAGCATGGTCAAGATATTTGAAATACTGGATGAAGAACCTGATATCATTTCTATATCGAATCCTAAAAACGTGCCTTTATTGGGAAAGGTGTCTTTCGAAGGTGTTTCCTTTGGCTATAAGTCCTATGAACCTGTGCTTAAGGGTATAGATTTGGATATCCAATCAGGTGAGATGATTGGTATAGTTGGGCGCTCAGGAGCGGGAAAATCAACAATAATCAACCTAATCATGCGTCTTTATGATCCAACTCAGGGCAAAATCAGCATCAATGGAGTAGATCTCAAAGATATGTCTCCTGAATATCTCCATGAAAAGATAGGTGTGGTCTTTCAGGATACATTCCTTTTTGCCGGATCGTTTTATGAAAATATTGCTTATGGAAAACCTGGGGCTACAGCTGTTGAGGTGATTGCAGCGGCAAAAGCTGCTAACGCCCATGATTTCATTATGCAAACTGCCGATGGGTATAATACAATAATCGGAGAGAATGGCTACTCCATATCCGGTGGTGAAAGGCAGAGGCTGGCTATAGCCAGAGCTATTATTAAAAACCCTTCCATACTGATACTAGACGAGGCGACCAGCTCGCTGGATGTTGAGACCGAATCCATTATCCAAGATAGCCTAAACCGAATTGTCCAAGGCCGTACCACCATAGCTATTGCTCACCGGTTATCGACCCTCAGAAGCGCTGATCGCCTTATTGTTCTGGATCAAGGTAAAATAGCAGAAGTAGGAACCCATATGGAGCTTTTGCAGAAAAAGGGGATATATTACAGATTGGTCATGGCTCAGCGCAAAACGAGCAAGATTGCTGAAGTAAGTTAAATATCTAAGACAGCTATCAAGTAAAGAGAATATTTAAAATAGAAACAACTCTTTATTATCGCAAAACGCCTGAACGGTTCATTAACCACTCAGGCGTTTTCGAGGACTGTAAGGTATGATTTTTGATTTTTTTACCGGTTAAGGAGAGTTAACTATTATCTATCTCGGATATTAATTTAGTTAGCAACGCTTTTTCCATTATAGCTTGACCTTTTAGGGGAAAATTATTAAAAGAAGCCAGACCTTCGAGGCAATATTGCCTGGCTTTTTTAGGGTTGTCATTGATATAGAATTCATAAGCTGCTAAAACTCGACGGCCGTTAATATCCCTATCGGCAACAAGATGAGTATCAATCCTGGTGTAATATTTTTCTGCCTGCTCTTTATTATGATCAATGGCCGAGTAATAGTAGATTAACTCATAGTTCATGGGTACAGCAACGAAGCTGAGACTGTTCGCTAAGTTATTTTCAAAAACGTATATATATCGGGCTAGAGATTGAAAATTATCTGTATCTAGAGCTTTAAAATAATGGATATTAAGTAGAGTTAGGGTTATGGCGGAATCAATGATAGTTAATCTCTTTTCATCAAGAGGTTCAATCATAAGTTCAGAGGGACGCTTCCCGCTTGCCAGAGCTGCTGAAAGATTGGTTTCTTGAACTAAATCGGCTGCTAAAGGTGAATTGGCCAGAATCCCGAAAATTATTCTACCATCATTAGGGTGGTTGCCACTAGAGACAGGCCAAAGATTCAAAAGTACTATGATTGTTGTACATAATATTGCCGTGATACTAATAGTGAAAACAAGTCCAGAAGAGTGACTAAAGATGATGCCAAAAAGGGGGATTAGAGTCAGAATATTAAAGATGCTTCCCCCTGCGTAAAACCAGAGTTGCCGTTTTAGAGGGATACCTTCGTTGGGCGGAAGCATGCCACAGGCCCCGCCATAGCCTTTATTTCTCTTTATTACAAGCCTTAGTTTGTTGTTTTTGATTTCAATGGCCACCGGACCAAGACGTAAAAAGATAAACCGGTAGCCAAGGATTTTCCCGACCACAAAGTGGCCTAATTCATGTATAATTATTTGCACAAAAAAGGTTAGATAGACTACAAGCAGGAAAATAAGCAAGTGATCATAATTAATTTCGAAAAAGTGACTCGAAAAAAAGCCCAATAATACCCCTAGGATTATGACTAAAATCATAAATAATCCTTGGCTCGGTTTCTTTTGGCAAGCAGTATCGAGACCACGCTTTTTTTTCAATTAAAAACACCTCTTTATAGTGTATAAAAAGGAAATTATCAATATTTGGGTTAGAGATTTATTCACCTAATTTACTTGGGAAACCTTTATTTTTATAGAGATAATTTGGCAAGCAAAAGTTTCAAGCTTCTTGGTTGCATTAATTGCTATCTAAGATAAAGAGAAAATAGAGGTGAAAAACCTTAAAAGAATAATAACACTGTAGCGAAAAAGTATTCTTAGGTATGAAAATCTTGTAAAATACGGGTTAAATAATACTCGGCTTGACAAACAGGTGAAACTTAAAAGAGAAACACCTGCAGCAGAAAAAGTGATTCGAGTAGGGATAATCTTGGCCCAGGTAAAGCAAGAAATGCGATGCTAACAATCTTAAATCAATTTGCAATAATAAAACCCAAAGTACTAATTTGGCTTTGTTTTGAAATAAAGAATATTGTTTAAGGAGAGGGAGATTACAGAGGCCCTTACCTATTGTGGCTTTTATTGCAAGCACTATCCGGAGTACAAAATCTCCTGATTAGGGTGTAAAAAAGGAGGTGCCGATCCAGCTTGCCAACCACGTATTTGCGGTCAAAATGTGCTCTATGCTCTAGTTTCCCTTGTGATAATAAAATCCTTAGTAATAAATAAGAGATAGCGAAATTCCCTTTAGCACTTAGATGGAGGTTAAGATGGAAAAAATAATTGAGATCAGTAATTTGCATAAAAGTTATGGTTCTGTTAAAGCAGTAAACGGGATTGATTTTACAGTTAAAAAAGGCGAATTATTTGCCTTTTTAGGCCCCAATGGTGCCGGTAAGTCTACTACCATTGAAACTATTTGTACCTTATTAAAACCAGACAGTGGCAAGGTAGTAGTAGCGGGCTATGAATTAGGTAAAGACGATAATGAGATCCGCAAAAATATAGGTGTTGTGTTTCAATATAGCGTTTTAGATGATCTGTTGACAGTCGAAGAAAATCTATCTCTCAGAGCTTCCTTTTATGGACTATATGGTAAAAAAAGAAATAAAGCTCTTGCATTTGCAGCTAGAGCCACAGGGGTAGAGAGCTTTCTAAAAAGACCTTATGGGAAACTCTCAGGCGGTCAAAAGAGACGTACAGATATTGCCAGAGCTTTAGTTAACACACCCCAGATAATATTTTTAGATGAACCGACAACAGGACTTGATCCGCAAACCCGCAAAAACGTCTGGCAGACCATCTTTACACTCCAAAAACAGACTCAAATGACGGTATTTTTAACTACCCATTATATGGAAGAAGCTGCAAATGCCGATAATATAGCTATAATTGACAACGGAAAAATTGTGGCAACAGGAACTCCGGCTCTATTGAAGGAAAAATTCGGCGGTGATAAACTTTTATTAATACCAAACAATGCCCAGCAATTAGAGAGTTTATTAGATGGTTATAGCCTTAGATATCAAAAAGCTGGCGGACAACTTATTATTAACATTCAAAATACCATCCAAGCATTGCCAATCCTAGATCTTGTTCGTGATCATTTAATCGGTTTTCAAGTAATAACCGGAACCATGGATGATGTTTTTGTCAATATAACCGGGAAAGACATGCGAGAGGATGTGGCCAAATGAGAATCACCCTAGAGCTTGCCAAACGAAACCTATACCTGTTTTTTCGTGATCGTGCCGCAGTCTTTTTTTCGCTCCTGGCTTTGTTTGTTATCATAGGTTTATATGCTTTATTTTTAGGTGAGATAGTAGTTGAAAGTGTAAAGAATATTGCCGGAGCACACGCACGTTTTTTAATGGATAGCTGGATTATGGCCGGGACTCTAGCTGTAACTGCTACAACGACAACATTAGGTGCTTTTGGGATAATGGTTAACGACAAAGCAAGAATGATCTCCAGGGATTTTCAGGCTGCTCCGGTTAAACGCAGCCAAATCCTAGGAGGGTATTTTATTAGTTCGTGGATTGTTGGCATGATTATGAGTCTGGTTGCTCTATTGCTCGCTGAGGTCTATATCGTAGGTTATGGCGGACAATGGCTTGGACTGACACTTACCCTAAGACTGATTGGTGTTATGATGTTGAGTGTATTTTCTTCAACTACAATGATGTTGTTTTTAGTATCTTTTTTTACCTCTGGTAACGCCTTTGCCGCAGCCAGTACAGTCATTGGTACATTAATAGGCTTTTTGACCGGTATATATGTACCTGTAGGTAATTTACCCCAGGCTGTGCAAACGGTAATCAGGGTCTTTCCGCCTAGTCATGCCGGCTCACTTTATCGACAGATAATGATGCAAAAACCATTTAAACTACTTAACCTACCCATTGAGGTTAGCGAGGTAATTAAGCTTGTTTTTGGTGTAAACTTTCTATTTGGTGGCAAGATAATATCACCGGGCACAAGCATTATAATACTGGTCGGTTCGGGAATCCTTTTCTTTGTTTTAGCAGTTTATAAGTTAAGTCGCAATTAAATCCCTAAATTACACTAAGAGATGTTTTTTTTTTAGAAAGGATAGATCTATGGAAAAATACTTTCTTTATGTAGTACTTACAAGAACCAACACCGCCATTTCTAAACTTATTCAGTTAGTGCGTAAAGATACCTATACTCATGCTGTACTCGCACTGGATAAGAATTTGGATACAATGTATAGTTTCGGCCGAAAAAGAACCTATAATCCCTTTCTTGGCAGGTTTAGAAGAGAAAGGCTCAATGAGGGTGTTTACAAATATCATAAGGTATTACCTGGTCTTATAATTGAACTTGAAGTTACTAAAAAGCAGTATGAGACGGCTTTGGAGCTGTTAAACGAATTTATTAAAAACAGCAGCAGCTTCAAGTATAGCTACAAGGGCTTAATAAACAGTTTCTTAAAACGGGAGGTTTGTTATCAGAACAGATTCTTATGTTCAGAATTTGTCTATTACATTTTGCATGAAAGTGGTATAGCTGATTTTAATATCTCCAGAAATCTAGTTAGCCCCCAAAACTTGCTTAACTTAGATGGCAAGGTCATTTTTAAAGGCAATCTAAAAGAACTTTTAAATAAACCCCAAAAAGCTAAAAAAAGATAACTTTTTGGGGTCTGGTAATCTAAAGAACCATTGGATTTATTTAACCCATAAGCCTGTAAAATAACACCTAATCTTAGCAAGGATAAGGCTATCTTTTTAATGTTTAGTCTAGAACAGTACTAAAATTATTGGCAAGTATTGAATTCTCAAGGTTGTTCCCCTTGGAATTAGACCAATGTATCACCGCAAAGCTGTCAGAGAAAAAAACAGTATCAACTTAACTTTCTAGCGTTCTCGGGTAGAAAATTGCTCTAACAATAAAAGAAACATGGCATGTCTTAAAGCTATTAACATTATAAACTGATGTCCCAAACTAGGCTGGATTTTATCAAGCGGGATCTTATAATACTGATTTTTAATCTATTATTCTGGGTTTAATAACACCTCCCTTATTTAATCAAGGAAGGTGTTATTTTAACGACAGTATTTGAAAATAAATATAAAGTGGCTTAAACTGCCAAGAATCACAAAGATATGAAAGATCTCATGAAAACCAAGCCAGTCCTTAATAAAGTTTGGCTTTTTGCGAGCATAGATCAAAGCACCTAGACTATAGAATACACCACCTAAGATTAACCAGCGGATAGCTTTTAGCGAGGAAGCTTCCACAAGAGGAGAAAAGGCTAAAACAACCAGCCATCCCATGACAATATAGATTAATGTATAGACAAAACGAGGCACCCTGATAAGTATAGTTTGCAAAACAATACCGACTAAAGCTAAGGCCCAGATTAAAGTAAGCAAAAGATAACCTATTTTACCCCTTAAAAGAGTTAGGCAAATCGGGGTGTAAGTACCGGCGATTAGAACAAAGATCATGCTGTGATCGAGTCTTCTAAGCCGGGCAATTATTTCCTTCGAACCGTTACTAATATGGTAAATGGCACTGGTTGTATAAAGGAGAATAAGGCTGACACCAAAGACACTAAAGGAGATTATCTGCCAAATATTACCTTCAGGAATCACAGTGATAAGCATTACAACTAAACCAATAATTGCCAGAATAGCACCCATTAAATGGCTTAAGCCACTGCCGGGATCTCTGAAATTGCTAACCATGTAAAAGCCCCCCTTTTTTAACAAGCAACTAAGATAAACAGCCTAAACAAATAAGTAGGCGTAAAAATGTAACGTATACGTAGATATATTTTGTATCCGAAAAGATTGAAAATTATAGCATAGACATGAGAAAAGAAAACAATATGAGACACAACGGATACGTATGCGTTGGTCACAATATAATAATAACCTATACGTAGCACTTGTCAACCCCTGAAATTAAATACCTCTGAAATTAAATAACTTACTGTTAACCATGGCTCAAAAAACATAAGGTTTTTTTGGGGCTTCTTTATAGTCAGGATATACCCATATTAAAAATTTAGGTTATAAACTATAACTTTAAAAAACCCAAAACTCCTAGGGGGGAGGAAAAACTTGGCTTCCGCATTTATTTAATTCAAAAATCTTAGCCGGAAACAAATTCCCGTAAATCTGGTCTTTATGGGTGATTTATAACTCATATGATGAAAGTATCTTATGAATCAAGCATAAGGTAATAAGTAATAACTCGAGAAAAAGCTGGAGGATAGGTAAAGTCTAATAGAAGATATTTCATTGCTGAGGTGTGGGTTAAGGCGAGGGAACAAAAACGCAACTAAACTCCGGGATAACTGCTAATAAATTAATTTTGTCCTAAAAAGAAGGAATATTTTCCTTAAAGGCATATATAAGATATAATTAAAGAAAGGTTATTGTCGGCCAAAACATAGATTTAAATAAAGGCGCAAATGACTGAAAGTAGTTAAGTGGCTACTATTCTATTGATGCGAATACTGTTATACATATAAAAAGGCAAAAAACAGATTAAGCAGACTAAATATGTCAGATATTTAAGCTAAAGATTATCCTTAACGAAAAATATTACTAGAAGATACTGCTTTTAGTTATGTAATCTTTCTAATGTATAGTAGAAAGTTAATATTTCTTAAGGGGGGTTGCTTAAATATGAAGTTGTTCGATAATCTTAAAAAGTTTAAGGAGTGTTCATCGCCTAGTACAGATTCTAAAGAAGAAAAAGACAAGGTTGGCATTGTTATCCGTATGGGAACATGCAGTATAGGAGCAGGAGCCCGGGAAACACTTAAGGCAATTGACGATGAGATCAAAGCCCGCAATCTCAGTAATGTAGTAGTTACACAAACAGGTTGTATTGGCATGTGTGAGTTAGAACCGATTATTGAAGTAGTAAGACAAGGTGAACCAAAAGTAATTTATGGCCATGTAACACCGGAAAGAGCACGTCAGATTATTGCCAGCCACGTAGTAAATGGCAAGGTCGTGGGTAATCTTGTCATCTCTTAGTAGCAGATTGACATTTACCTAACGGCCAGTTATTTTGGAAAGGATTGTTAAAAATATCACAAAATAGTAATACCTAGCAAAATATACTCTAGGTAGGAAAGGAGGTCCACTATATGGCAGAAAAATCTGAAATAACCTTGCAACCTGATGCTGATTTTCTAACTCAGGTAGAGGAAATTGCAACTAAATATTGTGGTAAACCAGAAGATATTGTTCTAGCCCTTCACGAAGTGCAGGACTTAAAAAACTACCTTCCTCGTGAAGCATTAAGTGTAGTAGCACGTGTTCTAGAAATACCAGAGAGTCGTGTATACGGAGTAGCTAAATTCTATTCAATGTTCTCAACAACACCTAGGGGACGTCATATCATCAGAATCTGCGAGTCGACTCCTTGCCATGTTATGGGCAAAACGGAAATAATCGACTCGCTTTGTAATATCCTTGGCGTCGAGATAGGTGGCACGACAAAAGACGGACGTTTTACGGTTGAAGTAAGTTCGTGTCTTGGTGTGTGCGGGGTTGCACCAGCCATGATGATCGATGATGAGGTCTATGGAAATTTAGTTCCAGAAGATCTCAACAAGATCTTAGAACGTTATAAATAGGCCTCAAGGAGGGGATTACTATGGGGTTTTATTATCGTTCACACGTTCTGGTATGTGGTGGCTCCCCTTGTGTGGCCCATGGGTGCTACGCCATACTTAAAGAGATCGAACAGCTGGTTAAAAAAGCTGGGCTTGATCGTGAGATACGTGTTGTCGAAACAGGGTGTTTGGGTCCATGTGATCAGGGACCGATTGTTGTGGTTTATCCGGAAGGAATAGTATATAGCCAAGTTACCATAGAAAAAGCTCGTGAAATTGTCAGCGAACATCTAATTAAAGGCTTCCCCGTAAAAAGATTCCAATATACAGGAGAGATGCCCTCGGTCTCGGCTGATTACAGTAAACGCCCGGATTATTTTCAAATTCAAAAACGTGTTGTGCTTGAAAATGCTGGCTTAATTAATCCAGACAGTATTGAAGAATATATTAAGCACAATGGCTACGAAGCTGCCGAAACAGCTTTTACTAGTTACTCTCCGGAAGAAGTTATTGAAATTGTTAAAGACTCAGGTCTTAGGGGACGTGGAGGTGCAGCTTTCCCTACCGGTAAAAAACTGGCCATGACACAAAAAACGCAATCAGATCAAAAGTATATCATCTGTAATGCTGATGAGGGTGAACCGGGTACTTTTAAGGATAGACTGATTCTAGAAGGTGATCCCCATAAGATCATTGAGGGCATGATTATTTTAGGCTACGCAGTTGGTGCTACCTGTGGTTATGTTTACATTCGTGGTGAATACTATCTTTCTATTGAACGAATGGAAAAGGCCATAAACCAAGCACGTTCTTCAGGGATTCTGGGCAAAAAACTGTTCGGAACGGATTTTGAATTTGATATTGAAGTTAAAAAAGGTGCCGGCTCCTATGTTTGTGGAGAAGAAACCGCACTTATTGCCTCGATGGAAGGTAAAAGGGGAGAGGCACGCCAAAAACCACCCTATCCTAGCACTTCCGGCTTATGGGGGAAACCTACAGTGGTGGTAAATGTGGAGACTATAGCCAATATCCCAGCTATTATCAGGCATGGTGCAGCTTGGTATAGAAGTATAGGAACGACTAGTTCACCGGGGACCAAAGTCTTTACCCTAACAGGCAATATTAACAACAAGGGTTTGATTGAAGTTCCTATGGGCATTACTTTACGGAAAGTAATCTATGGGGTGGGTGGGGGAATTCCTAACGGTAGGTTATTTAAACTGGCTCAAACAGGAGGAACAGCCGGTGGTTGTCTGACTGATGCTCATCTTGATCTACCAATGGATTACGAAAGCCTGCAATCGGTTGGTTCTGCTTTAGGATCAGGAGCGCTTCTGGTTATCGATGATAGTCATTGTATAGTAGATATTGCCTGTTCAATGCTGAACTTTTTTGCCCATGAGTCCTGCGGACAGTGCACTCCCTGTCGCGAAGGTACTACCCGGGTACTACAGATTTTTAATAAACTACGTCAGTTTAAGGCCACTAAAGCAGATTTGGATTTAGCGCTGGAATTGGCCCAAGTAATGCAAAGTTCATCATTATGTGCTCTTGGTCAATCGGTGGCAGTTCCTCTTTTTACCATAATGGAGCATTTTAGAGACGAAATTCAGATGCATTTGCATGAAGCTTGTCTAGTTGGGAAATGCCAAAACGGTGTTAATACCCAGGTAGCTAGCACAAAAAGCGACATTGTTAGTTGAAAGGAGGTTGAAAAATGTCGGATATTACCTTAACTATAGATGATCAACTAGTAAAGGTTGCACCTGGAACCACTATTCTTGAAGCAGCCCGCAGTATCGGGATAAATATACCTACCTTATGTTGGCATGAGGATTTAGGTTCTCCTGCGGTATGTAGAGTCTGCGTGGTGGAAATTGTAGGTATGCGGACTCTGCAACCGGCCTGTTCGTACCCGGTTGCACCCAATATGGTGGTATCTACCAACTCACCCCTTGTAAGAAAAGCACGTAAAATGGCTGTTGAGCTGCTTTTAGCTCATCACCCTGATGATTGTCTGGCTTGTGCCCGCAACCTCCAATGTGAGTTGCAGCAACTAGCTTCTGATCTGGGTATAAGAAAGATCCGGTTTGAGCGAATTATCCGCAATTTACCTTTAGACGAGTCTTCACCTGCTATCGTACGTGATCCCAATAAGTGCATTAACTGCAGACGCTGTATAGAGGTCTGTGAGAAGGTTCAAGGAGTAGAGGCACTTTCTATGATAAACCGCTCGTTTGATACGGTTGTAATGCCTGCTTTTGAATTGGGCCTTTCGGATGTGGTCTGTGCCTTATGTGGTCAATGTATTTTGGCTTGTCCTACCGGGGCTATTACTGAGCGAGATGATACCTTTTTAGTCTGGAAAGCTCTCTCTGATCCGGCAAAACATGTTGTGGTTCAGACTGCTCCTGCCATCAGAGTCTCTCTTGGTGAGGAACTAGGTCTTAAACCAGGTTTAATTGTTACGGGTAAGATGGTTGCAGCCCTAAGAAGGCTGGGTTTTGATCGGGTCTTTGACACTGATTTTACGGCTGATCTTACTATCATGGAGGAAGGCCACGAGCTGTTGCAAAGATTAATGGGTGGTAAAACACTTCCTCTAATTACCTCATGCAGCCCGGGATGGATAAAATATATTGAGCATTTTTATCCGGAGCTTCTGGAACATATTTCTTCTTGTAAGTCACCCCAACAGATGTTTGGAGCTTTGGCTAAAACCTACTACGCAAAAAAAGCTAATCTAGATCCGGCCAATATTTTTGTCGTATCCATTATGCCTTGTACAGCCAAAAAATTTGAAGCCCAAAGACCTGAGATGCAATCGAGTGGCTTTAGAGATGTGGATGTTGTTCTTACAACACGCGAATTAGGCCGTATGCTTAAAGAGACGGGGATAAATTTTGAGAGCTTACCCGAAGAAGATTTTGATTCTCCGCTAGGCACATCCACAGGTGCCGGAGCAATCTTTGGCGCTACAGGAGGTGTGATGGAAGCAGCTTTGCGCACCGTTTATGAAGTGGTAACCGGAAAGGAGTTAGCTTTAGACGAACTTGAGTTTCATGAGGTTAGAGGTTTGGAAGGAGTTAAAGAGGCTACAGTAAATCTCAGTGGTAACGAAGTTATGGTGGCAGTGGCCCATGGCCTTACCAATGCAAAAAAGGTACTAGAGCAGATTAAATCAGGCAAGGCACCTTGGCAATTTGTGGAGGTTATGTGTTGCCCGGGTGGATGTGTGGGTGGTGGAGGACAGCCGATTGGTTCTCTGATGACTACTCGCGCTGAAAGAGGCAGTGCCCTTTATACTGCTGATCGAGATATGGAGCTACGTCTATCCCACAAAAATCCCGCTGTAATCGCTCTTTATGAGGAATTTCTCCAAAAACCTCTATCAGAACGTTCGCACCAGCTTTTGCATACCCACTACACACCAAGAAAGTAAAAAAACACTAGCTTTTAACAAAAGAATAAAATGCAGGCTACTAAAATGTAGCCTGCATTTTTGATACAGTTAGCTTCAATTTGGAGGAGATTTACCCTTTTAATTACAAACAGGCTCTTCCCACCAGCCATAGGCAATTCTACCGCTACTTATTAAATCCGGTGTTTCCGGATTGGATAGGAAAATGAGAAATGAACCTCCCGGAGGAAAGATAAATTTGCCTTGTTCGTCATCTACCAGGGTGGTTTCAGGTTGTCCTCGGCGCACAAAAGCCTTTATCCCACCCAGAGGCTCTCCTGAGACATTGATAGCATATTCTAATTTTACCTTGGGATGAGGTGGGGGATAAAAAGCGAGGTTAGAGGGGGTAACTAAATCGGATTCCAGCGATGTTCCCGGAGGATTGGTATTAAACCAGATTTGGGCCCGAAAAGTAGTTTCTGAAACATCGCTGACAGTCCAGACTGTTACATGTAAATTAATACCGGAATTAAGCGGATTATATAATCTTGCCCAAGCACTTTTTCCCTGACCAAAAACTAAATTATCAGCATAACCGACATAATACTTGCCTTCCAGGGATTTGGCTAAGTTGATAGGGATTGAAACAATGTATTGGAGAGCTGGTTTATATATTGCAGGTTTAGGCTGACCAAATACCGGGCACCACTGATAAGTTTTTGGGTTAATTAGACCAGAGGCAGATTCACTACTGCATTTTAGGCAATAGACACTTGAATCTAGATCCATAACATCACTCCTTTATTTGCTCTGATATTAGATTATTCTTTGTATGCCAGAGGGTGAAATAGAGTGAAGTGACTTGATGGTCAGAGTAAAAAAGCAATGAAAAGCAAGCTTTTAATGGGCTAAAAAACCGCTACACTTGTTAGATGCAGCGGTTTAATTTTAACTATAGCATAAGCTCTTAAGTATTTTTGCGAAAGTAGTTTACAGCACCGATACCAAAAGCAACTAAAATTAAAGCTAGAAGTACGGAAAAACTTAAATGTTCATTAGGTAAAAAAGCGGCTGAAAGAATTGCTCCCGAAACCGGAATGACAAACCTGATCAGGGTTACTTCACTGGCTTTATTATATTTAAGTAGGGTATACCAAATGGAAAACGCTGTGGCTGACAAGACAGCTGAATAGATAAACAATATCCAAAACAATGGAGTTAGAGTTAAATGATTTTTATTTACTCCAGGAAGACCCGCGGTAAGAAGAAGCAAAGAACCAAACAATAATTGGTAGGCATTTACTATAACCGGATGTAGATTACCTGTTAACTCCTTAGCTTGGAAGGTGCCCAAAGCACTGGTTAATCCAGCTAAGACTAAAAACCCTTCTCCGCGGAAAGAAAGATTCCAGTTAAAACCATTGGTATAAGGTTGCCAGTTGATTATTATTATCCCGGCAAAGCCTGTAATCAGACCAATTACTTTACCCATATTAAGACGCTCGTTTTTATACAAAAAATGTGCTATTAAGACAACAAAAAAGTTACCGATGGAATTTAATACGGCACCTTTTATACCGGCGGTATAAGCTAAACCATTATAAAAGAAAAAGTATTGTAAACCGGTTTGAGTCAGTCCCAAAAAAAACAAAGGACGGACAGAGTGTTTTTCTACGGATAGCGGTTGCTTGAAAACTATTGTTAAAAGTACGAACAAGAGAAGGGCAGCCAGGAAAAATCGACCTCCGGCCAGTATTAAACGACTGGAAATATCATCCGGTCTAAGTTCAAGCTGGGCATAGGTTACTTTTAAAACAGGGAATGCACTTCCCCAAAGAATACAGGCCACAACAGCCATTAATACTACAAAATATTTGTTAGTCCAAAGAGTTCTTTGTATCATTTTTAATCTCCTATTCAATCCTACCTTAAGGTTTCTGTTTAGTTTCTTCCCTAGGCTTAGCCTTATTTACCTCGGCTACAACCTTTTTTATAGGAATTGAAGGGTTGTTCCACAGTTTACAACTTTGAGGTAGAAATTAGTTTAAAAACAACAATCTTAGATAGGCATATAAAAAAATTATTTCATAATATTTCGCTGCAAAGAAGGTGAGATACCAAAATGCCTCTTAAAAGCCAGTGACAGGTGGGAGGCACTTGAAAAACCAACCTTGGCGGCAATTACTTCTAAGGTTAAATCTTCATATTTTAATAACTGTTTGGCCATCTTTAGGCGATACATTGTTCGAGCCTGGTAGGGAGATATACCGGCCTCTTCTTTATAGCGATGAGCAAGAGTCGAGGTGCTGATATGAAGTTTAGCGGCAATATCTTTAAGAGTCAGCCGTTTTTCTAAGTTGCTTTGGAGTTCTAAGTTTACCTGTTCCACAAAGGGGCTTTCGGATAGTGATGTAAAGGGAACTATTATCTTACCTGTTTTAGTATCTTTGGCAAAATAAAGGTAATCTATAAGCGCCATTAATAAACCACAAAGCGCAAAGTTGGCTTTACTCTCAGAATAATTAACAAGAGCCACCATTTTTTCCAGGAGACCGGCTATCAATCCGGCCGGATCTTGAAAAGCTAAAAAAGGTTTACCAGCCATTACTGCTTCTAGTTTGGGTATTTTGGCAGGGCCAAAGACTACAAAGCGACCACTTGTAACCGGTGAAAAAGCAGGTTTTTCAACATATACAGTGCCGGGGGCATAGAGATGGACACTGTCTTTTTGTCTTAGAATATTTTGTCCATTAACTTCTACATAGGCATCACCTTTAAGCATAAGATCCAGGGCCCAAAGTTGATGGCGGATAGGTCCTTGATTATAGTCAAAAGACATTTTAATTTCACAGACATCGTGAGGCAGAGGTATGGTAGGCAAAGCAAGATCAGTCAGTTGACCACCTTTAATATATGGCATATCAATAAGCTCCTTAAAGATTTATTGAAGAGTCAGTCAAGAGATAGTCATCACTCACAAGAAGACAATATTGTTGCTGTTATTATTTATAGAGGCACCAGGTTTTTTTCAAAAATTTAGTTCTTAATGATATTTTAACATTTAAATAGCACCTATGAGAAAAAAGGCTTTCTCCAGAGCAACTAATTCTTGGAGTGAATTAGCAGAGTGAATATAAGTTTGTGTAGCAGTTTATCCATTTAGGTTAAGACATTCTAAAAACGGTCGTACTATGATTATTCTTCGCAGTACTTGTGAAGGTGCTCCTTATTACTATGGTCCGGGAATTGATCTAATAACAGCCATAGATATTCGTATGCGACGCTGGGAAAATGGCAACTGGGCACCTGATTATAATAGCTACGCAACAATTAATACACCTATGGCTTGGGGTGATCGTGTACATTTTAAGGTTACTGTTCAAGGTGAAACAGTTCAGGTTAAGCTTACTAAAGCTGATAACCTTGTTATTGAAGATGAAGTTGGTGTAGGTCCCTTCAAAGAGGCAGGTTTTATCTGGCTTCGCTCAACAAGTACAAGTGATGATAATACTAAAATTGAGAATGTTATTATCAAGCAACTTGATTAGATATGGTTAAAAGACTGGAGTATCTTTTAATTTTATGGAAGGTACTCCAGTCTTTTTTTGTCGCTATACTTTGCAGGATTCAATAACTTTTCAACACAGTTCTTACTGTACGAGAGCAAGATGACAACTTACAATAAAGGGGGTTCCAATAAATATTATAATCCTTTGGAAAGTTTTGAATATCTAAAAACAAGAGTACACCCTAACAGCCATAATGCTTTTTAAAGGTAAAAAAGGGATGAAAACTATGAAAAATGAATTAACTGTTTCAATTCCGCTTAACGAAAGAAATGATCTTACTAAAACCAGAACTTATATTCAAATGGCAATCGATAGATGTCATAACCTTGGTGGAGGTAATGTTTTTATTCCCTCCGGTAAATATCTGACAAGTTCAATTGAAATTAAAAGCCGGGTAACATTGCGTCTTGCTTCAGATTGCTTTTTAATATCTCCTGTTGAGGCGGCTCAATTCTATCCCCTCCATCTAAAGCAAAATGATCTTTCCATAAACACACCGGATTTAGGTTATGCCATGATCTATGCCCAAGATAGCTGTGATATAGGAATAGAAGGTGGTGTTATTATAGGATGTGGTGAGGCTTTTTGGACACCGATGCAAGAGATTGGCGAATTGTGGTGTTCAACTCCACCTAGGTACTATGCCAAGCCTTTTCGTCCCATGACCCTGCTACTAAAAAACTGCCAAAATGTCAACGTAAAGTCATTAATTATTCGGGATTCACCGGCTTATTCAGCCTGGCTACTTTCTTGCCGAAATGTACATTTTCAAGCTTGTCGGGTTGAAAATAATTTCTATGGTCCCAATACGGATGGTTACCACTTCAGTTCCTGTTTAAATGTCTTAGTCGAAGACTGTTATTTTCAAACCGGTGATGATTCCTTGGCAGTAGACGGGAATGATTCCGGGTTTTCTAAAGGCACTGTTATTCGTAATTGCACCTTTAATTCGGCGGTTAATGTGCTAAGAATATATACAGGCTTAGACAGTTTTATCAAAGACGATGGCAGCTTTTATAAAGTTAGTGATGTGAAAATTTACCATTGTAAAGTGCTAAACGCGGCCGGTGTAGTCAATGTGACTGCCCAATACGGACAGATCGAAGATATAGTCTGTGAAAATTTAGAAATTTCCTTAGAGCAGGAAGGAACTCCGTTTTTTCTGATGACAGATCGCGGCTCAATCAGTAAGGTTACAATCAGAGACTGTAGAGTAAGAGCCAACGGAGTGGCTACACTTATAGGCACTAAAGATGACTGGATTAGTGATGTGACCCTAAAACAGCTAAACTTTCTAATTAAGCCTAAAAAAAAGCTCTATGAGCTGGATATTCCAGATCCCATCCCCAACTATGGCCAGCACCATTTTGCACCCTGTAACCTTTATCTGCGCTATGTAAAAAATATAGAAATTAATGAAGTAGTTATTAACTGGGAGTACAATCCGGCTTTTAGCCAATCATTTAGTGCTGTCAAGCTAAGATTAGGGAAAGATATCCTTATAAAGAACTTAATAGCCACATCTTACAACTCAAAGGGCAACTTACCTGCAATTGATGTTAAAAAAAGCCAGTCTTTTAAGATAATATAGTTAGAAACTGTGGCGTATTCAAATTTATATGTAATAAAAAGCTGGAAACCTTTTGTCTCCAGCTTTTTATTATTAAACCAAGATGGGCTAAGAAAGCAAGAACGCCCTTATTTTTTCTGTTGTTCTAACAGCTTTTTAATATAGCGATCATACTCAACCTGTTTTCTTTTAATCTCCACGTTATGCTCAGCAGCTGCCTCACGGATGGCTTCTTCCGGGTCGACTCCATGCAAAACAACTTTCTGGGCAGCCATCTGTAGATAGCGGCGTCGGTGTCTGGGAGCAACCAGTCCATATCTAAAACCAGTACCGGTACTCAAAGCCAAGGAAAATGTCTCGAGAGCATCTTTAGGAAGAGGGATTTTATTAACAGAACCATTATTTGAAGGTAGAAATAAGGCTCCCTTAATTTGAGTCATAATTTTATTGGCAATAGCGAGTTGAGTTTCTTCAGCTGTTAGCCATTTGATAAATTCCCAGCTTTGATTTTTCTTCTTAGAGGAAGTAAAGATACCAAGTGCACAACCCCCGGCACCGCTGATGTTATTTACTTGTCCACCTACTTTTGTACCAAGGACTCGAGTCATACTCCATTTGCCGGCAATTTGGGGAGCGCTATAGGTTAGGTTTTGGTAAAATTCCGGATACTGAATTACCATGGCTAAATCTCCGTTAACAAAAGCCTGAAAAACAGGGATCTCTTTGGGGATTTTATATTTGGTATAAAGGTCGGTATATTCTTTAAACGCCGCAATGAATTCGGGTGTGTCATAACCCGATTTGGTCAAGTCGGCATTGTAGTCATCGGCACCTCTTTGCCACATGAACATATAAATATCGGCATAGAGAGTTTCAGATAAAAACCATTGCAAAGAAAAGTTGGTGTTATTGGCCTGGAGTTTTGGCAATACCTGCTTAAGTTCATCCCAACTGCTAAGAGATTGAATACCTAAGTTTCTTAAGATATCATCTCTTTGATACAAAGTCGATACTGAAGCAGTATAGGGAATACCGAAAGTTAAGCCTTTGTATTGTAAAGAAAGGTAAAAACCGGGATAGGTTCTGGCATAGACTCCTTTAAAATCAGGCATGTTGGTAAGATCGATCATGGCTCCTCTTACGCCTAAATCCGGTAAGAACAAGGCTCCCGAGGCACCTACATCAGGAGCTTCGCCCGAGGCGGCTGCCATTAAAAAGCGATTTTCAAAATCGCCCCAGGAAAGGTTATTGTATTCAACGGCAATTCCGGTTTGGGAAGTAAACTCACTCTCGGTTAAAGCTTTGATAATGGCCATTTCTTCATTGGGATGTCCAGTTAACCAAACTGATATTTTATCAGCAGCATAAATAGCTACAGTAAAGATAAAAAGTAGCAGTATTAAAACCAAGGTACTTTTAAAAAAACGCATATTATCACTCCTTAATTCTACAAACAAAAAACTCAAAGCTTATTTAATTCTTCGTGTTTGTAGATAAATTGCCGGTCAATCAATAAGTTATTGTTTCACTAAGTTCCTATTAATTACTGTCTTCTGCTAGAATTATATACTTAGAAAAAAAGATAAAATAGAAGAGAAAATGAGTATGAATAGATTCTCCTAATAAAAGTTTAACGAAAAAATAAAGCTGTGAGAAGTCGTAACACTGCTTAAAGCATATAAAAAGCTGCAAACATAGTTTAAAGCATAAAAGGAGTTTAAACGAGACGATGTTCTAGATTTACAGTAAAGGGTAAGATAACTTAGGTTAAAATACCTTTTTCTGCAAGCTTTTGTGCAAGCTGCGTTGCTTATCTTTTGCCATTGTCTGTTAGCTCTGGGTTAGGGTAGCATTTCTCGGGATTATAGTTATCAAAAGCACTATGATAAGACTCTTCGCGTCGAATAAGTAATATATCCATGTCTAATTCACTCCTTTAAATATAAAGCGATGCAATTGTGCCAATCAAATACATAATGTTTTTTAAACTTAATACTCCCATGCCTTAATAATACTTTTGTTCAAGCTCTGTTTTGCAAAATAAATATGTTCTGAGATCGTAGATGAACCTAGACACTTAAGCTTTTGCTGAAAAAGAAGTGATTTTAGGACGAGCAAAGAGCCAGGAAAAAGCCAACATTTGTAAAGTTATTTCCGGCACACCAATTAAGGGATTATAACTAAAGGTGGTATATGTAATAACAGCGCCAATACTTGTAAGAACATAAAGCAGCCAAAACAACTTCAACCAACCATACTTGGAGGTAAAGATAACTGATCTAAAGGGGTAGATGGCCAGGGCAAGCAAAGCGCCTCTAAAAATTTGCACTAGGGGTGCAAGTCTAACAGAAAGTGCATCAGCCAGTTTCATGACTGTACTTAGAACAGGATCGCTTACAAAAATATCGAAGTAGTTACTTAGGAGCATATCACTATTCCAAAAAACAAATAGGTGAGTGTGTGTATTATTGCAAAGCGAAGGGTAAAGTGCAGAAGTGAATGGTTTAACACTTCTTTGGACATTAGAACAACACAACCTTTCTAAAAAGCTTCTTTTTTTCAAGCTAAACAAATATTCCTATTACACCTATTCGACTAAAATAGATAAAATCCTTAAAATTTTGGGTTTTAAAATGCTAGTTAGATGGGGGTGATTTACAGCGAAAATGATTTAAAAACGGGGGTGAATGTACTGCCATTTAATAAGCGAGAAAAAACCCGGATTCAAGTTGTAAAAGGTGATCTTACCAAGATGAAAGTGGAGGCCATTGTTAATGCTGCCAACCCTAGCCTTCTTGGCGGAGGCGGGGTTGATGGAGCTATACATAAAGCCGCTGGGGAAGAATTGCTCAGAGAATGTCAAACTCTTGTTGGTTGTAAAACAGGGCAAGCTAAAATAACCAAAGGTTATCTTTTGCCAGCCAAATATGTTATTCATACCGTCGGGCCTATTTGGCAGGGTGGCCAAAACAACGAAGCTGAGTTACTTGAGGCATGTTATGCTAATTCGATTAAAATCGCAGTTGAAAATAAAATCAAAACCCTAGCCTTTCCGGCTATTAGCACGGGTGCTTATGGTTATCCTCTTAAAGAGGCAACTGCGATCGCTTTTAGAACCATAGCAAATAGGCTGTTTTTTTATCCTGATGATATTTTACAAAAAGTTTATTTGGTCTGCTTTGATAGATTGACTTATCAATGTTATCTAGACTTCTGGAAATACTATTAACTTTTTCAAAGCCAATTGAGTGTTTACTAAGGAAGGTCTTATTAATGAAATTAACTCTAAAAACCGTACTATTAGTTTTCTTGGCTGCAGTTGTTTTAGCCCCGATTAGTTTTTCCGAAACTACATTCAACAAAGAACTTGATGAAATTGAGGGTAGCAAAATGCAAGAATTCCCAAAAGATATTTTACTTAATTTAAATCAGCTTGAGACTGTAGGTAGCAAAAACAAGCCTATACCTTTTGAATATAGCTTATTTTTCAACTGCGTTACGGCGGGACCGGTTATTCCGGCTTTAAGTCAAAATTATATACCTCAGGGACTTACCTATCTGCCGGAAAAGAATTGGCTTATAGGCACCATCTATGCGAATCAAAAAGATACGCCCACAGTTTTATTTGTAATAGATAATAATTCAGGAAAACTCATTAAAGCTTTTAACTTATATCTAGATAGTAAAACAATCTATACCGGACATGCCGGTGGAGTAACTGTAAGCAAAAGACACCTATGGATTGCTTCTGATGCTAAAGTCTATAGGTTTGACTTGGATGAGGTTGTTGGTCAAGCTTATAACTCCAAATTAATTGCCGAATCTATTCACGATGTAGAGACTAGGGCGTCGTTTATCAGCTACCACGAAGGCTATCTTTGGGTGGGTGAGTTTACTTTGGAAAAAAGTCATGCTGATTACTTGAAATATCCCCATAAAGAATCTCACCATATAAAGAGCAGCTCTGGCAATGAATATTTAGCTTGGACGGTAGGTTATCGTCTGGAAAATGATAATTTCCCGGCAGATGGCCATCCGGAGGGTATTTTAGCCCATATAAATAAAATACAGGGGTTGGCTTTTTCAGAGGATGCGATCTTTTTAAGTCAGTCCTATGGTCGTGCTAATAACAGTTATCTTTATGGTTTTAATAACATCCTTAAAGATAAAGAAGATTTAGCGGTTAATCTTAACGGTAAAAAGGTACCCCTTTGGTTTTTAGAGTTAAATAAAAAGCCAAAGAAAATCACCCTGCCACCTCTGGCAGAGGGAATTGTTTTAGCCAAAGATGAGCTTTATATAATGTTCGAATCTGGTGCGGATAAATATCGAACTGCCACTAACAAATACCCCCTGGATAGGATTTATCTTCTTTCAACTGCAATTATGGCTAAATAATATCTTTGACTGCATCTTAGGTAATTGAGGTTAAAGCAACTTCTTTTAGGCTACTGTATAAAAAGGAGATGATACTCATATGAACTATATTTATTTAGGTCTTTTCTCTATTTGTATACTAATTGTAAGCAGTCTGTTAGCAAAAAGATCTAAAAAAGGACGAAAAGCATTTATAGTTCTTTCCTCCGTCTATAGCATTGTCTATTTATTCTGGCGAGCATTTTTTACGCTTCCTACCGATTCAGTGATAAATTTTTTCTTCGCCTTTTTGTTATTTATGGCCGAAGCCATTGGGCATATACAGTCTTTAATATTTAAGGTATTGTTTTGGGAAGATTACAAAGAACCACCGGCATCCCTGGATTCGTTTTTAGAGCTTCCAACGGTTGATATTTTGATCTCTACTTACAATGAACCGGAGGAATTGCTCAAACTGACAGCTATAGGTTGTTTAAATATCGATTATCCGAAGGAAAAAGTAAATATTTTTCTTTGTGATGACGGGAGACGCCAAAAGGTTAAAGAACTGGCAGACCAATTAGGTATAGGTTATATTACCAGAACTGATAACAAACATGCCAAAGCCGGGAATATAAATAACGCCTTAACTCAAACAAAAGGGGAATTTATTCTGCTTTTAGATGCGGATATGGTTCCACATCCTAGAATCTTAAAAAGGATTTTACCTCAATTTACAGATCCCAAAGTTGGCTTTGTCCAAACCCCGCAAGTTTTTTATAACGCTGATCCTTTCCAGTATAATCTTTATATGGAAAACTTCATCCCCAATGAGCAGGATTTCTTTATGCGCAAAATACAAGCCGGTAAAGCCAGATATAACGCCGTTATGCATGTGGGTACAAATGCCATATTTAGAAGGTCTGCTCTTTTGGAGATTGGTGGAGTTCCCTATGGAAGTATTACCGAAGATATGTTAACCGGGATGCTTTTACAAAACAAAGGTTACAAATCGGTTTTTATTAAAGACACTTTAGCCTTGGGCTTATCTCCCGATAAGTTTAGTGATTTGGTAAAACAAAGAGATCGTTGGGCCCGCGGTGGTATTCAAATTGCCAAAAACTGGCGGATATGGAGGCTGCCAGGCTTAAGTTTTATGCAAAAACTTTTATATACCGACAGCATCGTCTATTGGTTTTATGGTTTAAGAAAAATGGTTTTTATTTTAACCCCTTCGCTGGTTACCTTTTTAGGAGTAAGTGTTTTAAACGTAGAACCTTTAAAACTAGTGGCTTTTTTCTTGCCGGGTTATTTAGCTTCTGTAATTCAGTTTAGAAGTCTTTTTAAAAGTGATCGCACTATGGCTTGGGCTCATATCTATGATACGGTTTTAGCACCTTTTGCTTCCTGGGCAGTTATTAAAGAATTGTTCCTCCCGGATACTAAGTTTGTTGTAACACCAAAAACCAGAGAAGAAGATAAAGGAGGACTTAATGTTAAATTAGCTCACCCACATATTATTGTACTTCTTACGAATCTAATAGCGGCAGGCTTTATTCTAAACCATATGTTTAGGACTGATCAAATACGATATGATTTATATACCATAAACCTCTTTTGGATTATCTACAACAGCCTAGGTTTAATTGTAGCCGTACTGGTTACAATTGAACGACCAAGAATTAGACACAAGGAACGCTTCGCTACTGATCTAGGTGCTGAAATTTGTTGTGAAACAGAAATTGGATGTTGCCAGGAAGGTAGAATTCTTGATATTTCAGAAGGTGGCCTTAGAGTTGGCTTTGCAAAACCGGTCTCTCCGCAAATAGGTGAGGTAATTAAAGTTAAATCAGAGGATTTGGGTAATTTAGCCACCAAGGTTACCTGGAAAAAAAGTAATGAAATAGGTTTGCAATTTCTTAATCCAGAGGCTGTTATAGCTAAAATAATAACTATAATGTTTCGGGATGAAGCCAAGTATCGCGGGACAATAGACAGTAAATATGATAATTTTTATGAGATATTATTTTACGAGTTAAAAAGACCTTTGCCTAAACACTTACCGCATAACAATCACTATAAGAAGCCAAATTAGATCGCAAAAGCCACTATTGCAAATGAAATTAGAAATGTTACCATAATTATATTTTTGTTATCAGAGTAACCGGAATTCAAACATGGATAACAAGATATTGCTTGGGAAACAGAAAATCCATGAAAGCAGGTATTGGTCTATTCCGGGAGGAAAGGTTGAAGCCGGCGAATCTTTACCGCTATTGTAACGGGTATAAAGCTACCCCATCCAGGGATAAATATTATTTACTTGAGTAAAGAGGTATCTTCATTAGGATACCTACTTTCTGTTTATAATTAATTGGACTAGAGGAAAAAGGGTAACGGTTAAGAGAACCTTTTTTGATTGGCATAAATGAAAACTGAATTGAGATTAAATATAAATTTATCAACTGGAAATCAGCTAGGAAATCAAATTAGGATTACCGAAACAACATAGAGAGAAAGGATCTGTATAAAAAAGACTTTCAGAGCAAGTTTTGAAAAAGTTAACTAGTAAACGGGGGGTTTGAGATTAAATGAGTTTGTCGGAGAAATGGCCGATATCAGTGCCGGTTTTTTTATTCCTAATTTTAATTGGTATGATTTTTACACACGCTGAAGCTAGTTCGTTTATAGCCGACGATTATACCTGTAGTTTACAAGAGTGTACCTATATTACAGGTACTACCCAAGTTTATGTAGGTGGTAAGGAAGGAGATAGCTTTACTCTCAGGGTAGATGGAAAGACACTTCATCCTTTGGAAGATTGTAAACCTGAAATCCGTTTTTTATATCAAGGTGGCGATGGTGTTGAAGGCCGGGATATTAAAACTGATAGCACATCCAATGCTGCCAATAAGATTAGTATAAATAATAAACTTCTCGGTCGGTTTCCAAGCGACGGTTCTATAGGTGTTGGTATCAGAGCCAGTAAATTCAAAAACGGTGAAAACGTTGTTGCGGTTATTATTGGCGGCTTTTTTGGCGATGGTCCCTATGATGAAAAAAAACCTCACGGTCAGGGAGCTGGCAATCAAGGAAAAACCAAAGATGACTTTCTGCTTAGTAATGTACGCTTTGTGCTACCAAATGGCCGGGTGGTTATTCCGGATGGGTTTGTCTCATATAAAGCTAAAGCCGTGGGCTCAACTGAGAAAGTAATCCGGCGATATGAGCCATATCCTTTCAAAGATGATGAGAAGTTCTGGGTTGGTGATGGCTGGGGAAGTTATGATACCTGGGCTGGCAATACCACCGATAAAACGATTATCAATTCGGTAGATAAAGGCCGTTTTGATATTCCCTATAAAGTAGAGTTTCTCTTAAATTATGAAAAACCAGATTCTGAAGCGATCTTTGAATTAGACACCAAAGCCTATAAAAATGGTCCGCAAATGGTCGAAGTTTTTGTGGGCGAGAGTTGTGTCTTTAGAAAAGAACTAATCATTGATAATTCCTTGCCGGTTGTTACTGCCAATATTATAAATCAGCAAAACATTGAAAACGGTTTTATCTTAGAAGTAACCTTTAGTGATGAAGTTACCGGTCTTAAAACCCATCTTACCCGTTTAGAAGGTCAAGAGATTGGCAAGACTCCCAATCTAAAGACTAAATTGACAGACCTTAAACCCGGTGTGCATAGTTTGATTTTTGAAGCCAGTGACAAGGCTGGCAATACCATCTATCAAAGTCTTTATTTTAATATCGTGGAAAATGCAATACCCGACTACCGAATTTCAACCACTGACGACGGGAGTTTCTCCTTGTTGGCTGATAGCCATAGAAGGTGCCAAGTAGCTTTCTATGAAGCTAATCCGCTTGAGTATACCTCTTACTATGGTACTTTTGATGGGTTAAAAACCCAATCAAAACAGGCTTCTTCTATTCCAAATCCTGTTTTAGGTGTAACAACCAAAGCGGTTTCAGCTATGCCTTATCATGCCTTCTATGTTGATGTAAACGGTGTTAAGGCCTCAAGTATTAAGTTGTCTTACCAAGGTGAAACCATAGAAGGAGAACGCCTGGCCTTAAAAGCGTTCAATCAAAAAACCTTAGCCTGGGATACCCTGGCTACAGGTAGGGGCCAGGTTAATCTTTTGGCGGAGGTAGATCTTGACAGTTACGCCAAAGAGGGCAGGCTCCAGGTTATGGCCGTTACAGATTATCTCACTAATGGAAGCGATATCCTCTTGTGGATTACAGATCCCCAGCATTACACCAAGTTTTCTGATCTAAATAGATTCTATGATCAGATGTACCAATATGCAGCCGAGGAGTATTTAAAAGGGAATATAGGCTATCTTATCAATACCGGGGATTTGGTAGATGATGCTCCTAGCAGTCCACTGGCCAAAAATCAGTGGGAGATAGCCGATAAGGCTATTAATTATGCCGAAGGTGTGGGTGTACCAAGCGGTGTGGTGACAGGAAACCATGATACCGGCAACTACCCTTCGATGGATTACAGCCTTTTCTCTCAATACTTCGGTGCCGATCGCTACCGCACCCAACCTTATTATGGAGGCAGTTTAAATAACAATGCTTGTCATTATGATTTGGTGACCATCGGCAATCACGATCTCGTTGTTATATATTTAGGCTACGGCGTGGAAGGAACACCCGAGACAATTGCCTGGGCCAATCAGATACTGCAGCGGTACAGCCATCGCAACGCTATCATCTGTACCCATCAGTATCTTTCAGCTACCACCGGCGGCTATGATACCAACTCGCGGGCTAAAGAGATCTACAACGAAATTGTTCTTCCCAATGAAAATGTTAAACTGGTTTTATGTGGTCACAACCATGGCAGTATTAAGTTAGAAAAGAAAATTGGCAGTCGTGTCATTTATGAAATACTTTCCGACTATCAGTTTATTCAGCTGATGCCTAATTCTTATTATAACGGCAATAGGCACTACCAGGGAAGTGTCCCGGATTGCAACGGAGAAGGCTATCTCCGCTCCATGACTTTTTCAGGCAATCTGGTTAAGACTAAGACCTTTTCTCCTGTGACAGGAGGTAAAAACCCCTTTGGCCTGCGGGATGAGTTTGAAATAACCGTAGACTTCCAACCCCCAAAACGCCAGCTAACCACTTATGCTTTTGCGGCAGTAGAATTAGGCGGCGAGATAGAAACTATAGTACTTGAAGGAGGTAAGACCTATCAAAGCCGGTATACCGGTAGCGCTGAGGCCTTGGTGGCAGCTATTTCCACCTCTAGCGGCAGTGTATATACAGTCCCCCTGCAATTTAATCTGGCTAAGCCCAAAAATCCTGAAACTCTGTTAACTCCGGCCGATCTTTATAATCTTAAGGTTTTAGTAGCTAAAGCTAAAGCCTTGGACAGAGCAGACTACCTTAAGGATTCTTTTGTCAATTTTGAGAGCAGTCTAAGAGCAGCCGAGGCAATTTTGGCTTTTTCTAATCCGAGCGAGGACCAAACGGCCAAGGTGTATTACGATCTCTTTGTGGCTAAAACCGCTTTACAAACCAAAGGGGAGAAAACACTCGATCCCGATGATTTGCAGGTTTTATATGAATACCATCTGGATCTGGATAACTGGGTTAACTCCAATGGTCCGGTAAAGCTTAACGCTACAGGTTCTTATCTTTTGGCTACAAAAACAGAAAGTGGGCTAAGAATAGAAAAGACCTCTGATGCTCCAAACGGTTGGCCACAGATGAAATACAATACCAGCCCTGTTACAATTACTCCGGTAGATGGTAAAGTCTATCTCTACCTAGATATCGATGCTTCCAGCTCCTGGGTTTTATATCCGGTTGTAAAACAGAAAAACAGAACAATCAATTTCCGTCTCAACTATGTTATTGAGGGTTTGGGCAATATAGAATCTGATGGTGGTCCAGGTAGATTTAATGGTGTCTTTGATATTACCGAAGCCTTTAAGAAATATCGTTTTGATCTGACCCAGCCTCTAGAAATAACGATGATGATAAATGCTGTTCCGGGACCGGTTGCCATAAAACGTCTAGCCATTATGACTAAAAAATAAAATCAAAACAAACTTAATAACCTCACAAATTTAAGGAAGCCGGCGGTATAAACCAAAGGCTTCCTTAAATATTGGCCATAAATTTTTCTACTTAGCGCACGCTTGGAGATCAAAGCCTAAGAAGATGGTGGCGTCAAATTAGGAAAAAATGATGCAACTAACATTAATCTTCTAGCATTTTTCCCCTTATAACTTGGCAATATATTTGCTGAATTCTTTTAACTTTCTTTGAATCTCTTGTGTGGAATCCTTTGCAGCTTTTATAAGTGCATCTTCAGGACGGGCATTTTGAAAAAGAACACTGGAAAAAGCAAAGTCAATATAGCGATCGGCAACATAGCCTCCTACAACTGCCCTTTGCATCTTACAAGCAGCTAAAGCTTTTCGAGCCACATCCAGTTGTTCTACAGGAAAAACAGATTTATCAATAGAATCTCTGGTTGAAAAAAAGAGATGCCATTTCGATGGGGTTTCTAAGGCGAGCTTAGAAAATTTACCTATAAACTGTGGGGAAACCACCCACTCTAAAAACTTCCAAGCCGCCTCTTTCTTTTTAGAACTAGAGGTAATGGCCCAGGTAAGCATCTTGCCTGTATTAGTATGATCAATTGAACCATCTTTTTTCTTGTGACCTGGCATCTGAGCGATATCCCAGTTGCCTTCGATCTGAGGTGCGACATAGAACCTTGAGTAATACCAGTTTTGATAGATTTGAATAGGGGTAGAGCCATCGGTAAAGGTCTGGTACCCGGGATCTTCTAAAGGAAATTTATAATCTTTAAATAAAGAGATGAATTCTTTAAACGCTTCAATAATCAGAGGATGATCTAAATTGGAAGCGGTACCGTCTGTTGTATAGATATCGGTACCTCTTTGAAAAACAAACGGCAGGAATCTTGTTGTTGTACGTGCAGCTTCGTCACCCTGGTAGTCATAATAGATATCCATATTTCTAGCTTTTAATTTAACGGACAAATTTTTTAGTTCATCCCAAGTTTTGGGAAATTCCGCGCCAATTTCTTTAAGAATATCGGTGCGATAGTATGACCAAGTCCAATTAACCTCACCGGGTAGAGCAAAAACAGAATTCTTATAGGTTAGTTGCCTCATAAGTCCTGGGTGCATTTGCTCTAGAACCTTATTAAAATTAGGCATATTATTGATTTTTTGTAAAGCTCCACGCACACCTAGTTCAACAATTTGGTTGGAAAAAAGTTCAACAACATCAGGAGCATCATTACCTATAACCGCAAGTAGCAACTTAGTGGTTATATCGGCTACAGGTGCACTCTGAAATTCCACTTGAATCCCAGTTTTGGCTTCAAAGTCTTCTTTTACCATTTGCCTAAGGATTTGTCCTAAAGTTCCGTCATACCAAACCCAAACAGTAATCTTTTCTGCAAAAACCCCAGTAGCTAGAATTAGGACGAGTAAAATACAAAACGCTTTGGAAAAGTATTTTTTACACCACACACTATCTCCTCCTTTTTAAGGCTATTGTTTATATTCCTTTATCAATAGGCTATTCCTGTTAGTTTTTTTATTAAAAAGGCTGTGGGAAACTTTTTGGTCAACAAATGAGGTAGACAAGGCGTAGGATAATCTTTGCAAAAACGAGGTAGTTTTTGCCTACATTTGTTTTGATATCGATTGTTTTTGCGGGGTGAGTTTCAAAAGAATCAGTTCACTTAACCACTTCAAAAAAACAGCACTAACAGTGATTAAAACGGCTATTATTAGGAGGTTTAATATTTTTAGATATGTCAAGTTAAGCAGAGAAAACGGTCCTAAAATAAAAATTTGGTGGGTTATGTATATTTCATAAGAATAATTAGGAAGAGTCCTTAAAGCTGTGGCTGTTTTGGGGAGGGCTTCCCAGTTAATCTTGGAAAACAGTAAATACATTACAACAAACAAAAAGCTTCCTAAAAAGAATTTTGACCAGGGAACATATCTTACAGGGAGTCTATTTATGGGGGAGAGGTGTTCAAAGTAGATTCTAATAAGGGTAGTTACTGCGGTAGTAAGCCCCAGTCCGATAGCAAGTTTTCTAGGGATTTGCCCTTGATAGCGAGAGGAAATAAAGAAAGCCAAGACAAAGGTGGCTATCCCAGCTGCATATGAAAAGGGTAGCCAAGTGGCTGTTTCCAGTCGGTGTAATATAAAAAAGAGAAAACCCAAACCAAGATAAAAAACACCTGCACTTAACCTGCAAGAGATATTTCTAAGATAACTTAAAAAAATTGCCACAACATAACAGTAAATAATAAGAGATAAAAACCAGAGGTGTTCTATCCCAGCCACGTTTATATTAAATCCGATAGTTCCGATTAGATACTTAGGAATTTGTTTTAAGCTGATCTTTAGACTGCCGGTATAATAATATAAGAGAGGCAATGCTAAAAGCAGAAAAAGCCAATAAGGGATTAGAATCCTCTTAAGTCTTTTTTTGAGATAAAAAAACTTGTTGGTATAGTCTAAGTGGGCTAGCAAAAATCCAGACATAAACAAAAAGATGTGAACACCCACATTAAACCACCAGGCTAAGAAGTGGTTATAACCTTGCATGACATGACAAGAGATTATCATTAAGGTTGCAATAGCTCTAATCACAGAAATGGCCAAGCTTTGGGAAGCATTGAACTGAAATAGCTTTTGGTTCATATAGCAGCTCACCCCTTATATTAGTTTCTTTCGCGCAAGCTTTTTTCGCTCCTTTTTGTTTAGCTAAAATCAAGCATAAAGATCAAAGAGACCGATTATTTGGCTAAATACTTAGTATAGCTATTATAAAGGTATAGCTAGATAAGAATGGAATTTTATATATATCAACAGTTAAATTAGGAGGGAGGTGTATAAATGAAAAAGATGCCAAAGTAGCAAGGGTTTTTAGATGGTATATGATTGTTAGGGGTATTTTCGTTGGAATAGTCACTAATAATTATAGCTAGCTAACTAATTTACTAAAAACTTAAGGGATAGACCACCAGAGAGGTATCTAAGCTTCGCACTAATAAACAGATTACTACCCAACAGTAATTTATTTCCCAGCTGCCAAAAAAAGTATTTTCCCAGAGGTTAGTTGTGGAGAAACAAAAGGAAAGTCTTTTCCAAGGAGAGATTCCTTTTACAGTTACCAATTTTAATTATGGAGGTTATTCAATGCCTAGCCTAGTTGAGCCGACAGAAAGACAACAGAGGTTTATAGACAATTGGGACAAAAATATTTTGCTGCAAGCCTGTGTCGGTACCGGTAAAACGTTTTCTTTAGCCCTTCGGGTCAGCAAGGCTATTGAAAACGGTATACCACCGGAGAGGATTCTTTGTGTAACTTTTACTAATCGAGCCGCTGAAGAGATGCGAGAACGCATAAAAAAATATTGCCCCACAAAGGCCCATCAAGTGGTTATTAAAACCTTTCATGGCTTTTGTGCTCAAGTTTTGTATCAGAGTGCCAAAAGGGTAGGGGTACCGCAAGATTTTGGTATCTTTGATGATGATGATGCCAAAGATTTAATTTCTAGCCTTAAACTGACAGACTTTTTATTATTACCAGAAGATAAGATTAACACCTTGTTTCAAAATTACAAAATCGATGAGATGCTGCCTTTGGGAACAATTAAACCTGAAGATTTCTTACTGGCGTTTCATTTATATCAAAATCAACTGCGAGCTAACAGTGCATTGGATTTTGCCGATTTAATAGCTGTGGTTAACCAGGCTCTTAAAACCAATCCTATGGTTAAAGCTGAGTAACGGTATTTAATGATTCAAGTCGATGAAATGCAAGACACCCATCTGGCTGAGTACAATGTGATCTCCTTATTGGCCAAACATGGCAATAATTTAGTTTTGTGCGGGGATTTTGATCAAACAATTTATGAATGGCGAGGTTCCACACCCCAAAAAGTGATTCAGCGGTACGCACAAGAATTTCCGGATCACCTCACTATTAACTTTGACGAAAATCACCGTTCAACCAAAACACTAATAGAAGCTGCTTGTGCTGTAGTATCTACCTATAGTCGTAATGCTCTACCAAAACCAACATCAAAAGTTGAGGTTGGCCCGCCAATTATCATAAAAGGCTTAATTAACGAGTTTAATGAAGCTACCTGGATCGCTCAAGAAATAAAGCATCTGCATCAAAAAGGGGTTAAATATAGCGAAATTGGGGTACTAACTCGTTCCAATAAAAGGGCCACAGTTGTTTCTAAAGCTTTAGAAAGCAATGGTGTACCACACCTAGATGCCGAGAAGTATCAATTCTTTCAACGCAAGGAAGTTAAAGATTGTCTTTCTTATCTGCGATTTCTTCTAAACCCAGAGGATCAGCCTAGCTTTAGACGCCTATTAAGAAGTTCCGGGTATAATATTACAAATGCTGTGATCGATATGATCGAGGATGCAGAAAAAACCGGTCTGCGTTTGGCTGATTTTGGTTCAGTGACGACGTTATTATTAGATGACCCTTATGCTATTTTGCTCAAGGCTTTAGAAAGCGGATCCATTATAGTTTTTGACTGCGAAACCACCGGCTTGGATCCTAAAGTAGATGAAATAGTAGAGCTGGCGGCTTATAAAATCCTAAACGGAAGTGTGGTCGAAAAGTTTCATAGGTTTATTAAGCCAAGTAGGCTGGTGGGTGATAGTTTTTATATTCACGGTTTTTCCGATAATTATCTTAAGCAAAATGGCGAAGATGTTAGGCTGGTCCTAAGCGATTTTTATCAATTTTGTGCAAACAGCGTTTTAGTAGGTCATAATGTGAAATTCGATTTAAAAATGATTGAGGCTGCGTCTTATCGACAGGGTTATTCTTTCAAGTATCAAGCTTATTATGATACTCTTATCATTGCTAAACGTTTTTTGGAATCCTCAAGTTATCGCCTGCAAGATTTAGCTGCTTTACTAAATCTGCCTCATAAACCGTTACATAAAGCTAGCGCCGATATCGAAGCCACCCTTGATTTATTAAAATATCTTAGGCCACTAATCAAAAAAACAGCACCACCAAGACAAGAAATGGTTAGATGCTATGCCAAGCTTTTTAGACCTTTAGCCTTGCAAATAGCCAGATGGAAAAAGCTGTTAAAAGAAACCAGGCCTTATGACCTTCTAGAAATAATCTTGCAGGAAAGTGGCTTACTTGAACTCTATAAAAACTGCCAGCAAATGGCTAGTCTCGATGAGTTAATGCAAACCTTTATTGATAAAGACGATCCTAAACTTCATCCGGTTACAGCTTTAGATGCCATTTTAAAGTTTGCCTCTCTGGCAAAAAACATTGATCGCATTGATATAGAAGAAAGAGTGGCCGTGATAACAATTCATCAGGCTAAAGGTTTGGAATTTCAGATTGTCTTTATGCCTGGTTTGACAGAAAAAGAGTTTCCTAATTATTATGCTATTATTGAGAAAAGGGAACTTGAGGAGCGTAGAGTTTTTTATGTAGGCCTTACCAGGGCGAAAAAGCAGCTGTTTTTAAGTTATTATAGGGAAGATATGTATAAATCTCGCACTCCAAGCCGATTTTTGCGTTTAATCCCATCAAAGGTTAGTCAAGCAGCAAGAGCTGGCAGCGAGTGAGGGTTAAGAGGAGATAGTTATTTAAATATCTAGCTCTATTACATAAAGTCACTTAGGACATAAGGCAAAAATATATTGCCTACCGTAATGCAAGAAAAATCTTTGAGATTGCTAGCTAGCTTAATAAGAAGACTCAGTTTTGCCCGAAAACGTAGAGGTACTTAAATGTTAATTAAAAGGAGATAAGGGGTGTTAAATCTGTATTTTTTATATTCCCATTACCTTATTACTGAAGGCGATAGTTTAAATATATTTTCTTATAGTGGAGGAAGTTCTTGTAAATATTGAAAACTTACGCAGATAGAGGGTAGCTTATGAAAAGCAGCCTTGCAAGAACAAAGGTTATCTGCTGTTTTATTTTGTTGATCTTACTGTCCAAAATACAGGTCCAGGCAAACTGCTATGATAACTATGTAACTCTTTACGAAGTCGATCCTATTTCATTAACCCGTAAGGTAATCTATCAAAATCCCCACTCCGATGTGGCAGTAGAACTTACTAAGTTTTAATGGGCATGCAGTTGCCTGATCTTTTTGATTCCACAAACAGAAAGCTACTGGCAACTTACTATGTAGATGACAAGCTAAGATTAGTTGTCCTAGATGACAAACTAGCCGATATTATGAACGAGGTAACTTAAAAACCGGGCAATTTCAATATCCGATGCTGGTAACTTCAGATTATACTTATTTCTTGCTTAAACACTTAGAGGACAGAGATCTTGGCATCTACAGCCTGTATAATACCAAAACCGGACAAGTTAGCGAGGTTTCTAAGCCTTTGATCCCCACAAATCAGATTGCTCACAGCTATCCGGTTTCTTTTAAAGCCAGTGACGGAGCTACAGTCTATGGTTATCTGACCATATCTTTGGGTAAGAGGCCGTAAAATCTCCCTCTGCTAATTAATGTTCACGGCGGTTCGACACTGCGTTTTTCCTGGACCCCTAACCCCCAAACCCTTTTAGCAGCTAACCTCGGCATAGCTGTTTTATCGGTTAACTTCCGCTTTTCTTTAGGGTTTGGCAATGAATATACTGATTCTGCAAGCAGAGACAGCTTTTAGCCCAAAAAGACATCTTGGATGAAGCCAACTGGGCTATTAAGATAGGAATTACCGATCCTAAAAGGATAGGGATAATGGGTCACTCCTACGGCGGTTATTCTTCCTTTTATCAGGCAGTGACTCATCCTGAATTATACAAGGTAGCTATGCCACAAATGGGTCTCTGGGACTGGACTGATTTAGGTGATGAATTGATGCAAAAAGAGGTCGTACCAGCCTCCCATTTATGTGTGGCTCCACTTCCTTATACTGAACTTGCCAAGGTCATGTCTCCTTCTAGTTTGCTGACAGACTCAAAGCGCCGATTTCAATTGTCTATTCCGGCTAAGACCAAGCCGTCTATCCGTCGCAGAATATTAAGGCCATAAATAACTGGGCAATCTGCCAGAGGTCCTCTTTTTTCCCGATAATCCGCACAGTCCGGCTAGTATAGAAAGCTTTGAGAGGATGTTTGAGGCCATGCAAGATTTCATAATAAAAACTTCTTGGACTAGAGAAAATAATACCTGACCTTATTGCCCAAAACTTTAGTAGGGATAGTCAAAAGATAGATAAAAATACAAACACCCCTTTAGTAGTCTATTAAAATAGTACTAAAGGGGTAATTTATTTCCTGTATAAGTCGGCAATTGTAAGTTACTTACTACGATAAAAAACGCAGAGTTTACGGATTTATACTAAATATAAATGACAGCGGCTCATTTTAATCGTTAAAGATAAGCTATCGAAAATAGACAATAAAGGGAAAGCAAGGTTAATAAGGAAATAACAGATTAATCTAATCAGACTAGTCGATGTTTAAATTATACGATTTGGGTTTATTAAACTTAAAAAACTCCTGTAATTAACATTCTGAGGCTGGTTATCTTTTGTTATAAAGGTAATATACAACTTCTCTAGGTAATTATCTTTACTAAATTAGAGGAGGCTAATATGTTATTAACATCGTTAATGAGAATCTGGTTAACAAGATCCTTGAAGCCGTTTCAATTTAGAGATTCATATACCAATGAGCTGGATTGTGAAAAAGAAGTGGAGTTAGGCCTTTATGTTCATCTGCCGTTTTGCCGTAAGCTTTGTTCTTTTTGTCCCTATTGTAAAGAGATCTATAAAGAGGATTTAGCCAAAGACTATCTAAAGGCCCTGCTTAAAGAGATCAAACTAGTTGGTTTACAATTACATTCTCCAAAGGAAGTGACTAGTCTCTACTTTGGGGGAGGAACACCGGCCTTAATGATTGAGGATATAAACGAGCTGATCCAAACTCTAAAAAAATACTTTCATATTACCCAGGGAATCGGGGTTGAACTGCACCCTGAAGATATCTCCAAGAATAACTTAAAAAAGTTAAAAGCAGCCGGAGTTTCTATGATAAGTGTAGGGATACAGTCTTTTCACCCGCAGTGTTTGTCGGCTCTAGGTAGGAAACCCATAGACTTTGAAAATATATTTAGCTTAATTAAGGAAGCAGATTTTGAAGTGGTGGATGTGGATTTGATATTTGCTATTCCCAATCAGACCGAAGAGCTTTTACTGGACGATATTGAGACTGCTTTTTTCTATGGAGCTACGCAAATATCTACCTATCCGTTTATAGATTTTACTTTTGCCGACAACCAATATAAACCGCTTGCGGAAAAAGATAAGAAAAAAATGTTAAAGGCCATCTCGACTTACTGCCAAAAAACAGGCCGCCGAAGGACTTCGATCTGGACATTTGCCAAGCCCGACACGAAAAAATACTCCTCAATCACCAGAGATAACTTCTTAGGCTTTGGTGTTTCAGCCACGACTTTGCTTAAAGAGCAATTTAAGATCAACACCTTTTCCATAGCTGCCTATTGCCAGCGCTTGAGCGAGGCTCAACTTCCTACTTCCCTAACCTTAAATTTTAACCTGCGGCAACGGGCAGTCTACTATTTATTTTGGCAAGCCTACTCTATGCAAATAAACCTGGAAGAATTCGAACAATTTTTTGGTCTTCATCTTAATAAGTTATTTGACTTTGAATTCTGGTTAGCAAGAAAACTGGGGCTGGTTAAAAAACAACCTACCTCCTACCAACTTACCGAAAAGGGAGCTTATTATTTTCACCTTATTGAGCAAGCCTATACAACTGCTTATATCGATAAAATGTGGCACATTTCCAGAATGACCCCTTTTCCTAAAGAAATAATTTTAAAGTGATTATTAAGATTCATACCTTTTACTAATACTTTTGCAAGCAAGTGAACGAAAGGTCATATAGTTTTTAAACATTAAGGCCACTTGAGCTTTCTATAGTTATTTAAAGAACTAACTATTATCTTTCAATTCTATTTTTATGCTGTCAGCCAAAGTAGTTGAATCCAAATACTATAAGTTATAGATTAGGAGTGAACTCTATGAATGGTTCGTTAAAAGAGGCAAGAGCTTGTTTTTCTCAGTTACCACTAGATGCCATTAAGCCTTTAGGATGGTTGAAAAATCAGTTAAATCTGCAAGCTGCTGGTTTAAGCGGGTTTTTAAGTGAGGTTTTTCCAGATGTAGGATCAACAAGTGGGTGGCTTGGAGGAGCAGGGGAGAGTTGGGAGAGAGGCCCTTATTATATTGACGGACTCCTTCCTCTGGCGGTTTTAACAGATAACACTAGACTCTTTGAGTATGCTAAAGGGTTTTTGCAATGGAGTTTAGAGAGCCAGGATAAGAGTGGTTTTTTTGGACCCCCAAAAAACCCGGACTGGTGGCCACGAATGGTAATGCTAAAGGCTTTAACCCTTTATAGTGATATAGATCAAAGTGGTAAGGTAGAGGAGTTTTTACTAAATTATTTTAACTATCAGTTAAATAATATCGAATCTAGGCCACTCTATCGTTGGGCTAAGGCCAGAGGCTGCGAAAACCTTGTTTCCCTTTTCTGGTTATATGATAAAACTCATACGCCGTGGTTGTTAGAACTGGGAGAGATGATTAGAGAACAGACTTTAGACTGGAGTGGATTCTTTCTTGAGCTGCCTTATAAAAAGAACACCAGAAACTATCTGGATTTTACAAAAATTGACTGGGAATTTATGGACAGGGACGACCCTGAAGCCAGAACATTTTTAACTACTTTTTTGTATACCCATGTTGTAAATGTTGCCATGGCTCTAAAAGCTCCCTGGTATTTTTATAGACTTACCAAATCACCACAGGATCTTAAAGCTACTTTAAATGGTTTGGAAGTTATTATGAAGTATCATGGTACTGCTAACTATCTCTTTACCGGTGATGAGCACCTGGCAGGGTTAAATCCTAGTCAAGGTACCGAACTTTGTGCGGTAGTGGAATTAATGTACTCCCTAGAGCAGCTTCTTTGCCAAACAGGGGTCTCAAAATTCGGTGATTATTTGGAGAAGATAGCCTATAATGCGCTCCCTGCGGCAATTGCACCAGATTTTTGGTCACATCAGTATGATCAGCAGACTAATCAAATCTCAGCCAATATCGGTAAAAGGGACTGGACTAATAACGGGCCTGATGCCAATATATTTGGTCTTGAACCAAATTACGGTTGCTGCACAGCAAATTTTCATCAAGGCTGGCCTAAGTTTGTAGCCAATATCTGGCTTAAAGCTGAGGACGGAATAGTGCTCTCTTTGTATGCACCGTCAACGGTAAGTTTTAAGGCACCTTCGGGTGAAAATGTGAATATTGCTCTGGATACCGATTATCCTTTCAACGATAAGCTAAAGCTTAAGTTTAGTCTAAATCAACCCGTGTGGTTTAAGCTTTATTTTCGTAAACTCTCCGGAGCCTCTTGGGTGCTGAAGTTAAACGGAGAAAAAGTCACTGCAGTTTTGCACGAAAATGGTTTTTTAAGTCTTTCTCGTACTTGGAGACCGAAAGATGAATTTGAAATAGAATGGATGATAAAGCCTGGTTTAAAACGCTGGGCCAATGATTCCTTGAGTGTGGAAAGGGGCCCTTTAGTCTTCGCTTTACCACTGGGTGAAAAATGGGTAAAAGTAAGCGGTATTTCCCCTAGTGCTGACTATGAACTCTATCCGGAAAGAAGCTGGCAATGGGGGATTTTAGAGGATACTGATTTTGAGGTAGAGTATGGGAAGCTTACCTTGCAACCTTTTAACAGCGACTGTCCTCCCATAATTTTAAAAGCAAGTGGAGCTAAGATAACAAATTGGCAGGAGGAAAATCTTTCCGCAGGAAAGATTCCTAAACCTCAGACGTTAAAAGAAGATCCTGAAGAGCTAAAGCTTATTCCCTACGGAGCTGCAAAGCTTCGTATCGCTCAATTTCCAATAATTCTTACCAAAAACACAAAGTAGTCCTAACGGAGTAACACACTAAAGTATAAGATATAATTCTTTATTAATAGGTTTGGTTTCTTTCTAAGCACAAACAAGATAAGGAGGATTAGGAAAGATATTCTGAATTATTTAATTAAAGCAGCTAAGGGGATAGATGATAGCGAAAATGTTTACTAAACCAATTATAAAATAAATTAACCCAGCTGCTTTAAGCTGGGTTTGCTCTAGATTTTTCGATGACTTCTTCTCTAAAGTTTAAATGGGTATTCACAAATATCTTGAAGACAAACATTTGTTGGTTGGTTGCACTAAATTATCTTTCATATTTCAAGCAGTTCTAACTAAGCAGAACATGTTGGTTTAAAACACTAGTTTTATTCGCAATGTAAAACACCGCAGTAGGATCATGTTTAGCTCGATTAATGTACTAATCTGCCCTAACTTGGCATAAAATATTTAAACATTATAAATATCAATTATTTTAATACCTATAATTAAACTGAATATAAATGAGCCATAAAACACAACGAAAAACGTTCAATATAACCTGCATACTTTTGAAATAAAACACAGCCTTGCAGATCATTTTAATATGTTGTAGAAAATTTCAGTTTATAGAAAGTAATAACATGGAGTGAGAGTAATGAGAAATAGGAAACTGAGAATTTTGTGGTGTTTTGTGTTTGTCGGCATTTTAATCTTACAAACTGGCTGTAATTGGTTGCAAAGTTTCAAAAAATATACCGTATCAGGCCAGATCACTCAAGCTGACAACAACCAGGGAATAGCAGGTGTTAGCTTAACATTTAGCAGTGGTTTTGGCACAGCTACTACCGGTGCAGATGGCAAGTGGAGTAAAAGTGGTCTTAAGGGCACGGTTACAATCACTCCCATAAAGCAAGGTTGGACTTTTGAACCTGGTCAGGCGTCAATCTCTAAGGCTAGCAAAACTGCTAATTTCCAGGGAAAAAAGCAGATATATCCGTTAACAATTCAAATACTAGGAGACGGCATTGTCAATCAGGAAGTGATAACTACCCGAAACACATACAGCTACGACACAGAAGTTAAATTAACAGCTAATCCAGCTGAAGGCTGGAATTTTAGTCATTGGGAAGAAGCTTTAACAGGTAGCATTAACCCCACCAATATAGTCATAGATAGTGCCAAAACGGTTAAAGCAGTTTTTGTGAAGAAAGAGTATCCACTTGAAGTCGTAGTTCAAGGCGAAGGTATAGTTAACGAAGAGATAATAACAGTAAGAGGCAATAACTATGAACACGGTACTACTGTTAAATTAACAGCTAACCCGGCTGAAGGCTGGAATTTTAGTCATTGGGAAGAAGCTTTAACAGGTAGCATTAACCCCACCAATATAGTCATAGATAGTGCCAAAACGGTTAAAGCAGTTTTTGTGAAGAAAGAGTATCCACTTGAAGTCGTAGTTCAAGGCGAAGGTATAGTTAACGAAGAGATAATAACAGTAAGAGGCAATAACTATGAACACGGTACTACTGTTAAATTAACAGCTAACCCGGCTGAAGGCTGGAATTTTAGTCATTGGGATGGTGATTTAGAGGGTAGTGGCAATCCAGCAACGATAATCGTTGATCGCCCGAAGTCAGTGACTGCTGTCTTTACCAGCGCAACGTACTTATCTGGTGAAATTGGGATAAAACATAACTTCCCACGTTCTAGTATAGACATGATGCCTTTAATGACTAAAAGAAGTCAAAGACCGGACCAGATAGACTTTGATAGTGATGTGGTTTTTCAAATTGAAAGAGATCCCGAAGAACTCATCATTGTCTTCGACTCCTCTATGACCGTGCAGGAGCAACGGGTAGAATTAGAAGAGTCGGGTTACGAGATTTTGGATACCATTGAGTTGTTAAACGCTTATCTTGTGAAATTAAGTAATAATAGGAAAGACTTGATATTCCGCGCTACTGAGCTTAAAGGAGTTCTCTATACAGAGCCAAATACTTCTGTTTTTTCTGCGTCGATACCATATCCCAATGATTCCTGGTTTCCTTATCAATGGCACTTTCGACAAATTCGCCTACCTCAAGCGTGGGAAATAACAACAGGCGACCGTTCGATAAGAATCGCGGTAATAGACACCGGAATAGATATGACTCACCCTGATTTATCAGTCCAGCTTGATCATACTTATGGATATAATTTTGCGGAAAATAATTATAATGTTCAGGATCATCATGGACATGGCACTCATGTTGCCGGGACTATAGGCGCTTTAACGAATAACAGCACCGGTGTGGCTGGAGTAATGTGGGATGTGGAAATTCTCCCTGTTAAGGTCCTTTCGGAATCAGGGTCAGGCACTCATTGGGATGTAGCCCTTGGTATTCTTTATGGAGCTGGACTATTGAATGAACCTAATAAACCGTTTAACCCATATCCAGCAGATATCTTGAATCTATCTTTGGGTGGTGGAGAAAGCCAGGTAGAAATAGATTCGGTCAAGCAAGCTTATGCTAGTGGTGTAATAATGGTAGCGGCTGCTGGGAATGAGAGTGCTCCAATCATTTATCCGGCAGCTCTTCCTGAAGTAATAGCGGTAGGAGCTGTGGACTATAATTATCCAAACACTCCCATGGTTACACCGTATTCAAATTATGGCTACGAATTGGATGTCGTAGCTCCGGGAGGAGTATCAGGGGTCGATAGTGATAACGATGGGAATAACGACAGGGTGATAAGTACAGACGTCACCTACCCTTATGCTCTTCGAAGCGGTACATCTATGGCTACACCACATGTCTCGGGTGTTATTGGCCTGATGTTATCTGTGGGTATACCAAAAGGAGAAGTCCGAGAGATATTGCGCCGTACAAGTATGGAGATCCAGGGTAAAGGCTTTGATCCTCATTATGGATATGGGTTAATTAACGCCTACTGGGCTGTAAACGCAGTGGATAAGATCCGTATAATTGTAGGAGTAAGAGAAGGTAGCATTATTGATATAGCCGCTGAGACATCCATTCATCCTAAGGGTGGAAACTTTTCTGTGCCACTTGAAGTACCAGGCGAATATAGACTGATTGCATGGGTTGATGTTAACAAAAACAATGTTATTGATCTCGGAGATTACTATGCTGAGTCTGTGCCTTTCTTTATCGAAGCTAATAGGCGATATGATGGATGGTCTGGAAAAGTTATAGAAGTTGATAAAAGCTGGCCTTTATCAACCGGATCTATAGATATTGTTCCATAAGAGGCGGTTAGTGTAAAGTTACTGTAGATATGTTTTAATGTAGATGTAGAATGGAAGAAAGGGTCTAGTGGGAGGAGGCCTCTTCCCACTAGACCAAGAAGAGAGACCTCACAGCCATCCTTCGAGATGAGCTAAATAAGCTCAAGGAGTGAAGTCTCTCAACGAAAACTACTCAATATCTAGAAGAACGTTTCCTGCTAAAAGCAGAAATGGACTCTAAAATGTTTTATTGTCTCTGAAGAAAACATCGTGAAGGTTCAACAAACGCTGCTTAAGAAGGTTTCAGGAGAGGTTTATTGTAACTTATCTATCCTTGATACCAAGTTTTATTTAACAATGCAAGCAATTAGAGGATTGTCTAACGGATACTATAAATTCATCTAAAATGTGTAATGGCTTGCTGTCTCTGATTATTTCTATCTTACAGTGGCTTGACGCTATCGGATTTTCATCGAGATATCTCTTAAGTACTTGCCTTACGGTAGAATTGAGGGGTATCTTTTTTTATTTACTCTCTTTGCTTTCAAGCGTATAATGCGATAATAGCCTGCATCACATGGCTTGCCTCTTTCACTTAAACTAAACAAATATAAAAGTTTGCCTTATTCTCAGCAAGATCAGTATAATGAAGAAACACGCGTTAAAGTTTATAAGCTCAAGTTATTATCATATAACCCTCAAAAATAGGGTGTTAAACCGGCTAATTGGCATTTATTAGCACTTAATTATGATATAATCAAGCTAATACCTAATTACAAAGATTAGAAACAGCATCTGAGTTTATCTTCGCAACAATGAAAAGATTTGGAGAGAGGTGAAAACGTGAGTAGCGTGAAGTTACTTGAAAAAGTTCTAGTAGCAGTCCAAGAAACCAGTAAGGATGTTAGAGAGCTTAAACAAGAAATGCAAGTAGCAAAAGAAGATATGCAAACAGTTAAAGATGAAATGCAAGTAGTAAAAGAAGACTTACACCTTGTATCCGAACAACAGAAAGAACATGGAGGATTATTAAGATCATTAATTTACGCAAGCGAAGTGCATCAAGCTCAGATTGATAATTTAGGTTATACCATAGCCAAGATTGAAGGAGAAGTAAATGGTATAAAGGGTGATATAAATGCGATAGCGATTATCACCTCTAAGAATTGGAACGAAATATGCCAATTAAAGGAAGCAAGATGATTAAATTGAAGTTAGTGAAAGGATCTTCCTGTTTAAAAAGCAGCTATTATTTATTATTGTAAGCGTGAACGGTATCTGGCCAAAAATACTAGTTCGTAAGTGGGAGTAAAAAGGGACCATAACTCTCCAACAAGCTCCAAATCAGTTGCAAGAAAACGAGCAAGAAGGAGTTGAACGCAGCCCCTCCAAAGCCATCCCACCGAAGGTGGGATGAGATGTTAATAATAAACCAACCTGGGTTAAAGGTTAACCAATTAACAGGAAAATGACTTCATAAGTTTGCTGCAGGCAAGTACAAATGTGTTTGCGGAGGAACTATTATGAAGCATGGTAGTTATAAGCGTTCTGTTATTAACTAGGATAAAGAGTTTGAACTGCAAGTACCAAGGGTTTGGTGCAAGAACTGTGGTTCACTGGTTGCCATGATAGATGGGATAAATTAATAAAATACTGGTGTGCTTACAAAAACACTAAGAAGGGTGAAAACTTTTGGTGCAAGGTCGTATCTGTAGAAAAAATTCCTTTTGCAGCTTTGGCGTTATTCATGACCGATGAAAGCATGTTTTAAATTTCCGGATTTATTGTAAAGCCTGCCTTTAGTTGGGAAGGGCTCGGTACAGCAGTATTGAGCGAGCTTCTAAGAAGCGGTAAAAAAATAATTGGTAAAGACATCCATAGTGTTTCTGTGGTTATATTTCCTTCAAACATCGCGGTGATCAAAGCTTTTTCCCACTCCAGATTTATTTTTACAGTGTCCACCCTGATGGTGATGTTTTGATATGTAAAACTAATTATAAAAGTATTAGCTGTAACGTTAAAGAGAGAGGATAAGACTTAAATCGGGAGAATTAAAGATAAGATTGCTTGTTTTGAAAGCAAAGCATTCCAAGCTTTCGATGTTGTTCTTGTTCGTGTACATAAGGATTCTCTTGCCGGATAAAAGTTGCATTGAGTTATCGACGCGGTAGATAGATTAAAAGAGAAAAACATCAGAGTTGTTATACATCTAACTTTAGGGCTTCCCAATGAAAGCATTGATGGGATGTTAGAAACTGTCAGGTTTATAGGGAACTTAGGAGTGTGGGGAGTCAAGCTGCATTTACTACATATCCTTAAAGATACTGATCTTTATCTTATAACAGAACCAGGCCATAAGTTTCTTTTGCCTGAAATGCTCTCCTATGCAGAAAAGGAATTATCTATAGCTAAAGAAAGCAAACGGATACTAACAGTTTGGATCACCGATAAAGAAGCAGACAAAAAAGAGTTACTAGCCAAGAATGGTTATCGGAAGGTCTACTCTTATCCTGTGAAGATCTTTTGCTACGATAAACCATTTTTGAAAATTAAACTTCCAGATGGTTTTTCTTTTATTAGTTTAGAAGACGAGAATGATTGTAAAAATCAATGATTGCCTTTGGAAAGGCTTTAATCACGGAGATGAGCCTGATGACAATTTGACTGTCGTCTCCTTATGCAAAGTGGTCCGAACTTTAGAAAAGACCTGACCACTATTATCAAAAACCATAACCGAGAGGAGGATCACTTATGAATAATTCTCTTGCTACTCCCTGGGAAGAACGTTTTGGTTGGTTTTGGTATGATGATGATGCTATCTATAATTGGGAAGAAAAAGATTTTCTAAATGCCGTCAAAAACTTCCATGACGCAGGTTATACAACTGCCATCCTCTTTGGGACTCACTTTAGATTCTCTTATTGGGCTTATTGGAACGAGATAGAGGATACTATCGCTAAAATTACAAAAGCTTTTCATGCCTTTGGCATCAAAGTCATCGAACACCATAGTACTCATTTAACCTACAGGATAGAAGACGATACTACTCGGGAATCTTTTTTAAAGCATTCGTTAGGAGAGGGTTTTAAAAACTTCCGGGAAACATCACAAGTTAATCCCATATTAGGTGGCTCACATATGGATGATTTTGGTCAAATTGACGGTGGCACTGGAAAGATCTGTCTTAGTTCCTATATACACACTGAAGGTAAGGATGTTCACTGGGTTTTTAAGCATTACAATGGGAATGCCCACTGCTTTAATCATCCGTCTTTTTATAAGGCTTATACTAAACACTTAGAGCGAATTATCAAAAAAGCTCACATCGATGGTATTATGAACGACGATGTTCAATGGTTTGGTGGGGGGAACGCCTGTACTTGCAAGTACTGCCGCGAATTGTTTTATAAAGAAACAGGCTATCATCTTCCAGACCCAGAAAACTGGTCCTCCTTTTATGAAAATTATGATGATCCTGTGTATATTGCCTGGAAACGATTTAAAAAGAAAAGCAGTGGTGATTTTCATAGAAAATTAGATGCTTTTTATAAAGAGCTGGATTTTCATCCCTTAAGACCAGCCTATTGCGCCGAAGTTTTGCCCTTTGACACTACCTGCTATGGCTTTGAGAGTGCCAGTGAGTTATGGGATTATATATTCCAGGAATGCTGCGGAATTATCAAGTATTCGTATCTTTGTTTTGCCATTGAAGCAGTGCATCGCTTTGCTTTGGCTAAGCGAAAAGGTGTTCCGCCTATGGCACTTTTCTATCCGGCAACCAAGGACAGTACCTATGCTGCTTGGGCACTTGTACGTTCATGGGGTCAGCTTTATACGGGAACTATGAATTCTAATATCCTTTCTGATAAACCATATCGAATCTTTGAAAAACAACATTCTACTTTATACAACAATCCTAAAAAAATCAGCGATCTGGCCTTTTACTTTTCCGAAATGACCAGAGATTACACTTCTCCTAACGCACCGCAAAAATATATGAAACCATTTATGTCCTATATGGAAGCGGCCTATGTTTCTGGGTTATTAAGTGATATGGTATTTTGCCATGATAGCATTGAAGAGTTGTGTAAGCAGCAGGTCATAGTTGTAGTCTCTGTAATAATGGTTGGCGATGACGAGCTTAAAAAGCTGGCTCAATATGTCCAAAGTGGTGGTAAGCTGATAATAATAGGTGAGTTTGGCACCAAAAAACCCGATATTCAAATACGGACCACAAACGAAGCAGTTTCTGCCCTTGGAGTGACAGCTCGAACAGAAAAAGCAGCCTATAAGGGAGAGGCACAAATAAACTATCAGGGTGAGTCCTATAAATTTGCACAGATAACTTCTGATAGATCCATCATCCCAAAAGGTTCAAAGCCTATATTAGTAGGAGAAAACGGAGAGATATTAGGAGTATCCGAGAAGATAGAACAGGGAGAAATTATCTGGTTACCATGTGATATCGGAGACAATGATTTTCAGCCTGCTATCTGGCCCCAAGCAAAAGAAACAGATGCTTGGGCTTCGGTGCTTCCTAGCTTAAGACAAAACGGTGGAAAATTGTTATCGCTCCTTGTAGAGCATAAGCAGCTGTCTGTTGGTACTGACAAGGATGTTATCGGGACACTTTATAAAGTAAAAGAGGGTTATGTAATTCATCTGGTTAACACAATAGATATGCTGCCACAAGAAGACTCTAAGGTATTTAAGACCGATAGAATTTCTCAGTTTATGGATGGGGCAAAAAAGCTGGGAGCATTTTTGGTTGATGTTTATCTACCAGAAGTAACGGAAGTAAAGGAAGTAAAATTGTTTTCACCGGAATTTAGAGGAAAGAGAAATCCTCAATATAAACAAGACGGTGAGAAATTGTCTATTAATATTCCGGAAGACTTGTTTTCTGGCTATTTACTAGTTCACCTAGTAACTAAAGACGATGGTAACAAAATAAAATAAAGGTTCTATACGGTTCCTTTTGAAAGATGGTTATTTGTCTTTAGGGATAAATAACCTTCTTTTTTATTATAATTGTAACCCATTAGTTCTTTTGCTTTAGTGTTAGCGATTCTATCTTTTAACATATTCGAAGAATTAACCTAAAAATCTAAAAACCTCAAGCACTGCGAGAAAATCACTTGGTATTCAATTGGTTTTAAAAAAGCAATACCTCTTCAGAAAGAAACAATCAGAACTGTTCTCTGACTTGCTGAACAAATGTTCAAAACATAAAATTAAAAAAGGACTGTGTTAATGGTGTGGTATTTTGTTTCGAATTTTTGTTATTTTATGATTTGTAAAATGAGTACTAACAGCCAAAGAGTTATTTTTTAGTTGACCGATGTATCTTGAGGGGTTATTTCACCTAGGCCAATAGCTTTTGCAATTTTCTCGGGGTTAAGGGGGGCGAGTAGGTGTTTTCAAAATTTTGGAAAACCGCTCAAATGAGCGGTGAGAGTCAGACAAACGGCGGTATTTTCTACTTGCTAGCAAACTATCTGCTACAAGTTGTATATTTAATCCCTTTATTACTTCTATGGCGAACCTTAATGTCTGATGGAGTAGAAGCGGGTATGACTTTAACTCAGGTGCTTTCATATACTTACCTAAGTGTGATTTTCGCCGATATTTTAATTGTAAAAAGCCCTGCCTCTAACTGGTTGTATGAAGGTCTAATTACTAGTTTGTACCAGCGTCCCTTAGGTATTTTACAACATTTAGTAGCACAGACCTTGGGAAAGTGTTTACCATCTCTGCTACTGTTTAGTCTGCCAATGGTTATTTTAGCTCCACTTTTTGGAGTTTCGTTACGGATACAATCAATTTGGGCGCTTCCAAGCCTTGTATTATGCATCTCTTTGGGTTTTGCTATTGATTTTATGTTTGCTTGCTTAACTATAAAGCTTCATAATGCCAGCTGGTTAGTATATACCATCCGTAACGCAATAACGCTTGTTTTAGCCGGGCGTGTAATTCCCTTTGCCATGCTACCTTGGGGTCTTGGTAGTTGGTTTCAATATTTACCTCTAGGGAGTCTTGCAGGTGCACCGTTGGCAATTTACACCGGTCTAACAAATGCTGGTCCTATTATTGTGGCCCAAATAATATGGAATGTGTTACTTTGGCCTTTAGCTATTTTTATTTGGAGAAAATCGCAAGAGGGGATGGTGTCCTTTGGTGGTTAGCAAAAGCGGTTTTAGGCGCTGGCTTCAATTATACAGACTCTATGCAAAAATGGATTTGGCTTGGTTTTTGAGGGATACCAAGTTTTGTCTTATGGCCATCTTGGCAGATTTTCTTTCTAATATAGCTGGCGTTATAGGTGTCTTTTTATTAGCATGGCGCTTTGATGGAGTTGGTGGCATGAACAAATACGAAGTTTTATTTATGTTAGGATATGTCACCATAATTACCGGGTCATATCAATTGTTTTTTGCCAATTTTAATACCGGTCATATTAGCCGCAGAATTGGACGTGGACAATTAGAACACATGATGATTCAACCTATACCTTTGCCGGTCCAATTACTTGTGGAAGGGTTTATCCCGGTTTCAGGCAGCAGCAATTTTATTGCAGGGATTGCCATCCTGTTTTGGGCTCTTTCAAAACTGGGATTTATTGTTACCATTTCGTGGATCGCAGCTTTAGCTTTGCATATAATAGCATCGATGGTGATTTTGTTAAGTCTATCTTATTTATTCTCAACATTAGCTTTTTATGCTCCGGTGCAAGCTGAGGAGATTAGTTCCTATGTACTTGATAGCACTGGAGAACTCAGTGTCTATCCGTTATCGGGAATGGGACTAGCAATTCAAATTCCGTTAATAACGGTATTTCCTGCAGGTTTACTGGGATGGTTTCCAACCCTAGCTTTACTAAAGAAAGCACCCTTAAATCTATCACCTTGGTATCCGTTGATGGTAGCTTTGGTGTTCTTTGTAATTACCACAATAATATTTAAGAAAGGACTAAATCACTATGTCAAAACAGGTACTAATCGATACTCAGCCGTCGGACATCGCCGTTAAGGTAACTGGTTTAACAAAAACATATGAACAATGGCAACGCAGCGGAGATGGACGAAGCATTATAAAAAATCTTCTAAAGCCTGAAAAGAAAGTGCTTAAAGCTTTAGATGACATATCCTTTGATATAACTCTGGGAGAATGTGTAGCTTATGCAGGTCCAAATGGTGCAGGTAAAACCACAACAATGAAGTTACTTTGCGGTATGTTAGTTCCTGGCAAAGGTGAAGTCAAAGTGCTTAACCTTGTGCCTCATAAAGACCGCATTGAACTTATGAAGCGGGTTGGTGTCATGTTTGGTAACCGTACTGAACTTTGGTGGGACCATCCTGTAGCTTCCAGCTTTGAATGGAAACGTGTCATTTGGAACATTCCGAAAAAGCAGTATGAGAAGACACGTGAGATGGTTATTGAGTTATTGGATATTAGCAGTATCTTAAATACCTTTGCAAGAGAACTAAGTTTTGGCCAAAGGATGCGAGCAGACTTAGCTTTAATGCTATTGCATGACCCCGAATTGATTTTTCTGGATGAACCGACCTTAGGTTTGGATGTACTAGCTAAGCGACAAATAATTGGGTTTTTGAAAAAGTTAAATCAGGAAAAGAAAACCACTATAGTAGTTACCAGTCATGATATGGATGATTTGGAAGAAATGGCTCAGCGTATATTGTTAATATCAAATGGTCATTTAGCCTTCGACGGAAGCTTTGACCAGTTGCGTAAGGTAGTAAGCAGTCTTTGTCGCATTGTTTTAACCATAAAAGAAAAAAAGGCACCGGTTTTAAAATCCGGCACACTGCTTGAAAATAACAACGGTATTTGTGAATATGAGATTGATACCGGGGTTACATCCATTCAGACAGTTTTAAGTGAAATTGCCACTATTCAAGGTGTAAGCGACATTGAAATTAAGAAAGTTCCCCTTGAGCAGATTATTGCTGAACTATATAGTCAGTGGCGAAATAATACTAACGCAGTTAAAGAGATGGTAAATTTAAATCGCATTTGAAAATTTCAAGGGATTTTAGGAAAGATTGAGAATAGATTTGTAATGAGCATATTAAGGAAATACCGACTCTATGTAATAGGTATACGCTGATATGAACACTCCTTTAATGTTGTAAAAGTGGTAGGAGGAATGAGTTAATGAAATACCAAAACACCTGGGATTTAGAAGCGATTTTCCCGGGAGGAACCAAATCACCAGAACTCCAAAAGAAGATAGCAAGTGTAAAAGAAGGTATCGGAGAATATCAAAAACTTATTCAGGAATGGGACTTAGCAGAAGATAAATTAGCTGAGTCCTTAAAACAGCTCTTAAAAAAACAAGAAACCATCGAAAAGGGTTTAGGACAAGGCCAAGTATTTGTGCAGATGAGTCATGATGCTTATATGAACGATGAATATGCCAATGTAGTTATGGGACAGGTAATGGATTTAGTCGCTGAATTGGAGAATTGTACTACGGTATTTAGAAAGAAATTGGTTTTAATACCGGATGATACCTGGAATTATCTCTTTAACGATTCAGAGTTAAATCAAGTGTCTTTCTCTTTAAATGAGATTCGCGATCAAGCAAAGCGTTTGTTGTCAGAGGAAGAAGAAAAAATTATTACCGATTTAAATAAAGACGGTCTGGCGGCGTGGAGTCAAATATATGATACTGTCGTTTCCATCATGAGCATTCCTTTTGTCGATAAAGACGGCCAAACAAGACAGTATTCGGTCGGTCAGGCCATGAATAGGATGTATGACGATCCAGATCCCCTTGTACGCAAACAGCTCTTTGAAAATTGGGAAGCAGCCTGGTCGAAATTTGCGCCGATTTTTGCTGATATACTAAATCACTTAGATGGCTATCGTATTACCTTGCAAAAAGCCCATAACCGTGAACACTTCTTGGATGAGCCGTTAGAATATAACCGCATGAGTAAAGAAACCCTTGATGCCATGTGGAAGGCGATTTCTAGTCACAAGGAACCCTTTGTTAAATATTTATATCAAAAGGCCGAAATCCTGGGCCTGGAAAAATTAGGTTGGCAGGATGTGGAGGCTCCTATTGTTTTAGACGTAAAAACAACTAGTTTTACCTATGATGAAGCCTGCGATTTTGTAATAAACAATTTTAACACCTTCGGCCCGAAACTAGCTGCTTTTGCTAAACATGCATTGGAAAACCGTTTTGTAGAAGCAGAGGATCGCCCCAATAAAAGACCAGGTGGGTATTGTACTTTACTACCGGAATTTAACGAGTCACGAATCTTTATGACCTTTATGGGATCTCCGAGTGGTGCCAGCACTTTAGCCCATGAATTAGGACATGCTTTTCACAGTCATGTTATGAAGGATTTACCTTTGTTAAACCGTTTTTATGCCATGAATGTAGCCGAAACCGCCAGTACTTTTGCTGAGACCATTGTCGGAAACGCTACCGTAAACAATGCGAAAACCAAAGAAGAAAAAATAATCTTGCTAGATTCTAAGATACAAAATGCAACCGCCATGTTTTTTAACATTCATGCTCGCTTTATCTTTGAAAAATCTTTTTATGAAGAACGCACTAAAGGTGTTGTCTCAGAACAACGGCTCAATGAACTAATGATGAATGCTCAAAAAGAAGCTTATGGTGATTCTCTGGCTAGTTACCATCCAAGTTTTTGGTGCAGTAAATTGCATTTCTTCATCGATGAAGTGCCGTTTTACAATTTCCCTTATACTTTTGGCTTTTTGTTCGCTCTTGGAATTTACGCTGAATATGTAAAGAACCCTGAAGGCTTTGAGGATAAATACATTGCCTTATTGCAAGACACAGGAGCGATGAAGGTAGAAGACTTGGCTTTGAAACATTTAGGTGTGGACATCACAAAACAGGATTTTTGGAAAGCAGGCATTACCTTAATGGAAAAGGATGTCGAAGAATTTATCTATCTAACTAACGGACTTACGAAATAAATAGCTTCTGCGTTCCACCAAAACGTTTATGCTTACAAGTTTAGATTAACAAACAGAGTTTATGTTTTTAATGTTTAGTAAAGCGAGCAGTGTACCTCGAAGAAATATCTTCGAGGCTATTTACTAAGGTTTATCCTTAGTTTAGGAGATAAAAAACTTTCTCTTAAGAGTTTCTTATGATAAAAATAATGTAAGGAAAGTATCGAAAAGGTTTTAGAGTTGCTTAAAGGGTATAGTATTAAATAACTCTGTATGGCTATTAAGGCAGACGATTATATTTACTCCGATAAACATTGAAGATTTCATGAAGAAACTTTATGATAAAGAATCTCGGCAAGTATAAAAAGAACATTGAGAAGCCCTAAAAGGCGAAGTGCCAGACAAAGCAGAGCTGTTTGCAAGATCTGTGGTCAGATAGGAAACATGAAAACCAAGCGGTAAATTTAAAGAGATACAGGAGGGATAAGAAATGGCATCAAAACCGATTTATCAATTTTACGCTGAGCTTAACGATTACAAGCCAAAAATATGGCGTCGTTTTCAAGTAATGAACGATATCAACATGGCAAGGCTCGGTTATATTATCATGACTATGTTTGAAATGCAGGCAAGCCACCTGTTTTGTTTTAACGTACCGTTTGAAGAAAATATAAAAAGGGAGCTTACTAAGAATTATGATTTTGACTCGATAAAAAGAGCAATGGCGGGTACAGGTTATTTTGAAATAGAAAATGCCAACTGGCTTATCGAACTTTTGAACGAGGACAGCGAAGAATACCGTGCCGATAATGATGTAAGAATGACCGATGCAGCAAAGACCATTCTCAAAAAAGTGGTTTCCATCCCCGAAGATAAAATGGCGTTTAGCTATGATTACGGAGATGGTTGGGAGATTACACTGATTCTAGAAAAAGTTATCATTGACAAGGAACTCCCCGGCAAAGAGCTTCCGCGTGTGCTAGATGGCGAGGGATACGGTATTATCGAGGACTGTGGAGGCATTCCTGGGCTTGAAGATTTGGCAAAGGCATTCAAGAAAAAGAGAGGAAAGCAGTATAAAGAATTCTGTGAATGGCTCGGATGCGACGATTTAGACATGGCGGCATTTGACATTGATGATATTAATTTCCGTCTGAAAAAAGTGCCGAGAATTTACGCCGACATTTATGAAAAGGGCCTAAGGCCAACAAAACGTTCGATGGATTTACTGGAACGCAAGTATCTTAAAATCAAGACCTAATAGACTTCACTTGATACTTAACTGCATTTGTAAGAAAGGGCGTTGTATTTTCTCTTGATGTGGAAAAAAGCTGTGTTATTAAACAGGTTAGATGGAATATCCATGCGAGAACATCCTGCTTGTACAGAGTGTTTAATGGATGGTATCAATGCCTGGCTTAGAATAAGCGTATTTTACCATAAACAGCACCTGAAATATAAAGCGTGGCTGTGTTAGGCATTGTAGTAATTGTTACAGTGATTTAATGGAAGTGGTGTATTATGCGAATTTTAATTGACGCCGACGGCTGTCCCGTCGTGAATATTACCATCCGAATTGCGAAACAGAATAATATAGAGTGTCTTATCCTGTGTGACACTGCTCATGTTTTCGAGAAAGACGGTGCAAAAACCATTACTGTATTAAAGGGAGCCGACAGCGTGGATTTTGTTCTGGTGAATATGGTTCAAAAGGGCGATATTGTTATCACCCAAGATTATGGACTTGCCGCCATGTGTCTTGCCCGCGAAGCTGTACCAATCAGCCAAGACGGTATGGTTTATGACAGCGATAACATTGACGCATTACTTATGCAACGGCATATGGCAAAGAAAATTCGAAAGAGTGGTGGCAGACTAAAGGGCAATCCGAAGCGGACTAGTGAGCAGGATGAAATGTTCGAGCAGAAATTGAAAGAGCTACTTAGATGAACATATACCTACCAATATATTCTAGAAATCAGTTATGGTTTTAGAATAACAATCCCTAACTTTTACACCAAACCTACAAAAAGATGACCGTAATCCCTTGATATAACTGGGATAACGGTCTTATTATTATGTTATAAACATGTAGGGTAATATCTCATTTTTAACATGTAATACCATGGTGTATCATTTTTTTCGCTTAGATGTAAAATCATATATATTTGTGTAACGGTAAGATATCATCTGTGAGAAAGGCTAAGCCTTAAGTTATACCAAGCATATGTTTGCTAATGTTAGTTCGATCTGCATATTTTTAAGAGTAATTATCAATTAATATAGCTATTTTATAAGATACAATAATAGTATGATCTAAGGAAATAGCCAGCAGAAGATAGATCTTGTCTAATAAGCTGTTCTATAACCGTAAAGTGGCTAAATGGGCAAACTTTCTCTAAAGAAGCGTTTCACATGGGCCACAATTTTTTAAACAGGTATAACAATAAACTTTGATCGTCTTGTACGAATAGTTTTGATGTAAACGAGATCGAAGGAGTTAAAATTCCTTTTATTAATATTGAGTAGATTAAAATGGAGGGGAAATCAGAATGAAAGCGAAACGGAGTCTAGCTATCGGTTTAGTGCTGGTAATATTATTTAGTAATATTGCTAGTGCAAAACCAAAAATTACTGTCTGGTTGACTTACGGAGGAACGATAGGAAAAGTCATCAGCGATTTAATTCATGATGACTTTACACCCAAAACCGGTATTGAAGTTGAATATGTACCGATGAAAGCTTCTCCTTACGAATTAATGACCAAATTGATTTTAGAGATTTTAGGCGGTTCGGCACCAGATATCTGTTTTTTAGAAGGATATCAGGTTATTGAACTTGGTATGCGCGGAGTTTTAGAAACAATGAATCAGTTCAGCGATTGTAAAGATATCGTCAACCGTTTTTATCCGGGTTTTAGTGGCCAGTTTATCTATAACAATAAAGTATATGCTATTCCGGGTGAATCAGGCTGGACACAAAGTTATGTTCGTACAGATATCTTTAAAGATTTAGGACTTGAACCGGCTGTATTATGGGACGATTTAGACAAAATTATTCCTAAACTTAAAGCTCGGGACATGGATTTTTATTATGAAAATGCCATGGGTTATCCTAGAGCTTATATGGCGTTTCTCTTTCAAAGAGGAGAAGATATTTTTACAAAAGATGGCTTAAAATCCAATTTAGACAGCCCTGAGGCCATCAAAGCATTTAAAACTTATACATCGCTTTATACCAAAAACAAGATACCGGTTACCATGCCTGACATCCAATGCTTTGTTTCCGGAACAGTGCCATATATGGTTCATCTACACTACATTTACGGTCTTATAGATAATATAGCCCCACAAATTAAAGGGAAATGGGCTCCTGTGCATACCCCGGGAACTAGAAGAGCCGATGGTAAAATCAGTAACGCTATTCCGACCTCTTCTTTTGCTTATGTAATACCTAAAATAAAAGGCCGTTCCAAAGAAAACAAAGAGGCAGCCTGGGAATTCCTAAAATGGTATACATCACCGGAAACCGTAGCAAAAATTCAAAAAGGCTTTTTTGAAGGCCCCGATAAGTTTATATTAATGTTTGGAACAAAAGAAAGTTTTAACAGTGCTAAATTTTCACCGGAGCATCGCAATTTAATAAGTGAGGTTTTAGAACTAGGTGTGAAAATGACATCTATACCAGGTGGATTTTCTACCTATCGCTATATTGATTTTGCTTTTAATAAAGTAGTATTGCAAAATGAAAATGCTGAAACGGCCTTAAAAGAAGCGGCTAAAGATTCGACTCAAGAACTGGAAAGAAAGCGTAAAGAATTTGCTCGTTTCCTAAAAGATATGTAAACAATTCTATTGCTAATTGTTAATCTCTCTGACTTGGATTTGATTAGAATTCTAAGTTCAAAAAATCAGAAAAAATTAACTACTGGCAAAACATATTTTTTTGGATACGATAAATTCAGCTAATTGGCTTTGAGCATTTAAAGTAGGGTAAGTGTGAAGTAGACTCTAACTTTTATTCAAGGTGGAGACTATTTGTCACTTAAAAAATGAGTCTCTTATTTGTAGGTACTAAAAGCAATATAACTAATAGAGGAATAAAGTAGAAATAAAAGATTGGGCCTTGAATTTTCTACTATCTTTTATTAAAGAAAAAGGGGACCTAAACGTGAAAAAGAAAGCCTTTATTATTCTTTTATTGTGCTTAGGAGTCTTTTCGATGGCCGTATCAAGTAATCTTATTTGGAAAAATGAATATGTTTGGCAAAGAAATCCAAATGGTTTTAGCACCAGAAAATTGGAATTTGGTAATCTTTCCACGGGAGACTTAAGTTGGGTTGACTATGAATTGGAGATGGACGTCAAATTTAATCAATTTACCCAATGGGGTAATCTTCGGGTTATGGTTAGGCAAAACGGTCTCTTTGATTGTTATTGCCTGAATATCCTTCAAGACGGCCTTAATTTATGGCGTTATGATGGGGATGGCAATACAGGAACTCAACTTGGCAGCTATTATGAGAAAGTAAGCATAGGTAATAAGAACAAATTATGTATTACCGTTCAAAACAATACCATTAAAGTTGCTTGGAATGAGAAAGTTATTTTTAAGGCTCAGGATAGAAAAAATAGGTATCCTTATGGTGGAGTTATGTTTCGTACGGAATTGGCTTTAACAGAGATCGAAAATATAAATATTAATCTCTTAAAAACCATTGATATTGATCAAGCTATCAAAGAAGTGTGGGAAAAAGCACAGGAATTCTCTCCGGTGCCCGAAAATGCCAAACCACTTAAAACCGCTGAAGAACTTGGCTTTAACAATATGATGTTAATCTCTAACGGCCATTATGATGATAGTTCCGGAGAATGGTCCTTTATAGATGCCTTACCTTTTGTAGCTTATCTCGATCAAAGTTTAAATATAGTAGATTCATTTTTCGATGCCTTTTTATTTTCTGGTGGTTATTCGCCCACAGGTCGTAATTTTGGTTCTTTAATTGGAGGCAAGAAAGAGAGTGCTACTAAGAAAGAGGATTGGGTTTGGTATCTAGATAAGCTATTTGATCCTCAAATGCAATTAGCTGGATTTGATAAAGCCAAAGCACGAGTTAATGAAACCTTAGACCGAAAAGAGAAAGCCAAAGTGGTAATTATGATACCCAATCCCTTAACGGCTCAAGATGATTTCGGCGAAATAGATGGACAAAAAATCTCTTTTAGTTCCGAAGGACGAAGTCCCGCTGATGCTCAAAAGCAGCGATTAAAGACCATCGACTGGTATGTGAAAGAGATCGAAGAGCGTTGGCTTGATGCAAATTTTGAGAATCTGGAGCTACTTGGCTTTTATTGGATGAGTGAGGATATTGGTAGCAGCCAGGATAAAGAACTGGTTTGCCTAACCGCTGATTATCTGCACGGTAAAAATTATAAGTTTTTTTGGATTCCCTATAACAAAGCACCAGGTTATAATAACAGTTACAAATTCGATGCTATTTTTCGTCAACCAAACTACATGTTTAACGATCAGATCAATCTTTCCAGATTTTGGTATACTTATATAGATGCAATCACCTATGGTACCAATTTTGAAATCGAAGGAGAGATTACCGTCTTTAGCGATCCTCTTGCCCGCGAAAGATATCTCGACTATTTAAAAGCTGGAGTGACTTTAGGCTATATTAATTCAGCCAAAGCTTATTATTTTGGTGCCAAAGCTTTAGCTAGCTGTGCAGTAGATGGCTGTCAAGAGATCAGAGACCTTTATGACCAAACTTATTTATTTGCTAAAGGTAAATTTAATCAGGGTTTGTGGGATTAATCCCAAAGTTGCTTACGGAAGAACCATCATTTTATATCAGGATATATTTTTGCTAAAAGCGTTTAGTCTACAAAGAAGCCTTAAAGGCTTCTTTTTTTATTGGAGTTCAGACGCTAAATGTATTATGCGTTTGAAAAATCATCTTTACCGTGCTTTATTATTTTAGGGGGCATCGCTTTCAACTATGTTAATGATACTGTTTAAGTTTACGGAAAAAAAGGAGATAGTAACAAATTACAATCCTTGGTTGGATAAAGTATTTACTGACTAATCTCTTGAAATTATTGATAATAAAGTTGCTACATAAAAATAGTGGGATTACAGAAACTTCTTGAAAAAAATCGGGTTAAAAGTAAGTTATGTTCGTATAAACACATACCAATATGGCTTTCTTCCTCCGAAAGTGTAATCTCCGCTTTTCCACTCGATGAAAAGATACTCTACACTGTCAAGAACTCTAATCTCATATGCTTCTGCGATTTCGTTATCTTTATCAAGCAAGAAGCCTTTCAGTGGTTAAGACGAAATCGCGTACTTTCCAAGTTCCAAGAACAGAATCATAAAGAACAAGAGGTCTTGAAGCCATACACCCTGATTTGACTTTTCATGTCCGTAATAAAACTGTTCTTCACTTGGTAAGACATCAAGGAACTTCCATCTACCAACTGCTTCTGCATCGTTCTCAAATGGCAAAATCATATCGTCATTTTGATGCTTATTTGCAACCGTAGACAACTTGCAAACTGGGACTTTCAATTCAACCGTTTTATCGTCGTGATATACTTCGTAATATGAACCGATGATTTGACACGAAGCTTCTTCTAGTTGCTTTATCAATGCCTTGTAGGCTTAAAACAGGAGAGTCAAGAAAGATAACTAACCAAATCAATAGAAAACTAGGAGAGGATAGCTACTATTAATTAGGAAATCTAACCATACAGGGGTTAGGGGTAGATTTCATAGTTTAGAACGAAAATGGGGGGGAAAGAAAATGGATAATTTTAGACCAGATACCCAGTGGATCTGTCTTGATAATAAAGAAGGCAATGTTTATTTTGAAGCGAGAGCACTATTTGAAGCTAAATCGGGGGATGCACCCTTATTAAAAATTACCGCAGATAGTCGTTATATTGTTTATCTAAACGGGATAAAGTTAGGGTTTGGACCGGTTAGATATTATCGTGGGGCTATAAGTTTTGATGAGTACGATCTTAAGCCTTATCTAAATATAGGTTCCAATGAAATAAGAGTTCTAGTCCATCATTTCGGGGTAGAAACCTTTCAATATCAACTAGGCCGCCCTGGTTTACTAGCTGAGATTGCAAGTGGGACTCAAGTTATTTCCCAGACTGGTAAAGACTGGCAAGTCAGAGAGGCCACAGAGTTTTCTATCTATACACCAAGAGCCTCATGTCAACTAGATTGGGTCATACACTTCGATGCTACGATAAAAGGTGAAGATTTCAAAGAGCCAAATGTTTTCGGAGCAGTAGGTATTAAACCGTGGGGGACTCCGGTAAAAAGAGACATTCCCTTTTTAACCGAGGAAAAGTTGTACCCTCAGGTTATACTATCAGAAAGTCTGGTGGGAAGCCCCTATTTAATTAAAACGATAAATTTACAACCTTATTTTAGACCTCATGATTATTCCGCGAATCCGGCCTTTCTTCAAGGTCTTCTTTTAACAATAATTTATGCTGAGGAAATAACAGAGGTTGTCTTTCCTAAAACTTTAGAACGGACAGGCGCTCTATTATTAAATGGTCAGGCAATTACCTTAGGCCAGAGAGTCTCTCTAAAAAGGGGAAACAACTTATTAATAATAGATATAACCGGTCATTACCACGATCTGTTTACAACGGTTTGTATAGAAAAAGTCACTAAAAAGCTACTGATGTTAAAAAATCCTTTAGAAGAAGGAACTAACAACGCCTCGCCTTTTTTAGCTGTCAGAGAAGGGGAGCTTGTAAAAACTTTTGTATTTCAATCAAGTAACGACATTAAAGAGGCTTTAAAAAACTCTCAGTATGAGCAGGTTAAATTAGAGCATATTGCCAGTGAAAACGTCTGGTTACTTAGTTGTCTTAATCAACCAAGACCAGGTAAAGTTTCCATCGTAAAGGCTAATAATCTGTGCCTTGGGATAGGTAACCCTACCATAATAAATCCAGCAATATGCGACAGTGAAATCATCCTAGACTTTGGTAAAACCGTAGTTGGATTCATTGGTTTTACTATCGATGCCCCGGAAGGTGTTTGCTTAGACTTTAATTTATTTGAAGCCTATGAAAATGAGAAACCAATCTATACCGAGGGCTTGCGCAATGCTCTGCGATATAAAACCAAAAAAGGTTTACAAAAATTCATTTCACCTAAAAGACAGGGGTTTAGATATTTAAAATTAACCATACGTAATTTGGAAAAACCTTTAACTATCTATGAACTATATTGCAATTTGAGTACCTATCCTGTTAGTTTGCAGGGTGAGTTTAAAACCAGTGATTTTAACCTTAATGCTATCTATGAAATGTCCCTCTACACTGGAAGACACCTATGTAGATTGTCCTACCTATGAGCAAACCTATTGGGTGGGTGATGCCCGCAATGAAGCTCTTATTGCCAGAACGGTCTTTGGTGATACTAGGCTCACAGAACGGTGTCTGCGTTTAGTTGGTCCATCGCTTAAGAGGTCAGTGCTTCCGGAATCACAAGTCCCCAGCGGGTGGGAAAATGTTATTCCGGCTTGGAGTTTTCTTTGGATCCAGGCAGTTTTAGATCACTATCTTTATTCAGGTGATAAAAAACTCTTAGAAGATGTTTATCCGGCTATAAAGCAAACTTGCGAAAATGCCTTAAGTCTCCTAGATGAAAACGACCTTTTTGCCATAAACGCCTGGAATTTTTTAGATTGGTCTGCCATGGATTTACCAGATAAAGGTGTAGTAAGCCACCAAAATATGCTTCTTAAAAAAAGCTTGGATTCAGCTGCATTTTTGGCCACTGAACTAGGCTTAATACCTGAAGCCAATAGATTTAGGGAATCAGCCGCAAGACTTAAACAGGCCATCAACGAACATTTATGGGATGCAAGAAAAGAAGCGTTTGTTGATGCTCTAAGAGATGGTAAGCTCTCAGAGGTTATAAGTGAGCAGACTAATACTATGGCTTTACTTTGTAAGGCAGCAGCTAAAGACAGAGAAGCTATTTTGATAGATAAGTTACTTAAACTGCCACCTGAGTGGGTTAAAGCCGGAAGTCCATTCTTTCTCTTTTTCACGCTCGAGTTGTGGGAAAATCTAGGGCTCAAAGCTAAGATGCTAGAGTTAATGAAAGAGAACTGGGGTTTGATGCTCTCTTTGGGAGCTACAACCTGTTTTGAAACTTTACCAGGCAGATATCCGGATAAATTAACCAGAAGCTATTGTCATGCCTGGTCTGCCGCCCCGGCCTATTTCTTGCCTCGGCTTATCTTTGGTGTCAAAGGGATGGATATCGGGTGGCAGCAGGTGAGCATAGAGCCAGAACTGTTTGATCTAAAATGGGGCAGAGGAAGAATACCTACACCTCATGGCCTTATCAGCGTAGAATTTAAGAAAAAAGCCGGGGGATTATCTGTAGAATGTGCTCTACCAATAGATATATAAGCTGTATTTGTGACACCTAAAGGTTATAATTATATAAATCAAACTGGCAAGCATGACACAAAAAGCCAAAACCTTTTGGGAGGAGAAAAATACCTTTTGGAGTTTGTAGCAGATAGATAGAAGAAAGCTAAATTTAGTTAAGTTTATAACGATGAATGGATTTGGAAACTTAAAGACCTAGATAATATAAAGCGACTGCTCCTACAAACCAAGCAGGTAAAGCAGTTATACTGTGCCAAGCAGTATTTATGTGCCAGCTAAATTTGGAGGATAAGATTAAGAGTGAACCCCAGCCTGGCAAAGATTATCCAAGGAAATTATTAGTAAAGAAAGAGAAGCTTAAAGTTAATTACTATCTGCCGAATGCTTCAAGACTAGTTATTCATAGAACATTAATTGCGGAGGTGCCAGAGAATGTTACTTAGTAAGTTGTTGGGAGAGCGATATAAAGAAAAACCTGCCGAAGCAGTATTAAGCAGTCATATTTTTTTGTTGCGTGGGGGTTATATACGCCAAGTTGCTAGTGGTATCTTTACTTTACTTCCTCCAGCCCAAAAGATAATCAGAAAAATAGAAGATATTGTGCGGGAAGAAATGACTGGTATTGACGGACAGGAAGTTTTGTTTCCCGTCGTTTTACCGGCACAATTGTGGCATGAATCCGGAAGGTATGCATCTGTGGGAAGTGAACTGTTAAAATTTAAAGATCGTAATAATCACGATTTAGTTCTTGGCATGACCCATGAAGAAGCAGCTGTTCATCTGGCCCGAAGTGAAGCAAAATCTTATTTAAAATATCCCTTTATGATCTACCAAATTCAGACCAAGTTCCGCGATGAACCAAGAGCCAGAGGTGGGTTAATTCGAGTGCGTGAGTTTACCATGAAAGACGCTTATTCTTTTCACACTTCTCAAAAAGACCTAGAGGTTTACTATGAGAAAGTGTTGGAAGCATATAAACGTATTTTTGCTAGGGTTGGTCTTAGAAATGTTAAGGTTATCAAATCAGACACCGGTATGATGGGTGGGCAAGTTGCTCATGAGTTCATGTGTCTTTCAGAAGGCGGAGAAGATACCATTGTTTTATGCGACAACTGCGGTTATCAAGCCAATATGGAAGTTGCGGTATCTAAACCCGTTAAAAACGTTACAGAAAAAGAACAATCGCTTGAAGAAGTATATACGCCTGGAATTAAAGATATTAAATCCTTAGCCGAATACTTAAATATCTTACCTCAACAGACCATAAAAGCCGCTGTATTTATAAGAAGTGATAATGATAAACCGGTAGTTGTCTTTATTAGGGGAGATTTAGAGGTAAATGAAAATAAGGTGGCTAAGATTTTGCAAACAGAAATATATCCCTTAAACGATTACACCAAAACCGATCTTTGCTTTGGATATATCGGTCCTTACCCAAATTTTAGGGATCTAGATGTCCTCTTTGATACCTCCTTAGCCGGTGAGACTAATATGGTGGGTGGAGCTAATAAACAAGATTACCATTTAAGGGGTATAAGCGTAGAACGGGATCTTAATGTTACTAAGTTTAATGATTTAGCTAAGGTTAACGAGGGTGAGAGCTGTAATATATGTGGAAAGACTTTAAGGCTAGCTAAAGGCATTGAAATTGGCAATATCTTTCAACTAGGAAACAAATATACCCAAGCTATGAATATGACTTATCTAGATCAAAATGGTAAGTTACAAACACCACTAATGGGTTGTTACGGCATAGGCATTGGAAGACTTTTAGCCTGTATTATTGAAGATAATCACGATGAATATGGACCTATTTGGCCCAAGTCAGTTACTCCTTGGAAAATTCATATCTGCCTTCTTAATAATAATATCGAAGAGATACGCAAGGCCGGGTTTAAATTATATGAGAACCTGAGTAGAAGTTATGAAGTTATTCTTGACGATCGAGCAGTATCTGCAGGTTTTCAATTCTCCGATGCTGATTTAGTGGGCGTGCCGATAAGAATCATTGTAAGTAAACGCAATTTGGAAAATGGAGAAGTAGAAGTTGTTTCCAGAGATAAGTCGGTAAAAAGCCTAGTAAAGCTTACTGAAGTTGAAGATTATATAAGAGAGCGTATAGGCGGTAGCTCTTTGGAATAAAACATGCCTTACAAATATCACCTTAACTTTATTACTAGGCTGAAAAGAATACACCTTATTTACTCTGAGATTTCAAGCAAGTCTGAATTAAAACTGAGATTCATCTCATACTTGCTTTTGAATACTACCCTAAAGGCTACTTCGTTTTCCTACCTTTCCGTTACTTGCTAACAATAATTAGGTCCGAAGGAGGTTTCGATATGACTGATACTCGAAACTGTAGACTCTTAATAAGTCTTACTTTTATTGTAATTCTAGGTTTCGCACTATCGTGGGGTGCATCTGCTAATGAGATTGCATTTGAAAGTGTTCTTCTGAGAAAAGATTACCCATTAATTGATTTGTTTTTTAGTACCAACGAGGAGTGGTTGATTATTGACTGTAGAAATATCTACAGTCACGAAGAACAGTATTGGATAGTCAAAGATCCCGGTGAATATGAGTTTTATAAAGAATATTTTGCTGTTGACACGTTTCCTGTTGGAAGAGGTACAACTCCAACAAACTTGCTTTTTGTGTTTAAAAATAAACACCTTCAGCGATTGATACCATATGAAAAGGTATACATCGAGCATGTAATTTGGGAAAAAGTGTTTAGCCAAGTTGAAAAAGAGATGATTTGGGATTTGGTAAAGGACTGGATAGTGTGATAGTTTTGTATTTATATGCAAATAACTTCACCTTGTTTTGATATGTTACCCTTGTGATGGACAGATGAAATGTAGGTCAAACATCGTATGGTTAGGCCTGACACCTGTTGTAGTATAGAACCTTGTGGAGAAGGATAGATGTCACAAACTTGGCAGTTTTTGAGGTACTTTCTATGTTATTGTGCTATTGAGAAGTATTTCTGAAGAGATTAATGTGCCTAGACAAGCTTTAAAACCTTGTAACGCGAACTTATTCTGATAAAATGTCACCTATGAGAGAGGAAACATTTAACATGACTAAGCAGGAAGTAACAAAACTGTAGAAGGTAACACGACAACCATTACTCTATATGCAGGCAACGATATTGTTTACGAGGTAAAAAAAGAAGGTACCAATCCGGAAATAAAAACCAGATATTTAGTTCTAGCAGGCAAGTACTTGG
>DAIMKF010000003.1:0-117528 GCA_036721855.1 Bacillota bacterium | reverse complement strand
CTCCGTTACCATGGAAGTTAAATTTACAAAGTGGAACTTAACTTTTCAATTCACCCAAAAATACCTTAAGCGAAAATTTACTGTCAACTTTAAAATTGCTTTTCCTCTATACAATCGAGAATAACCAGGAGGAATTAACTATTAACAAATAGAATTTAAATAATTGTAAATTTATTCTCCAATTGTCACCAGCTAGTCTAGAAAACACATTCATCGAAAAAATATGGACTTAAAATAAAATTATTTAAGTTTTTCAAAAGAAAAAGAATGACCAAAGGAGTGGTTTAGTTGGCTAAAAAACAAGTCTCTTTCTCTTTTAAGATCATGTTGTTTATTCTTCTTTTTGTTATTATTGCCATTAGTGTTGTTACTTTTATTGCAGCCAGCCAAATGAGACAAGCTATAGAACAACAAACAGATTCTAGTGCTGACTTCCAGTTAAAGTATACTGTTAGTGAAATTGAGAAATTTATAGCCAAGCGTGAAGAGGTAATGAATACCCTTGCTATCAGCCATGAAGTTTTAGAAGTTGATAAAGAGAAACTAGCTCCTATGTTAATCCATATTTTAAAAAATGATCCGATGCTAACATCAGTTTATTTTGTCTCCTCTCTTGACGGGAGTATCTTTCTTTATCAAAATGTTGACGGAGTTTATGAAGAGTGGGTGGCACCGGATTCATTAGATTTTAGAGAGCGTAGCTGGTATCAAAATTCTCTTCAATCAGATAAAGCCGTCTTCACCGACCCCTATGTTGATGTTGTTACGGAAAAACTAGTAGTTACAGCTTCAAGAATCGTCAAAGATGAAAACGGTCTTGCCATTGGTGCTGTTGGAGCCGATATACTTATCGACAGTGTAGCAAACTCTATTAATACAATGAAATTTGGTCATACAGGCTATGCACTTATGTTCGATAATACCGGTACAATTATGGCACATGCAATTAAAGATGGTATCGGTCAAAATGTGGCCCAATTTCAACCCGAACTTAAAGATGTTGTTGCACAAATGTTAAGTGGAAAATCCGGCAGACAAAATATTAAGCTTAGCCATATCCGTAATATAATATATTATAATAGTCTTCCCGAGCTAGGCTGGGGAATTGCTTTATTAATCCCTGAAAAAGAATATAATGCCTCTTTTACAAAAACCATCTATCTTGTTCTAATCTACTCATTAATCACTTTAGTTCTAATTAGCGTATTAATTAGAATTCTAATTAAACGTTTTACAGGACCCCTTTTAAATGTTGTTGAAAACCTTAACGATATCGCTCAAGGTGAAGGTGACCTAACCAAAAGAATTAACATCAAAAGTCGAGATGAGATCAGTCAGGCTGCTGATGCTTTTAATCTTTTTTCCGACAAACTGCTAAATATGATTAAAGACATTTCAGCTATTTCCACTAATGTAGATGATAATACACATCAATTATTGGAGGCTTTGCAACAACAAGCCAATGCTACCAACCAAGTTGCTTATACAATCGGTGAAGTAGCCAAAGGGATATCTGATACTAGTGTAAATCTTTCTAAAACAGATACAGCAGTCCATGTACTTGCCGAGGCTATCGATCAGATAAATCAAGGTATTGGCGAGTCAACCTTAAGTGTGGAAAATACAGCTTCTCTTTCTAACGAAATGACTCATTCACTTCTTGGTGCTGAGGATACATTTAATTATATACATGATATTTCTGAAGCGAATGTCTCCTCGGCGGTTAATGGTAAAACATCTGTGCTTGAAGTAGTAAACGCTATGAAACATATCGAAAATGGCATTAAAGAGGCCTTAAAAAGTGTTGCCTCTCTGGAAAAAGATTCTCGTGCTGTAGAAGCTATCGTTAAAATTATCAACGAAATATCTGACCAGATTAACTTATTATCACTCAATGCCGCCATCGAAGCTGCCAGAGCAGGTGAACATGGTCTAGGGTTTGCTGTGGTTGCCGAAGAGATTCGTGTGCTAGCCAATAAAACCAGGCAATCGACTAATGAAATAAGCAATATCATTGATCATATCAGTACTTCTATCAATGATGCCAGTCAGGCTGTAGAAAAAACCAGTGGTCAAATAGGCAAAGGTCTAAATGTTACCAATAACGCTGCACAACTACTTGAAGAGATTGCCAGGAGTGCTGAAAATGTTAGATCCTCAGTTATAGAATTAAAAGCTACTACAAATGCTATTAGTAAAAATAGTGCCACTGTAAATGAAGCTATGAATGCACTGAAAACAATTATTGTCAACAGTAGTAAAGCCAGTGAAGAGATTTTCGTTAACAGTAAGGAAGTTGAACAGGCTATTGGTTCAATTGCAAAGATCTCAACCGATAATGCCGTATCAAGTGAAGAAGTAGCGGCTTCAATTGAAGAACAAAGTGCCAATCTTGAAGAAATGGCAGCCGGAGCAAATATCATAGCCGAACAAGTCAGTAAACTAAAGTCTTTAGTCGATAAGTTTAAAATAGAGTAGTTGTTTGTTTAGACTTCTGTTGCTAAATTGTTAATTAAAGATAACTATAATAAACAAAAAAAGTCGGGCCCTAAAAGCGGCGTGCCTAAGGGATCTAATTGCCTTGAAAAGTTCTGCATAGTCGGTAGAAATATCGGCTATGCCGTTTTTTCATCTTCATTTTAAAGTTCCACTGTTCCGATGTAGTTGAATGCGGTATGCGGATATGTTAGAAAAAAACTGAATCAACCCTGTTATTACAACGGAACAACCACACCGGGTATAACTGAGGTCTAGGCAAACCCTACCTATAAGAAATCGAGGATAAGACGCACTAGATTGTGGACGAGGAAGCAGCAGATATCGCTCATTGGTGAGAATGGTATTCCATTGTGTCGCGAGATCGAGTTTTCGATGGAACTATAAAAGAAGGTAGGGACGATAATGGGCAGATTTGAAAAGATAACTGAATATTTTGAAAGTTTAGTATTTCCGCTCCTCCGTGCGGAACATGGCCATCTTCAGCCGAAAATGAGTATAATGATTCTCGGCTCTGTTGGTCTGGGAAATGACGATGAATTATCCGATTTGGAGGTCGGCATTTATCTTGATGACACTGATTGGAAACAATTCGGAAGAGAAATTCAGTTATCACTAAATGAGCTGTTGCGTAAAAACAATCCGTGGCAGGAAAAAGGCTCTGTTCTGTGTGTTCATCCGACTTCTTGGCTTCTTGATGGGCAGGCTTATAAATTTCTTAAAGGCAATGCCAACCTTCCATGGGAAGATATTTCCTTCGAAACACTATTTACAGTAGAAACAATTTGATTATTTTTGATCCACAAGAAATACTGCAAAATCTAAGGGATAAAGCCGCCCCGGCAAACCGCCCTGATGAGTTGTGGAGAAAATCGTTGCTTTTTGAACTTAAAAACATAATTGAGGAGTTACATGAATTAGAGGACGGCATTTTGCGGAATGAAATAGCTGAAACCTTTAGTAGTTTCGGACGTATTATTGAGGAACTATATCACATCGGCTTTATAATATCGCGTTGCTATTATCCTTGGCGGTCGCACCTAAGCTGGGCTTATGAAAAACTTCTTCTGAATGGAGAATTCAAATGCTTAATTGATAAAGCGCTGTCGGTTGACACTTGGCTAAAAAGGCTTGAGTATATAAAAAATGTGACCAATGCTTACAGGGAACACATAAAAGTAAATAATCTGCTTCCGGGAATCGATATGTACGCTCCATCGCTCGAAGAAGAACTAGTATGGGCGGAACGCTTGAGGGCATGGGAAAACCCTAACTGGCGGGATTGGATAACGACCTGCACAAATAAGGCTATAGACGCAGGCTTCCCTGAAAAAGATTTCTGGGTTTTTAGTCTATGGAGGTAAAAGGAGCGGTGAATCATGTTTTGTGACATTAAAGACCAACTGGACAACTCCGTCGTTATTTAAATCATGACCTACAGCGAATATGAATCTTCGATTGAATATGCTAAGCAAAAGGCTACGGAATTTCGCCTTCACGAATTCGGCAGCTATATGGCAGGGTTGAAAACGACGAGATCGTTGGCATTTGCGGATTTAAGTTCACAAGGACTATGTGGAAATCCTCAACTTTGCCGTCGCCGAAAGCATTCTCGCCATGGCATCGGCGGAAAAATGATAACCGCACTATGGAATATATACGAAATGGTGATTGAAGCTGAAACCGATGACATGCAGTGGATTATTATCGCAGATGCGGTTTTGAAGCGACCGCCATATATAAGCAATACAATACTGAACAAATCTGAAGATGGACTTGCGTGTTGCCTATTGATAACACATCATTTAGAGAAAACTATAAGATATGTAATACCAGAATATAAGCCCGTCATTCTAAGTAAAGAAAACTCTGCATGGTCAGAATTTTTGCAGTGAAAAAGGAAAATCTTAAACGGTTGATCTCGGCGGATAACATCAGATCTGGTCCCCTGCGGCTGTGAAAAGGTAGATTTGGCAGAGTGGCAAAGCAAGGTAATATCGCTATTGTGAAAAAATTTCAGGCAAGTAAAATGTGAATATGTAGTTAAGAAAAGAGACAACGTTTTCCGGCATTGCCTCTTTCTTGCTTTTTCGCATCGGTTCGAGGTATGATTCAACAAGCTACCTTATTTAACCGTTGTTTACCTGATTTTCTTTTTTTAACCGTTTGAGGGTTGACACTCAAAAGCTCACTTTTTATCGCAAATTTCTAAGTTGCACCCTCAAATGTCCTGACTTTTTTATTTGTAATCGGTTATGAATTTTTACAACCCTGTACTGCCAAATCCTCCTAAACCTCTTTTGGTAGGAGGGAGTTTTCCCACTTCGGACCATTCAACTTTTTCATATTTGGTGACAACCATCTGGGCAATGCGCATGCCTTTTTTAACTTCAAACTCTGCTTGGCCAAAGTTGGCGACAATAACACTAATTTCGCCCCGATAATCGGCATCTATTGTACCCGGGCTATTTAAAAGAGTTAGTCCATATTTAAGTGCTAGTCCACTTCTAGGGCGCAGCTGTGCCTCATAACCTTCAGGAATGGCAACACTGATACCGGTAGGTATCAGCTTAATTTCACCCCTGCCGAGGGTAACCTCTTGACTAGCATAAAGATCCATCCCAGCAGAGTTTTCTGTTTCATATTTTGGCAAAGGTAACTTAGGATCAATCCTTTTGATTTCAATCTTTGGCATAGTCTACACCTCCCATATAAGTTCCTTAGACTTTTTCCAAGAAAAACCCTCAGGCACAATAATGGCATAACTTAAAATTTTATCTTTCTGAAAGTGATAGTCTGCCAATTCCTTTATATCAGCTAGTGATGTTTTATTAATTTCCTCTAAGACATATTCTTCACTGATTTGGGTTTTATGATAGAGTTCATTTCTTGCCAGACGTGTCATTCGGGCTGAAGGTGATTCTAAGGCAAAAACCAAAGCTCCTTTGGTTTGCTCTTTAGCCCTTTTTAATTCTTCTTCTGTAAGAGTATCTTTCATGTCCCGTAGTTCTTGAATTATCAGACTTGAGACAATTTCATAATTAACCGGACTAAAACCAGCATAGATACCTAAAAAGCCAATTTCGTCATAGTAATTATGAAAAGAATAGGTCGTATAAACAAGTCCCCTTTCCTCACGGAGACTTTGAAAGAGTCTCGAACTCATACTTCCCCCAATAATAGTATCGAGTAGATGCAACGCATACTTACGTCTGTCGTTTCTTGCGATACTATCTGTACCTAAGATCAGATGAGCCTGTTCAATATCTTTTCTTTCTATTATCTCACTTGATTTAGCAACAGGTAATACACCATTTTCTCTTCCCAATGAACCGCTAAGTTTGCCGAGATATTTATTAAGAAGCTTAGTGGTTTTTTCATGTTCTACATTCCCCACTACAACAAAGACTATATTCTGAGGCACATACATGCGTTTAAAATAACTTAGCACGGTCTCTTGAGCAAAGCGCCCTACTGTCTCCTCCAAGCCAATGATACTTTGGCCTAGAGGATGGTCTCCAAGAATACTTTTAGCAAAAAGATCATGTACCAGCTCTTCAGGAGAATCGAGGTACATCTTAATCTCTTCTAAGATGACCTGCCTTTCTTTATCAATCAGATCCTTAGCGAATGTTGATTCAGTAATCATCTCCGCCAGTACACTTATTGCTAAATCTAGGTGTTCGTCTAAAGCTTTTACATAAAAACAGGTATAATCTTTAGCTGTGTAGGCATTCATACTGCTGCCTGAAGCTTCTACAATCTCAGCTAACTCTCTGGCAGAATGCCTCTTGGTACCCTTAAAAAGCATATGTTCAATAAAATGAGAGATGCCTCTTTCAGCCGGTTTCTCATAACGAGAACCTGTTCCGACAAACAGCCCGACTGAAACCGAGTGTAAATGAGACAATGATTCTGTTAAAACAGTTAGACCATTTAAAAGGACACTTTTATTTATCATTAGTCACAAGTCGTTTAAAGACTTGCATTCACCTCCTCTGGCAGAGCTTGTCCATCTTTTTTTAAAATCATAAAATAACCCTTCATTTAAATCAATTCACTAACAGTTACTATTTCATAACCACGTTTTTTTATCTCACTGATTAAAAGTGGCAAAGTTTTAGCCGTTACCTCTGTTGGATGAGCCAAAATCAAAGCTCCGTTTTGTAAATTATTTAAGACACGTTTTACAAGGACCTCAGGAGCTGGATTTTTCCAATCGATAGTATCTATAGTCCACATAACTGTTTTATACCCTATTTCTTCGGCAAAGGCCACAATTTTTTTATTAAACTCACCATAAGGTGGAGCAAAAAGTTTTGCGGTCCTGCCAAACTCTTGGTTAAGAATCTTTTCGTTTTCAATGATTAACTCTTGCAGTTGATCTTTGGTAAGTGAAGCAGGATGCAGATGATAATACCCATGATTGCCAATTTCATGTCCTGCCCTAGCAATTGTACGGCCTAGATCAGGATAATCTTTAACCCAAGTACCTACAAAGAAAAAGGTGGCATAACAATTGTTTTTCTTTAAGGTCTCTAATATTGCTGGGATATATTCATTGCCCCAGGCTACATTGATGCAGAATGCCACCGCTTTTTTATCGGGATTCCCCTTAAAGATTGGTCCTGAAACCCGACTTACTCTAGGAATTCTTATTAAAAGTAAAAGTAGCAAAACAAGCACCAGAGCCAAGACAATTATTATTTGTGATCTCTTTATAACAATAAACATAGACATACACCCTCCTAAAAGGAACTTATGCCTTAAAAAAGGGTGTTATGCCTTAATAAGTGAATATGTGATTGCCAATTTCAGCAGCAACGGTCCTACTCTCAAAAAAGCTAGCATTTTTTACCAGCTTTGGGTTATAGAAAAACAAAGCTCCATTGGTAGGGTCTCTACCTCTAAGCGCTTCTTGAGCAGCTCTTTTGGACAATTCTGGTATTAAGACATTAAGATATACTCCGCTGGTGACAACTTCAAACTGGTTTCTTTCAAAGATGACATCGCGTATCGTATTAGGAAAACGAGTGTCGTGGACTCGGTTTATGATGACTGCACCTACAGCTATCTGACCTTCAAAACTCTCTCCTCTGGCTTCGGCAGCAATTATGCAAGCCAATAGACCCACTTCTTCTATAACCGGATAAATAATCGTAAAAGAAGGACTAGGGATAAAGATAAACTGATCAATTCTTAGGATCTGATTTGGGCTCAGATTATTGCGGCTAATAAGCTGCTCTTCCTTGATACCATACTGCTTAGCCAAACTGGTAATAGTGTCTCCGCTTTTTACTCTATAAATAGTCTCTTGCCCCTGATAACCAGACGAGCTGCTTATTGATCCTACTAGTAAATAATTATCGAATTTGAAAGTACTTTTTTTGCCTTCTTCGAGATACATCTCTACCTTCTCTGCTCCATAGATCTTATCTAAATCAATTACAAGACGATTTCTGGGAATCATAAGTCTTTGTCCTACTTTTATTTTATTGGCATCTTCAAGTAAATTCAGCTCTAATATTTCCTTAATTGTTACCCCGTAAAGATTGGCTATCTGGGTGAGATTTTCTCCTTTTTGAACGATATGTTCTAAACTCAAAACACTAATACTTATAATTAGTGTTAACACTAGGATCAATATTCTTTTTAAACAATTTTTTGTTCCAGTTATTTTCATTTTTGATATAAGTTGCCATCTCATCTAATGGGCCCCTCCACTCACTGCATTTTGGCAACGAACTAAAAACATCCTTCCCATAACTTTTAACTAAAACTCTAGAATCATAGATAACTACTAAGCCTTCATCGGTCTGCCTTCTTATTAAACGACCAAAACCCTGTCTTAATTTCAAAAGAGCAATAGGTAAAGACAGCTCCCGAAAAGAATTGCCGCCTCGCTCTTCTACAAGTTTTTTCCTGGCTTCAAATAATGGCTCGGAAGGGACCGGAAAAGGCATTTTGGTAATAAAAACAGCCTTAAGTGCATCTCCTGGAACATCTACTCCTTCCCAAAAACTATCGACACCGATTAAAACACCTGTACCATCTTTTTTAAATGAGTTAATCAATTCTTGAGGATTCATTTCACCATGAATATAAAGATTGGCTGAATCCTTTAGGGCTTCTTTTAGAGCATTAAGCATTTTAAATGAAGTACACAAGATAAAGCTGCCCCCTTTTATTTGGGGGAGAATCTTCTTAAGATGAACAGCAATCCTAGAAGTGTACTCCTCCGAGTTAGGATTTTTAAGATCATTTGGAACAGCAAGTAAGACCTTGTTAAAATTAAATGGCGACTCTAAGACCAATTCTTGGGCCTTGGGGATACCAAGACGTGATTTAAGATAAGAAAAGTTACCACTAGTGGAAAGAGTAGCTGAGGTTAAAACTACTGAATTATGTGGTTCAAAGAGGACCTCATTTAGTGCCGTATCAACCTTAAGAGGTAGATTGTGAAAGCCCTCTTTGTTGGCCCAAGACACACTGTCTTTTCCTGCATTTAAAAATGCCCTGATCCCTCCTGCAGCCCTGTTGGCTTTTCTGGCTAAGCCAAGAGCAACCGTTATTTCTTCACCATATTCTTGCAAGAGGTTGAAAGCTTCGGCATAACTGTTATGAATATTTTCAGCAACTAGAGCTATTTCACTATTAAATTCCAAACGCTCTTTAGATTTTTTCTCCTGTTGCCTTACTAATTCCTTAGCTCTGTTTAGATGAGGGCTGGTTGCTTCAAGTTCGTTTATAATATTTTGCCATAAGGCCAAGTTTTCTCTTTGTAACTCTTTGCTATTTAAAACCTGATTTTTTATCTCTATTAACTCTTTGAAAAATACCTCCTCACCAAAACACTCACTAGCAACTTCTTCTAAATGATGAGCCTCATCCAAAACAATGTGGCTTAGAGGAGGAAGAATCGCACTTTGCTCAAAGCCAAGAGATTTCTTAATGATTAAATCAGTCAGCAATAGATGATGGTTAACCACTAGTATTTTGCAGTTTTCTGCCTTGAGTCGTAACTGTGTTAAAAAGCAAATGTTTCGTCGGGTGCATTTTGACCCTAGACAAAAATCGGGGTCTGCTGCTACAATTTTTAGGGTGCCCCAGTCTATTTTACCAGTTAATTCGTTAAGATTTCCACTAGGGGTTTCATTAGCCCACTTTTTTAAATACAGACGCTCCTCTTCATTAAAAAGGGTGCTGACTAATCTGGTCAGACAAAGGTAGTTACTCCGACCCTGTACTAGCATATAAGAGAAATCTTTCCCCCAAATGGTCTGTAAAAACGGGAGATCTTTTTTGTAAAGCTGTTCCTGTAAATTCTTGGTGCCTGTCGAGACGGACACATGACTCCCGTCATCGGTAAGGAGTGAGGGTACTAAATAAGCTAATGATTTACCGGTACCGGTACCTGCTTCTATTAAAGCTTTGCCGCCAGATAAAAAATTTTCTCTGACAAGTTCTGCCATCTTTACCTGAGCTTGACGCAATTCATAATCCGGCATCTTTTGAGGCAGAAGGTTCTCAAAAAACTCTTTAACCTTCAAGACTTAACCACTCCCTGCATAATTTGAGATCCAGACTCCTTTGCTCTAGATCCCCCGGGGTTTCCAAAATCCCTGGTAAAGTTCGAAAAAAGCCATCGGCAGCTAGGTTATTTATGGTAACCTGCCCAAGATATCCCTGGCCCCAGTTTGCATGGCGATCGAGTCTGTGGCCTAAATCTGCCTTACTGTCGTTGAGATGAAGCAAATTGATTCTATCAAGACCCACTGTATCATCGATTTCTTGTTTTAATTTATCCCAGGTATCTTTTTTACGCAGATCATAGCCGGCCCCAAAGGCATGACAGGTATCAAAACATATTCCTAATTTGTCTCCACCCCTGGTAGCCTTGATTATTGCAAAAAGTTCAGAAAAGTTTTTGCCAAGCTTATTACCTTCACCGGCTACATTTTCCAGCAGTATCTTTATGCCCTCTGCAGAGTCTAAAACTTGTGACAATCCTTCTCCTATTAAAGTTACTGCTTCCTTCGCTCCGCCACCAGGATGCAAAACCAAATAGTCTGCCCCAAGTAATTGACAACGCTCAACTTCACTGAGTAATGCTTCTTTAGACTTTCTTCTCACCTCTAAATCTAGGGAACCTAGATTTATAAGATAGGAAGCATGTACAACAAGAGGTGCAAAATCTCCCCTTTGCTTTTTAAAATCCTGGGCTTGTGCTAAAGATATGGGTGAAGTTTTCCACATTCTCGGACTGCCGGAAAAGATCTGTAACGCTTCACAGCCACTTTTAGTTCCTTCAATAAAGGCCTGGGTAAGTTTTCCAGAGATAGAAACATGTAGACCTAATCTCATTTATCGTGTAGGCTCAAGGTAGAAGCTGATAGCTTAAAACGAATCGAGCCTCTCCTTTCGTTAACTTTTCTGTTATCTTCTTTATTACTTGTTGTGATCCCTGCAGCTTTTGTAGGGTAAGGCTTAGTTCATTGCTAAGGAGGATTGAAATGTCTAAAAACCTTTTTAAAAAAAGCCTTCTTCTTATCTTGTTTTCACTCATCTTATCCGGTTGTATAATTGTAGTTGAAACACCAGTTTACAATCCCTATAAAACAATTAACACCCTGAAATTTGGAGTAGTAAACGGTTATTATGAAACCATTAAAAGCTGTTTTACCTCTACAGTTGATGTTTGGAGTATTGATGACTATGGCCAAATTCAAAATACAACCTGGATGGATAAAAATGCTGCCGACTTTTTCTTCTTTACAGCCAATCAATATAACTCTCCGGTCTTTTATTTAAATAATGTCAATACTTCAATCTATTACTATAACGATACGGCAAAAATTACCGGTAACCTATTTATTAAAGGTACAAGAGATAATCTAAACATCGAAATCAAAGGGCCCATAACTTTTATGCTGCGAAGATTCCGGGGGGATAATTGGTATATCTACTATCTAGACCTCTCTAACGTTAATTTTGATAAACTTGGTGAGACACATTCAATCTAACAATATGCTAAAGCCTCCAGGCTTAATTAAAATAGCCTGGAGGCTTTTTTTACCCTTTTTTATGATTTTGAGAATTTTTTTGCCCGAACATGAATAAGATCTTTAAGAATTGCATAACATAGCTTTGACTGGTAATAGTTACCTAATTGTTTAATCCATACAAATGTTTAGGGAGGCGATCCCTTGCGCCAGATATTGATCATTATCCTTCTTATAAGTTTTACTGCTCTTGCTAGTGAGATTATTAGTGATCTAGGTATCTTAGAGCCCGAAAAAGCCATTACCTTAAATTGCCAAATACTTTTCCCTAAACTTGAAACGATTAGCTTGGTTAAGCCAGAGGTTAAATTAAATCAAGTAGACCTTATGGGTGTCCCCAAAGAGATTGACCCGGGCGAGTTTTTAACAATAAAAGATAATAATATTATTCTTAATCCTCCTTATACCATTCCACCCGGGGATTACCAGCTTGTTTTCAAGATAAAAGAAACAGACAGTGAAAATTTGCTGATTCTTAATTTTCGTATAAATAAAACAGTCGTTTTGGGTATCAAGATACCTCCTTATAGTGAGGCTCCTGGTAAAATTCTTTATTTGGATCCCTTTATAAAGCCAAGACTCAATTGCCTGATTAAGGCCAACTGTGACTGGGATTTATATGTCTCGGATCTATTATTTGAGGCTGAGTTACCTGCGGAATTAAGATTATCGCTGTCTGCTTCACCTGAAGCTGCTTTTCTGGTGGTAACTGATGTACCTAAAAAACTTCTCTCCGGTTCAAGCCATGGAGGGACCCAGACCTTTGATATCTATGTCAGTTTAGGAGATTTTACTGCCTGCAAAGCAGGTTGGCATAATTATCTTTTGCTTTTTAGAGTAGAACCCATCTCAGAACTGTTTTAATCTTGTTCGCAGCCTTAAAAGGTTGTAGATAAATAATTAAGGAGGCCATAAAATGCGTAAATTTCTCCCTTTGTTGTTAGTTCTACTGGTGTTGGTTTCAGGTGTTGTCTTGGCAAACGGTGAAGACCTTACCGACGGTATCCAAATTTCTTGGGATGATTATGGCTATAACGATGAAATAGGTCAAGCAGATATGGCGGATATCTGGAGAGACATTGATTACACAAAGCAGCAACTAGTTCTTGCCAGCGGCGGAGGCGGAACTCCTCCTACATGGGACAGTTGGAAGCAACAAGCAGAAGTAAAAATACAAGCTTTAGCCTATATTCCCTGCTACTTATATCTTCACGTAGCCGGTAACCTAGGGCAAGCTACCGTTCAGAGCTTCGGTCCCGGTGCAGTTGGTGTCTATGATGGCAAACCACCTATCCCAGCTTATCAATGGCTTTTAGTTTTTGACAACGAAATTGGCGGTTTTGTGGATGGCGATTGGGCACTACTTGGTCAGGGAAGAAATTACGAAGTCGTTCCTTCAAACGATGCTTTTATCCAAGGCTGTGACTCTTTCCTAGTTACAATATATTCCAACGATAATTACTCCTACGAAGTAGAATCTGATGGGTTAGAATTCCAAGATGATAATGCTCATCATATACTGCCCATGGACATGAGAACAAATAATGAAGCCCAACTCGATTTTACTTTTGACGGTGTCAACAAAATCAAAAACTTCGGCGCCTTTAATCATTGCAGCACTACTGAATTTTCGCATAAATTCCGTGTGCCATATGACACCAATATCAGACATGGCGAATATTCCGGCGAAGTCATCTTTAGGGCTTACACCATCTAAAACTATGGCCCGGGCCCCAAAAGGTCCGGGCTTTTAGGGAGGAATCGGCTATGCGAAAATACTTTTGCCTCTTATTAATGTTTTTCTTCTTAGGTACTCTATCACTGGCTTCTCTTTTAGTTGAACCAAGCCGGTTTATCCTCAAGATTGAACCGGACAAAAGAGAAAGTGGCTCCATCACAGTAACTAACACAGGTTCGTTTCCTGCTGATTTGAAAGCGGTTTTATATGACTGGGATCTCTCAGAAGAAGGTGAACTGATTGAACTACCCCCTAAAACAAGAACCGATTCTCTAGACGGTCTAATCAAATTTAACCCTCGGCAATTTACAGTTCAGCCTGGCCAAACTCAAATTGTCCGCTTTACCATTGAAGCACCTAAAGACGAAATAGAGCACAGGGGAATAGTTTTCTTCGAAGAATCCTTTTCTCCGACTCCAGGAGCTATGGGTGCAACAATTACCACCAAGGTTGGCCCCATCTTTTATGTCGCACCGGTAAAAATAGAAATGGCTCTACAATATAAAGAAATTCGTGTTATCAGCGAAAATAATCAAGCCAATCTCAAAGTCTTCGCCCTCAATAATGGCAAGGGACACATTCGTCTGACAATTAGTTATCAGCTGCAAACCAAAGAAGGTAAAACTATTCATGAAGGCGTTTTACCTGAACAGATTATATTGCCACAAAATAGCATTAATAAACTTTTTTCTCTTGCTGACAATCTTCAAAGTGGTGATTACCGGTTGCTAGTTGTTTTGAGTTATTACGGGTATACCAGAGTCAATGAAGGTGTACTCGAATTCTCCATCCCTTAAGGTGGAGGGGAATATATGAAAAAACTTCTTATTGCCTTGCTTTTGATATCTTTTTCTTTAACTGCACTAGCTTATGAAGAAACAATTCTAGAGTTACAGATGTTCTACAGCGATAATACGCTAAAGTTTAAGGATGTAGTCGATGCCCTTGAATCTGAGGGTGATATTCTTTTACCCTTAAACCAACTTTCATCTATTCTTGAATTTGATTTAAGCTTAAACAAAAGTATAAATCAATTTGAAGTGACGGAGCCAACAAATGAACTATCCTTCAAGCTAGATGCAGATGGCTATCTTAATTTGCCTGCACTTACAGGGAAAAAACCCGTTATCCTTGATAGTGAAGTTTATGTGCATTGTCGGTTTTTAGAATCTCTCTTACAAATCAAGACCAGTTATAACCCAGCAACTTTAGTAATCACTTTTTATTTAAACGAAACACCACCATTAAAAACACAAGGTGAGCTAAATTATCAAGATGATAGGGCTGATAATAGTTTAGATCTAATTGAAGCACCAGCTAAACTCGGAGCTCTTTCATCTTTAGAGTATAAACTAACCCAAACGTTCCGTAATAACTTATCGCAAACCAAGGGAGATATGTATCTTCATTTTAGATTAGGTAAAGCTGAACTATCTACAGGAATATCATTCAGTAGTAAAAACTGGGAAAGCTTTCAATTAGGACCTCCCTTTGTCCGGCTTAGACTAGAAAATAACCTTGCCTTATTAATAGTTGGCCATAACAATATAAAGTCTGAAACACATCTTAAAGAACAAGCTTTTTTTGGGCTTTCTTATCAAGCTCCCTATCCGGCGAAATTTAATAACACTTTCACTACACCTCTTAAAATAACAGGTGAAAGTGGCGAAAAGGTTACTGTTTTAGTTAACGATCAGCCTGTTAAAACCGTCACCATTCCTAAAGAAGGCTATCTGGTTGAAAATATTCAGCTTAAACCATATCGTTTGCAAGAAATTGCCATCAAGCGCAGTAAGACCCCACTTCCCGAAACGTTAACTATCACCAATGGTCTACAATTAGTACCACCAAAGGTTGTGCAATTTAACTTAATTTATGGGCTCTATGGCAAAAATGCCAATAATTGGCAGGGTGAGCTTTTTGAACTAAATATTAATGCCGGCCTTAATGCCAAAAACACCTTAAACACGCTTTTAGTTTGGCAAGCTCCATTTTTTATACTCCAAAGCCCAAGCCTTAGAATCTCATTATTAAGCGAACTGTTCCCTGGAATAAGCTTAAGGCCAGTATTTTACTTTGTAATAAACGATAAACCGGGAAGCGAAATCGACTTGATTTGCTCTTTACGTACTATGCACTGGGAACTAGGGTATTTTAATCTGCCGGTAAACATTAGACAGTACTTGTCAAAACCAGTTGGTCAAGGACTTAAATTCTTAACGGAAGCCAACTTATCTTCCCAGGTAAGCTTACAAGGTAACGCCTTAGCACTACTTAAAACCGAAACAACTCCTCTCTTGCGTTTGTATGGTACCCAGATGACTTACAGTCTCTCTAAACCTCGGTTAAAGCTTGCGATTGGTTATAGTCATAACGAAACCTATCACCAAAAAACTTCTAAAACCATGACAGAAAATGCTGCCAGTGTTAATTCTAATTTGCGAACTTCCACTTATTCCTTATCTTCAGATTATACTCTTAAACATACTAGTTTTAATGAAACCTCCTGGACAAATCAGACTCTGGAAAACAAAGCCACCGTTAAGGTTGATAAAAATATTGCCTTTGGTATCGAAAGTTATCTACAAGCTGAAAAAAATACTAAACTAACCGGTTTGTTTACTGGTAATTTGCAGCTAGATTTTAAAAGTGTCTCTCTACTATCTGCTCTGACATCACAAACAACCTTAAAACCTGAAGCTAGGGTTGAAAACTGGAATATGGTTTTTAGTGCCGTAAATAAAACAAACCCGAGCTTATATTTTGAGCTTAAAAGAAATCATGGTGATCTCAAAGGGGATTTTTGGCTGAGTGTATTAGGTATTAGCTATTACTGGCCGCAAAATAACCTAAGGTTGGCTCTTAACCTTAAAATGGAACCTGAGCAGTCTCCGAAAAACTCATGGAAATTTACCTGGAATTCCAACTTTAAAAATGGCATTTCAACTTCATTAAGTTTTGAAAGACTACCACTTGTATATAACTCAGTTAAACCCGAATATCTGGCTGCTATTACGATCTCTCAAGGTATTGCATTTACTCCCAGAGGCTTATTAGGCCGTATCTATAAAGGTGAAGCAATCTCTTCAACAGTATCCGGAGTAGTTTTTCTGGACTTAAATAACAACGGTAAATATGATCCCAATGAACCCGGCCTAAAAGACATCGAAATGAAATTAGGTTCCATGGTTATTTCTTCTAAGGCAGATGGTTCCTTTGTCTTTCCTAATGCTGATAAAGGTATTCACCAGTTTGGCTTTAACCCCAAAAAACTTGATTCAAACTATACTACTACTCTTCTAAACTTCCCAATTAAGATTAACACTGGTGATAACCTTAGCTTTGAAATGCCTCTTACCATGAATGGTGTTTTGCAAGGTCGAATCTTTATCGATGTCGATGGCGATGGTATATTTAGCGAGGGTGATACCGCACTCGATTGGGTCCTGGTTAAGCTGGTAGAAAACAGCCAAAAAGCCTTTAGCGATAAGGATGGCTTCTACTACTTTGAAAACCTGCCACTTGGAACATTTACTGTTACTGTAGATGCCAAAACGCTTCCTCTGGGTTTGAATCCTCCCAAACCAACTGAGATCTATATCACCCCGGAAGAACTAGATGCTGTTTACAACCTACCTTTAAGATATTAAAGATAGCCAGAACCTGGCTATCTTTCTTTAATGCTAGCGATAAATTGGCTTAGAGAAAAATTATCAGCCACCAACTGCCAAATTAAAGCCAGTATTATCAAAGCGGCTTTATAAAAAAGAGTAAGATCCCAAAGCATTAAGCCCACGGCTATTCCCAAAAGGTTGGCTCCGGCATCACCTAACATAGTTTTTTCTTTCATTTCATAGGGCCAAAGAGCTAAAGAGGAACCTGCTATAACAGCAGACAGAATCCGAACTGTATCTGTTTTGGTAAAAAACAACGAACTCAAAAAAATAAAGCCGAAAAACTGCATTGCATATCCCGGTCTAGTATCAAGAGTGTTTGCGGTGTTGGCAAAAAGACTTAACAGCAAGGCATCGAGATACCAAAACTCCCGCTGCAAGAAAATAGCCAGCCCCAAAGAGAGTAAAAAAATAAAGATTAACTTGATAACACCCGTAGTTAGTATTTTAGATCTTAATTTTAACAGATGGCCCTTGATACCCTTAGCTTTTTCACAAAAAAGGTCATCTATAAAACCGATTAAGGTAATACTCAAAACAAAAAACCAAAATAGGGGTAGCTTAGGATACCAAATAAGCATGGGACTTGTGCCAAGAATTAAAACTAGACTGAGCCAAACACCGGCAGAATTTAAAATAGGCTGTCCCTTATAGTTGGTAGATTGTAAAACACTAGCCTTACGAGCTAAAAAAAGCGGAAACAGTAAATAACCTGCACTAAAACCTGTTGTTAAGGCTAAAAATGTTTTCATGATCTTATACCCTTAATAACAGCAATAAGTTGCTTAAACCTATGGCTTATACCTCTATAACCCTTACCATAGTTGCGGTCTTGCATCTTTACTGGTACCTCAACTATTTTTAGGCCTTCTTGACAGGCTTTTTTTAACATGGCAACCTCCATGGAAAATCCCGGTGCAAAAGGCATCAGCCTTTGCCAGATATTTTTCAGGGCCGCTCTTTGCCCAGATAGCGGTGCTATAAAATAACGACCCGTTTTAAGAAACAAAAGTAAGGAGGCCAATTTCCTAACTAAGCCAAACCCTCCTTGAGAGCGAAAGACACCGATTGCAAGGTCAGCTCCGTTATTTACGGCTTCTACTATTAAGCTTGCTTCTTGGCTGCTTTTTTCTAAATCGGCATCTAGCAAAACAATCAACTCTTCCTTGATTTGAGGAAAGGCATAATTTAAGATCCCGCCTTTGCCGAGATTAAAGGGAGCACTAATAACACTCGCTCCTAAACTTTTAGCTATGTGGGCAGTTTTATCTGTCGAAGCATCATCGGCTACATAAATAGGCCCAAGTTTAATCGCCATTAAAGCGGATAAAGTAATGCCTAAGTGTTTTTCTTCGTTATAAGCAGGCACTAAAATCGCTACTCTTCCTCGGTTAGAGTTAAATAGAGGGCTAGTTCCCATAGTTTACTGTTTTTTGGCACCTCCACCAGCTGAGCTGAGTCAGCTAGCACTTTTTTAGCAAACTCACCTCCCTCACGCAAGCTAAAGAGGTAATCGAATGAATCATCAATTGGTTCGAGCAACATACCCAAAAGGGTGTCACTTCCTTCGACTTGCATTTTTTTACTTTTCCCAACTTCTTTAAAATAACCATGAGCTAAAACATCAAGGTTTTTTTCCAGGGTTACTTTTTCTTGTCTTAGAGCTAAAAGATGGTTTTCATCTTCTATCTGTTTGCCTCTTAAGGCTTTATTTTCAGCTTCTAGGCGTGCGATAAGATTTTCTTGATACAAAACCAAGGCCTCATCCGAAGCTAAGCTTCCTCCTATTATAAGACCTAAAGCCAGGGCGAGAAAAACTGCAATGAGCGAAGCTGCATGGTAGCGCAAATCCATTAACATTTTTTTACCGCTCCTTAAAACCTAAGCTGTCTAAGAGCAATTTTCAGCCAGCTGGCAACAGGTGGCGAAAGTATGATCAGAACCAGCAATGGTATAAAAGCTGCCAGTATTATTAAAAGGGCATAAGTATTTTTTGGCCTCGCTCGATAGATCACACTAAGACCTTTAGCTTCAACTATTCTATCACCAACCCTTAGTCTGGTTAAAAAGGTACTGGCCATACCTTTGCGACCTTTTTCCAAAAAGTCGATCATATTGCTGTGACTCCCTACTGTAACAATAAGCGTAGCCTTTAGTTGCTGCATAATAAGTAAAGCTAAATCCTCACTTGTACCTTCACAGGGAATAACTAAACTTTTTAAACCTACTTTTTCTAATCTTTCAGTTCCGGGGGCTTTACCGTCTAAATAAGCATGGACCACGAGTTCTTTGCCAAGTTTCAAAGCTCGATCCGAAACAGAATCCATATCGCCAATAATTAAATCAGGCTGATAACCCATCTCCAAAAGTGCATCAGCTCCTCCGTCTACCCCCACTAAAACCGGATGACGATCTTCGATAAATGAGCGAATCGCAACGAGATCTTCACGGTAATCTTTACCTCTTGTCACCACCACTGCTTCTTTGCCTTCAATTTTGACTTTTAATTTATCAAGAGGTAACTCTTTGGTGAGTAAAGCCATCTCTTGTTTGGCATATTCTAAAGTGTTATTAGCAAATTCACTAAGTCTAAGGGGAAGATTTTCTCTGGCCAGTGCTAAACCTGCTTCTATTTCTTCTTCTGAGATAGCCTTAAGAAAATAACTTTTTTCACCCACTACAAGCTCTGATTTGTTAATTTTTGCTTCACATAAATCCGGAACTGCAAAAAAATCTGATTCTGTTATTTCCCACATGAGAATATGATGTTTTAAAAGATAACTCGGACCTAAATTAGGGTAAGTTCCGGTAATAAAAGGCTTGGCATTAATCACTCCGCCTACAGATTTTCTCTCCAGAGCTTCAGCTGCAACCCAATCTATATCAGCATGCTTAATTAAAGCGTAATCTCCGGGTAATAGTCTTTTGATCAGTTCTTTGGTTTTTTCACCCTTTTTAAGCAACAAACCAAAACACCCCAAATTTAGTATGCCCTTTTATCTGATTGAGGTACCTAGATAAACTGTTACTGTAAAGTTTACCTATCTTGGTACATTCTTAATAGCAAAATGAAGCTCTATAAGAGTTTACATTTTTCTGCAATCGTTATCATAATCTTGAAGGGTATCATCTTTTTCATAACGAATATGTGACTAATAAACTAAGGAGGCTAGTCTATATGATCAAACCAATTAAAGGCAGCTGGTTTGAATTCCAGCATCCCCATCCCCCAGAAAGTGTTTTTTACAACCCTGCCCTAGCAAATTTCACCAAAGAACAGTGGGAGTTAAAAATAAAAGAGATCGCTGAACTTGGTATGGAGTATCTGGTATTAATGGCCGTGGCTGTTGATTTTAAGGCTTATTATCCTACTGACATCTTCCCCCAACCAGACTTTTTTGTGACTGAAAATCCTTTAGAGGTTGTCTTAAGTGCAGCCGATAAGTACGGTCTAAAGTTTTTTATCTCTAACGACTGGTGGGGAGATGCTTTTAATATCGAAGCCATTCTTACAGACCCTACAATTAAAAAACGCCGTTTCAAAGCCCTGGAAGAGCTAGTGACTAAATTTAGCCACCACCCGAGTTTCTACGGCTGGTATTGGGCCAGTGAGGCTTATATCGATAAGTATTTTGGTGAGAGATTTATTAAATATGCCAATGAATCCAGTGCCTTGGCCCGAGCTCTTCTACCTGATTCCAAAATACTTATTGCTCCTTTCGGAACCAGAGTCTGTGTTCCAGATGCTAAGTATGCTAAACAGTTAGAGGATCTCGATGTTGATATTATTGCCTACCAAGATGAGGTTGGCGTTGAAAAAACTAAACCCGAAGAAAGCAAAGCTATCTTTGCCGGGCTTCGTAAAGTTCATGATCAAGTCCCTCAAAGGGCACTTTGGGCAGATATGGAAGCTTTCCGCTTCGATGGTCCCGTAGCCTGGAGCCCACTCTTACCTGCACCGTTTGAAAGATTACTCCAACAGATGGAAGCTATCTCTCCTTATGTAGATAATATTCTAATCTATCAGTACCAAGGACTTTTTAATAAACCAAATACAAAAGCTTATGCCGGAGCTGAAGGCTCTGAAAAACTTTATTCCGATTACAAAGCCTGGTTGCAAAAAATCTACCCAGAAATGATCAAGAACTTTAACCATATTTAAGTGTAAATTATAAATAGCTCCCTCCATTTATAATAGCCTTAACTTCAGTTTGGAGAGCTATATTTATAGCTAAAAAAACTCCAGAGACTATAATTGCATCATAAAGTTAGCCAGTCATAAACGGCCCTTGATACATTAAAAATATCAAGGGCCGTTTATTCTATGTAGGTTGTCCGACAAAACTAATTTCAAGTTGGTGTTTGGAAAAAGTATATGAAGTCTTAGTAAAAAGCTTGTCACATAAAAGCACCAAACAATAATTATTAAATTTCTACCCACTTGGCATTTAACAACATATGTGACCAAATCAACGAATAAATCACACCTCTTGAAAAGTCATAAATCCTAACTCTGCATATAGTCAGGTTATTCTTACCATTAAACCCAAATTCCTGTTTGTTGAATCTACATTAAGATTTCTTGCCTAACTATCTCTGCTAATCTCCCTAAAAAAGTAGCATTGGTCGGGCGTCCGATATCTAAACTAAAAGTATTGCCAAAAAGACTATTTAATATCTCCGGCTCACTCTTAAGCCAAGCATATTCAATTGCATGACGAATTGATCTTTCAACTTGCGAAGCACTAGCCTGATGAGCTCGTCCTATCGTAGGATAGAGATGTTTTGTTACTGAATGCAATAAATCCCAATTAGCAATTATTAAAGATACGGCTGTTATTATATAACTATATCCTTTAAAATTCGGGGGGATACGAATTTGATCTAAAAAACGACCTGTCACAGAAAAAACATCCGCCCGTCTCTTTGGTAATAATTTGTTTTTAGTCTCTTTTGAGGAAAACTCAAGGATCCTTTTGGCTAAGACTGGAAAACCAAATGGTTTGATCAAGTAGTAATGAGCCCCGAGTTCAGCAGCCCGTTGAATGACATGTTCCTGCCCAAAAGCTGTGATAACTATGGTCTTTAGTTGTTTTTGCTCTAGAGCCGGGATTTGGGAAAGAACCGCCAAACCATCGAGCCTTGGCATAATAATGTCAAGTAAAAGGAAATCCGGCTTGGTTTTTTCTATAACTTGCAAAGCCCTTTCCCCGTCAAAAGCTTTGCCCACCACCACCATATCTGTCCTTTCTAAAAAATATTGCTCTAAGAGAAGGCAAAATTCTTCATTATCATCTGCAATTACTATCTTGAGAGGCTGCTCCATCCCAATAACCCCCTCAATACTAATATTATTTGATTTTCTTCAAAACATTTATTATTCCTCCTTGTAATTGTTATTGGAGGGTTTTTAAGATATATTTATGAAAAAGCAGGCCTATTTACCAACCATAGGCCTGTTTTTGCAAACTTTTAAAAGCACCTGCCTCCAGTGCCATCCATTCTGCCAAAGCACCATACCCCCTTTGAGGGTCATTGACAAAGACATGAGTAACGGCACCAACTAACTTGCCATTTTGCAAAATAGGTGAGCCACTCATACCTTGGACTATACCTCCTGCTTCATCTAAAAGTCTACTATCTGTAATCCTGATTACAAAAGAGCGGTTAGTTGGCTCTCGGCGTGAAAAAATCTGTTCAATAAAAGCTTCAAAGGTTTCTCTGTTTTCTCCGGATAAAACTGTTATGATTTGAGCCGGACCAATTTTAACCTCTTCGTAAAATGCCAGTTCCACAATGGAACTATCTAACGGTTCACTAAGCTTACCATAGATACCCAGTAAGCTGTTTTTTGTTATAACTCCAAGAGTTTCTCCGCTATGATCAAATAGGCCGAGTTTTTCTCCGGGAGCTCCTCTTTCTCCCTTCCTAATACCAACAATTCGAGCTTTTTTAATAATACCCCGATTATCATTTTCACCTTCACCAATAAGATGCCCAAGGGCTGCAAAGGCATAGCCGTCTTCAGTGGCAAAAGTAAGGGTGCCTATCCCCATTACCGGTTCTGAAAGAAAGATCCCCAGCAACCTTTCCTTAGTTAGACCATTCTTGCTCTGGTAAGGAATAATAACTGTTTCAAAGATTCTTTTACCTCTGCTGACAGTTAATTTGATGGAAGAAGCTTCTAAAGCAATTTTTTGCAAAATATCCGCGTCTGTAAGTTTTATACCATTGGCTTTTAAAAGCAAGTCTCCCACTGCCAGTCCGGCATCTTTTCCGGGCCAAATCTCCTTGCCTGAAATAGTTATCACCGGATAAAAGCCGGCAATTTTTAAACCATCACTTTCTAAAACCACTCCGACAGAGTGGCCACCTAATCTTAAGTAGCATCTTTCCAAGAGATAGACTTGAGTTTTTTTTAATTGCCAAATACCTAAAAATTTTAGGGTGAAGCTATTTTCACCTGGTTTTAAGGGTAGTGTCTTCCTACCCCAGTACAAATCATCTCCGCATAGGGCAAAAAGTCCTGGCATTTTAATTGGTTGGTCATTGCCTAGCAAAATGATTTGTCCAGGAAACATATAGACAGAAAATCCTATATAGATGGTTAAAAGTAATAAAAGAGTGAGGACTATGATTAAGTTTCTTTTTTTAATCAATACCGTATACCCCCTTCTCTAGACTTTCTAGAGAAGGGCTGAGGTATACAAGGCAAAACCATGCCAAAGAGCAAATTGTAGGTAAAAAAAACCCTGGTTAAACCAGGGTTAGCTTTCGCTTACTTACTTGTGAGCTTCGTAACAATTAGAGCAGTAAACAGGCCTAGTACCATTAGGTTTAAATGGCACCTTGGTTTCCGCACCGCAATCAGCACAAACTGCATCATACAACTTCCGTTCACTTCTGCTACCATTGTTTCTTTGAGCCTTATAAGCTCTTCGACAATCTGGACAACGAGTTGGCTTGTTGGCAAAGCCCTTGGCAGCGTAAAATTCTTGTTCACCTACGGAAAAAACAAACTCTTTGCCGCAATCACGGCATTGGATTTTCTCGTCCTGGTACATTAAGTTACCTCCTGGCGGTTTGGAAACCGTATTGATTATATGCTTTTTAGCATGATTTGATTATAGTCTAGTTAAAACAAGAATGCAAGCAAATAATATTTTGTTGGTAAAAGAACATTTATAGAACTTTTCTTTATAGTCTTAGCTTTTTCCTTGGGCTTTGAAATCGGCAGCTTTTTTTAACATCTCACTAGCATGAAGTAGTGTGCTTGATGAGCTGTCTCCTGATAACATTCTGGCGATTTCTACACATTTTTGGGGTTCTTCCAGCTGAGTCATTCTAGTAACAGTTCTATTTTTCTCCTCTTTCTTTTCAATGTAAAAATGCCTGTCTGCCATAGCTGCTATCTGCGGGAGATGAGTTACACAGAGCACCTGATGAAATTGGGCAATCCCGGTGAGTTTTTCGGCTATTGCCTGCCCGGTTCGCCCACCGATACCAGCATCAATTTCATCAAAAATTAAAGTGGGGATCTGATCCGAACCAGCCAATACTAATTTAAAAGCGAGCATAAGCCGCGATATTTCTCCCCCACTGGCAATTTTACTCAATGATTTAGGTTCTTCACCGATATTAGCACTAAATAAAAACTCAATGTTTTCTAAACCACCCATATGGGCTAGATAATTTGAACCAAAGGCAGGAATACCATGTGGATCTTCTTTGCGTTCAAAGCGGCATTCTAGTTTGGAATTTTCCATCATTAAACTTTTTAACTCGCGTTCAACACCCTTTTTTAATTTCAAAAAAGTCTCTTCGCGTAACAAAGAAAGCTTCTCCCCAGCTACTCCTAAGTTTTTTGCTGCATTTTGTATCTCACTATGAAGAGTACTGGTCTTTTTGTCGTCTTCTATTAAAGTAGCCAGTTCTTTTTCGCCGTTAGCTATGAATTCTAAAAGCTCCTTATTTGAAGCACAAGCGTATTTTCTTTTCAGGTTTTCTATTAGATAAAGTCTCTCTTCGACGGCATCTAACCGTGAGGGATTAAATTCAACATTTTCAGCATAGCTTTTCAAATCGCGGGCTAATTCTTCCAGTCTATATAAACAATCTTCTGCTTCTACACTAAAAGAAGCCGCTTCTTCATCAAATCCGGTTAACTTTTTTAGGTTCTCAACCACCTGTCGCAAAGGATCTAGGATCTCAACAGTCTCAAAACCATCTTTGGAGAGTATTTCGGCCGCACTAAAACTTAGTTTATAAAGTGCATCGGCATTTTTTAGTCTTTCTCTTTCTTGTTCAAGCACGGCCTCTTCATCCGGTAACAGATTAGCTGTGCAGATTTCGTTAAGTTGAAACTCTAAAAGATTTTTTTGTTTTTGTCTGTTTTCCTTGGCCTCTAATAACCTGGCTAATTGCCTTTTTAAACTTTGCCACTCATCATAAAGTCTTAAATAAGTTTGTTTAGCTTCTTCTAAGGCCAATCCGCCAAAATTATCTAAAAGCCTTAAATGGTTTTCCGGGTAGAGCAAAGATTGGTGTGCATGTTGTCCATGAAGATCCACCAACTTTTTACCTAACTCGTTAAAAAATGTCACTGTTGAAGGTCTGGTGTTTACCCAGCAACGACTGCGGCCTCCTAAACTTATCTCTCGCGTCAAGATAAGTAAACCCTCACAGACGTCTATACCGGCTTGTGAACATAGCTCTTTGGCTTGAGGGAGTTTAGTTATATCAAAGACTCCTTCAACACGTGCTGAGTCTTTACCGGTGCGAATCATTTCTCTTTCAGCTCTGGCTCCAAGCAACAAACTCACTGCATCGAGAAGAATCGATTTTCCTGCACCCGTTTCTCCGGTTACTATATTTAATTCTTGACAAAATTCTAGAGAAAGCTTGTCTATTAAAGCAAAATCTTCTACATCAAGTTCAAGTAGCACAGCTTTCTCCCCTTCCTAATTTTTCAACCCATCTAGGTCTTGGAGTACACTGTTTACTGCTTCAATGGGTTTAATAACACAAAGAATACTATCATCGCCGGCTACAGTTGCCAAAATTCCTGTTATTCCCATTTCATCAACGACAGCTGCTACTCCTTGAGCAGTTCCGGTCAAAGTTTTAATGACAATAAGATTAAATGAGGCCTCGATACTTAAAACAGCCTCTTGAAATATACGCCGGGCTCTTCTTAGTTCTTCCGGATTTCTTAAAGAATCCGGTGGGGGTGCATATCGATAGCGACCATCGCCAATCGGTACTTTAATAAGCCGCAGTTCTTTAACATCACGGCTTACGGTTGCCTGGGTTACTTCGATACCGATAAACTTTAAGCGTTCAGCTAATTGTTCCTGGGTATCTATGACTTCTTTTTTAATAAGATCTAGAATTAAGGCTTGTCTTTTTGACTTCATCTTACATATGGTAAGATACTTTTGGGATCTTACCCATCACACCTCCTTTTTGCTTGGCCCTTTCTTAATATACTGGTTAAGGAGATTACTATTTGCTAAACAATCTCTGTTTACTTGCAACCTATTACGTAAAACATCATAAAATGTTTTAGTGGTAAGCTTAGCAAAAAGTAGCCTTTGCGGTGAAGCTTTAACTACAAGTTCGTCACCTTTTTGCAACGAACCACCTAAATTTCCATCAACAGTTAAAAGTACTTCTTCATCACTATGATTAACTTTGATCCTAACTGTATGTTGAACTCCTACCACTACCGGACGAGCAGACAACATATGTGGACATATTGGTGTAAGTAGCATACAAAAAACGTCAGGATCAACTAAAGGCCCACCGGCAGATAAAGAATACGCTGTAGAGCCTGTGGGTGATGCCACTAAAATACCATCGGAGGGATATTGGCCCACAAAATTATCGTCGACATAGACATCAAAATAAATCAGCCTAGCTGCAGCAGTACGGCTTAAAACTGCATCGTTTAAGCAAAAGAAAGGCTTGTTAGGTTTACCTACTACATATGCTTCCAGGAGTAAGCGCTCTTCTATGCGGTAGGAGCCTTTGGCTATCTTTTCTATATAATCGTCTACCTCATCAACTTCAAGTTCAGTTAAAAAACCCAAATGACCGGTATTAATTCCCAGCAGAGGGATTCTCTTTAATCTTGCCTCCTGAGCAGCTTTTAGCATAGCTCCATCTCCACCAATAACAACAATTAGATCAGCGTTTTTTAAAGGATCTTCATCTGCATATTTAACCATCTCTCTGTCGGTAATTAACTCTTTGGGAACCAGTACTTTAACACCATGATCATTTAAAAGTCCGGCTATTTTTTTGGCAACACTCAAAGCTAAAGGTTTCCCCGTATGTGGGAGTATGGCAATACTTCTCAAACAGCTGCCTCCTCTCTTTATTAACCATTTCGCTGCTATTTTTCCATTACCTTCTTGTAAGCTTCCTCCAAGAGTGTTATAAATATTCCTTCAGAAGGAGGAGCGTTTTTATGCAGATTAAATCTGCCGAAAAATTCTAAATTGCCACTGCCACCTAAAATTGGTGAGTAGGTTAAATCCCAAGTATAAAGGCCGGCTTGTAGTGCTTGTCTAACCACCTTATGTAATACTTCCAGGTGGATATGGGGATCTTTAATCACTCCATGCTTATCCACTTTGTTTTTACCGGCTTCAAACTGTGGTTTAATTAAAGCTACAATCTCTGCTTCAGGTTTCATAAACAGTGGTAATCTGTGCAGAAATTTATCCAAAGAGATAAATGAGACGTCAATTGTAATGATCTCAAACTGACCTATTTTAAGTGGTGATAATGTTCTAATATTGGTCTTTTCTAATGATATAACTCTTGGGTCCGTTTTTAGGGTCTTTGCTAGTTGATCTTTACCAACATCTAAGGCCACAACTTCTTGGACTCCTTTTTTTAGGAGACAGTCTGTAAAACCTCCTGTCGAAGCTCCGATATCTAAAGCTCTTAATTCGGTTACATTTAGTGAGAATACTTCCAGAGCATGCTCAAGTTTAAAACCTCCACGGCTAACATAACCATTAGCATCCACTTCCAGAATGATTTCTTCTGTCCCTAAGACAGGAAAGCTGGCTTTCGCCAGCTTTCCATTGACTTTTACTCTGCCGTTATCAATTGCTTCTCTGGCCTTAGTACGACTTGCAAAATAGCCCTGCTTAACCAAATAGAGATCGAGTCTCATTCCGCTACCACCTCCGGAACCACACATAAAAGACCTAGAAATTGTTTGATGGCTATTAAAAGAGTTGGGGCATCTAACCCTGTCGCTTGATAAAGTTCACTGCAACTGCCGGAACCGACAAACGAATTTGGCAGACCGAAAGTTTTAACTTTTTGGAGGATCTCCTCTTTGGAGAGCACCTCTAAAACAGCACTGCCAAAACCACCTACCACAGTATTGTTTTCTATGGTTACAAGCGGTGTGTTCCGAGCCAGATTTTTTATCAATTCCTCATCAAGAGGCTTGACAGAACGAATATTTACTACCCCGCAATCGATGCCTTCTTTAGCCAGCTCAGCCCGGAGTTTCTTGGCTAGTTCAACCATAATCCCTTCGGCTAAAATATTCAAATGTTTACCTAGGGATATAACCTCTGCCTTACCGGGTGTTATACATTCTCTTGTATTATAATCTAGGCCTCGAACTGTCGTGGCTTTAGGATAACGAATGGCTACAGGTTGTTCAAGCCTAAACGCTGTATGAAGCATATCGGCTAGCTCCCGGCCATCTTTTGGTGAAAAAATAATCATATTGGGGATGTTGCGCAGATATGAGAGATCGAACATACCATGATGGGTTGGACCATCGGGGCCGACTAATCCTGCTCTATCTACGACAAAAACTACGGGTAGATTTCCCAAAGCTACATCGTGAATGATTTGATCGTATGCTCTTTGTAAAAAAGTAGAGTAAATTGCAACTACAGGTTTCATACCCTTATTAGCTAGGCCTGCCGCAAATGTAACCGCATGCTGTTCGGCAATTGCTACATCAAAGAATCTCTCAGGAAACATTTGGGCAAAACAACTTAGTCCTGTTCCATCAGCCATTGCAGCGGTAATAGCAACAATCTTAGGATCTTTTTTAGCTTCCTCTATAATAGCCTTAGCAAAACAATCGGTAAAAGATAAGCCTTTTTTGGGTATGGTTTGACCTGTTTGAATATCAAATGGACCCACACCATGAAAACGCTCCGGTGCTTTTTCCGCAGGTTTATAGCCTTTGCCTTTTTTAGTTACAACATGGACTAAAACCGGGCCTTTAATATTTTGAGCTTCAGTTAAAACACGACACATCTTCTGAATGTTATGCCCATCGATAGGACCTAAATAAGTAAAGCCCAGTTCTTCGAAGAAGATACCCGGTACAAGCATATATTTAAAAGCATCTTTCATATTTTCTACGACTTTAGCCAGTTTATGACCAACTAAAGGGATCTTGTAAAGTACATAATGGAGATCGGTTTTAAACTTAAAATAACCCGGATCCGTTCTCAAGCTGGAAAGATAGGCTGATAAAGCACCCACGTTAGGTGCAATTGACATTTCATTATCGTTTAATACTACAGTCAGGTTGGCTTTAAGGTGTCCGGCATGATTTAGAGCTTCAAGAGCCATGCCTCCGGTAATAGAGCCATCACCTATAACCGCAACTATTTCCTGGTTTTCATGGTTTAGATCTCTTGCCATAGCCATTCCTAAGGCCACTGAGATACTAGTTGAACTGTGTCCTGTAGGAAAAGCATCATGAATAGACTCCTCAGGCTTAGGAAAACCTGAAATACCACCATACTGTCTTAGTGAAAAGAAATTGTCTCTGCGGCCTGTTAAAAGTTTATGGGTATAAGACTGATGACCTACATCCCAGATTATCTTATCGTAGGGACTGTTGTATACTCTATGCAAGGCTAAAGTAAGTTCAACAACACCCAGATTAGGAGCCAAATGCCCCCCGTTTTGGGCCACAGTATGAATGATTTCCTGCCGAATCTCTTTGGCAAGTATATCTAATTCATTATAGGAATAGGTTTTTAAATCTCCAGGCCCCAATAGTCTATCTAGTAGTCTTGTCATATCCTAGACAACCTTTCGTTTATAACCTTATTCGGAATGTAGCTTTTTGCGACCACTTTTTTTATTGGCAGTAAAACTAATACCCGTTACATTTTCAAAATAGTAAATAAATTTACCGGATGTATAGATAATCTCTGTCGCTTTATCAATCGCCAGAGATTTCTCGGCTCTTTTTAAACTTACCGTTAATGCAGCGGTTATAGCTGCCAAAAATATTTTTAAAAGTGTACTTGTACTGGAAATATTAAAAGCTATGGTTGCTGCAGCAGCGCCTCCTAAGGTGCCACTTATATCACCAACTAAATCATTACAAAATGAAGCCACCCGGTCAGCATTCCTTACTAGCCAGATAGCTTGTTTGGCGCCGGGTACTTTATTTCCTGCCATGGCATGAAGTGGAGTTTCGCTGGCAGCAGCGACTGCCGTACCAACAAGATCAAATAAAACACCCACACTAATAATGATTACCAAAATGAAAAGAGAAGGCCATAAACCAACCTTAGCAAGTGCTGTATTAGAACCGGCATTAAGAATAAAGCTGACTGCTAAAGTCATAACAAAGGTAAAAATAACACTTCGCCAATGGTCTGACAACCAAATCACTCTCCAAAAAACTAACTGAAAAAAAAAGCCTGATTCATTATGTAAAAAAACCAGGGAGGTGACCGCTTTCTAAGTAAATTCTACGGCTTAAGGTCTAGTAGGCTTTCCCAGAAGTTCACTTGAGTGTCGCCACTTAAGCGGTTCCCCTTTAAGAACTTCTCTGCTACGTCGCCGTTAGCAGGGCTAGATTACCACTGAGGCCATACTTTAATCCTTAGATTGCGTCTTTTAGAACAGCCTAGGAGTTTTCCTCCACACCAGAGATTCTATCTTCTAGCCTCTTTTGCAGAAAGGATTTCAAACAGCGCCGGGCAATTAACTGTGGTACCGTCAGTCAAAAGCTTGAACCTGTTCTCCCTCTATTTCCACTCAAGGCAGGCTACACTGCATGTAACAATCTGGCAATAAAGCTACTATATCACATTGCAGGTTAAATCCCAAGCCGTAGGTTAAACCTTTGGTTTTTGCCCGCGCACTTGGGTCTCCACGAAGAAGGGTCAACGCCCACATGCCTTTGCGGATCGCCCCTCTTCTTAACCCCCAGCATCAGCCCAAAACTGGGCGTCTCAAGCCAACACCAGGGACTTCATCGATGTGCCCTTAAACGGATTTTTAGGCCCGCCTTTGAAGATAGCACCGGTGACTAGGATACTGTGTCACCTCTGCCCTCAATTGAGAGTATATCACCTACAAATAATAAGTGCAACTAGTATACCGATGAAGGCTCCGGCCATGACTTCAAACGGACTATGTCCTAATAATTCACGCAACCTTTCGTGCTTGAGCTCACCTTTTGTAAAAAGCTCTTCTACAAGTTTGTTTAAGATAGCAGCTTGTCTGCCCGCTGCTCTTCTTAGACCTGCAGCATCATACATGACAATCATCGATAAAACGAATGAAATCGCAAAGTCGGTGCTTTCAAAACCATGCTGTAACCCCACTGCAAAAGCAAGACCGCAAACAAAGGCTGAATGTGAAGAAGGCATACCTCCTGTACCCAGAAAATACTTCCAGCTAAAGCCACCGCGTGGTCTAATAGCGGTAAATCCCTTGAGAGTTTGAGCAATGGCCCAAGCAATAAGAGCTGAACGCAAAGCCAGGTTTTGCCAGATTGCCTCAAATAAATTCACGGGTTTTTTCCTCCTCTAAACGCTCTAGCTATTACGTCTGAGAATATAGTTGGCGAAACCTATCAGTATCTCTTCTCCAGGCAAGCCGGTTGCTGCTTTTTGTGCGCTTGTGCAAGCTTGTTTAGCAAGCTGCTTAGCTTTTTTAACCCCAAAAAGAGTAGTATATGTGGATTTATTTAAAATCACATCTTTGCCGGGTGTTTTGCCTAAGATACTAGCTTGACCTTCTACATCAAGAATATCATCGGTTATTTGGAAGGCTAAGCCCATATTTTCACCGTAAACTGTCAAACTCGCTAAAAGATTTTCTCTTTTCGCGGCCAAAGCACCCAGTTTTAAGGCTGCTGTAATTAAGGCCCCTGTTTTTTTGGCATGTAATACTACTAGTTCCTCAAGAGTGAGTTTTCTATTCTCCGCTTCCAGATCCATTACTTGTCCTCCAACCATACCGGCTGCTCCGGCTGCTTTGGCCAACTCATAACTTGCCAAAAGAGGATTGTTTTGGAGTTCTAAGACCGTCTCAAAAGCTTTAGTCAGCAAAGCATCACCGGCTAAAAGGGCTATTGCTTCCCCAAAAGCTTTGTGACAGGAAGGCTTGCCTCTTCTAAAATCATCATTGTCCATACAAGGAAGATCATCGTGAATTAAAGAGTAGGCATGTATCATCTCAACGGCACAAGCTGCGGGAATTGCTAGTTCTTCTTCTCCAAAAGCACCCAAAAAAGCCAGTGCTGCCCGCAACCTCTTGCCTCCTCCCAAAACTGCATATCGCATAGCTTGATGCAGTACTTGAGGATTAGCTAGATCTAAATATCTTTCGAGATGGAATTCAACCTTTGCCACCGCATTTTGAAGATACAAAAGAGCTGGTTCCAAGTTATTGTCACTCATAATAATCCTCCATCAAATATTCGCTTAATCTTTTTCGTCTTGACCTAAAACTGCTAATTCATTAAGTCTGGCCCTGGCTAAGTCGAGATTCTCATTTAACTCTAGTACCAGTTTTGAACCTTCTTCATAAAGTTTTAGTAACTCATCTAAACTACTTTCACCTGCTTCTAACTTTAAGACAATTTCTTCCAATCTATTTAAGGATTTTTCGAAGTTCTTCATGGCTGTATTTGCTTTTGCCATTTGCATTTAATCCTCCTTTTTTAATTTAAGCGTTGGCCATATTTCCTCCACAAAAGCTCTGAATCTTCCATCTGCTAAAGTTATCGTCAGAGATTGCCCCTTGATAATCTCTTTTACACTCCTTACAAGCTCTTTTTCTTTGTAAACTACGGCATAGCCTTTTTTAAGTACATTATCCGGATTTAAAATATTTAAGCCATATACAAGACTTTTAAACTTCTCGTTTAACTCCAAAAATCTCTTTTGACTCGCTGTATCCAAAAGTAGACGATATTCGTTTAACAATGCTTTATTAGCAGCAATATTCTTCCCAGGATCAGTATCCTTGAAAGCTTCCCTGACGGCTAAAAAAGTCTGCCTTTTTTGCTCCAGCGAAAAAAGAGCACTCTTATTTAATAACATTTTTAAGGCTTTTAAGCGATCATGGAGACGTCTTAATTCTTTTTGAGGTTCATATTTTTCTATAGCTTTACCTAAAAGTTCAACTCTCTTTGCTTTCAAAATTAGTTCCTGGTTAATTTTTTTATTGAAATTTCTACTTAGATTGTCCATCTGATTAGAGACTTCAACTAGATCAGGCACTGCTATTTCTGCCGCTCCCGATGGGGTTGGAGCAGCATAATCAGCTACCAAATCTACTAAAGTACGATCTATTTCATGTCCTACTCCGGTAATAGATGGTACAGGTGATTTATATAAAATGCGTGCAAGTTCCTCATTGTTAAAAACCCAAAGATCCTCACTTGAACCACCGCCTCTTACCAGAAGAAGAACATCCAAGTCAGCCCGATAAGCTTTATTTAAGGCACTGACCATACTCTCGGGTGCATCTTCACCCGAAACAGTGCACGAAAAAAGCTTAATGACGGCCAAAGGCCACCGCCTTCCTATAATTCTCCGAATATCAGCTAGTGCTGCTCCTGTTTGTGAAGTGACAACTCCTATATTAAAAGGATACTTAGGTAAAGGTCTTTTCTGAGCAAAAAGGCCTTCATTTTCCAGTCTTTTAGTTAACTCGATCAGTGCTTGCCTGTAAGAGCCCATTCCGGCACTTTCTACTTCGGTGGCTAAAAGTTGATATGTACCCCTAGTTCGGTAAACAGAGATCGAACCTCTAACTAGTACCTCAATACCGGAGGTTAGGGTGATTTTTAGATTATAGGCTTGAGATGCAAATAAGACCACCTTTAAAATAGAAGTACCGTCTTTGAGGTTAAAATACCAATGGCCCATGCTTGATTTAGTACATTCGGCAATTTCACCTTTGACCCATACTGCTTTTAAATCCGGTGCATATTCGATTTTTTTTGCTATTTTTTCTGTAAGCTCGGCTACTGTATATACTCTCTCCTCAGTCATGGCAGTGCCTCCTGCAAACTTCTATTGTAAATGCAAGACAGTATTTAGTGCTTTAACTCTACAACCAGACTCACTCAAAACAATCCAAGAGACAGAACAGTTATCAATTATTAATTTTTTGCGGTTACTTGCTTCAATACCCAAAAGTTGACAAATCAGGGTTTTGATAATTCCACCATGAGAAACAAGAATAATATTATCAGTACTATGACATTGGCAGATATAGTCCCACAGATTAACGACTCTTTTTTCAATATCTATTCTGGTTTCACCACCGGGGTAACCATAATTGTGCCCTTTACTGACCCAAGCCGGATACGTTTTTTTAACCTCTTCCCACTTCATACCTTCTAACCTACCCACGTTAACTTCACGTAGGTTAGAAAGAATTCTAAGACTTTGATTCAAGTCTTTACTTAGGTATTCCGCAGTCTCTGTAGCACGTTTGAGATCACTAGTATAAATTAAATCTATTTTTTTACCCTTAAAATAGTACTTTAATCTCTCAGCCTGAGCTTTGCCCTTTTTATTAAGGGGTATATCAAGCTGGCCTTGAAATCTGTTTTCTAAATTATAATCTGTAACTGCATGTCTAACTAAATAGATGTTTCCCATCAGCCCTTTTCCCCCCAATATAAAGCAGTTGCCACACCTAAAGCATTGTCACCCGAAGCTTGGGGTGAGGCAAAATAAAGTTTAGCCAAGTGTGGATGTCGGAGATCTCGAATAAGTCTTTCCTTAATTAAACTATTGGCCATTACTCCTCCTACAAGCAGAACATCATTTATTTTAGTCTCAGTTATTAGGTTGTAAATTACCCTGCTAACTGACTTAGCTACAGCTAAAAGGGCTGCATAGGCTATATATTTGCCTTCCATGCCTTTTTGAATTAATTCTTTGGCTTTAGTCTCTGGACCCGAATAAGATAGATTGCCACCTAGAACCTTTACTCCTAAGCGTAAATCGGTTGGTCTGGCCATCTCTTCGAGATAGGCCCCCGAGGGAAACGGCAGTCCCAAAGCTACACCGACGCGATCTATAAATTGACCGGCACTGATATCTGTAGTACCACCCAATTCCTTAATTCTTATCATTTTTTTATCCCATTTAATTTGAACAAACTCCGTAGTTCCACCAGAGAGATGAACTGCAATAAAAGGTTTGTTAATGAGGTTATTGTTTTCGTAAAGACCGGCCCAGATATGGTTTTCCTGGTGAGATAGACAAAGATAACCCTGGCCTGCGGACAAAGCTTTTGTAAAAGATTCTCCAACTAAAAAGCAGGGCATGTAACTACCTGCAACCGGACGTGGTCTGTCGGTTACCCCAAAACGAACATCATCCAAAGGACCAATCTCTTCCAAAATTGCTCCTAGAGTTTTTAAATGCTGAAACACCGCCTCTTGCTGCCTTAACCCCAGCTTTCCTTGGGGTACATAAAGCAATTGACGGCGTTCAAACTCAATACGACCTGCTTCATTAAGCAGACAGACACTAGTACGGTAATTGCTAGTATCTATGCCTAAATATTTACTCATTTATTTCACGGACAACTCGTCCTAAAACCCCATTGACAAATCTACCTGCTTCTTCTCCACTGAATAGTTTGGCCAGTTCCACAGCAGCGTCTATGGCCAGTGGAATTGGCGTAGAGTCATAGTTTATTTCGTATAAAGCTAAACGTAAGATATTCCGTTCAACATAACCCATACGTTTTAAACGCCATTCCAAGCTAGCTTTTTGGATCAGTTTATCGAGTTCTTCTTTTTTCTCCCATACTTTGGCTACTAATTCCTTTTGGATATTGTTAACCGGAGGTTCGGCTAGGGAGCAAATAAGCTCTAATGACTTACCGGTAATCTCTAGCTGATACAATAATTCCACCGCTCTTTGCCTTTTACGAGGTTTGTGATTTGCTGCTTGAGTTTGTTTATTATCTTTATCTGCCATCCCTGTTTCGCCACAACCTTTCCCATAAATCAGGTAACGTTTCTCTGCGGTCCATCTTTCTACCGAGATAATACCCAAGACTAATAAAAACAGCTACAACCATGGCCCGGAAAAAACCGTATCTCAAAATCATGATCCCGACAAAAAGACCAAAGATTGTACCGATGATTCTTCCTTTAAACGGAGCACACTGTTCTAAAAATTCGTTGAATTTTGACATAGCTAAAGCCTCCTTCTTAATTGAGGCGCGGTTTAGGCTGGGCTTCAATCCCGGTTATGTTAACCTCAACCGTGGCAACTTTAGTGCCCACAGTATCAGCAACATATTCTAATACTCGCTCCTGGATTACTTTGGCAATGTCACTGGTTTTAACATCAGCTTTGGTGGTTAGTTCTAAGAAGATATTTATTCCTTCAGCCGTGTTTTTAACACTGGTTTTAACATCAACTACACCCTCAATAGTTTTGGCAGCTCTATCGGCATATGCTTTAATAACCTTGTCAGAGATACGAATGTTACCGAATTCGGTATCGGTTAAGATAAAATTATCATCACTTTTTGCATTGCCAAGCCATCTGCCGGCTAGATAAAAACCAATGATAATAAATAACCCGCCTAAAGTTACACTCCAAATTAGACCTGCCCCTGTGTTTTGCATGTTTTCATACAGATCTATGAGAGGTTGCTTAAAATCTATACCTAAACCTGTCAGAAGTGCTGTAATACCGACAACAACCAGAACCAGAGACGCCAAAAAAATCAAAAGCTTGTCCAACCAATGCATTAGAACTCCTCCTAAATAATACCTTTTAGTAGAAGCAATTTTTATCATAGTTCTATGCCCCTCCTAAAGATGGAGGGGCGTAAAACTATTTAACTCTGGGTTCTTCTTTTTTAACTTCGGTTTGAGGAAAGTGAATTCCATGTATCTGTACATTAATTTCTACCACTTCTAAACCAGTCATGCTTTCAATAGCTTTTTTGACATTTTCCTGAACCGCAGTAGCTACTTCCGGTACCCGGTAACCATACTCTAAAACAATTGCAATATCAACAGCCACTTCTACCTGGCCTACTTCCACCTTGACACCTTTGGAAAAGTTCTTGCGTCCCAGCATATCATAGATACCACCAGCTAAACCACCACTCATGCTATAAACGCCTTCTACTTCTCCAGCAGCAAGACCGGCAATGATACCAACAACTTCATCGGCAATACGAACCTGGCCAAGGTCGGATCTCGCACTGTTTACCAATATCTGTTCACCCATATACTACACCTCCCGACCTATATACAGTCTCTTTTTAGTATACCAATTGATTTTGAAAATGACAATTAGTGGTCTTTAAGAATATGCTTGGCAATAAAGGCTGTATCTAGTTCGCCTTTGATAAAATGCTCATTTTTTAAAACCCTTTTGTGAAAAGAGATCGTTGTGGCTATCCCTTCAACTATTAATTCGTCCAAAGCTCTTTGCATACGCTGAATTGCTTCTTTTCGGTCTTCGCCCCAAACGATAAGTTTGGCAAAGAGTGAATCATAATAGGGCTGAATTTCATAACCTGCATATGCAGCCGTATCAACCCTGACACCAAAACCACCCGGTATTAGGAAGCCTTCAATTGTGCCTGGGGTAGGTCTAAAGTCTTTGTCAGGATCTTCGGCGTTGATACGGCACTCAATAGCATGGCCTCTAATTTGAATCTCTTCTTGATTAAATCTTAAAGGTAGCCCGGCAGCTATACGTATCTGCTCTTTGATTAAATCGATTCCGGTGACCATTTCAGTTATAGGATGTTCAACCTGGATACGGGTGTTCATTTCCATAAAATAAAAATTGCTTTGGGCATCGACCAGAAATTCAACTGTGCCGGCATTGGTATATCCTGCAGCCAAGGCACCTTCTACAGCAGCTTTGCCTATTTTTTCCCTTAAGGAATAATCAACAGCCGAAGATGGTGCTTCTTCTAAAACCTTTTGATGCCTTCTCTGCAAGCTGCACTCCCTTTCGCCAAGATAGATTCCCTTGCCATATTCGTCAATTAATATTTGCATTTCAATGTGTCTTGGGCATTCTACATATTTTTCTAGATAGACCTCAGGGGAATCAAAAGCGGCTTCGGCCTCGGTTCTGGCCAGATCGTAAGCTCTTTTAAGTTCAGTTTCTGTCCTTGCTACCCTCATACCCCGTCCGCCGCCTCCGGCAGCAGCCTTAACAATTACCGGATAACCGACTTCATTGGCAAAGGCCGTAGCTTCAGCAAGACTGTTTAATTTACCGGGAGAACCGGGTATAACCGGCACTCCGGAATTTGCCATGATCTCCTTGGCTTTGGCTTTATCACCTAAGGTGGCAATAGCTTCTCCGGTAGGACCTATAAACTTAAACCCGTTGGCTTGACATAATTCGGCAAATTCAGCCTTCTCGGCAAAAAAGCCATAACCGGGATGAATTGCATCAACATTTGCTACAATAGCCGCACTAATAATATTGGGGATATTAAGATAACTCTTGCTTTGCTTAGCGGGTCCGACACAATAAGCTTCGTCGGCTACCTGGACATGCAAGGACTCTTTGTCAGCCTCAGAATAGATAGCCACGGTTTTAATCCCCATCTCCTTAGCTGCTCTAATAATTCTAAGAGCTATCTCGCCTCGATTGGCAATCAGAATTTTGCGAAACAAACCAACCACCTCCCTACACTCTTTCTAGTAAGAATAGTGGCTGATTATATTCTACAGGCTGACCGTTTTCTACTAGGATCTTTATTATACGACCTTTAACTTCGGATGTAATTTCGTTCATCAACTTCATTGCTTCAATGATACAAAGAGTGTCCCCACTCTCAACTACAACACCTTCTTTTACAAAAGGGTCAGCATCCGGAGCCGGGGATCTAAAAAATGTTCCTACCATAGGAGCATAGATAGTTATCATCTCTTCCTTAAGATCGGTTTCTCTAATCTTGGCAGCAAGTTTTTCTTCATCAAATAATACCGCTTCGGCTGCTTTTAATCTACCTGTTTCTTTTTTATTTAAAACAGGTGCTTTTTCTAATTTTAATTTAAACCCATTGGTATCTTCTAGTTCTAATTTAGCGAGGCTGCTTTCATCTAGAAGTTTAATTAAATCGCGTATGTCTCTTAAATCCATTCCAAGGCCTCCTTTATACCAAATCTATTGTTTACTAAATATAATTGTAAATATCCTGCTAACTCATATTAGTAGCTGAATATAGAAGTTCGTTATAAGGAGACCTGTTTCCTTCTAAATACTGGTAAGAACGATTTGTTCTTTGCTAAAGGTAGTCATGTTAAATAATATTTCTCCAATGCCTTCCACTTTTTCTTGAGTCAGACCTCTTGCCACAACTAAAACTTTGCCTTCTTCTATGGAAATAACTGCTTCACCATAACCTTTGGCTTTGAGCATACTCTCTAGTTCTTCTTCCTGATTAACTTTTTTAGTTTGTGAAAGTAATTCTAAAGAAGCCTCTAAATTACCGTTATAGGCTAAATTTTCTAAGCCCAGTTTAGCATTTTCTCTGGCAATATCACGACTTAATCTATACTCAAGTAAGGGATCATAGAAGTTTGCGGTTTCTTCAGCCAGTGGTTGTTCTTTCGGATCAAAATCTTCGTTTGTATCGGGAAAAGTATCAAAGGTGTAATTATCTAAATCAAACTCACCTGTAACAGACATATCATTCGGATTCAAGGCAAATATTTCTCGGCCACGGAAATTCCACCAAACCGTTAAACCTGCGCTAAGCACCACCAATACTACCAACCAGCCTATTAGCCTTTTCAATTTAGACACCTCATTCCTTTCCTAATATAACTATACGTCCCAGGGGTAGATCCCATAGAGCACGCACGGCCTCTATCAGCATTAGTTTTTGAGCTGAGGATATTTTTTTATTTAAAGTTATTACTACTCCACTTACTTTAGCTGCCTGTCTTTGGAGAATATAGCCGGTTTCTCCGTTATCTTGACGCATTCTAACAATTTCCCGCTCCTCTTTAATGGACTTTATCTGATTCTTTTCATACTCGGTTTCCATCTTTAAATCTGTCGCTAGAAATTGCTTGCCGTTATCTTGATAAGTTATCATAACTTTTAAATTACCCAAACCTAAAGTAGATAAAAGCTCTTTGAGTTTTTCTTCATCATCTTTTTGGGGTTTTTCTTGAGTAAGTTCAATTTTAGTGTTTTGGCTTGAGCGGCGGCTAGGAAAACTCCCCCAGATAAGTAATACCAGTCCCAATATTCCTAGTAATACCAAAGGCCAGGGGATCTTTTGCCAAAATTCTTTATAGATTTTCATTGTACCAACCCCTCTAGACTAATTTCCAAAAGGAGGTCAGATAATTTTAGAAGCTGCCAAAGAGGATTTAAGAGCATTATTAAAAATATCAAGCCAAATGTCAGACGTACTGCTTTGCCAAGTCTTTCCTCTTGAATTAATAAAGAACTGATTTCTTCTAAAAAACAAAGCCCTATTAGCTGTGCGAGAGTCCGCCAAATAATCTCCACATTATCACCTCAAAAGTAAGCTGCCAAAAGCGGCTAAAACTCCTATGCTGATATAGAACATAATCGCAGTCAGGATAATTAAACTCAAAAAGAGGGTAATGCTTTTTTCCATGGCCTCTAAAGCTCCTAAAAAACGTGATTCAACCACGGGTTCTATTAACGCCGACAGAAGTTTATAAACCAATACCAGGGCTGAAAGTCTTATGACCGGAAAAAGAGTGGTGAAAAGTAAAAATAGTAGACCTGCGGAGGTTGTTAAAGACTGAACTGCTTTAGTCGATGCTTGTAAAAAGTCGGCGGAGTTTGCTACCTGTCCGCCAATAAAAGGGACAGTTCCCACTATAAATTTTGCTGTCCTATAGGCGAGCGAATCCTGAGCTGCACTTCCTATACCTAGTGATGTTATTAAACCAAAAAAGACTGTATTAATTAGACCAAGAAAATAAAGACTAAACCAGCGGAAAAATCCTGCCAGACGGGTAAGTCTTGGCTTTTTAGTTACATAGTTGGCCAGACCCAATACTCCTGAAGCAAGAGCGAGAGGTAAGATAATTTTTTCTAGCACAACACTAACTGTTGCACTCAAGCCAATTATCAAAGGAGACATAGTCATAGTAGTGATTAAATCTCCCCCCGCTGCCACAGTAGTGGCGACAAGAGGTACCAAAATCTTTACGATATTGCTCAAAAGGGTAATTGTTGCCAAGGTAACTCTGGCAGTCTCTTTCAAACTTGCTACCAAAAGCAGAATCAACACCAAGTAAGCAGCCAGAAAACCCGCTTCTCCGGCTTCTTTACTAAAAGATTCGGCAATCTCTTTAAATATCGCTGCCAAAACCGCAATGATTATTATTTGCCCCATTAATTTTGTATGTAGATAGACCTCTTGCCACAGGTAGTGCCAGATCTGCTCAAGCCCTTCTTTGGGAGTTGGATTTTGTAAGAATTTTTTTATACTAAAGGGTTCCAGGGTGTCAGGGATTAACTCCTCTAGCTCAGAGGGTAGTTCTAATTCTGTTAAAGGTGCACCTAAAGCTGAAAACGAAAGAAATAAAACTAAGATCCAGATCATTTAGGCAAAACCTCCAACAACCCAGTAAGCACTGCTTTTAAAACCGGCAGCGAAAGCAAAGCAATTACTACTTTCCCTGCCAGTTCGATTTTAGCAGCCAAAGCATTTTCACCACTATCTCTGGCAATATCTGCAGCTAGGCCTGCTAAAAAAGCTGTTCCCAGTACCTTACCCATTAATTCAAGATATGCAAATTTTATGCCTGATATGTGGCCAAACTCCCGTAAAGAAGTCCACAAAATTACAAGTGGCTCAAAGACTAACAAGAGAATAATAACAATTCCGGCCAACAATACCGAAAGACTGGCCTCTTTTAATCTCTCATTTAGAATTAAAGTGGCCACCAAGGTGACAAGACCGACCCCAACTACTTGCCAAATAACCATGTTTCTTCCCTCCTAAAGACCAAAAAGAGAGCGGGTTTTATTAAATAGTTGGGCAACAAGTTCTAAAACTAACACTAACCCGATAACCACACCGGCAAGAGTCACTAGTTGGGCCATTTCTTCTTTGCCGGCCTGTTTCAAAACCGAATGGGCAACAGCAGTTAAAATCCCTAAACCTGCCAGTTGCAAGATAAGTTCAACTTGCACTTGATTTACCTCCTAGCATGTAAGAAGTACTACTAGTAATGCAGTAAGTGGTGAAAGCCAACGCCACAAGGGAGTTACTTTCTGCAATCTTTCACGATATTTTAGTCTGCTTGCTTCCAAACGCGATAAAGCTTTGAGAATCAGAGCAGTTTGATCTTTCTCCGAACCTCTTCCCAGTCTGATACCTACTTCAGAAAGCAACCTTTGTTCTTCTTCTTTACAAGGCAAAAATCTCATATCAAACAGACAAGCTTCTCCATTTTGGGCTCTTTTTGCTGCTTCCACAAAAAAAGGTTTTGTCTTTTTTACTACTTTGGCTGCTTGATGAAATGCTACCGGTAATGGCTTTAGAGCAAAAGATATCTCATTTTCAATGATGGCTAAGCCTAACTGTAATTCTTCAATAAGATTAATGTAACTTTCTTCACGTTTTATACCCCACAGACCAAAGATCAGACCGGTGAAAAGAATCAGTAGTTGACCTAATAATTTCATTTCTCAAACCTCCCACAAAAAACGGTTTTTCTCCTGGTCTGCCTCTAAGGCTTACTCCTAACTCAAAAAAACTCTGGGGAATCTCTGTCCCGTGCCAGGTTGCCAGAACCTTGACACCCATCTGACTTGCTTTTTGCATCACAGCTAAATCGCCGGCAAAACCAATCTCATCAGTGGCAATAAGGTCTGGGCGCATGCCTCTTAAAAGTATTTCGAAGCCTTCTTTTTTAGAGCAACCGGTTAATATATCTACCGTAAAACCGATATCAAAGGTCGGTCGGCCCTTAATTGAAGCTGCTATCTCACCCCGTTCATCTATTAGACCAATAGTATAATTTTGGGAAGCCAGATAGCGGATTAAATCTCTTAAGATTGTGGTCTTACCTGAACCAGGTGGCCCGGCGATTACAGTGTGTTGTAAACCGGTATTATAAAACGGATATAAAAAAGCTGCAGCGTTTTTTATATCCTTAGCTAAGCGTATATTGAGCGAACTGATATTTTTTTGCATTCGTACACCATTTTCATCACGACTAAGCTCACCTGTAATCCCTACCCTATTTCCTCCGGGCAGCATTAAATAACCCTGTCTTAACTCCTGTTTATAGGCATATAAAGAAGCTTCTGTAATCCTATCTATCGTTTCTGAAATATCTTTGGAGGTTACTATATAAGCTTCTTTTAAATCACAGAGCCTACCATTATTAACCCCACACTCCTCAGCTAGGAAACGTACTGTTAAGGGTCTTTCCAGACGGAGCCTGATCTCTGTCGCTTCAAGCCACAAGTTTTTAATCTGCCTTCTAACACTCTCAGAAAGATATTTTTCCATATTTATTCCTCCGCTTGGCAAGGACAATCTCTTTTTATACATATTAATCTTTGTCCCTGTTTATGCTAGCTCAAAACAAGGATTTCCCATTCTTTAAGCTAAATAACTAGGTGGCGGTTTTATGTCTGGAGGTAATTATATGATTACAGGTTCTTTTCTAGATTTTGTCCACCATAATCCCAAAGAAGCTACCTGGAATGAACAAACAATAGCTTTCAGCGATAACATGTGGGAAGCCAAAGTAGATGAGATGGCCGAAATCGGTATCGAATATCTGGTTGTACTATCAGTTGCTCTTGACTATAGGACTTTTTATCCCTCTAAAATCTTCCCTCAATGGGATCTTAAAGCAAAAGATCCTCTATTGGCTGTTTTACATGCCGCGGAAAGGAACAAAATGAGGGTCTTTCTGGGAGCGGGTTTTTTTGGAGACTGGACCAAGCCCTGGGAAGCTTTTTCAGACCTTTGCGTACGCCAAAAAACCAAAGCAGCTATCGAAGAACTAGCCTTTAAATATGGTGATTTTCGTAGTTTCTATGGCTTTTACTGGCCTAACGAGCTGGGGATTGATGGCCACTTCCCCCAGGTTTTTATTGACCATGTACAAGAATGCAATAGCTTGGCTAAAGCTTATCTACCCAAGGCTAAAACTTTAATTGCTCCTTATGGAACCAATAAAGCTATACCTGATGCAACCTATGTCAAGCAATTAAAAGAACTGGGGGTTGATATAATAGCTTACCAGGATGAGGTTGGTGCTAGAAAGAGCCGGCCTGAGGATTTAACCGAGATCTTTTCGTCCCTTAAAAAAGCCCACCAGCAAACCGATGTTTCTCTCTGGGCTGATTTGGAGATCTATGAATTTGCCGGTGAGATTTTAGTTTCACCGCTTTTACCGGGTGATTTCCAAAGAATCATAAAGCAAATAGAGGCCCTTTCGCCTCTTGTCGATAAAATCATCTGTTATCAATATCTAGGTATGATGAATAAACCCCATTCTTTAGCTTATGCAGGTACCAAAGAATCAGAGGCACTTTATAAGGCTTACATCGCCAAATACAAAACCCAAAATGAAATCAGATTTTCCAAGTTTGCCAATGAGGTAAATGGCTGACAAAAAAGCGACCCCTTAGGTCGCTTTTAATTTTGCATAACTTTAAGAGCTTTAGTTAACTCTTCAACAGTCTGCTTTTTATTGTCTTTCTCACTGGATTTTTGGAGACAATTTCTAATGTAGTTTTCGAGTAAAATTTCACTGGTTTTGTTTAAAGCAGCACGTACAGCCCAGATCTGATGGAGAATATCTAAACGGTGTTTATCTTCTTCGACCATACCCTTAATACCACGGATCTGGCCCTCTATCCGGTTTAATCTGTTAATTCATAGGCAAGACTTCCCCATGCTGGGGACGGGCTTTTTTTGAAGAGTAAAGTTTGTTTTTGTTAGGGTCTAAAATGCAGCATGGCGGCATCCTCGTTCATGCCACCAAATCCTCAAAAAAGGGCGCATTTGATACACCCTCCGAAACCCTATTTTTCAAAAGGAAAACGCCAGCCTTTATTTTTATTTCAAAGCCACCGCATTAGCCACTCATAGATCAGTAATCAGCAGCTTTGCATGACTTGAAATCATGAAACTTGATGTCTTGCGAAAACCCGCCGTGAAACAATGGAGCCAAGCAAGATTAAAGCTATCGCAACTGGAACAGCCCATATTGCATATAAAGCGCCGTTGCTCATTTGTTCAAGCGACATAATGAAAACGAACTGCGCATGATAGAGCGGCGTTAAAGTAACCAACCGAAAAATAGGGCTTTCTACCGCAATAGGCAGTACGAACGGTAAGACGAGGACGGCAACGGACGCTACCAACGCCACAATCTGATTTTTACAAATTGACGAAAAAAGCAACGTAATCCCCGCAACGCCTATCGTACAAGTAAAAGCTAACAGCGTTTGATAGGCAATCAGCGTCAAACAGGTAATATTAAATGGGATAAAGCCCTCTACAAACATCGTCGGGGCAAAGAGGATGCTGCAATCCAAACCCTCGCGCCCATAAACAATAAGAGCGAGGATAATATTGAACGCTGCAAAAAATGCTGTCACGGTGAGCGTAGATAAAAGAGCAGCTATGCTTTTCGCTTTGCCACATTTGGTCTTTCCGTACTTCGTAGTCAGTATTAAGCTATCAACGCCTCCATATTCGCCGGAAAAAACAGGTGCGATAATTAAAACAGCCACAAAGGATAGAACTATGAAAACCCGTGCCATGTATTCGCTTACGCCGAGCCAGCCAGCCACATACCCGATTTTTATTTCCTCGTCGCCAAACACGTCGGAAACGCTTAACCCATTCCGATTCCCGTTCATGTCCGAAAATCGCGCATGAACGGAGGATTGCGTAGCGTTTTGATATAAGTATGCTACGTTCATCCCCTGCAAATCAGAAGTTGGTTTGAAATCTGCCAACATTCGCTGCACTTTTTTGTCTGTTAAAGTGCCGTGATATTTCTCGGCTATCTCCTTATCAAGACGTACTGCGGCAAGACCGCCGGCCTCGTGGTTTACACCGTCACAAGCGTACATGGATTGAAGGGTTGAAACCGCAAACACAATATTTAGCAGCAGTACAGTCGCAATCGCAATCAGCGTCAGACGCTTCGTTAGTATTTTCTTTAACTCAAACGCTATCAGCTTTCTCATTAGTCGTTATCTCCTTTGAAATAAAAAAGGTACAAATCCTCCAAATTCGGTTGTACTTTCGCCGCTCCGGCCATAGGAACAATCTCTGAAACAATGCGTAGTACGGTTTGGTTATTCTCAATGTTTCGCAAATTGCTGACATTAAAAGTTGCCGCGTATTGTACGGCGCGGCTTGTCGGCACAACACATTCCCATACCTCGCCGTCAATCTCAGAAGTGATTTCATTTGCTTTGCCAATATGAAGCGCTTTTCCTGACTTCATCATAATGATTTCTTCGGCTATATACTCAATATCCGAGACGATGTGCGTAGACAGAATAACGATCCTGTCCTTGGAAAATGCGCTGATTAGATTGCGAAAGCGCACGCGCTCTTTCGGGTCAAGTCCTGCCGTTGGCTCATCTAAAATCAAAATGTGCGGATCATTCAACACAGCTTGCGTTATGCCCAAACGCTGTTTCGTGCCGCCTGAAAAGGTTTTGATTTTGTGATGGCTTTCCGCGGATAGGCCGACCGCTTCAAGCAACTCTTTTGCTTTCCGTTTTGCGTCTTTCTCACACAACCCTTTTAGGGTGGCGATATACAGCAAAAAGTCTAACGCTGTAAAATCCGGGTAATAGGCAAAATGCTGTGGAAGATACCCCAAAAGCTCGCGGTAACGCTCTCCCATGCTCATTATGTTTTTTCCATCCAGCGTGATTTTGCCAGAGGTAGGCGTTTGAATAGCGCATAACAAGCGCATAAGCGTCGTTTTGCCCGCGCCGTTTGCGCCAAGCAAACCGTAAACTCCATTTGAGAAAGAAAGGTTCAAATGCTCTACGGCGGTTTTGCTGCCGTAGCTCTTTGTTAGCGAATTGATTTTCAGTTCCATTGATAAGCTCCTTCCGCCAAGGGGAACAAAAAACTACTCCCCTTATGTCTGTAAGGAGAGTATAAAAGGAAATACTCAACTTTTTATCTACATGGCGACAGCCTTGAAAAATGCTGAAACAATGCCGCCGGTATCGCTGTTTGCCAGCTTAAAATCGCCGCCGTGATGTTGGCATAGGATTTTGCAGATATATAAGCCGAGGCCGAAATGCTCCGTGTGGTTTGTTTCCTCCGTAAAATATGGCCTAGCAGCGTTTTGTAAGGCTGATGATGAAAAACCATTTCCATCATCAGCTACGGACAGACATAGCCCGTCGCCATTATCTTCAAAAATGACGTGAACGTGAGAAACGGCATAACGAGCGGCGTTGGAAATTAGATTGTTGAATACTTGCGAAATCGTTTCCGGGTCAAGGTATGCTTGCGATGCAGCAGTACGATTTTCAAATACAAGTTCCTTTCCCGCTTCCGTGCAGACCAATCCCGCATCTGCTGATAAAAAAGTCACAAACTCCTGCAACTGTATTGTTCGGTATTCCGGCTCGGTATCTTCAAGCCGCTGCAAGCGGCTCATGCTATCGACATACCGTTCCATGCGGGAAATATGCTTTTGCATAGTAAGCGCCGTGTCTCTCGCCTGTTGGTTGTCGTTCGCTTGCAGCATTTCATTGTACCCTTTTAGAACGGTGAGCGGGGTACGCAGGTCGTGGGCAAAGGCGGCATTTAACTGTTTCCGTTCTTCCATCTGTCGCCACATATCGGAAAAGTTTTCTGAAAGCGCCCGTCGCATCGTTTCAAATGAGGCACAAAGCCTACCCAACTCATCGATACTTTCGTAAGTAACCGAGAAATCCAAGTCATTGTGTGAAATCTTGTCGGAGGCCGCCGTCAGCAGGGAAAGCGGCTTTTTGAGCTTGTTTCGGTAGAATAACACCGCCGCCAAAAGGATGCACAACGCAGAATAAAGCGGTATCGCCACAAACGGAATGAACTCCAACACAGCAACAAGCCTTTCGTCTTTCTCCGATAAGACGGTAGGGGTAGTTCCTATTTTGGCGCCTTCGCCTAATTGCTTGCCATCCTCCGTAGTTAAATAATACATTTTGCCTGATGCGGGATATGACGCTTTGATGCGCGTTGCTTCAATATTACAAAATGAGGCTGTCAAGGCGCTTAATAACAAGCCGAGAAAGGTAAACACAGTAATGTAGCCGATAATGCTTTTTCTCAATGACAAGTTTCGCAAAGGCGAGTTTACTTTGACCATTTGTAGCCGCACCCCCAAACTGTTTCTATATATGTTCTGCTTGTATAGGGAGCAATTTTCGCGCGCACCCTGCGGATATGCTCGGCTACAACGCTGCTGTCGCCCTCTCCGTCGAAGCCCCATATTCTTTCATAAATCCGTTCCTTGTCAAAAACCTGTCCCACATTTTGAGATAACAACTCCACGATCTCAAACTCTTTTTTTGCAAGGGAGATTTTTTCATCTTTGCAGTATAGACAACGCTGCGAATAATCTACGGTAAGGTCGCCGGTAAACTTGATTTGCGCCTTATGTTGATGTCTGTTTTCTCGTCGCAAATGAGCAGAAACGCGAGCGTTCAACTCTGCAAGGGAAAAGGGCTTGACGATATAATCATCACCACCCACGGCAAAGCCCGTCACTTTATCAGCATCCTCTATTCGTGCGGTCAAAAACAGTATAGGGCAAGATACATGGTCCCGGATGCGCTTGCATACGTCCAAACCATCTAATCTGGGCATATTTATGTCCAGCAGAATAATGTCCGGCTTGTGTTCGGCCTGTTTAAGCGTTTCAACTCCGTTGTAAGCCCGCAAAACTTCATAGCCGTTGCCCTCAAAAAAGCTGCCAAGCATAGCGACAATATCCGCTTCATCATCGGCAATCAAAATCTTGTTTCGCATTTCAACACCTCCCTGGACGCTTAATGCTATCAAGAATAAATCTACTATTTATCAACTTTTATCTTGTTTTTCGCCGCCTGTCTGCTGGCTTCTCCGCGCTTTTCGGTATAAGCCAAACAGACGCCACTTTGACCGCGTCGGGGATACGGCCATTGACGCATTAATAATTTATCGTGGAGGGCGTGATACCCCACTTCTCGCTTGCTTCTTTGAGTGTCATATAGTCCATGCGTATAGTTTTCAAGTAATATCTCGCCGGTTTTGTTTAAAGCAGCATGTACAGCCCAGATCTGATGGAGAATATCTAAACGGTGTTTATCTTCTTCGACCATACCCTTAATACCACGGATCTGGCCCTCTATCCGGTTTAATCTGTTAATCAAGTTAGTTTTATCTTCAACCAATGTTTTGCCCACCTTTCAAATGCTGATAGGGGTTTTGCCATCTTTTAAGTCTTAAGGAGTTAGTAACTACTGATACTGAACTAAAAGCCATGGCTGCAGCTGCTAAAACCGGTGAAAGCAAACCCAGGGCTGCCAGGGGAATACCTAACGAGTTGTAAAACAAAGCCCAAAAAAGATTCTCGCGAATATTTTTCATGGTTTTGTGACTTAAATCGATTGCTGCAGGTATTAAGGCCAAATCACCTTTTAACAAAGTGAGCTGAGCTGCCTCGATAGCAATATCAGTACCTGTGGCCAAGGCCATACCTACATGGGCGGTAGCTAAAGCCGGAGCATCGTTGATACCGTCACCTACCATGCCAACGACTAAACCGGCCTCTTTTAGTCTTAATATCTCCGCAGCCTTTTTCTCCGGCAAAACCTCGGCCAAAACATTTTGAAGGCCTAACTCTTTGGCTATGGCCTTAGCCGTTTGCCAGTTATCTCCTGTTAATAGATATACCTGAATCTTGAGCTTTGTTAAAGTTTTTACTACTTCAGCTGCGTTCTCCTTAAGGGTATCTGCCACAGCAATAATACCTTGCAGACTGTTATCTATCCCTAAAAGCATAACTGTTTTACCTTCAGCTTCAAGGCTAGCAATTTGCCCTTCATAATCTTGGTATTTAAGTTTTTCTTCCTCTAGCAACAGCCTATTGCCAATTATGACTTTTTTACCGCTTAGGTAAGCCATTAACCCTCTGCCGGGTAAAGCGACAAACTCTTCAGTCTCCTCGAAATTCCCTCCCTTAGCTCTTTTTAATATGGCTTCGGCCAGAGGATGTTCTGATTTACTCTCTAAACTGGCGGCAATTTGCAGCAGTTTTTCCCTAGAGAGTTCACCTACAGAAATAATATCGGTCACTTCAGGCTCTCCTTTGGTTAAGGTACCTGTTTTATCCAGAACTAAAGCATTGATTTTATGAACTTTTTCCAGATATTCTCCGCCCTTAATCAGAATGCCGTTTTCGGCTCCTTTGCCTGTAGCTACCATAATTGAGGTCGGAGTGGCCAGACCAAGTGCACAAGGGCAGGCAATAACCAAAACCGCTGTGAAATTTAATAGAGCCCTAGTTAAATCACCCCTTTGCCAGAAAAGAAACCAGAGTAAAAATGTTGCAACTGCTACTATAATAACTGCCGGTACAAAACGGGCCGCCACATAATCTGCGAAGCGTTCGATGGGCGCCTTTGAGCTTTGCGCCTCTTCAACAACCCTGATCACTTGGGCTAAAAAAGTATCCCCTTTAACCTTGGTCGCCTTAAAAGTAAATGAACCTGTTTTATTGATTGTCGCCCCAATGACATAATCTCCCACATTTTTTTCTACCGGCAAAGACTCGCCTGTTACCATGGATTCATCTATAGCCGATCGACCTGAGACAATAACACCGTCAACCGGAACTTTTTCACCCGGTAATACCTTAATCAGATCATCAGTCTTAACAGTCTCAATGGCCACTTCAACAAATTCTCCCCCTTGATAAACACGAGCTGTTTTGGCGGCTAAACTCAGCAGTTTTTTAATAGCCTCTGAAGTTTTCCCTTTAGCTAAGGCTTCCAGATACTTACCTAAAATAATTAATGTTATTATCAAGGCTGAGGTTTCAAAGTAAACCCCGCTAATGCCTAGTTTCTCTCCCCAAAACAGGGAGACGATACTATAAACATAGGCTGATGTAGTTCCCAGGGCAACTAAAACAGACATATTTGCACTTTTGGCTTTAAGGGCATAGAAGCTATCGCGGTAAAACTGGTAGCCTGCCCAAAACTGAACCGGTGTGGCCAGTAACAACTGTAGATAGTCGCTTTTTAACAAAGGGTGTAGCTCTACTTGTGCCATATGCAGCATCATAATAAGTACCAAAGGTAAAGAAAAAAAGGCTGCGGTCATAAATCTTTGTTTTTGCTTTCTCAGCTCCATGGCCTGGTGATTAGTCTTTGGATCAAGTAAAATGTCTGCTTTAATCTGGGCCTCATATCCTAAGCCTTTAATAAAAACCCCGATTTGTGCCGGAGTAATAAAATTGGGGTCATATATTACCCTAGCTTCATTGGTAGCGAGATTAACCTGGGCTTTATTAATGCCTTCTAGGTTAGAAAGGCCCTTTTCAATCCGCAAAGCACAAGATGCACAACTCATACCGGTAATATCAAAAACTGCTTTTTCATTGGCAATACCGTAGCCAAAATCAACTATTAGCTTATCGATATCTGCTTCCGAAAGAACTGCTTTATCATATACTACCCGGGCTTTATCGGTTGCAAAATTAACACTGCTCTCAATAACACCTGGTAGTTGTTTTAAACCCTCCTCCAGACGCAAAGCACAAGCTGCACAACTCATACCGGTTATTGTTTTTTCGAGCTTTACTTTTTGCACTTTGATCACCTCACTGCCATATTTATACCCCCTAAGGGTGTCTTTAAGCATATTTTTTAGTTCTTAGCTTTTCCTTATGTATTATTATTTGAAAAAGTAATTGCAACCCTCTTTCAGTATCCTGTTATTCTAACCGAGTATAGCGAAAAAAATACTATGCCGAAAATGCGAATAACGCCATGTTATACGTTAAACCCAAGCCGATTTTTCGGGATAGTATTTTACTTTACTCTAGGGTTTACCCCCCTACCCAAGCTAGGCCCAAGCTTGGCTTGGGTAACATTCTTTTATAAGTTGACGCGTAGAACAAATGTAAAATTTACTGTATAATTATCTGCAACAATCCATACCAAGATTGAAAGCAAGTAAAATTCCAAGTATGCATTTGCTCGGAATGCATTTGCTCAGAGAAGAGAGCAAGATATTCCCCCTGTTCTCTATGCAGGAAAGAACGGAAACTACGCCCCACAAGAGCATGAAAAATGTTCTTTCGCATATCGAGTATACTTTGAGTTGTTGCACTACGATAGCATAGACTGAATAAGTAATCTGCTCCAGAGCGGATTAGCGCCCCCAGAAAGAGTATGATGGTCAGTAGTAAGAGTCTCCGTCCATCCCCCCCGCCATTCCTGTGCCCAGCATCTAGCCTCAGGCGAAATATAAGGCGATTGGCATGAGAGGACTTAGACCGATAAAGAAAAAGGCGCGCAAAAGAAGATTTCGGTGATTTTTAAGCAGATACCTCATGAATACTCAAGCTCCTTTCCATCAATCTCTCTAAGCCACAGTGTAGGTTTGGTTCTTTTGCATAAATTTAACGTGTCACCTAAAGCAAAGGCCATATGGGTCAAAGTACTTGCCTCAAACAACTCAAGATTTGACCTCAACACACCCACCTCCTTGGAACAAGAGCTTTTTTGGAAACTCAAACAGTCGGAAGTATATCAATATGCTGATTTCGCCCATTTCCAAGAACTAATCGAAAAAATTAATACCATGGAAGCAAATGCCTTTCTAGTTGGATATATCGATGGATTTAGCGAACAATTTTCAGTGGAGTCAGAAAACTCCGAGAGTGTTTTTAGGCAACTTGAGGATGGCATTGACCTTAGTACTATCCTTTGTGTTAAAGAGGATCGTCTTGTCACCGATGGCAGTGGTTTCTCTTACGGAGGACTATACTACCAACTAACAAAGGATAGTAAAATACCATCGCTAACGCACAAGGCAAGCTACCTGTACAGCCACAAGAAAGACCCAAACAGATTACGATGAATCTGACATAGAAGTACTCGAACCCTCTTTAATTCATCACAAGTTTCTAGAAAACCCCTTTTAAGGGGGTAATTGTGATACAATAAAATTAATAGCCAACGTTACTTAAAAAAGTGACAATGAGGTGATTTACGTGTCCAAAAAAAGCTTCCTTTTTTACTTGATGTTTTTTTGTTTTCTCTCTGTCCTGACTTTAGCTGCTCCCAAACTTTTAGAAGGTTCACTTGAGTATCGATCTCAATTAATGAACATTGACATCACCTATCCTGTCTTAATCAGTGGTGCAAATCAAGCGGTTATAGACAAAATCAACAGTACCCTAAAACGTGATATCGATAACTTCTACCAGCACTTTTTAACTTACCAAAAACAACCGCTAAGAGAATCCTTAAAATATGATGGGCATATTTCTTACGAAATCACCTTAAATGAAGCTAACCTTTTAAGTGTTAATATTACCTACTATGAATTTACCGGTGGTGCCCATGGTATCTATGAGCTTGTTAACTATACCTTCGATATAAAAACCGGCCAAAAAATAACTCTTAAGGATCTCTTTTGTCCGGATTTTAACTATAAAGAATTTATTGAGAGTATGATAATTAAAGAGATCGAGGCTAATAAAAGCGAGTACTTCGAAGACGCAATTCAAACCCTTGCTCAAAGCAACTTTTCTTTTTACCTTGAACCTGAAAAGTTAGTGATCTATTATGGGCTTTATGAAATAACACCTTATTGTAATGGTATCCCTAAATTTAGTTTACCCCTTAGTCTTTGCCAAGATAAACTGTTGCTAAACTGGTAAAAAACCGGCTTTTTATGCTGCCTGTCTTTTTGGGCTTAGTTTCCTTTTTGACCTCTTTGAATTAACTTTTAAATGAAAATAACTGGCCTTTTTAGGGCCAGTTATTTTTTTATTCTTCGTCTTTAGCATCTATATCTATTGTTTCTAAATCATCATCATCCTCATAGATGGAAACACCACAATTAGGGCAAACAATATCTTCATCGCCATAGAGCTTATAGGCAGAAATTAAAAAACTTTCGCCGCAATTATCACATTCCATTGTTAGGGTGTCATCATCGTCTTCTTCATAGTCATCTTCTTCACAAAATACCCTTTCCTCGACCTCAGCTAAATCATCATCGATGGAATCGACATACTCACCTAGATTGTCAAGGTCTTCGTCAAGCATCTCTAACTCATCGGCTATTTGTTCTAGAACCGCCATAATAGCATCCCAGAGTTTCTGGCTTTTTTCACTCTCCATCTCACCTAAACCGGCTAAAAGCCCTCGCAAATAAGCAACTTTTTCTTTCACTTCACTCATTTAATTTCCCCTCCCTTTTAAGGTTTACTTGTTCTAGACACGGGACAGGTATTCGTTAGTTCTGGTATCGACACGAATTTTATCTCCCGTTTGCACAAAAAGCGGCACCTGCACAACCACACCAGTCTCAAGTTTAGCCGGTTTTGAACCACCGGAAGCCGTGTCACCTTTGATTCCGGGGTCAGTCTCGGTAACAATTAAATCAGCATAAGTTGGCAGGTCCAAGGAAATAGCTCGGCCGTTATAAAACTGAATGACAACTGTATCATTTTCTTTTAAATAAAATTTACCATTACCAATAATATCCTCGGTAACAAAAGTTTGTTCATAAGTTTGGGTATCCATAAAATAATAATTCTCTTCCATAGCATAGAGATATTGCATTTCACGTGATTGGACCTGTGCTCTCTCTAGTTTTTCACCTGCTCGAAAAGTTCTTTCCAACGTCTGGCTTGTTTCTACATTTTTTAATTTAGTACGCACAAAAGCCGCACCTTTTCCCGGCTTAACGTGTAAAAATTCAACTACCACCCAGACAGCACCCTCTAAAAGCAGTGTTGTACCTGGTCTTATATCATTGCTGGAAATCATTCTAACACATCCTTTGCCTCAGCATAAGACTATCAGTTCCTTCAAACTCAAGGAGAGTCGCCTTGCTCCCTCAGCTTCAACCACCACTAAATCCTCTATCCTAACTCCACCTTTTTGGGGGAGATAGATACCCGGCTCAATAGTAATAATCATATTTTCTTCTAAAATTGTATCGGCCTGAGGTGAGACGCGGGGTTGTTCATGAATATCTAAACCCACACCATGACCCAAACCATGTCCAAAATTTTCTCCATAACCTGAGTCAGTAATAATATCTCTGGCTATCTTATCTATTTCAAAACCGCTTTTGCCCGCTTTGACAGCTTTGAGTGCTTGCTCTTGGGAATTAAGTACTATCTCATAGATCTCTTTTAAAAAATCATCTGCCTGTTCAACAGCTACCGTGCGGGTCATATCAGAGTGATACCCTTCATATACTGCGCCAATATCAAGGGTTACAAACTCACCTGCTTTGATTATTTTGTCCGACGCTACACCATGAGGCAGAGCTCCTCTTTCCCCGGAGGCCACAATAAAATCAAAGGCTACTTGACTGGCGCCTTTTCTTTTCATAGCAAATTCTAACTCTCTAGCGATATCTTTCTCTCTAACTCCGGGTTTTATGAAATCGCAAACCTCTAAAAAAGCCTCGTCTGTTATCCGTGCAGCTTCTTCAATTAAAGCGATCTCTTTTTGATCTTTAACCATCCTCAGCTTTTCTACTAAATCTTTAGTACCTATCACTGCCGTTTTAAGTTTTTCTTGCAGTTTCTGATAGTTTTCCAAGGTTATATTACCGGCCTCAACCAAAAGGGTCTTAGCTCCTTTTGTCAACTCGACCACACTATCAAAAACATGCGGCTTATAAATTACAATCTCCAAATGAGGACACTGCCGTTTCGCCTGCTCAGCATAACGAAAATCAGTTAGAAAGTAAGCCTCTCTTTGATTTAGAAGCACATAACCGGAAGTACCGGTAAAACCACTTAAATAACGCACGTTTTTATGATCTGTAACTAAAAACCACTGCTCTGGTGCCAACTCAGCCTGAACTTTTTCAACTCTTTTTTCCACTATATGCCACCTCGAATAAGTTTAACAAGTGCATTTAAACCCAGTGAGTAACTAAAGGTACCAAATCCGGCAATCAAACCATCGCAAGCCGCAGCTGTAAGTAAATGCCTACGCTCTTGTTCTCTTGTGAGTACTTTTGATATATGGATTTCAACCTTAGGTATACTGACAGCCTTTAGAGCATCATAGACAGCCAGGCTGTAATGGGAGTAAGCACCGGGGTTTATTAAAAGCCCGTGTGCTTTTAATCTTGCCTCCTGAATTAATGTCACCAGCTCTCCCTCACCGTTTTTTTGAAAAAAGCTTATATCAACCTTTTGTTGAAAAGCTTGTTCCCTTAAGATGGTTTCCACATCTTTTAAGGTTTCCCTGCCATAAATATCCGGTTGTCTTTCACCCAGTAAATTCAAATTAGGCCCATTGAGGACCCAAATCATCTCCTGCACTCTTAATCTTCCTTTCTAAGACTAGCTACGGCTTTTCTAAATTCGTCAAACTCAACCTTTTGACCATAAAGAGCTTGCTTGTGACTTGCTGGAAGCACCCAGTAAACAGTACCGGAGGTGCTTTTTTTATCACTAAAGGTCTTTTCCCACCAGATTTTAGGTTCTATTTCCTCAAAAGGCCTTAGCGGTAAGTTTAAGTTTTTTAATAGATTTTTAACCTGCAGATAAATCATCTCGTTTAGTAATCCTCGGTCTAGAGCTATACTACAAGCTATCAATAAACCGATAGCCACCGCTTCTCCATGGTAGTATGTCTTATATGAGCCAATTTCTTCCAAAGCATGTCCGGCTGTATGTCCCAGATTAAGGAGAGACCTCAAGCCTTTTTCCTTTTCGTCCTGGGTTACAATACCGGCTTTGATTGAAACGTTCATTTTAACCAATTCAGTTAGAAAATTAGCTTCACGCTCAAAAATTTTGTCCTTATTTTTTCCCAAGAAGTCAAGCAGTTCGCTGGATAGATTAATTAGACCATGCTTGATAATCTCAGCATAGCCATTATAATACTCCCGCTCAGGTAGACTCTTGAGAGTAGTGATGTCAGCTATAACTGCTTGAGGTTGATAAAAGGTTCCGACCAGATTTTTACCTTGGCGTAGATTAAAACCGGTTTTGCCTCCCACCGATGCATCAACCTGTGAAAGAAGAGTTGTCGGCACCTGGATAAAGCCGATTCCCCTTAAAAATGTTGCGGCGGCAAAACCGGTTAGATCGCCGATAACCCCTCCTCCCAAAGCAATTATACAGCTATTTCTATCCAAATTGCTTTCAAGAGCTTTTTCCCATATTAACTCAACCGCGGCTGCAGTTTTATAGATCTCACCTGCCGGTAAAGTTATCTGGGAAACATCTAAGCCCTCTTTATTTAAAGACTGCTTGGCTGTTTTAAGATACAGTGGACCGACATTACTGTCTGTTACCAGCAAGACCTTTTTGACCCCAAGTTGAGAAACCTTATCTCCTAAAAGGTTAAGTAGGTCTTTCCCAACCATAACCGGATAGCTTTTTAGACCTAGATTGACTGTGATATCCATAAAATAACCTCCTCGGCTACCTCAAAAGGTGTCTTTTCATCGGTATTAATAACATGCTTGGCGACTTCCATATAAAGCGGTTCGCGTTGTGCCAAGAGCTTTTTAAGGTCTTCATTAAGCAGCGGTCTTGAACCGGGAGCTTCTATAAGTCTGTTTTCCAACTCTAAAAGACTTGTTTTTAAGTAGACTACAGGCCTTTTGGCTAAAAATCCGCGGTTTTGGGGCTTTGTTATAATACCTCCTCCGGTAGCGATAATACCGTTTAAAGGAGTCTGAAGGAGTACTTGCGTTTCCCTCTTCCTAAATCCGGCCTCTCCTTCTTTGGAAAAGATCTCAGGAATGGTAAGTCCGGATATTTTTTCGATGCTTTGGTCTAAATCGGTAAATTTAACCCCTAGTTTTTCTGCCACTAATTTACCTACGGTACTTTTCCCACTGCCCATAAATCCCACCAGATATAAAACCATAATTAGAGCTCCTTTAGCCTTTGCAGATAGCTGTTAAAACTAGCCCTACAATCGTTAATATTGTCACTGCCAAATTTTAATAGTAGGTTTTTGCAAAGCACCCAAGCTACCATAGCCTCAGCAACTACAGCCGCAGCACTAACGGCACAAGTATCGGACCTTTCCACTGAGGCTAAAACCTTTTTATGAGTTTTTAGCTCGACGGTTTTTAGAGGCTTATAAAGGGTAGGAATTGGTTTCATAGCTGCCCTTAAAAGGATTTCCTCTCCGTTTGAGATACCGCCTTCAATACCTCCGGCCCGATTGGAATAGCGAGTATAACCCTTATCATAACCTATTTCATCATGAGCTAGACTTCCCGGAAGAGTACTTAGAGCAAATCCTGCCCCTATATCCACCCCTTTAATTGCCGGTACACTCATAACCGCTTGAGCTAATTGCCCGTCAAGTCTTTGATCCCACTGAGCATAACTACCTAAACCCGGAATTACTCCGGTAACCTTAATCTCGAAAACGCCTCCCAAAGAGTCTCCCGCTTTTTTGGCTCTATCAATCTCTTGTATAAAAGGAGAAGGAGCACAAAGTAGCCTTAGGGGAGAGTTATCCAGTTGTTCTAAATCCCAATTTTGATACTGGTTTTTATCGACTACACCACCGATGGCCACTACCCGAGAAAAAGTCTTGATACCGAATTCTTTTAATAAAAGCTGGGCCACGGCTCCTGAAAGTACCCTGGCAGCAGTCTCTCTGGCTGAAGCTCTTTCTATTATCGGTCTTAAATCAGTAAAGCTATATTTCATAGCCCCAGCTAGATCAGCATGTCCCGGTCTTGGAGCAATGGCTTTGGCTGTAAGCTTGTCTAGACGCGGATCTTGATCAATTTGTACCTTAGAGGTAACCAAACCGCTAAATACCTCTTGCCATCTTTTATGATCCTTGTTGGCAATTAGAAAGCTAAGTGGTGAGCCGATAGTTTTTCCGGCCATCACCCCAGAAAGAACTTGGGCTTGATCCGTTTCTATTTGCATGCGACCTCCGCGTCCATAGCCTTTTTGTCTCAATCTCAGACGATAGTTAATAAATTCTTCATCTATGGTAAGCCCTGAAGGCAAACCGTCAATAATAACAGTTAACGCTTTACCATGGCTTTCTCCTGCTGTTAAAAACCTCACCTCAATCACCACCTCAGCTGTTTTCCTCTACTTTCGCCTGCTTGTAAAAAAATCCCTTCTGCAAAATTCTTTGTGAAAATTCTTTGTGAATACTTGACAGCACTCTTATACTGCTTTATTATTAACTCATAGTTAATTAATTAATGAAATATTTATGGAGGTTGCAAGATGAGTAAAGACTGTTGTGATAGCTATAATCCTTCGTCAGACTCCTTTAATGATATCAAAGAAAAACTCCCTGTAATAGAATGCTTAGCGGAGATCTTTAAGGTCCTAGGAGACCAAACACGGGTCAAGATCCTTTATATTCTATCCCAAAAAGAGCTTTGTGTCTGTGATATAGCCAATATTCTTAATATGAGTATGCCTGCTATCTCCAATCACTTAAGAATTCTGCGTGCTTTAAGACTTGTCAGCTACCGTAAAAAAGGACGTTCGGTCTACTATACTTTAGCCGATAAACACATTGAAGATCTTATTAAAATCGCTTACGAACACTTTGTCGCTGAGGAGAACTGATTAAGATGAAATACGATATTAATGGGTTAAACTGCCCTGCTTGTGCTACAAAAATTGAAAATAAATTAAAGCTGGAACTAGATCCTCAAGCTGTAATCGATATGAATACTAAAACGTTAACTTTAAGTAAAGATACCCTACCATCTGCTACTAAGATAATTCAAAGTATCGAACCAAATGTCACTATTACTCCAAAAACAAAAGCTAAGAAACGTCACTATCTTAATGCCAGTAACTATTCTTTAGTGGCCGCTGTAATTTCTTTTGGTTTGGGGTTTTTAGTCAGGCCCTTCTTTTTGCTAGGGTTTATTTTAGCCGGCTATCCGGTGCTTTTTAGTGCCTTTAGAGGCTTAGTCCGGCATGACTTTCTCGATGAGAAATTTCTCATGTCCCTTGCTACCATAGCCGCATTAGCTGTAGGCGAGTGGGCAGAGGCCGCTGCGGTAATGGTGCTTTATAGTATTGGGGAACTCTTTGAGGAACTAGCGAGTGATAAAACCAAGAAATCTGTAACTTCGCTCCTAGAACTTACCCCAAAAAAGGTACGTGTACTAAATGCTGACACCGAAAAGATAAAATCTCCCAGTGAGGTTTTGATAGGAGAACTGATCCTGGTAAAACCAGGTGAGAGAATCCCTCTCGATGGTGTTATCCTAGAGGGAACAAGTTTAATTGACACCTCAGCTTTAACCGGGGAATCCTTGCCAAGAGCAATTCAAAAAGGTGAGGCCGTTTTGAGTGGGACAATTAATCAAACCTCTCCGCTTCTTATTCAAGTTACCGCCCTAGAGAGAGATTCAACGGTTTCAAGAATGCTAAAACTCCTTGAAGAAGCCTCTTTGAAAAAAGCTCCTGCCGAAAAATTTATTACCCGTTTTGCTCGTTATTATACACCCCTAGTTGTGGCCGGAGCCTTAGTAGTTTTTCTGCTTTTTCCCCTTCTTGGCTTTGGCAGTTTCTCTGCCTGGGGCTATAGAGCATTGGTTCTGTTAATCGTTTCCTGCCCATGTGCTTTAGTTATCTCAGTCCCTTTAGCCTACTTTTCAGGCCTAGGACGAGCTTCCCAGTTAGGAATTCTAGTAAAAGGTGGCGAAGTATTCGATAACCTAAATCATCTAGATGCTGCCATCTGGGATAAAACCGGCACCCTAACCAGTGGTGAATTTGCAGTGGTAAATGTAAAACCAAGGGCGAATAAATCAAGAGACGAACTTCTAAGGCTGGCTGCCAGCCTTGAGCAGTTCTCCAATCATCCTCTGGCTGAAGCTGTGGTTAAAGAAGCGGGTAAGCCTCTTTATCCGGTAACTAACCTTACTGAGTTACCTGGTTTTGGCCTTGAAGGTTTAATCAAAGGTCAGAAAGTCTCGGTTGGTAGCCTCAATTTTATCCGTTCTCTAGGTTTTGATGTAACGGAAGATTTTAATAATACAGCTATTGGTATAGTCTTTGAGGATAAGCTTTTAGGAGTTATAGAGCTTGCCGACAAGCTTAAACCAACTTCACAACAGGCTTTGCTTGATTTAAAAAATATGGGTCTTAAAACCATAGTCTTAACCGGTGATCGAAAGCAGAGTGCTTTGGATACCTTAAAAGAATTAAACCTCGATGATATTAAAACAGAACTTCTTCCCGAAGATAAACTCAATTATGTAAACGAGCTTTCTAGACAAGGTCAACACGCTCTTTTTGTCGGTGATGGTATCAATGATGCCCCTGTACTTGCCGGCTCCTATGTTGGTATTGCCATGGGAGGCATTGGCAGTGATGTTGCTATTAAAGCCAGTGATGTAGTATTAATAACTGACGACCCCGGTAAAGTTCCTCTCTTACTGCAACTCTCTAAAGCGGTTAGAAAAAAGGTGGTAAGTAATATTGCCCTTACTTTGTTTGTTAAATTTGCGGTTATAATCCTTTCGCTTTTAGGCTATGCTTCTATGTGGCAAGCGGTAATAGCTGATGTAGGCATTACCATCGTCGCTATTTTAAATGCCGCCTCTTTATTTAAAAAATTAAACTGAGTTAGCCTCAACCAGGGTGCTTTTTGGCACCCTGGTTTTCTAGCTTATATTTTGTTTTTTTAAATATTTTTCCTAATTAAGAAGGAAGGTGATGCTTGTCTCGTAAAATAGGTAATAGATAACAAGATTAGTTAGGTGGTGAAACTGTGAGTGCAAATCGCCTTAATATTTTAGGTTGCCGGGCCAATCATCCCCTCAATTATTTGAAAGCCATAGGTCTATTAAAGACTATCTCCTTACAATTAGATCCTTCGGTAAAAGGTTTTTATGACCATGACTCATTTATTCTCGAAACAAGTTTATCTAAAGAACAAATAGCTAGCTTTTTTGTCCATAATTATATTCCCTCTCCCATCTTGTCACCCTTTTTAAGACTAAGAAACAATGTCTTCTTGGAAAAATTATCTCAAGCTGAAAATCCACGTCTCTCGTTATTTAGACAGGCCTACGAATATTTAAAAATGGCCCCTCCCAAAAAAAGACAGCCTTTCCCTTCTGAAAAATGGTTGCAGGATATTGCGAGCGAATTAAAATACCTTCATCCCGCTTCTGTTGGTTCCTATAAGGCTCTTACTCTTGCAGCCTATAGGCTCTGTGATCCTCTAAAAGAATCATCTCCTTCGCCTTTTTTGGTTAACTATCAAGATCAGTTCAAAGAACTGTGGCTTGAGGAAAACTATCTTGGCGCACTCTCACAGTTAATGAGTTTTAAAACAGACACCCCCAAAAAAGAATCTCTGGATTATCTGCTAACTGCAATTTTTACCGAAAATAACTTCAAAGAGAGCTTTTTTAAGCTCGCTGATTTTTGCGCTTTATTTTTAGACAGAGTAACTTATCCTAGCCGACAAAATATTAAAGCTAACCCTTGGGATTATATCCTGGCCATAAACGGCTTTGTTGCAATTTGTGCACCTTGTACTCTGGATACTGAAGGTAGAGTCCCGTTTTGTCTTAGTGCAACTAGTTATGGCTGGGAAAATATCGCTGCTAATCCTTTACGCAAACTCGCCATGCGCGAGATGTGGCTACCTCTTTGGAATCGTCCGCTTACCAATAACGAACTGGTAAAATTGCTGTCAAAACTATTCGAAACCATGGTACAGTCAAAAGTTAGTTCAGCTTTAGATCTGGTAGCTGAGGCTACTATTTGGGGAATCAATCCGGTGTTGGCACACTTTTTACGCCTGGGTCTTCTTTTTGATATCAACACAGCTCCCCTGCCGGAGGTAATTAATCTAAAGCAAGTAGCTCTTACCAAAATGCCGGAGGCTGAGTTACTTTCTTCTACTAAAGCCTGGCTGGCTAAGTGGGATTTTCTGCTTTCTAGCGGACCAAAAAGTCAAAAACAAAAGGAAATGATTAAAGCTGCCGAAGAAGCTCTTTTTTCCTATCTGACAAATCAAGACTCTTCTTTGACCAAGACCCTGATAAATCTAGGCCAAGCTGAAATAGGCTCTTCTTTACTGCCTAAAAATACCAGACCCGATCCACTAACTCTGCCAACCTTTTACCTTAAATATGCCAAAGAAAACAGTCCGGAATATAGACTGGCTCTGGCTGTGGCCTCTTTAGATAGTCACCTGCCGGTTAGATCGCAGCTAGAACCTGTTTCGTCCCTTAGTGGCAAATGGTTTTGGAATGATTCTGTTTTAGCCCAAGGAGGAAATCTGACTGAGAAATTAGCTTATCTTTTGGAAATGAGAGTAAAGTTTGCTACAGAAAAAAGACTTCCCTATGTACCAATATCTGCTGCCTATCCTGCTCAAATCAAGGATGTTGAACTTTACTTAGAAGGGGAAATCGATGAAGATTATCTCGAATCGCTTCTAAATGGATTAATACTCGTTAACTACCCCTATCCCAAAGTTCAGCCTCTTGAAAACACCCCGGATAGTAATCTGCTTTGGCACTATCTGCTTGTAAGAGAAGCCTTTTTATCAAAAGCTAAGCACATCTCTCATTATCAGAATCTCCAACAACTAATAATACGCCTACGCTTTGCTTCCCTAAACGAATCGCTTGTGTTAGCTAAAAACCTGGCTGAAAGCTCAGATTACCCTCTGGAACCAATCTTGCAGCCATCTGTAAATCTCAGCAGGCGCTTATTAGCGGCTGCTCTCTTCCATGCTATATAAATCATTTCTTAAATCTATAACCCCACAAACCCTATAAAAAATATTTATTTACTTCACTAATCGAAAACAGGATATAAGAGAAATGCAAAATTATAATAATAATCATTATCACTAGCGAGACCTTTCTTATATACCCTCCGTATCTAATTCTCCTGTCAATAATAAAAGTAGCACTAAATAAAACAATAACCCAGCTTATTATTTAACCTAGATTCCCGCCTTCCCCGTTATGAGGCGGTTACTTGAGGGCTCAAAGTAGCTGTACTATTTCCATTTTCATCAACCCTAGAAGCTATTTCCAATTAGATTCCAATATCTATGTAACATAACACTTAAATAAAAAACCGCCAAAAGGCGGTTTTTTATTTTTTAGGCTCCTTTGGCATCAACTGCACCAGTAAATAGTAGTTCTAATCTTTTAATAGAAGATTTGGCACAGAAAATAAAGACACCAACAGTCTCCAGTGAAAAGAGACCTAGGCTAATTATTTTAGCCCACATGGGAGTAAGAGCTTGGAAAAAGCTTATTTCAGAATACCACCACTGAAAGGAGAAGGTTGCTCCTAAAAGGAGGATTATTGGCATCATACCTAAATTAATCAACAATATTTTACCGGTTCCTTCCTGGGATTTGGAAGAGCCGATCTTGATATTGAAATTAGGATAGTAGATATCACTCCAAACATCAATTGAGATTAGAGCTGCCAAAGATATTACTACAATAGGGATAGTTATAATCAATGGAAAGCAAGTTACTCCCGGGATAAAGTAGAAGAGCATAATCCCAATCAAACCTTCAAAAAGGCATGGTAGATAGCCAAAGATATATTTACTCCAAAAAACGGTTTGGGGTTTTAGAGGCAAAGCCTGCATAAAGCGCCAGTTCTTACCTTCTCTTGATAAAGCTAAGCCGGCTAAGTTTGGCCCTGAAAGGCCTGCAAACAGAAGAATCATAAACAGATTGACCGATTGTTCTATAAAACTAGGTCTCATTCCTTCAGCTATAGGGACACCTGAGCTAGCTTTCATATTGTTAAAGGCAAAAAAGCCCATGACAATAAGACCGATAGCGATCTGGTACCACATAAAAGGCTCGCGTTTCAGGTAGAGTAACTCTTTTCTTAACATGGCCTTAAAAGGAGAACCCGAGCCTTGAATAGGTTTTTCGCTTACTTTGACTTTCTTCTTTTTCGGAGCATCAACCTCTTGACCACTCCCCCAGCCGGAAAGGTAAAGTTTGGCTGAAAGCGAGGTCGTAAGCCAAAAGACAAGCGCTGCACCTAGTAGAAGTGGTATTAAATTCGCCCAGAGATTTACCTGGGAGCCAGGTAGGGTAGCCACTGAAGATTTGGCCATCCAAACATGAGGCAAAAAGCTTAGCTTATTTATGCCAAGATCATTTAGCCCATTTAAGGCAGCTATTATTTCTTCTTCACTTAGATTTATCATACTTGAAGAAAAGGCCTGAGATAAAAAGACAATCACAAGGCCCATCACTAACGTAGATGAAAGAAGAATCTGTTTTAATCTTTGCCCTGGAACATAGCGCATAATCAAAAGGAGTAATAAGGCTGCCGAACTCCCAAAAATTACAAAACCTGCTAAATAGCTAACAATTGTTGTTAAGTAGTAAATAAAGCTTGCCTTATAAGCTATTCCTAAACCAATTAGAGGTGTTAAGGTCATAAAACTAATGGAAAGGAAGATTATACCTAAACACTCGGTTAACTTCGCTGCAAAGATATTTTTAACCCGCAGAGGTGTTGCCAATAGAAAATGCATATCCGGAGATTCAAAAAGATACTCGTGAATTACCCTTAAACCGGTTAAAAAAAGAAAGAGAATGGCCCCTAAACTTAAAAGCTGGCTAATAGATAAAATCGATGACTGGACAAAAATCTCGCTTCCCGCAGGAAACATCGCCAGCAGTTCCTTAAAAAGGTCATAGGCCATATAGGTCCAACCTACGGCAAAGCCAATTATAGCCAGATAACCTAAGCTGGTGCCGATAATCTTCTTTTTGGATTTAGATTTAAAAGCTGAGGTGAACCAGATTCTAGCACTGGTTCCAAGCAAAAGCAGATATTCGTGCATATTCACTACCCCCTAAGATGGCTGATGAGTTCTTTGTCAGCTTCACTTGCTGTAAGTTGTAAAAACAACTCCTCAAGTGAACCTTCCTTGCCTTGTCCTTGTCTTAACTCCTCTACCGTACCGATAAACTTGAGCTGACCCTTTTGGATAATACCTACTCTATCAGCCATCTCTTCGGCAATTTCCAGGATATGAGTTGACATAAAGATAGTACGCCCTTCTTTAGCAAATTCTTTTAAGATATCTTTTATCAACCTGGCTGAACGAGGATCAAGACCAACTGTCGGCTCATCCAAAAAAAGAACCTGAGGATCATGGATTAGGGCGGCAATAATATTTGTCTTTTGCCGCATACCATGCGAATATCCCTGCATTAAATCATCCTGGCGATCTTCAAGTTCAAAGATTTCGAGATATTCTTTGGCAACCTGGCGAGCTTTTTGGCGTTCGATCCGGTAGATATCGGCCACAAAATCCAAAAATTCTCTTAGAGTAAGCTTATCATAAACATTGGGCTCGTCTGGAACAAAGCCTATATGTTTTTTAGCCTCCACTGGATTTTCAGTCACCGAAACCCCGCAGATCGACGCCTCGCCTGCAGTTGGAATTAGCAGTCCGGAAAGGATTTTAATAGTTGTAGTTTTACCGGCTCCGTTAGGACCTAAAAACGCAAACAGTTCGCCTGGTTTTACCTCCAAACTCACCTGATCAACAGCTCTAAATTTGCCGAAATCTTTGGTTAACTCTATAGCTTCAATCATCTTAACTGCCTCCTTTTAAGTACTTATTTATAACATTTTGCATCTCTACAAGAGGTGCCTTGACAGAAAACCAGGATTCAAAAGAAATAGCTCCCTGGTGTAAAAGCATACCATCACCTGTTATTACCTTGTGCTTAGTTGCTTTGGCGATTCTAATTAAGGTGGTTTTTTGGGGATTATAAACCAGATCGCAAAAAACAGTGTCTTGACTATAAAGCCTAGGATCTAAAACAGGGGGCGCATTTACATCCGGATACATGCCCACCGGAGTACAATCAACAACCAAATCAACACTGACCGCAAGATCTTTTTTAAGCTCTAACCAGTCAAACTGGTTCCAAAATAAGGAGATGGGTTTTTGTCTGCTGGTCACATAGATTTGGCAGCAACTGTCTCTAAGACCAACTGCCACCGCCCTTGCCGCTCCGCCACTACCAACTATAAGAGCTCTTTTAGCTGTAGGATCAAAGCCTGCTTCTTTTAAGGAGCGAATAAAACCCGGAGCATCCGAATTATCACCCACAAACTTTCCTTGGCTCCATTTTACCAGATTTACCGCCCCGATTTCAGCTGCTTTAGGGGTGATTTCATCCAATAAATCGATGATTCTCCTTTTATAGGGAATAGTAACATTAAAACCTAAGCAACCTAGGCTTTTTAAGCCACTTACACAGGAAATAAGCTCCTTTTCTTCTACGTCAAAGAGTTGATAGTTTCCTTTGATCTCTAACGTTTGCAGAGCTATGTTATGCATAAGTGGAGATAGCGAGTGGACTAAAGGATGGCCTAATAAACCAATAAGCACCTGTTTTCCTCCTCTTCTACGTAGCTTTTAGTAAAAAGGTTTCATAATAAAAAGGGCCCTAGGGCCCTTTTTATTCTCCGCTAACACTGATACCATCTACCAGCAGAGTTGGAGCGCCTGTAGAACCATACATTCTCAGGTCACTTCCGACACGGGTTACCTTAGAAAGAAGAGCCAGCAAATTTCCGGCTATAGTTATTCCCCGAACCGGTCTTACTAATTTCCCATCTTCTATTAAAAATCCTGAAGCTCCGAGAGAAAAATCTCCAGAGATTGGATTGGCGGTGTGTAGTCCCATGACATTGTTGATTAAAAGACCACGTCTTAGAGAATCAATCATCTCTTCTTTAGAAGAAAGGCCTGGTTGAAAATAGATATTTGTAGGTCCACAGCCTACACTTGCTTTGACTCCGGCTTTAACACCGTTGCCTGTGGAAGCCGTTTTCAGGCGGTTCGCCGTATAACTATTGTGGTAAAAGCCCAGTAAAACTCCGCTGTCAACCAGAACAGTCCTTTGCATGGCCACACCTTCATCATCAACGATGGCCGTAGCTATGCCATCTTCCATAGTACCATCGTCAATAATTGTTACCAAAGGTGAAGCAACTTTTTTACCTACTTTATCCGCAAAGAGAGATTTTTTCTTAATTACCGCTTTAGCCGAAAGAATACTAGCTAAAACTCTCAGGATATCTGCAGCCACTTCTCGGTCGAGAATTAAAGGTAGTCTCTCTGATACAATTGGCCTTGCTCCTAGCATAGAGACTGCTTTGTCTGCCGCTTCTTCACCTAAATTACGGAAGTTTAGCTTATTAAATTTGCGTACCACATCAAAAGCATAGCCTTCTTCCCTTTGGCTGTCTTCTTCAGCTAAAGAGAGTACATAGGCATGATAAAACGAACTGGTGTATTCGCTTAAAACACCTTCACTGCTGGCAATCATTATCTCGGCCAAAGAATCTCCGTAAGCTGAACGCTGTACCTTTACAATTCTAGAATCGTATTCTTTAGCCACTTTTTCAGCCAGCATAGCTTGAGCTAACTTTTCTTCAAAGCTTACCTCAGCCAGGGTTTCTCTCTCTCCCAGGGCTATATTAGCCGGAGGCAAAATATTATACTTATCCGGTGCGGTAACTTTAGCATTTTCGATGGATTTATCTAAAGTTTCCTTAACACTATCCAAACTCAAGTCGGTACTAAATGCAAAACCCATCCTCTCGCCAACCAGAGCTCTTACCCCTACGCCTTGGGTGTTTTTCTTATCCAGGCTTTCAAGCTTTTGATTGGAAACAATCAGCTCAGTCGCTTGACCTCGCATCACAAAGATCTCAGCTTTGGCGCCTAGTTGAGGAGCTTTTAGAGCAACCTCTTTAAGATCGGTTAGTTTCATTTTTCTCCCTCCTCAATCAGGCCACCTATGGTAAGGCTTTTAATTTTAATTGTCGGTTGAGCATCAGCTATCGGAACCCCCTGCCCATCCTTACCACAGGTACCAAGCGAAAATCCCAAATCATGGCCTACCATCTCTATATCATTTAAAACCTGGGGGCCATTGCCTATTAAGGTAGCCCCACGTACAAGACTGCCAAGCTGACCGTTTTCAATAAGATAACCCTCGGCTACATCGAAGACAAAATCACCGTTAGTGGTATTTACCTGTCCACCGCCCATTCTTGTTACCAGAAGGCCTTTTTGAGTGGAACTGATTATTTCATCAGGATCATCTTCACCAGGTGCGATATAGGTATTACTCATACGGGGAATCGGTTTATAGCTGTAAGATTCTCTTCTGCCATTTCCGGTAGGTTTCAAACCCAACTTCTTAGCATAGTAGAGATCGGTCATGTATTGTTTGAGAACTCCGTTTTCAATAAGCACGGTTTTTTCAGCAGGTGTACCTTCATCATCATAAGCAAAGTAACCATAGCGACCGTTCATGGTAGCATCATCTATAACCGTCACCTTCTTTGAGGCCACAACCTGGTTGAGTTTTCCAGCATAAACGCTCATACCATGGTAAATTAAATCGCCTTCGAGTCCATGCCCACAAGCTTCATGCACCATAGTTCCACCGGCTTTAGAGCTCATAACCACCGGCATTTTCCCGGCAGGTGCGGGTTTGGCCGAAAGCATCTTTACAGCTCTTTTTGCTGCTGTTTGAGCGAGCTTTTCAGCATTTTCTCTGGCCACTTCAAAGCCACAGATACCACCTTGGGATTCGAAGCCAGTCTGAACGACATCTTTGTCTCTGGCCACTACATTGATAGAAAACCTAGTTGAAATCCGCTCTTCTTTACTCCAAGCACCTTCTGAGTTAGCAACAAGGATATCTTTTTTGGTATCCACATAACTTACAGTTACCTGTACTACCTTCTCCGAATAACTTCTAGCCACATTATTGGCAGCCATGACCACAGCGGTTTTTTCACTGATCGGCACTGTTTTGGGATCTTCCTTTACTTGAGTAGATTGCAGTTTCTGATGTGAAAACTCTTTAATCTCTTTCTGCTTTTGTTTGCCATTGGCCAGAGCTATATCTCGAGCTGCTTTTAATAGACCTTCTAAGGAGAGGTCATTGGTTTGAATATAAAGCGAGCGGTCCTCCTCGATAAGCCTAATACCTGCTCCCTGGTCTACCCCGGTAGTAATATTTTCAATGCGATCTTCCTCACATACCACACCTGTAACTTCCTTGTATTCGAGATAAAGATCAGCAAAATCACCACCACCTGATAGTGCGGTGGTTAGGATCTGTTTAATCTCTTCATTGCTCAATCCGAAAATATCCACTCGATAACCTCCTCAGAGTTCCTGAAAATGTAAAACTATCTCCATGCCATTATTACTAGTAATTAGTCCCTAATCTAGAATACGGTAACCTACCAGATGGGTTTGTTTAATTTCCTTAGAAAAAACTCTAAGCGACTTTAGAACCGACCCTTGTAGTTGACACAATGTTTTAACTAAAAGAATGTAAACTCCTCCTTATTTCATCAAGCCAACCATCTAGTTAGATCTATTCTACGAAAAAGGTCGCTAAAGTATCACTGCAAACAATTTTAGACATTTATGTCTTTTATAGACTAGGTCTTTTATTAACCTTGTTTTTTGGTCCGATAAGAGGTGCGCGTTTAGTCAGACTCAAACCGGCCGGAGCAATTACTTCCAAAGCCGCAGGAGTATGACGAAAAGAAACCCAGCCCAGGCCTGGTATTACCAAATCTTCATTGCCGATTCTCACATCTTTTTTTTCAAAGGTTAAACTTTTTTGGCACAAAGAGCAAGGGGGGCTTTTTACCTTGGCATAGTGTTCTAAGTAACTTTTGGCTTTATCCTTATTTACTCTATTAACCTCGATACTTTCCGGAACAAAGGCAATAGCCAGTATAGGCTTCTCACTTCTTAGATTTAGGTAAACTAGTCCTCCCAAAGTAATACCTTGTCCTTCTTTTAGTTCAAAAAGTTTACTAACCATTTTTTTATCAGGTACCAGAGAACTCGCACAGTCTAAACATAAGAGTTCTAACAGTCTTCCCTGAGGCCAAAGACCGGGAGTATCGATAATAACTCCTTTAGAATCGGTAAAAAACAGATTGTTTAAGGTGGTACCAAAAGCTACTGAAACTGTTGGAGTTGCTTCATTTACCAGTTTATTAACGAGTGTAGATTTGCCGGAATTTGTTGTTCCTACCACCGCTGTCACCTGGCCTCTTAACTTGGAAAGCTCATCAATTCCCCAGCCCTTTTTACCGCTAACTGCCACAAAATTATCAGGATAAGGCAAACGCTTTTTAGCCCAGGCTAAGGCTTCTTTAGCTGAAGTAATAGGTGGCAAGAGATCAATTTTAGTAACTACACCTATAATGTGTTTTTTTCTAAGCAATTTATCAAATTCCGGTTGCAGGCTAGACTCAAAATCAATAATATCCAGCACTAAAAAAACAGTATCTGCCCGGTCTAAAGCTTCTTTTACAGCCTGTTTGTAACTATCTTTATCTAGCAGAGATGGCTTTAGATCACCATAATGAACTAATCTGTAGCAGCGTTGGCAAACCTCAGCTTGGTCAAAGATCTTTTCAGGGACAAAACCGGGCTTTTGGGGGTCATCTTTTTGAATTCCAATTCCACAGCCTTTACAAGTCCTCATCCCTATCCCCCCTGCCAGAGATCTGTTTCGGGAAAACCCCCTGTAATTCCAACCGGGTTTTTATTTTCCTTTCTAACACTCTAATAAGCCTGGTAGTAAAGAACTCTTTTTTTGCTTGGGGGGTTACTAAAATAGTATAGCAACCGCTGCGATTACCCCCCAAAATATCGGTAAAGAGCTGATCTCCGATTACAGCTGTTTCTTTAGGGCTTGTACCCATTAATTCCATGGCTTTTTTAAATGGAGTGCGGCGTGGCTTGGGAATACCTGCCACATACTTGACATCTAATTTTCCAGCAAAGCGACTCACTCTGCTGCTCCCTCCATTGGAGACTATACAGATATCAAGCCCAGCCTTTTTTAAGCCCTCAAGCCACTTAAGCAGTTTATCCGAGGCTGCTGAAACTTCCTCGCGCCAGGGGACAAGAGTGTTATCTAAATCCACTATAACCCCTTTGATACCATTGTTTACCAGTTCTGTTACTGGAATATGCCACAACCGCTTATACCATTTCTTTGGTATTAAATGCTCGCGCATATCTTCCTCCTTCTACCTATAGCCATCTAAAAGCATAGCTTTTTGAATTTTGCCAATCGCCCTCTTTTCAATGGCTGGTTTGCAAAACACAAATCTGTTAAAGCAAAGCATAAATTAAAACCTCATCAGTTGCTAGCTCAATCTTATCGATAAATAGTTCTAAAGTTTGCTTTTTAGATTTGTCATTTAGAATCGGTTTGGCGATAGCTATTTCAGTCTCAACTTTTATACTTAAAGCAGCTAATTCTTTATTGAGATTCTCAATCTTTATTTCTACATTTTGCTGTTCTTCCCTGTATATATTGTCTTTAATAATATCGGAAAGAAGATATCCTAAAAGTTTTTTCTCTTTGTTATGAAGAGCTTGTAGCTCATTTTCCCTTTTTATAAACTCTGCTTGTAAATTATCTTGCTGTCTTTTCTTTTCATGTTGCATAAACTCAGGTAATTTATTTTCAAAACGAAAAATGAATTCCTTCCAGATTAGGTTATCCAATTTAACTGTTGAATATGGTCTTAAATGGCATTTTTTTTGTCTCTGCCCAGAACAGATGTAGTAAGAATAACATTTTCCACGTACATAATGACTGTTTACCTTTATTTTTGCCCCACATAAATGGCAATAGAGCTGGTTTTGCAAGAGATATTCATTTTTGGTTTTTCTCTTGGCTGTTTTTTTATTGCTCTCTTTTTGCTTTTGGGCATTAAGAAAAACCTCGTTTTGAATTATCTGAGGGACTTCAACAGCTATACCCCCGACATCTAAAACCCCTAAATATGTGGGGTTAGATAATATCCTAAGCACTGTGGAAGCATGCCAGTTCTTCCCCCAAGGTGCCTTAATTTGTTTTTGATTGAGTTTTTTTGCCAGACTCATACCACTATCAAAACCTTTGAGGTATTCTAAAAAGATATACTCTACCACTTTAGCTTCAAAATCTACTATCATAAGTGAATCTGTCTCCCGATCAAATCGATATCCATAAGGTTTTACAAAACTAGGGAGGCTGCCGGCTTCGGCTTTTTTACGTTTGCCTCTTAAAGTACGTTCTCGGATTAAAGCATGTTCAAACTCAGCAATGGCACCTCTAAGCTCTAAAAAAAGTTTCCCCAGAGGCGTACTTTCCCAGCTAAAGTTAACAAAAGCCAATTCCACCTGGCATTTATCTATTTCGCTTGTCAATAAAAGCAGATCGAAAAGATTACGACTTAAGCGATCGGGATCGTAGATAACAATCAGATCGATGGCCTTTTTTAAGGCTAACTCTCTTAGGGTAGCTAGTGCCGGCCTTTCTATTTCCATACCGGTATAGGTATCTTCGAGGTAGATTATCTCTTTGGCACCTAGTTCTTCAGCCTTTTTTAGACAGGCTTCCTTTTGTGTCTCTAGGCTGTAACCTCCTTTTTGTCCCTGGGTGCTTACTCTGGTATAGACTAGAGCTTTCATCAGTCTCCTCCTTTAGAAACTTTTCTGTAAATAAGGACCAGGCTCTTTGGGCCTGGTCCTTATTTTCAATGGTAATCCAGGTGATTTTCATGAAAATCCCCCCCTAGAAAACCTATGCAAAAGCTCCCATCTAATGCCAGTCCTCGCTTAATGAAACGAAATAGTTTAAAACTAAACTTAAAAGAAGACTTCTGAAAGCTTAGCCTTCAGAAGTCCGATGAGCCTTTTTTTATATGAGTTCTTGATTTACTTAATCTTGTTTTTGCACTCTAAGCGCACTTAAAGCCGTAGCCGGGACATTAGTAGTAATCAAAGAGACACCTCTGTCTTTCATCTGTTGCATGATCTCTTTATTATCTACAGTCCAAGCCCAAAGAGCATAACCGCGATCGAGAAAATAGGCTGCGGTCTTATTATCAATTAACGGATGGGCCAGATCGAGAATTCTAGTGTTGGCAGATTTGGCTATTCTTTCGATTTCTTTGTAATCGGCAGCGCTGCCGATAAGGATAGCGGCAGGAATGTCCGGGGCAATATCGCCTACTTTCTTAATACTATAGGCATTAAAAGAAATAATGGCCACTTCTTTTCTCATTTTTAGCTCATCGACAATCTCCACTACCTTCTCTTCGATGCCGGTCGCTTTGATTTCAATCACCAGACGAGCCTTGCCTTTTACTTCCATAAGAGCTTCTTTAAGGGTTGGAACCGGTTCACCTTTATAGATAGCTGACTTTTTACTGCCAGCATCAAGAGCTTTAATCTCTTCTAGGGTCATCTGGGAAATATAGCCTCGGCCATTGGTGGTACGATCTACTGTACCGTCATGCATGAGCACAATTTCGCCGTCTTTAGTCATATGGACATCTATTTCGATCTGATCGGCACCGACTTCGATGGCAGATTTTATAGCCGCCAAAGTGTTTTCGGGTGCTACTGAAGAATTCCCTCTGTGAGCTACGATTCTTGGAAAAATGGGGCTAGATTCCATGGCAACTTCCCCCTCCAGTTCTAGAAACTCTTCTTTGTTGTATGGCTCAATCTTAATATTATCAAAGGCTACCTTACAGCCGTTTACATGTAAGCCAAAAACACCGTCTTTACGAAAACCTTTTTCATAAGCAGCAAATTGCAACTCGTCGTTAATAAAGTAAAAGAAATAATCTCCGGTAACCGCCACTTTAATGCGGTAAGTCTCACCTATCCTAAATTGTCTTTTATAAGCTTTGGTTCTCCTTACATCCCAGTTGCCTCCCGGTTCTCTAAAAGCAAGCTCCGTGCCATTACTGGCCGTAGCGTTTTGTCGAATGGTAAACATGTGATAAGGGGCCATGCCGTTTGGGGTTGCCCTAAAGAATATGGAAAACCAGCGACTATTATTGAGAGCCGAAAGAAAAGTAGCGTCTACAGAATAAACAAATTCCTCCAGCTCTGGTCCAAAGATAACCCTGCCTTGGACATAACCTGAGCTGCTCTCACCGACTAAGCGACCATCTTCCACTTTCCACTTGCCTTCAATAACTTTAAAATCTTCCGGCATGCCACCAGAAAAATCTTGGGTATAAACATCAAAAGCCAAAGTAGTAACAGAAAGGATTAGTACCAGAATTAAAATCAGGTAATTTAATCTGCGCAACTTTTTCTCCTCCTCTAGATTCATTTTCTAGTAAAGAGCATTTCTCTAAAGCAAGCTGGTTTCCCTTCGAAAACAAAGACTTGGCTTTAAAAAGGCCTTAATTTTGTGTTTTGTAAACTAATCATTTCAATGCGTGAAACATAGGAACGGGAAATCCCTAAATAACGAGCAATTTCTCTTTGGGTATAACGCATACCATCATTCAAACCATAACGCAAACGTAAGATAAGTTTTTCCCTAGGGGTAAGATAAGTCAGCTTTTCATAGAGTTTTTGCTTTTCCAGACGGTCTTCTACTTCCTCTAAAACTAATTCGTCAGAGGGTATAATATCCATCAACGATAGTTCGTTACCTTCTTTATCCGAACCAATAGGATCGTAGAGGTGCTGCTCCAGTTTAGTTTTTTTGGCGGCCCGAAAATGCATTAGTACTTCGTTTTCTATACAGCGTGCTACATAGGTCGCTAGCCTCGAGCTTTTCTCAGGATCGAATGTATTAACACCTTTAATAAGACCGATGGTGCCGATGGAAATTAAATCTTCGCTGTCTTCTCCCTGTTCGGCATATTTTTTGACAATGTGAGCTACCAAGCGAAGATTCCTTTCAATCAGTGTTTTTCTGGCTTGTTCATCTCCTGCTTTTAACAGTTTAATTAACCTCTCTTCTTCATCAGGTTCAAGAGGTTGCGGGAAGGTGCCGCCAGAAACATGTGAGACAAAAAGCAGAGCTCCCAATCTAAGTCTTGGCCCAAAGGCCATAACCTCCAACCTCCTAAAGTCAGCTAAAGTAGTGTATGCTAAAAGTAAGTTTTATTGTGCCTGTACGCGGCGGACCAGACTCATTTTTGGTACCAGCACCGGCATGTCAACTTTTACTTGCCAGTTGGGGTGAGCTACAAGTACCTTTTGACCATCCTTATACATTTCAGGCCAGATAATATTGTAGATCTCTCCTTTGGGGGTTAGAATCTCTAAAGTTTCTCCGGTATTAATAACTGTTCTAACCGCTATGTGATCCTCTTCGATAACGGCAACAAAATCTCTGGTACTCAAATATGAATGAGAACTTTGATAACTCTCCGAGGGTCTTCCATAGAGGAAACCTTTGCTAAAAGGTCTATGACTTACCGATTCAACTAAGTCATAACTTAACTTAGGAATCATCTCTCCACGGGCCAGAGCATCTAAAGCTAGACGGTAGGCTAGGGTAGTTGCGGCCACATAGTGGACACTTTTCATGCGCCCTTCAATCTTAAACGCTTTAACACCGGCTTGAATTAAGTCTGGTAGATCTCCCAGTAAACAGAGGTCCCCGGGGCTTAGAATATAACTGCCTCTTTCATCCTCTTCAATTGGCATATACTGCCCCTGTCTTTGCTCTTCCACAAGGTAATATTTCCAGCGGCAGGTATGGGTACAGTCTCCTTTGTTAGCTGAACGACCGGTTAGATAAGCACTTAAAATACACCGCCCCGAATAAGCCATGCACATCGCACCATGGACAAAGATCTCGGTTTCCATCTCTTTTGCCATCTCTTTAATTCTTGCTAAATTAACTTCTCTGGCCAGAATAATGCGACTGGCACCTAATTTTTGCCAGACTTTGGCCGCTTTTAGGCTGGTGGTATTGGCTTGGGTGCTGATATGAATCTCGGCTTTGGGCCATACTTCCTTAACAGTCTCTAAAACACCTAAATCTGAGATAATCAAAGCATCGGGCCCTATGTCTTTAAGGTCTAAAAGATACTCTTTTAATTCCTTATATTCATCATCATATAGATAGCTGTTAATTGTTACATAAAGTTTTTTACCCTTGAAGCGCACGATCTTTAGACCCTCTGCAATTTCAGCGAGGGTAAAATTTCCCGCCTGGGCTCTTAAACCAAATTTTTCTCCAGCCAGATAAACTGCATCGGCCCCATATAAAAGAGCATACTTTAATTTTTCCAAAGTGCCTGCGGGAGAAAGCAGTTCAATCATACTAATCATTCCTTGTTATTTTGCCGCAGCCAGTTTTCATAGACAGCCTGAGCTTTTAGATGTTCCTTATAGGTCCTGTTAAAAACATGACTGCCATCACCTTTAGCAACAAAAAATAGATATTCGCTCACTTCGGGATTAAATACGGCCTCCAGTGATTTGTAACCGGGATTTCCCACCGGACCGATTGGCAGTCCCGGATAAAGATAGGTATTATACGGTGAATCAATGGTTAGATCCTTCTCTGTTAATTTTGCCCGAGGTTTCTCTAAAACATAGGTTACGGTAGCACATGATTGCAGATACATATTCAGAGCCAGACGCCTCAAAAAAACACCTGCAATCAGAGGCCTTTCCGCATCGAGCAAAGCTTCTTTTTCTACCATTGAGGCTAGAATTACGGCTTCATGTAAGGTAAGTCTGCCACTTGCAACCGGATTTTGCGGATAAGCCAGATATAGCTCTTCCAAAGTCTGGACAGTCTTTTTAAACATAGCTGGATAAACTTCTTCCGGTTTTTCCGGGCTATAATAATAGGTGTCCGGAAACAGATAACCTTCAGGTAAACTCGGGGAATTATTGTAAAACTCATTTTTAACACTTTCGGGAAACTTACTCTCCTTGATTAAACTTAAAAGAACAGCTATATCCGGAGCAGGTACTAACAGACGCCCTGAGATTTGGGCCAGAGTAAATCCCTCGGGTATAGTTACTTTAGAAAGCAAAGGGCGATCATTGATTAAACTACTTAAAACCTCTGCCGGGCTTTGGCCCTGGCGCAAAGAATAATCTCCGGCCTTTAGCTTAAGGTCGTCTCCTTTTAAGCGTGCCAGTAAAGTCAGCAACTTAGCATCGGGGATTAGGCCTTCTTTTTGTAAAATAGAGGTTGTTTCTTTTAAACTGCTCCCCTTTTTAACCGTAAAAACAGTGTCCTGCTTGACACTTGGTCTAAAAAGTCGCAGGTAACAATAGCAACTTAACCCGAGGATAAAAAAGAGACAACACCAAAGTAAAAGTCGGGGCCTTTTTTCTTTTTTAGTTGATACTTCTGTTTTGGTCATATTTAAAATTGGTAGCATCTGCTACCATCCTCCTCAAGTTATAACTGTGCTCCCCGGTATTTTACCGGGGAGCATTTTCTATTTTATTCTTCTTCTTCATCTAAACCAAGTTCTTGATTTACGTATTCAATTACCCGGTTAAGTTCCTCTTCGTCTTCGATTGGATGAAGTTCTAAGTCTTCGTCGTCACCAATCATTTCCATGATCACAGTTATATCTTCTTCTAGCGAATTAAGAACTGCATAAGCTTTTTCATCTAACTCAACCACAAAAACTATCTCAAAAGGATGCTCATTATCATCTTCGTCAACTAAAAGAATAATTTCTTGCTCATCACAGCACTCTTCGCAGCTGTCTTCTTTCTCGTCGTAAAACTCTGTATTGTCTCCACAACCGCAACCACATTCGTGCTCATGCTTTTTGTCCAAAGTTTCTCTTCATCCCTTTCTGGTTGCGCCAATTACTTCCCACAGGCGCCCCATTGGTTTATTCTAATGAGCTGATTCTAAAGCTAAAAAGCCAAAGTTTCTCGCTCAAAACCCCGAATTTCCCTTGGTCAAGTTTATTCTATCAATAAATCCTTGCAAAATATACGCCGCTGCTTGCTGATCAATAACCTGTTTCCGTTTGCGCCTAGATAGGTTGGCTTTAATCATTACCTTCTCTACCGCCATAGTGCTAAGCCTTTCATCCCAAAAATGTACCTTATAGCCTTCCTCTTGAAGAATATGGCCAAACTCACGGGTTATTTGCGCTCTAGGGCCTTCGGTACCATTCATATTTAGGGGGAGGCCTAGCACAATTTCAACCGGTAAATAAGGTTCTATAAGCTCTTTCATGGCAGTAATATCGGTCTTTATATGGCTGCGTTTAATTACGGTTAAAGGCTGTGCGGAGATTAGAAGAGCATCCGAAATAGCAACCCCGATAGTTTTTTCTCCTAAATCCAAACCTACATACCGCATAACTAAACCACCTTTATGGCAAACTCAGGGCAAACAGAAGCACAATAACCACAACGAACACATTTTTTATGATCAACTACCGCTCTCTTAGCAATTATTTCAATAGCTCCCTGTTGACAGCGCTTTTTACAAGCACCACAGCCGATACACCAATAGTCAATATGAAGCTTTCTTGGTTCTTGGGCTACTTTTAGCCATTCTTCTTCTTCAGGTATCTTACTGGAAAAGAGCTTTAAGTTCAAGTCCACTTCACTAAATCTTCTCATCCCCACGGCAATGGCGGCCAACTCAGGTTTTTTAAGCAGATAATCAAAAGCTTCTTTAGCTCTGGGAATTAGTGTCCCTCCCCCTAAGGCCTTCATGGCATAAAGACCTTTGCCGAGACTCTCGGCAAAAGCAATTGCCTCTTCCATCTCTTCTTTGGAACCATCTAAAATACCGATCCCGGTTAAATTAAGCAGGGGATGAATCACATCTATCTCAGGCAATAAAGCTGCGGCATGCACCGCTTTTACCGCATGGGTTGATATGCCAATGGCCTTAATATGTCCCCTTGATTTGGCCAAAACTAAGTAATCGAGTGCCCTTCTATGTCCTTTTAAGGTTAGAGCGGATTCTTGTTCATGCAACATAAAAATACTGATTGTGTCGCGGTCAAGTTTAATTCTAGCCTCTTCCACAGCCTTTCTCATCTGATCATAGTCGTAGGCATAGGATTTGGAGACAATAATAGTATCAGGGTGTGATTCGGTACCTTCTTTTATATGTTCGTAAGTACCGTAGAGTTCTGCCGTATCAATAAAATTGACCCCTTGCTCCAAAGCATAACGAATAACTCTTCCCCCTTCCAAAGGTGAAAGATTTGCTTGCAAAGGGCCAATTGTTAAAGCTCCAAAACAAAGGCGCGAGACTTTAAATCCTGTTTGACCTAACATGCGATATTCCAAACCAATGCCCTAAAGTTTTCACCAGTTCTTTGCCCCTGAAATATCACTTGGCAAACTTTGATGATTCCTTAAGGGTAAGCCACCACCTTTCTTTACATCTTCTTTTGACCTAAGGTAAGTGTGGTTTTTAGTTTATCGGGTTGATACTGATCACTTATAACAACTTTAATCCATTCTTGACGCTTAGGCAAGGTTTCTTCTTTTAAACCCTCAAAGACGATTTTACCTTTTGGCTCCAATACTTCAATGGCTTCCTCTTTGGTTAAACCAGCAATAGCCTTTACAATCTCTTCCGGACTGATAACCGGATAAAGATCCATATTCAATCTGACTTTAGCCTCATTCTCCTCTAGGATTGTCTCTAAAACTGTTACTGTTTTTGCCACCAAACTATAAAAGCTTGGCAAAAGTTCGGGCAAGAGCTTTTCAGCTTCCCTAGCTATATCTTCAGCCAGTAGCTTTTTTATCGTAATGGTCTGGGTAGCAGTAGCTGTAACTGTACCGGAGAATTTACCGACTTGTTGATCAAATTTAACTATAGGTTCATCTTTAATTACACTGTTTTCCAAGAGGTATTCTCCCGGTCTTAAAGTAATTTTTTCGCCGGAGAGGAGTTTAATTGCTTCCTTAGAGGCTAAATCAAGATCAGCCTGGGTTAGAACAGGTCTTTTTTCACTTTTACCTCCTGTTACAGCTTTTAAGTTGCGAACAGTGATATCTTTATAATCACCGGACAGAAAGTTAATCTCTCCGGCTTTAACATTATACTCCGCCCCAAGTTCATAAGCTTCGATAAACCCCAGTGCTTGTCCCACTGTTTGGCTAGAGCGTACATCGAGAACATAAACTACTTCAGCTCCGGGAATAAGGACATCCTCTCTAAGAAGATATCTCTTGCCATCTTTACTCTTTAGCTGAGTCCCCTTATAAAGCTTAAGCTGTTTTGTACCTTGATTAAAGAAAACTACCTCTCCTAGAGCACGTTCAATGCCCACAACTTTGCTGCCTGTTGCCGCTTGAGTGACAACCTTTTTTAAGGATATAAGCTCATCATGCTTCTTCAAAGAATCCAAACTTAAGCTTATTTCTGTATCGCTATTTATAATCTGAGGATACAAAGTCACAATAACCTTGGGCAAAAACCAATATCTAAGACCCCATTGTAACAGAAAAAGCACCACAAAAGTCACACTTGCTGCTAGCAAGGTGTTTTTTGCCCAGTTTGACAGGGGAGTCTTTACATCACTTCTAGGCGCTAAATTGCTTTGAGGCTTATGTGCAGAACTAAAAAAAGCTTCTATAGAATCTGCTGTGGAAAGCTTGAGTCCGGCTATTCGTGCTTTGAGTTCTTTATTGTGAGTCAAAAAGACGAGATTCTTGTTTTCTTCCCGAGCATAATAAGCCAGCAATTTTAGATTGGCTTCACTAAAAAGAAATAGACTGTCTTCGGATATCCTAAGAAAAACCAGGTTTTCTATAGTATTTTGCAGCTTTTGTACTAGAGAAGATATGGTATCTCCTGCTTTGACCTCATAAATATGATACCCTCGCACTGCTTTTGCCCTCCTTAGCTATTTTTGCATATAGCCACGTACAAGCTCTTCTACTATAGCATCTCTGCTAACACTTCTTATCAGCGTACGAGCATTGTTGTGACTCGTAATATAAGTGGGGTCTCCACTCATCAAATAGCCAACTATTTGACCTACAGGATCGTATCCCTTTGCTTCTAAAGCTTTATACACTTCGCGAATAATGTTACTGGTGCCGTTTTTCAGCTCTTCAGCTGAAAAGCGCATAGTACGATCTGTTATGTCGGGCATGGTTCTCACCTTCCTCGGTAAAAATACACTTGCATGGACTTTCGCTTTCTCTCTAATAACTCCTTTTTAGGGCAAAAGCATTTCCCTTATTTACATGATACCCTAAACAAGACCCTGTAAACCAGTACCGGATTTGGCTAAAATAGCAAAGTAATCTGGTTTAAGAAGAACAACTGCCAAATTAGCTCTTTAACCATTAGCTACTCTTTCTTGTTAAGAGGTTTTAATTACCTAGAATACTATCTATAGTATATCAAATATTTATGGCAAATTAAAAATCTAACCCTCTTTAACCTACTAAAGACTCTTCTTAGCAAAATTATTTTAGTATTTTACTTAACAGCCAATAAATAAGACTAACCAGCCCACTTAAAAGCAACATGCTTGTTAGAGGTATAAAAATAAACAGGTTTTCTTTGTTAACCTTTATATCCCCCGGTAAATTAAAAAGCCAGGTAAAAGAGCTAGCTTTGCCCACTAAAAGGCCAACGATTATCAAAACAAAACCAATGGTTACTAATAAGCGAGATATATTGGTCAATTAATTGCCACCTCAATGTACCCTCTAATCTGAGTGAGTTTTTGAGTTTTTTAAAGAGGCGGTTAACCGCCTCTTTAACTTAGCATTTTCTGGATTATTTCAGGAAGTTTAGCCATCATAGCCGTAATATTTTCAGGATTGCTGCCACCGGCTTGAGCACAATCCGCTCTTCCTCCGCCGGAGCCTCCTACTATATGGGCTAGTTCTTTGACTATATTACCGGCATGCAGGCCTTTTTTAACTAAGTTGGCCGAAACTAGGCACAACAAAACAGCTTTGCCTTCTTTGGAACCTGAAAGCAATAAGACACCATCTATGTCTTTCTTAACTGAATCACCCATAGTCCTTAAGGTGTTTATATCGGTCTGGCCAAGATTAACTGCTTTGTAAGGTATCTCACCTACAAAATCAAAATCTTTAAGCAGCTCTTTACCTTTTTGAGCCGCAACTTTGGCTTCCAGAGCCATAAGCGTTTTCTTTAACTCATTGTGTTCTTCTGTCATTTTTTCTATTCTCTCTGGCAGTTCCCATGGACTAATTTTTAAGGAGGTGGCCAAATCTGAGACCAGCTCTTCGATTTTTACAAATTCTTTATACGCAGCCTCGCCGGTAACAGCTTCGATACGTCTTACTCCCGAAGCTATACTGCCTTCGGTTAGAATCTTAATCAAACCAATTTCCCCTGTAGCTTTGATGTGAGTGCCTCCGCAAAGCTCCTTAGAATAATCATCTATAGTAACCAGTCTTACCTTGTCACCATATTTTTCTTCAAATAAAGCCGTCGCACCTAGTTCTTTGGCTTCATCGAGCTCCATTATCTTTACCTCTACCGGTAGATTGCTTCTTACCTTTTGATTGGCAAGGGCTTCAATCTTACGCAGCTCTTCTTTGGTAGGTGCCTGATAATGAGTAAAGTCAAATCTTAGTCTGTCAGCTTCGACTAAAGAACCAGCTTGATTAACATGCTCTCCTAAAACCTCTTTTAAGGCTTTATGGAGAAGATGGGTTGCGGTATGGTTTCTGGCAATCTCCTGCCTCCTATTTTGATCCACAACCGTTTCTACTTCAGTATTAAGCATTATTGAGCCCTCTAGGACTTCCACCAAGTGAAGGATGAGGTTTTCAGCAGGGGTCTTAACATCTAAAACCCTGGCTTTGCCGCCTGGAAAGGTCAGATAGCCTGTATCACCGGTTTGGCCGCCTTTTTCAGCGTAAAAAGGCGTCTTTTCTAAAAGAACCATTCCTTTGCCTTTTAACTCGCCGACGAGATCATTGTCTTGGATAAGCCCTATTACCTTAGTTTTGGCCAAAAGACAATCATAACCGATAAAAGTTGTGGGAACGTCGGTGGCAATACTATTATAAAAAGCCTGATCGGCACGGACATAGTCATTATCACCATGGGCTTTGCGAGCCATTTCTCGTTGCCTTTCAAGAGCTTTTTCAAAGCCTGTTTGATCTATGGTAAAATGCTTTTCTTTGGCGATCTCTTCTGTAAGTTCGCGAGGAAAACCATAGGTATCATATAACTTAAAGACCTCTTCTCCGGGAAGTGTTTTAACGCCTTTTTGTTCAAGTTCTTCTAAAAGATCGCCTAAAATAGTTAAACCTTGATCTAAAGTGGCTTGGAAACGTTTTTCTTCCATAGCAATAATTTTAAGAATATAGGCTTTCTTTTCTAAAAGCTCGGGATAACCGCCTTGCATCTGTCTAATGACTACCTCCACGACCTCGGAAAGGAAAGTGCCTTTAATACCGATTAGTTTGGCAAAACGAACTGCTCGGCGAATAATTCTTCTAAGGACATAACCACGACCTTCATTGGAAGGCATAATACCATCGGCTACCATAAAGGTCATAGCTCGTGAGTGATCGGTAATAACTCTTAAGGCTGTATCGTCTTTCTTATTATCTCCATAGTTTATACCAGCCAGAGAGGCAATCTTATCTATAAGCGGCTGATTGATATCTATCTCAAAGACATTGTTAACTCCTTGCAAAATGACACACATTCTCTCAAGTCCCATACCGGTATCGATACCTTTTTGCTTAAGAGGTGTATAGTTGCCTATTTCATCTTTATGAAACTGGATAAAAACCAGGTTCCAAAACTCTAAAAAACGCCCGCAATCACAATCCGGCCCACAGTTTTTATCATGGCAACCGACTTGTTCACCTAAGTCGATAAAAATCTCCGAATTTGGTCCGCAAGGGCCGATACCTAACTCCCAAAAGTTAGTTTCTTTGCCGAGTCTAACAATTCTTTCCTTAGGTTGACCTTGTTTTACCCAAAGATCAAACGCTTCATCATCATCTAGGTAGACTGTAACCCAGATCTTTTCTTTAGGTAGCTTTAGTCTTTCGGTAACAAACTCCCAAGCCCAAGGAATTACCTCCGCCTTAAAATAGTCCCCAAAAGAAAAGTTACCTAGCATTTCAAAAAATGTCAGATGCCTTGATGTGCGGCCCACATTGTCTAAATCACCTGTGCGCATACATTTTTGACAGGTGGTAAGTCTAGAGGTTTCTGGTTTAGCTTCCCCGAGAAAGTAAGGTTTAAGAGGAACCATACCAGCACCTGTTAGAAGCAAGGTAGGATCAGATTTGGGTATCAAAGAAAAACTTGGCAGTGCCTTGTGAGCCTTTTCTTGAAAAAATTCCAAAAACATCTTTCGTAATTGATCAGCAGTTATCATAGTGTGACCCTCGGGTCCTTCACCTCCGTTACATCTTTCCTAATCATACTAACAAGTACACAATTAGTCAATTATAGTAGCTCTAACTAAGCGAATATAAACGGCCTGCAAAGTACTTTTAATTATAGCCACAAGAGGGACAGCCACAAGCATACCACCAAAACCCCAAAGCCTTTCTCCGGCTAAGACGGCCATAATTACGGTAATAGGATGCAACCCGGTATGATCGCCAACAATTTTAGGTGTTAAGATCACATTATCGATCTGTTGGACAATGGTAAAAGCTAAAATGGCCCACAGCCCCTTAGATGGTGACGATAAAAAAGCCAATATCACTCCGGGGATAGCCCCTATTACCGGACCGAAGTAGGGGATTAAATTGGTAAAGCCAACAATAATACCGATTAGCAGGGCATATCTTACTCCTAATATCAGCATCGCCAAAAAACCTAACAGGCCTACCAAAAAACCTACTATCAAAAGGCCTCTTAGATACCCCCCCAAAGAGGCATTGATCTCTTCTATGATTCCTTTAACCTGACGCCTTAAAGAGAGGGGAACAACTCCATATAAAGACTTTACAATTTTTTTGCGATCACTTAAGAAATAATAGGTTAGTACCAGGGAAACAAAAAAAATAAATAGACTCTGCAAAACTTTTGGCACAGAAGCCACTACATAAGCGCCTACGGAGACGGCAAATTCCTCTGCTCTTAGAGATATTTCCTGTAAAAAAGCCTCACTGAGTTTTTTCCCTCTCCCACCGCTTAACCTAACAGACAAACTTAAAAGTCTTTCTTTTAACTCTAAAAACCTAAGAGGTAATATCTGCGATAACTCCAATATCTGTTCAGAAAGGGACGGTATAAGGTATAAACCAGCTAGTATAATGATCACAGCTATAAAGGAAAATACTATTATTATGCCAATCCTTCTGGGTACTGCTCTTTGTTCTAGTGAATCAATTACCGGTTCTAAGAGATAGGCTAAAATCAATCCCAGCAATAAAGGCAAAAAAAGCGGCAGCAGATAAAAAGCTAAGATGATCCCTATTAGACCGAGAAAAAGGAGAGACCAAACAACTTTTTTTTGCATAAGCTGCCTCCTTGATAAACTGAGTAAGAGGGGGTTTTACCCCTCTTACTTCCTGTCTAAAACCGGGCTTATTTTAATAGCCTTGGCTGCTGTACCGATAATATCCGAGGCCTGTCTAGCTCTTTTTACCATCATGGCTTTAGCTTTGCCGTTAGAGCGATTATAGACCAATACACCTGTAATACCACCGACTAAAACACCAAGTAGCATACCTTGCCAAAAACGCATTCTAATCCCTCCTGTTTAAAAAACAAACCGCTTCGGTTTTAGTAATGGCCAGAGAAGAAAGCCTGCGTGCATGTTCAACTAACCTATCTGCTCCCACACTCTGACAATTTTCCGGTACCAATACCACATCACCTAGGGCCATTTCAGGTGAAAGTAACCACAGTTGCCTACCCCTTTTTAAATCTTCAAATAAACTTTTAGAAACCTCCAGCCCTAAAACGCAGTAGTTATTCTCATCGATAATCACATCTGTGATGTGGCCAATCAAATTGCCATTTTGGGTCATAAGTGGTTTAAATCTGATTCCTGCAGGCTTTTTTGGCTGCTGCCACTTTTTTATACCCTCAGCTTTAAAAACAGTAACCGCATCCTTGCCTAGGCTTTTTACTTCCTTAATCTCTACAAAGCCTAAGGCATACCTTTTGAGGGGAAGTTTAAGTAAGAGTCCCTCTATAGCTCCGTTTTGCAGTGAAAAAAGCAGATCTATTACTCTGCCTTTTATCTTACCAGTACTCAAATCCACCACTTGGCTGTTCATTAATTCACTGGCTCTTTGCATAAATCTCCCCGTATTTAGGATGTACTTGAAAACAAAAGAATAACCCGCAAGAATCTTCTTGCGGGCTGAAACCTTTTACCAGTATTAGCTTTCTTCTTCCAGCTCGTGGCAACAGGTATGACAATCTTCACATTTATCAACAGGTAAACCCTGCTTTTTCTTATAATCCACAATAGCCTTATGCAGTGCATCCGCGGCTAAAAGTGAGCAGTGCATCTTCACCGGAGGCAGTCCTCCTAAAGCTTCGGCAACGGCTTGATTTGAAATTTGCATAGCTTCGTCAAGATCCTTGCCAATCACCATTTCCGTAACCATAGAAGAGGTAGCAATGGCGGCTCCGCAACCGAAGGTTTTGAATTTAGCATCGACTATTTTGCCATCTGAAACTTTAATGTAAAGCTTCATGATATCGCCGCATTTGGCATTACCTTGCTCACCGACTCCATCGGCATCATTTATTTCGCCTACATTTCTTGGGTTCATAAAATGATCCATAACTTTATCCGTATAATCCATCTTATTGCCTCCTATCCCTGGTATAGCGGGGACATCGCCCTTAAATTGGCCACAATTTTGGGGAGTACCTCTAAAACTTTATTGATCTCAGCCTCGGTGTTTTCTTTGCCCAAACTAAGTCTCAGCGAACCATGAGCGATTTCATGTGTCAGTCCAATGGCAAGCAGAACATGACTTGGATCCAATGAACCTGAAGTACAGGCCGAACCGCTTGAAGCGGCAATCCCCAACATATCAAGGTGAAGGAGCATACTCTCGCCTTCTATATACTTAATACTTACATTGACATTATTGGGCAAACGTTTGTTACCACTCGGTCCGTTTAGCTGGCTCTCAGGTATTTTCTCCAAAACACCCTCTATCAGGCGATCTCTTAGCTTTGATATACAGAGATTCGCTTCTTGTTGCTCACTTACAGCCAGTTCTAGAGCCTTTGCCATACCAATTATTCCTACATGGTTGTGAGTGCCTGCTCTTAAGTTGCGTTCCTGTCCGCCGCCCAAAAGAATGGGTTTAAGACGGATACCGTTTCTTACAAATAAAGCGCCTACACCTTTGGGTCCATAGAATTTGTGAGCTGAAATGGATAGCATATCCACGGGCAGCTCTTTTAAGTTAAGCGGCAACACCCCTGCCGATTGCACGGCATCGACATGGAAAGCGACCCCTCTTTGGCGGCAGATCTCGCCTAACTCTTCAATGGGTTCAATCGTGCCGATTTCGTTGTTGGCATGCATTATACTGACTAAAATGGTATCGGGCCTAAGTACTTTTTCTAATTCTTTAGGATCAACAAAACCTTCGCTGTCTACAGGTAGATAGGTTACTTCAAAGCCTTCTTTGGCCAAAGCTTCACAGGTATGAAGTATGGCATGGTGCTCGATACTGGAGATAATTATGTGTTTGCCTTTTTTTGAGTTAGCATTAGCAAAACCTCTTAAGGCCAGGTTATCTGCCTCTGTCCCACCGCTTGTAAACATTATCTCTTTGGGTTTGGCCCCAAGACAGTCGGCTATAGTTTCACGTGAATTCTCCACGTGTTTGGCTACTTCTCTGCCGAAACTATGGACACTCATCGGATTACCGAAATGTTCGGTAAAAAAGGGTAGCATTTCAGCTAATACTTCTTTACGAACATAGGTAGTAGCAGCATGATCAAGATAGATTTTTTCTGTCATATTTCAGTCCAGTGCCACCTAATGATAGGTGCACTTTCTCCCCTTTCAATAGACTTTGCCAGTATTAACTTTTTAACCCTTTATTTTCAGCTATTAAATCAGCTAAGGTGGTAGAACCTAAAACTTGATTCATAGCAGCAGCTAACTTTTTCCAAATTGCTTGAGCCGCACAAACTGGGCTGCGTTTACAATTATCCTCGGCCAAGCAATCGACAGGTGCGATTGGGCCTTCTAAAACTTCAACAATCTCAGCTACGGTTATTTTCTCCGGAGATCTGGCCAGAATATAACCTCCTTGAGCACCTCTTTGACTGATAACAAGTCCTGCTTTTCGCAGTTGGGCTATAAGCTGTTCCAGGTAATGCTCGGAGATCTCTTCTCTCTCTGCTATGGCCTTAAGGGGCACCGGACCTTGACCATATCTATCTGCCAAATCAAGTGCCGCTCTTAATCCATATTGACCTTTGGTAGATAATCGCATAAGTGCCCTCCTTTAATCCCAACTATTTTACTCGGATTTCGTTATTATGATACCACTCAAAAAAAAATAAATCAACCTTTATTTTAAACTTTTTCTAAGAGCTTGCTCAGAGCTTGCTTTTATTTATAGGCAACTTAATTTCCCTAACCAAAGGGCTGTTTTTGGAAAAATAATTTGCTGATAAAGCTTGCACCGTCAAGAAAACATATTTAAAAGTGGGTAAGCAAATTTCTCCTAAAGAGGAGAAAAAGCTACCCACTCAACCCACTTTTTTAGCTCAACTTAATTTTATTGTAAATGAATCCACTATCTCTCCGCCGGGTTTAATAGCTGTTACGGTAAGATTATTAGCTCTAACATCTACTTTAAGAAAATGCAGCGGTGCCATAAAAGGAGATTTACTTCTTGCTATCTGATAGCCTCCTCCTCCACCACTAACCACATAGTGAACCTTTTCTTTTTCGATGTGATCATAGACATGGGCATGACCCGAAAACACTACCTTTACCTGATATTTTTCCAGGAGACTGGCAATTTGAGCTCTAAGGTCTTTACTAGATTCATCCTCATACCAAGACATAAACAAAGGGCAGTGAGTAAAGATAATTTTGTAAGGTTTTTTTGAATCTTTTAACTCTGCTTCCAACCATTGGATTTGGGCTAAAGAGAGGTCTCTTTCACTTGAGGAATCAAAAGAGATGAACTGAAAAGGCCCTAAGAGAAAGGAATAGTTATTTTTATGATCTAGATAATCAAAGTACTGATAGTACTTATAATGGTGATCATCATGATTGCCTAAAGTCGGAAAAAATGGAGCTCTGGCCATTAAAGGCCCGCTATACTTAAACAGATCCTCCCAGTCAAGGATATTGCCGGGCTGGTTTACCAAATCGCCGAGATGGAGTATAAAATCAAAGTCATTAGCCTTTAGCATCTCGTTGGCAACTAACATTTGAGACTCTCCGTGCTGAGTATCGCCATAGACCAGAAAAGTAAAATCCTCTATCTCTAGGTTATTAAAAGCCTTAAACCGGTAGTTATCAGAGACAAAAACCGTGTCATTTTGAGCTTTTAGTTTTAGACGATAACCATATTCACCGGCTTTTAGTTCCGGTAAAACCGCTTGATAGTGGGTATCTAAAGTACCTCTTATTGCTTTTGCCGCTTGGGTACAAATATCGCTAGGATTAGAGAGTGGCCAATATTCTACCCAGCCTAAAACTAAGGCATTGCATTCAAAGCTAACCTGGAGCCGGTTGTCTTCCAAAGCCCCCATAATAGGGCCCCTAAGGAGTTTAACTTCCGCAGTAGCAAATGTTACTTTCTCGCTGGCTCCTGCGGCCAAAACCTTAAGCTCGTAGGTGCAATTAGGTTCCATCTCGGTTAAAACCAGCTGGCGGTTAAGGCTTTTTCCAGCTAACTTTACCTCGGTAGGCTCACTACCTTTTTTTAGTAAAACATAGCGGCAACAGATCTCATTTAAGGTAGAAAAGATAAGTTGTACACAATCACCGCTAAGGTTAACTACTTTTGGTAGAGCCACTATAGCCGGAGGGTTTTTGGAGTCATATCTTTTTATTTTGGAGGCTAGAACCTCTACCTCAGAGATCATAAACCAGCCTATATTAGGGTTGGGTTCTATTTTTAGGTAGATATAACGCAGCGGGAGCGGGTTAAAATCCATTCTATAAGCAAAAGCTCTGTTATCTGTAACCTGGTATGGCTCCCTTACAGCCTCGCCTAAATTACGATAAGTTTTACCGTCTTCGGATATTAAAACTTCAATACTATCCGGCAGACCTACTGAAGCTGCTTTTGATATTACGGCATAGACTAAAACCGAAGTTATATCTAAACGTGTCTCTTTAAGATCAAGCTCTATTTCCACCTCTTCCCGGCAACCATCCCAGCCTACTAAATCCGGCCAGTTAAATTCTTTTTTACCATCGCTAAGCTTAGTTAAAAAAGGGTCGTCATAAGGAGATTGTGGTTCTAAGTTGACAAAGCGGTAGTGTTTAAAAGCTACTTTTTCTAAATCCATTCTCGCTCCTCCTTAAATTAAAGATACTCAGCTCTATTTCTTTTCCCTATTTTGAGTGTAACTCCTTGAAAAATGTTTTTTAGTTGTCTTTCTGGTTTAGCAATTGTTTTTGGCAAGAATAGCATTATTGCTATAGAGCAGTTAAAGAGTGTTTATCTTTTATTAACTAAGGAGGTCCTTTAATAATACTTCTTTTTTTGTTTATCTCTCTAACCATCGTTTTAGTTTTCCCTCGAAAAGCTGAAGCTAACTTAGACCAACTTATCTTAACAGATGATTTTACTTCCTTCTACTGAAAAGTGGGGCCTTATTAGGGATACCTGGCATTTTACCTCCCATGGTCTTGAATATGATCTCTATGCTATAGGAGCAGTCTATCTCGAGGAGAAAAACTCTTGGCAAAACTATGCCTGGGAAACCGAGTTTAGAGTTAATGAATGGAGCAATGAGCATGGCTCTTTGACCTTTTTTATAAGAATGCAAGAACTCTGGGTGGGGTATGAAATAACAATTAACCCCAGAAGCATTGCTCTCTTGCGTTATGACGGAACCTGGAATGAAAAACTTGCATTGGGAGAGTTCCAATATAACCTAAAACCGCTTGACTGGTATAAATTGAAAATCTGCATCCAAGCGGTGGATTGTATAATTAACTTAGGCCACCTATAGCCTAAAAAACCTTTTCTTTGACTGTACCCCTTTATAAGCATATAATTAAATTATAGTTGTTGAGCTCATCCTTACTTTTGTTACTCCTTAGTTGCCTGGAAAAAGCAGGTTCGGTAAAAGCTCATATAGCCTAAAAAAGGAGGATTACTGTGCAAGAACTACTTGGTCGTCTTAAAGCGATAAGTGATCTGACCCGCTTAAAAATACTCAAATTAATTATGGAAAGAGAGTTTAGTGTCTGTGAACTGGCCAAACTGCTTAATATCAGTCAACCGGCTGTTTCCCAACATTTAAGAAGGCTTAAGGCCGTTGGCTTGGCTGAAGATAAACGTAGGGGACAGTGGATCTATTATCAAACCAGTAAAGATTCATTGCTAGATCTGGCCTCTGATCTTACCAAGCTTTGCCAATGTCAACTAGCTGATTTGGCTGAGTTCAAGGAGATAATGCCTCTTCTTGCCAATGTTAAAGACTTAGAGCGTGATTGCCAGAGTCCAAACGACAATAAAAACTAGTATAAGGAGGCCTTTTTAAATGGATCTCTTTAGCCAGGTATCACAAGAGGCAATAAAAAGGCAGGCTCCTCTTGCTGATCGCATGCGACCACGAACCTTAGCTGAGTTTTATGGTCAAGATAAGGCTGTTGGCAAAGGCAGTGTCTTAGAACAGTTGATCCTGCATGATAAAGTTCCCTCCCTGATTCTTTTTGGACCTCCCGGCTCTGGCAAAACAACCTTAGCCGGCATTATTGCCAATCTAACTCAAGCTAATTTTATAACCTTAAGTGCGGTATCTAGCGGTGTTAATGATCTTAGAGCTGCGGTTTTAAACGCTAAAGAAGCTATCTTAAGGGGCAAAAAAACTATTCTTTTTATTGATGAAGTTCATCGCTTCAATAAAGCGCAACAAGATGCCCTTTTGCCCTATGTTGAAGACGGTACCCTTATTCTAATCGGAGCTACTACTGAAAACCCGATGTTTAGTGTCAACAAAGCTCTGCTTTCAAGATGCCGCTTAGTAGAATTAGAATACCTTACAAACGAAGCTATTCAGAAAATTCTTCTGGCCGCTTTAGCTGACAAAGAAAGAGGCCTAGGAGAGTTTGAGACAGACCTAGAGGAAGATTTCCTGGAAAGGTTAATCATACTAACCAACGGTGATGCCCGTCAGGCCTTAAATACTCTTGAACTCTGTGTCTTAGCTGCTCCTAGAGTTGATGGCCGTGTGAGGCTAAACAAAAAAACCCTGGCCGATGTAGTGCAAAAGCCCATCTTAAACTACACCAAAGGTGGAGATGAACACTACGATGTGATCAGTGCCTTTATAAAAAGCGTACGTGGTTCTGATCCAAATGCCGCTATCTATTATCTTGCTCGTATGCTCTATGCCGGTGAAGATCCCCTTTTTATAGCCAGAAGATTAATAATTTTAGCTTCCGAAGATATTGGCCTGGCAGACCCGTTTGCTTTAACCATGGCTGTCAGTGCAGCCGAAGCCGTAAACCGCATCGGTCTACCCGAAGGTCGCATCCCGCTGGCAGAGGCAACTATCTATCTTTGTCTTTCTCCCAAATCAAACTCAGCCTATCTGGCCATCGATAAAGCCCTGGCTTATATAGAAAAAAACAAACAACCGCAAGTACCCAATCATCTGCGCGATGGCAGCAGAGGCGGCCTGGAAATATTAGGTTACGGTAAAGGTTATCTCTACCCCCACGATTATCCCGGCCATGTTGTATCTCAAAGGTATCTGCCGGAAGGTCTTTTAGAAACCTTCTATCTGCCGGGAGAACTAGATCGAACTACCTCTCCTAAAAGCTCACCCAAAAAGTAAGCCTTATAGCTTTTACTTTCAACATAAAAAGCTAGCCTCTTTTTTAAGAAAGAGTGCTAGCTTTTTTGGCGTAGATTTTTTTCAGTTTAAGGTATTCATACGCTGCCGGATGAAGATAATACCTGACATCTAAACCTGCCTGAAGTCTGTTTCTAATCTCGGTCGAGGAAATGCCTATCGGTGGCGAGTCAATGAGAATAAAGTCTTTGGCATGTTCTTTAATAAATTCACTGTGGCTAAAATCTGCCTCCGGCCTTGCTATCCCAATTACTTTGCAATACTTAATAATCTCCTCGGGTTTTTTCCAAGTACTAAAATCCCTCAGTGAATCTCCGCCTACGATAAAATAGATCTCCGTGTCTGGAAATTTCCGACTTAACTCCGCCATGGTCTGATAGGTAAAAGCCGGGGTTTTTCGTTCATAGTCCCAAAGACCAATCTTAAAATAGGGGTTTTCCGCCAGGGAGAGTTCTATCATAGCCAGCCTGTCTTCAGCTGTAGCTGTGGCCTGTTTCTTATGCGGAGGAATATTAGCCGGGGCAAAATAAACACAGTCTAGTCCGACTTTTTCCCTGGCTACCTCAGCCATAAAAAGATGCCCCCAGTGAACCGGATCAAAGGTGCCGCCTAGAATACCAATCTTCATCTGATCTGTCCTTCTCCCTCAATAACATATTTTACAGTGGTCAGTTCTTCTAAGCCCATCGGTCCTCTGGCATGTAGCTTTTGAGTAGAGATCCCAATCTCAGCACCCAAGCCAAATTCAGCTCCATCGGTAAAACGGGTTGAAGCGTTGACATAAACTGCTGCCGCATCTACCTCGGCTTCAAAACGCTTGGCCGTAAAGTAATTGCCGGTAACAATAGCTTCTGAATGCTTGGAAGAATACTTAGCTATATGCATCAGGGCATCGTCTAAACTCTCTACCACTCTAATGGCCATGATTAGATCTAGGTATTCTTTCGACCAGTCGTCTTGATCTGCCACTTCAAGCTCAGGCAGGAACTGTCTGGCATAAGGACAGCCTTTTAAGATGACACCCCGGCTTTTTAATTCCTTTGAGATTACAGGCAAAAACTCCGCCGCTATATCTTCATGGATTAAAGCCTTCTCCAGGGCATTACAGACCCCGGGCCTTTGGCATTTCCCATTAATGATAATCTCTTTGGCCATCTCTAAATCGGCATCTTTGTCGATATAGATATGGCAGTTGCCAACCCCGGTTTCTATTACCGGTACGGTAGCGTTTTCGGTGACAAATTTAATCAAACCGGCACCACCGCGGGGAATAATCAAATCCAGGTATTCCCTAAGCCTAATCATCTCCGCTACTACTGCTCTATCTGTATCTTCAATTATTTGAATCGCATCAGGCGAAATTAAACTCCGGGCTAAACCGGCTTTTAGTGCTTTAGCTATGGCTTGATTGGAATGAAAAGCTTCGCTACCGCCTCTTAGAATAACAGCATTGCCCGCTTTTAAGCAAAGGGCCGCGGCATCAGAGGTAACGTTGGGTCTGGCTTCGTAGATAATACCGATTACCCCGATTGGCACCCGGACTTTTCGGATTTTAAGGCCGTTTGGTCTTTGGGTCATATAAATTTCATGGCCAATAGGATCTTCTAGGTCGGCTACCTCCCTTAGACCGCTAGCCATAGCTTCTAACCTTTTTGGTGTTAAAAGCAAGCGATCTTTCAGGGCTGTGGAAAGATGGGGGTTTTCTAAGAGATCCTGCTCATTGGCTTTTAATATTTCGGTTTCGCTAGCTTTTAGGGCCTTGGCCATCTCTATCAAGGCCGTATTTTTTTGTAAGCTAGATTGTAAGGAGAGTGTCTTTGCGGCCTCAAAAGCCAGTTTGCTTTTTTGATATAGATCAGACATCTCAATCCCTCCTAAAAAGCACTAGATCATTGCGGTGCACTACGGTATTAACCTCTTTCCCTAAAAGCTTGGTAGCTTCAAAAGAAGATAGTCCTTGGATTTGATTTAGCTCGCCTGCACTATAGCGAGCCTGGCCTCTGGCGATAATCTGACCTTCTTGATCTTCGATATCAACCACATCACCTTTGTTAAACTCGCCTTTTACCTCTGAAATACCACTGGAGAGGAGACTTTTACCTTCGTTAAGCAAAGCTTCTTTGGCACCACCGTCAATCACAATAGTTCCGCTCGAACAAGCACCAAAGGCTACCCAGCGGCTTTTCCCCCGCAGGGTTTCCTTATTGGGATAAAAAAAGGTGCCAATGCTAAGGCCATCGAGAATCTCCTTTAGTCTTTTTTGCTCTTTGGCATGAGCAATTATAACGGCAATACCGGTTTTAGTGGCTATATCGACCGCTAATAGCTTAGTATACATCCCCCCGGTGCCTCTTTTGGAACCAGCTCCGGAGGCTTTTTCCCAGAGTTCATCGGTTAAAGAAGTAACCTCTGATATTAATTTAGCTTCTTTATCCTGGCGCGGATCGGCTGTAAATAACCCCTCTACATCCGAAAAGATTATTAAAAGATCAGCTTCGCACAAAGCTGCCACCTGGGCTGAGAGAGAATCATTATCACCGAATTTTAATTCTTCGATGGCTACGGTATCATTTTCATTGACAATGGGTATAACATTTTCATTTAAAAGCGTCTGAAAGGTGTTTTGCGCATTGACATAACGATTGCGAAGAGCCAGATCTTCTCGGGTCAGAAGAATCTGAGCTACGGTTTTGCCATATTCGGCAAAAAGTTTTTCGTAAAGATGCATTAAAAGCGGTTGCCCGACTGCTGCGGCTGCCTGCTTAACAGGGATAGCCTTGGGCCTTTTTTCAATACCTAAACGGCTCATGCCGGCGGCAATGGCCCCCGAGGAAACTAAAACCACGCTCACTCCCGAATTGTGTAAATCAGCCACTGCTCTGACTAATATCTCAAAAGCATTAAGGTTAAGGTTGCCGTTTTCGTAAGTGAGACTTGATGTGCCCACTTTTATCACTACTCTTTTTACATCACGGAAGATAGTCGCTTTTCATAGCGATGCCCCCTATCCAAAGATAAATTCAAATTCCATTTCACCGATTTGTATAATATCGCCATCTTTGGCACCCTGGTTTTTTAGTGCCTCCATAACTCCAAGATATTCCAGTCTGGTCTCAATATATTGCAAGGCTTCAAAATTGCGTATATCAAAACGAGAAACCCAATCCAGAGATTTGCCACTTATAATAAAACCGGTGTCGGTTTTTTCAATGGTAAAATCATCTGTTTCCTTAAACTCCGGAGTAATCTCTACTCTTTGTTTTGCTCTTTCTTTTTTCGGCAGGGTCTGGAGGGTTTGGATAATAACCTCGCAAAGTTCTGAAACGCCTTCTTTGGTTACGGCCGATATGGCTAAAATGTCACCATAGGCTTCTTTTAGTCTGGTCAGATTAGCTTCACAACCTAGATCTATCTTATTCGCCACTAGGATCTCCGGTTTTTTTGCTAAATCGGGGCTAAATTTTTTCAATTCGGCTCTGATTACAGCGACATCCTCAACGGGATCACGGCCCTCTGTTCCCGAGGCATCAACTAAATGGACGATAAGTCTGGTTCTTTCAATGTGCCTTAAAAAAGCATGGCCAAGACCGATACCTTCGCTGGCTCCTTCGATTAAACCGGGAATATCTGCCATCACAAACGATTGATAGTTACCTACCTTAACCACTCCTAAGTTGGGCACCAGTGTGGTAAAAGGATAGTTGGCAATTTTAGGTCTGGCTTTAGAAACACTGGCGATTAAAGTAGATTTCCCGACATTGGGAAAACCTACTAAACCCACATCGGCCAGAAGCTTTAGTTCTAATTCCAGTTCGCGTTCTTCGCCTTTTTGTCCTGCTTCACTGAAGCGAGGCCCTTTCCTCTTTGGGTTGGCAAAGCGGGTATTGCCTCGGCCTCCTTGGCCTCCTTTGGCCACAACCAGCCTTTCTTTGTGGTTAATTAAATCACCTAAAATCTCTCCGCTTTGACGATCTTTAATAATGGTTCCCGGTGGTACTCTAACAATAAGTTCTTCACCGTCTTTACCTATTTGATTAGAACCTAAACCGTTGGCGCCTCTTTGAGCTTGATATTGCCTTTGATATTTAAAATCAAGCAAGGTATTTAAACCTTCATCAACTTCAAAGATTACCGAACCCCCATCTCCGCCATCGCCACCGTCAGGTCCACCTAAAGGTACATATTTTTCTCGGCGAAAACTGACTATACCGTTTCCGCCATTGCCACCTTCAACTTTTATATAAACATGATCAACAAACACCCGATCACCTCTTTTTTAGCCTAAACATTGAGCCAACAACGGCCAGACCAAAGGCAATAGCACCTGCTACAAGCAGGGTCATAGCCACTTCGTTAAGACCGCCTAGATTATCTCCCTGTAAAAAGCATTCCATACTGCGGTAGACCCGCATACCGGGTACTAAAGGTATTATACCCGGAACCGCTAAGGTAGTGGCAGGGGTTTTTAAAAATCTCGATAATTCTTCGGCTAAAAGCGATACCACAGCCGCTGCTACAAACGTAGCAAACACAGCTCCCGAAAAAGGTACTACTGCCAAATACCCCAGCCAGCCGACTGCTCCTACCAGCGAGGCGTAAAAAAGCAGATTTAAGGGGATCTTATAAAGCACCGCAAAACCACCGGAAGCTAAAAAAGCTGCCAAAAACTGGAGGGTCAGATCGTAAAAATTCACCTTACCACCTCCAAAGGCCAAGGGCCAGAGCTGAACCTGCCGCAAGGGCCGCAGCTATAGCCAAAGCCTCTGCAGCTCTACTGGTTCCAGAAAGCAGTTCCCCTTGCACAATATCTCTCACGGCCGAGGCCATGGCAACCCCGGGAACCAGCACCATGAGACCACCTACTAAAACCAGAGGTGCGCTTATCTCAGGAAGAAAATATTGGGCCATATAGACATAATTAGCCACTAAAAATGAGGCTGCGATACCGGAAAGATAATAATTGGCATTAAAATGTTCCAGAACTCTAGTGACACTAAAGGCAATTAATCCGGCTATAGCGGCAACTATTAGTTCCATTTGCCTGCCGCCTAAGATAAAGGTAAAGCTTACACTAGCTACCATCACCGCTAAAATCCTCTGTAAGGTAGTATAGCTTAACCCCCGCAGTTCTTTTATTCTTTGGCTTGCTTCTTGTAGGGTCAAGTCACCTCTTGCCAATTCTCTTGAGATAGCATTAACACCGGCAATACGCCCCAGATCCTCGGTGCGGTAATGGATACGTCTGATTCTGGTTAAAAATTCTTGATCTTTGCCTACGGTCAAAAAGATACCTGTCGGTGTGACATAGGCCTCTACCGAATAGCCTAGAGCTTTGCCCATTCTTTCCATGGTCTCTTCAGTTCTGTATACTTCAGCACCTGAGGTTAGAAGCATCTCTCCTGCTGCTAGAATCAAATTCACAACCTCGCTGTGCATAGCCAATCCCCCTCTCACCAAAAGCCCTTTTTCAAAAAAGCCCTTCGGGATTTCCCGAAGGGCTTAGTTTGCAGTACAGCTTAATCAGCTAAAGCGTATACACTGACCTTTTTGCCATTTTTGCCCTTTGGCTCAAAGGTTACATAGCCGTCGATAAGAGAGTAAATGGTATGATCTTTACCCAGTCCTACATTGCAACCGGGATGAATCTTCGTTCCTCTCTGCCTGATAAGGATGCTCCCTGCAGAAACCATCTCGCCACCAAAGCGCTTAACACCCAGACGTTGAGCGGCTGAATCACGACCGTTTTTACTACTACCTACACCTTTTTTAGACGCAAAAAACTGTAGATTAATACGGAGCATCTCTAACACCTCCTTACAATGTCAAGTTTGACATATTCCTGATAGCTGTTTGCCATATCCTCTAAAGCCCAAAAAAGAGTGTTAAGAATCGTCTCCGCTCTGATTAGCTGGTCATTTTCCAATTCAGACCATTTTGGGGCTATGACAAACACAGCTTCTTTTTCTTTGGGGTTAATTTCAGCAGGTATATTATAACGTTCAAGAGCAATACCTGCGGCAAATGCCAGGGCGGAAATGCCGGCGCAGACAATATCTTCGCCTTTTTCCCTGAAACCGGCATGGCCTTTTATGGTAACCCGTAAAATGCGTTCCTTAATCTCAACTGTAATGTGAGTCATTAACCTAAAATTGAAGTAATCTTTAGTTCGGTGTAAGGTTGACGATGTCCTTGTTTCTTGCGGTAGTTCTTCTTGGCTTTATACTTGAAAACAATAATCTTCTTGGCCTTGCCATTTTTAACTACTTCGGCGGTAACTTTAGCTCCCTCAATATAAGGAGTACCTACCTTAGTCTCATCGCCACCAATTAGAAGCACCTTATCCAAATCGACTACATTACCGGCTTCAGCATCAAGTTTTTCAACTTTGATGAGATCGCCTTCACTTACACTGTACTGCTTCCCACCTGTTTCTATTACAGCATACTTCAACCTGCCCACCTCCATTTCTCTTAGACTCGCCGAAAAAGGCGCGTAAAAACGTCTTAAAGCCTTGCCCGAGCGGTTTTGAGCTGCAGGTTGTCAGCCACTCTTTGTTAGTATAACACCTAATATTCTTCTTGTAAACTAGATCTAGAAGATATCAGTACTGACGCATGCAGTTTTTAAATTGGAAATCTTGAATGTTTGTGTACTAGTTGTCACAACAAAGTGAGAAAAATTGAACCACTAAAAAACTCTGCTTTCAAGGCTTTCGGAAAACTTACCTGTTATTCAACTGTCAAAGACTCGGCTCAAGATTATATAAAAATACTTAGAGCTATTGCTTAAGTATCCACATGCTATACTTTGACTACAAATTAGTTCTTTGTCGAGGAGCAAAGAATAATATTTCTTCTTTAAGTGGGGGAACTATGGATAAGTTCCTCTTTACTTTTTGTTTATAAATTTCTTGTAATAACATATAATAAAAACACAAAGTGGCTTAAGCCAGGAAGATGAAAACCGCCATTTCCGGCGGCTTTCATCGTTTTAATCACTCTGCACAGGGGTGGTTTTTTATGCCACAAGGAGATGATGACCCACCCATCCGTCGAACCTGTTTAAAACCAGAGCTGCTCCCAAGTTAATGAACCTAATTCGGTTAAGCTACAAACAATAAATGACTTTCAGTATTGCTGGTTATATTTATCTTGGTCTTTTGTTGTTTAGGTGGCGGCAAAACCAGTTCAAGACGTTCTTGTTCTAAGTGTTCAAAAATGTAGCGCAGAGTGCAATTTTAGGTTGTTCTGTATATTATCCACTCTATATGGTAGCAGCCATTTTTGCTTAACTTAGGATATAAACGAATGATCTCTGCCTGTTCTGTTCGGAAAAATCAAATTATAGTTCATAGTTTGGGCTCCTTTCTTCATAAAAACCCAAACTAGTTATCTCATTTTAATACTGTTAAGTCTAGTACTTTTTGCAAAAAATTTATTGTATTCTTTCATTACGCTCATTCTAAGCCGTTTCACACCTCATATATAAGCACAATTCACTAACCAAAAAAGCAGTCTGAAGATTACCTTACCTATGCTATAAATTCGGCCATCATCTGTTTTGGCTACCAGATAAGAAAGGCTGCTGACTTTTTTTATCAGCAGCCCGAAGGAGTTTATAAAGACACTCCTTTTTTATTTAATTCATTCCAACCAACTTGGTGCCTTACCTGTAGCAGCCATTTCACCGGCAATCTTACCAAAGGCCAGAGCATCGGCCACAGCATTAGAACCAAGACGGTTAGTCCCGTGTACTCCACCGGTAACCTCACCAGCGGCAAAAAGACCGGGGATTACTTGATCCCAGATATCTTGGACTTCTGCCCGAGGGGTAATCTTTAGACCACCCATGGTATGATGGGCAGATGGCCACTGGGGAATTGCATAATAAGGGCCTTCGTAAATAGGCAGGGTTACACCCTTGTCGATACGTTTACCAAAGTCCAAGTCCTTACCGTTTTCAACGAAGCCGTTGTGTCTTTCAAGAGTTTCTTTGAGAGTCTTAACACTCATGTTCACTTTGTTGCCTTTATAGGTATGAGCATTGATCATTTCTACCAGTTCTTCTAATGTATTGGCCTTAAAGATTCTATCTCTGGCCATACCCCATTTAAGGTCAGCCTCGGTAGTAAACTGGTAGGCCATCTTCTCATTGAAAATGGAGAAAGTCGGAAAACCTCCCGATTGAAGAGCTGCCATGGAATTGACATCTCTGCGCTCGCCTTCGTCAACATATCTCTTACCATTGATATCTACATATACGATACCAAAGCCTGGGCCACTGCAAGGAATAACTGCCACTTTATCTAAACGGCCATTGTTTGGATCGGCAAATGGGTACAGCTGAATATAGGACATATGCAAGGTATTGGCACCAATCTGCTGAGCCAGTCTGATACCTTCACCGGTCGCACATGGCTGGTTAGTAGTTGGGGTTTCAGGAGTAATCCAAGGCACGTAGTTTTGTCTCATTTCAGGGTTGGCAGCAAAACCGCCGGTAGTTAAAACAACACCCTTAAGCGCACGGATATTCTTAGTTCCTTCTTTGGTTTCTACCTTAATACCAAGAACATTACCCGCCAGAAGCTCTTCACGGTAGATATAGACCATCTTGGTGTTTAGTTGCAAAGGAATGTTCTCTTTTTTAAGCATTTCATATTGGGTTACTATTACATCACAACCACACTGGCTTTCAGTGGTATATGTGCGGTAACTATAGTGTCCGCCAATACGAGAAAGTGCGTCTCTGACTTTAAGACCATTATCAAGCAATAGATTCAACATCACAGGTGAACCATAGACAAACTGCTCAACAAGTTTAGGATCGGAAAGATTATCTCCGCCGGCAATAGTATCTGCAATGTGTTTTTCAGGTGTATCAAGTTCGAGATTTAACTTTTCTGCCATATTTAGCTTACTGGTATATGAAGCCCAAATACCACCGTTGATGATGGAGTTACCACCAACAAAGGGCATCTTTTCAATTAAAACGGTTTTAGCGCCAGCCATATGAGAAGCATAGGCTGCCGACAAACCTGCAAAACCGCCACCGACAACTACAACATCATAGGTCTCATCCCACTTAGTTGGAGGGGCTATAAAACCTTTATCCTCAGCACCTACTCCCACACTAAAGGAGAGAACTAGAAGAGCTGTCACAAATAGGATTATGCTTTTTCTCATCGATATACTCTTCCTTTCTAAGTTAATAATATTATTTGAGGGCATCTTTAACAGCATCCATCAAAGCTTTGCTGCTTACTGAAGCCCCGGCTACAGCGTCCACTTCAATATTTTGAGTCTTTAAGATCTGAGGAATAACTGTCTCCAAAGCCACATCTCCAAGAAATGGTGTTTCTTTGTGTTCGAGAACCTTAATTTCTGTCAGCTTGCCATCTTTAACGGTTACCTGCACCTTTATTGGAGCATTGTGACCTTTGGCCGTGCCCACAAAAACACCGTCCTTAAAGACCATCTTCTTTGAAGCTTTGGCTTGATCAAGAATGCTTCCTACAGCACTGATCATAGCTTTGCTTGAAACTGTAGCCCCTAAAACGGCATCAACATCGCTGCTTTGAGTAGCGATAATAGCTTTGGAAACCTCAAAAAAGGCAGTATCTGAGATGATTGGTGTCTCTTCAGACTCTAGTACATCAATTTTTGCGATCCGGCCGTTTTTAATTAAGACCTCGACTTTAACTGCCCCGTTGTTGCCTTTTGCTTGAGCCTGATAAGCACCATCTTTATAGCCAGGGCTTTTTAAGGCATCTTCAACAGCCCGCATCATACCTTGGCTGGAAACGGTAGCTCCCATTACAGCATCCACATCAAGTTTTTGGCTGGTAATAATCGCTTTGCTCACTTCGGCAAAAGCTGTATCAGAGATTATTGGTGTCTCTTCGGATTCTAAAACCTTAATTCTAGAAATCTTACCTTCCGTTACAGTTACCTCTACCTTAATAGAGCCGTTGTTACCCTTAGCCTGACCGATAAAAGTCCCATCAGGATAAACTGCTAAGGCACTACAGGTTATTAAGGTCAATGCTAAAAACGCCAACAGGGGTTTAATTATTTTGCGCATTATCTACTAACCTCCTTCCCTGTTCGTTTATTATTTAACATTCTTCGTCAACTTTTTAACTCCTGCTTGCTTAATAATTTATTTATATTATATTAATATAACATCTTTTTAACCCAGAGCTATATATACACTCATTTACCCATGGTTATTTTTATATTAGACAGGCAAATAGTAAATATATATATAATTGTACGTGTCACATAAATACCAATACCACCCTTGCCCCCCTAATTATTGGGAAACTATAATTTATGCCTAAAAATGCCATCACTTACCGTGATGGCATTTTAGAGAATAACGCTTAAGGCCTTACAAATAAGCGTTAACTTAATAAGTTTCAATTGCTCCCCTAAACAACAAAACAAGCAAAGCAAATGCGATTCTTATTCTTCAAAAATATCGTATTCCCACAGTTTTTTGTCAGGTTGCTTTCCCAAAATTAAATCTCTTTTAAGTTCTTCTTTAATATCAGAGAGATCTTCACCAGCCATTTCTTTTAACTTCGCAATTACTAAAGGGTGGGCTTTTACCCTAAATGAACTGGCTGTGCTATTTATTGCCGTGCTTTTAAGGTCTCTGATTAAACGCAAAGCCAGTGTTTCTTCATCATATATTTTGCCAAGACCCCCGCATTCAGGGCAAGTCTTTTGCATAATTGAACTAAGATCATGAGAAGACTTCTGCCTGGTAAGTTCTAAAAGACCCAGAGAGGTAAAACCTAAAATATTGGTACGTACACGATCTTTTTTTAAGCACTCCTCTAGTCTTTGCCTTACTTGCTCTTTATCTTTAGGATCTTCCATATCGATAAAATCAATTATGATAATACCACCGGTATTTCTTAACCTTAATTGCCTGGCAATCTCTTGTGCTGCATCGAGATTAGTTCTTAAAACCGTGCTTTGCAGTGAGTCTTTACCCGTAAATTTACCTGTATTAACATCGATAATCAGAAGGGCTTCGGTTTGGTCAAAGATTAAAAAGCCGCCACAATCCAGCCAGATCTTTCTTCTAAGGGACTTTTCAATCTCGTGTTCGATACCATAGGCTTGAAAAAGAGGTTCTTTATCACTATAAAAACTCACCTTAGACACTGCTTTGGGATTAATCTCCTGAAGTGCTTCTCGCAGTTTTTCGCCTTCTTTTTGTGAATCTACTATTATCTTATCGAGATCCTCTACCAGGAGATTGCGCACCAGTCTATAGGTGAGATCACTGTCTGAGTAAAGAAGTGCCGGTGCTTTTTCTCTGCGAGCTTTTTTTTCAATTTTGCTCCAGAGTTGAAGGAGATAGTCGAGATCATTTATTAATTCTTCTGGTGTTACTCCATTGGCCGCAGTCCTAATAATCAACCCCATCTTCGCGGGTTTTATCTTATCAGCTAATAATTTCAATCTGTCTCTTTCGTTTTCGTCTTCGATACGCCTTGAGATCCCAATACCTTTGCCGGAAGGCATCAGTACCAGATAATGGCCGGGGACAGTTAGCTGGGAAGTAACTCTAGCCCCTTTGGTACCTGTAGCTTCTTTTTTTATTTGCACCATTAAATTCTCACCCGGATGAACCAGCTTTTGAATCTTTTGTTTTTCACAAGATTCTTGTTTCAGATCACAGGCATGGATAAAGGCGTTTTTTTCGGTGCCGATATTAACAAATGCGGCATCCATACCCGGAAGAACATTTACCACTTTACCTTTATAAATATTGCCAAATGCTGCATCTTTATCCAAGAAACGTTCGCTGCGCAGCTCAACGAGTTTATCCTCCTCTAAAACAGCCACCCTTTTTTCCTTAAAACCTACACTAAGTAAGATCTTTTTGCCCACTTTTTCACCTCCTAACTACGCCTAAGTGGTGAGATTAACTGACCATCTCTTTCCAAATAGAGATCCTCACGGTGAATTCTAAGTGGTTTTGTAACCCCCAAAGCCCAAAGCAGTGCCTCCGGCCTTAAATTGGCTTTGCTGCCGGCTTGAGAGAGAACTCTTACACCTTCATCAATAAGTTCAATACTTCTTATTAACGGTTTTAGATCTACCTCTTTGGTTTTGCCGCCTTTCCTATTAATATAGGGTAAGCTTATCTTTTTTTTAGCTTGCAATATAAGCTCTGGCTCTGAAGTATAAATAAGGTAGCTGGCATGGGTTATTACTGCCATTACAGGTTTAATACTCTCCGGTAGTGCTACTGCCTCGTAAAGTTCAAACCCCTGTGGCATAACCTTAGCTAGTTTCAGAAGCAAATCATGGGGTTTTATTTCTTCCTCCAAATGGATATCAAGATACTCGCCTGAACTGGTAATACCCAAAGGGAGAGCCTGGGCAAAGACTAACTTTGGCCTGGGACTAAAACCCTGACTAAATCTAAGGGGGAGATTGGCTCTTCTTAGGGCTCGTTCAAAGACGCGAATTACATCTAGGTGTGAGATATAAGCTACACGAATATCTTTGCCGAATTTTAAGCAAGCAATCAAGATCTCTCACCTCTTAAGATGGTTTTTACATTTAACTCGGGACAAACACCGCAACCCCTGCAACCAATCTCGCGGCAATCCCCGGTAGTTTTTTCACTTAAGGCTTTTTGCCACTCCTGCCATAAAAAGCTCTTGTTGACCCCGGAATCCAGATGATCCCAGGGCAGTATCTCAGTTTTGGTTTTGGCTCTTACGGCATAAAAGTCCGGATCAATACCATAGGCTGCAAAAGCTTCTGCCCAAATCTCAGGCTTGAAATACTCATGCCAGCTGTCAAAGTAAGCCCCGTTTTCTTCCGCATAGGCTAAAACAGGGGCGAGTCGTCTATCACTTCTGGCCAAAACCGCTTCCAAGTAAGAGACTTCGGGGTTTTGCCAATTAAATTGGAAGCCCGGACCTTTGAGAGCATCTTTAATTAAGAATTGTTTTCTTTTAAGCTCCTCGCGGTTTTCTTGACCAATCCACTGAAAAGGAGTATGGCTTTTGGGTACCAGTGAAGAGGTGGAGACTGTAACGGTAACTCTTTTAGTATATCGGCGGCCTATCTCCCGTACTTTTTTGGCCAGTTCGGCAATTTCCAACACATCAGCATCGGTTTCAGTAGGCAGACCAATCATAAAGTAAAGCTTGATATGAGTCCAGCCGTTGGCAAAAGCAGCTTCAGCTGTTTTTAACAGGTCTTCTTCCGTAACATTTTTATTAATTAAATCGCGCAACCTCTGAGAACCTGCTTCAGGGGCAAAAGTCAGCCCGGTCTTTTTTACCTTTTCAATCTCTTTGGCCAGTTCAACCGAAAAACTATCAATCCTAAGAGAAGGCAGTGAGAGGGAGACCTTTTGGGGTCCTAAAACGGTCATTAATTCCGGAACTAAACATGAAAGTTTAGTATAGTCAGCTGTTGATAACGATGTCAAAGAGACCTCTTCATAGCCGGTATTTTTTAACGTTTCCAGAATTAAACGTTTAATTTCTGTATCCGTCCTCTCTCTGGTAGGCCTATAGATCATACCGGCCTGGCAAAAACGGCAGCCTCTCAAACAGCCGCGAAATACCTCGACATTTACCCTGTCATGGACTGTTTGAATAAAAGGAACTACCGGTTTTTCCGGGTAGTCAGCCTGGTCTAAATCAGCTACCACAGCCTTTTTAACTTTCTTATTTGGACTAATACCTGCTATGGTTCCATCTACCTGGTATGAGAACTTAAATTGGCTGGGAAGGTAGACACCATCTAACTGACCTATTAAGGTCAGGCGCTTGTTGCGGTTTTTTTCTTGAGCTAATATTTTTAGAATCTGCGGAAATACTTCTTCGCCGTCACCTAAAACTATAGCCTCGAAAAATGGTGCTAAGGGTTCCGGATTAAAAGCGCAGGGACCTCCGGCTATTATTAGCGGCCCCTCTCTGCGCCTTTCAGCCCAGATATTAATCCCGGCTAATCTTAGCATATGCAGTATATTGGTGTAACTAAGCTCATATTGGAGGGTAAAACCAACTAAATCGAGTTTTTTTAAAGGAGTGGAACTTTCCAGAGTTAATAGCTCTACCTGTTCTTCCCTCATGATTTTTTCCATATCGGGCCAGGGAGCAAAGACTCTTTCGGCATAGAATTCAGGGTGTTTGTTGGCTATATGGTAAAGAATTTTTAGGCCAAAATGGCTCATACCTACTTCATAAACATCGGGAAAAGCTAAAGCTACATGTACAAGAGAATTTTCTTTATGCACAGAGTTTAACTCTGTCCCCAGGTAACGGCCTGGCTTTTCTATCCTACTTAGATATCTTTCCAAAAGATCCTGATAAGTCAGCAAATTATTTTGCTCCTTTCCAGTTAAAAGGCCAAGGCTGGCAAACTCCAGCTTGGCCAAGATTAAGTGCCATAGAAGTTTAGCTTCTTTTGCCTCATACCAATTGAAAGCAGTAGACCAACGGCAATCATATTTACCAGCAAGTTGTTAACACCATAACTGATAAACGGCAACGGCAATCCTGTAGATGGCATCAGGCCAACTGCTCCACCGATATTAATCAGTACATGAGAAAAGAAAAATATGGTGATACCACCGGCAAGAAGCGCTCCAAAACGATCTCTAGCTTCGAGGGTTATTTTAACCCCTTGATAAACCAGATAAAAATAGAGACCTAAAACAGCTGCCGAACCAATTAAACCCAGTTCTTCACCTATTACAGCAAAAATATAGTCTGTGTGATGTTCCGGCAGCCAGTTAAGTTGACTTTGGCTGCTGTTAAATAATCCCTTCCCCCAAAGACGCCCGGAACCGATGGCAATCTTAGACTGCCTGACATTGTAGCCTGCACCGTAAACATCAAAAGTAGGATCTAAAAAAACCCTGATCCGGTTTTTTTGATAACCCTCTAGTTTAAACATATAAAGCAAAGGTGCCGCTATTAGGCCTGCCAAAACCGCTCCACCTAAAACTTTTAGATCCAGACCTGCCAGAAAAAACATGCCGAATGTCAGGATTAAAAAGACCATTCCGGTGCCCAAATCCGGCTGTTTCATTACCAGCAGTGTAGGTATGGCAATTATTACAACAGCCTGAGTGATCTCTAGTAAAGTAAATGGGGGCTTCTTGTCAGAAAAAAACCGTGCTAAAGCTAAAATCACTGCCAGTTTAGCAATCTCGGATGGTTGGATGGAAATAAAAGTGCCGATATTAAGCCAGCGTTTAGAACCATTTACTTCTTTGCCGATAAAGGGCACAGCTATCAGTAATAGGAGTGTGGCAAAATAAATTATCCAAGCAAATTTGCCAAAATCTCTATAATCCATCAAAGCTGTTATGATGCCGGCTACTAGTCCTAAAGCCACAAATAATAACTGCTTTTTAAGATAGCTTGTGGGTTCTAGGCCTAGATTAACTGACTGCGAGGCATAAGTTGAACTGTAGATAAAAACAAGACCGGTTACAATTAGGGTTAATGTAACTATGACAATGGACCAGTTCAGATTATGTAGATATCTGTCGGTTAACATTATTAGCCCTCCCCAAAAGAGGGCTTCTTTTAAGCCCCCTTAATACCCTTCTTGCCTGTGATAATGGGTATATTTGCTACTAAAGCAACTTTTTCATTTTGAGACTCCATCTTAAATTCCAAATCATCGGTATCAATATCAAGATAGCATGAGATTACCTCGATTAAATCTCGCTTCATGGCTTCAATTGTCTGTTGGGATACAGTGGCCCGGTCATGGATTAGAACAAGACGCAACCTCTCTTTGGCAGTTTTCTTACTGCCTATATCCAAACCAAATAGCTTTCTTAAATCAAACATACCACCAGCTCCCTATTCCGCAAGCCCAAAAAACCGCAATACAGCACCTACAAATCCATTTTGATGTTTGTCATCAAAAGGAATCTCTCTGCCAAGGAGCCTTCCTGCTGCATCACGATAGGCTTGGGCCACGCTATTTTTGTTAGAAAGAACAATTGGCTCTCCCTTGTTTGTTGATACAATTACGGATTCATCATCTGGTACTACACCCAGAACATTTATTTGCAGAAGCTCTTCAATATCTGAGACATCCAGCATTTCCTTTTTTCTTACCATATCCATGCGAATGCGATTAACAAGCATATGCATGTTATTTAGAGGAATATTGCCTTTTTTATCAAGGAGACCAACTACTCTATCTGCATCTCTAACAGATGATATCTCCGGTGTTACCACAATAACTGCTTCATCAGCGCCGCTTATGGCATTTAAAAACCCCTGTTCAATTCCTGCCGGACAATCAATAAGTACATAATCAAATTCTGTTTTGATATCTTCAATAAGCTTTTTCATCTGCTCTGGTTTTACCGCATCTTTATCTTTAGTTTGAGCAGCCGGCATCAGATATAATCCTTCAATTCGCTTATCCTTAATCAAAGCTTTACGAAAAGTACAAACTTCCTCAACAACATTAATCAGATCATAAACAATGCGATTTTCAAGTCCCATGACAACATCAAGATTTCTAAGACCGATATCGGCATCTAAAAGGACAACACTTTTACCTTCTAAGGCCAATGCTGCTCCTAAATTAGCTGTTGTGGTGGTTTTTCCCACTCCACCTTTACCTGATGTAACTACGATAGACTTACCACTCATTAATCAAACCTCCCTGCCGTGTAACAGACGACGCCAAAAGGGTTGGGGTTGTTCTTTAGCAACTTTTTCCCAAGTTTCAATTAAAATACCATCGGCACCGACTCTTGCCACTTCCGGTCCCTGAGGTTCCAGGGATTCATCAGGTGCACGCGAAATATGGCCTGCGATTCTAAGTTGAGTAGCTTTAAGTCTCAGAGCCATTATTCTTGCTTTATCATCACCATCACGACCAGCATGGGCCACACCAAGCAAACTCCCCCACACAAGAATGTTACCCCCCGCCGAAACCTCTGCCCCTGGATTAACATCACCGATTAAAACCAGATCTCCGTCTACAGAGATTTTATCCCCCGATCTTAAACGCCTTTCTACCCAAAACAGTCTTCTTTCTCTAATTACATCCCTAACTGCTTTACTGGTTTGAATCTTTAATAAGTCAGTGCTGCTTTCGCGTCTAATCTCTCTTAATTTTACTTTCCCCAGGCTAAGTATTTGGACTATTTTTATAAGCAACTCCTCATCAAGGTTTGTTTCTTCGGGAAATACTAAGATAGCTTCCGTACCAAGAAAAAAACCCGGGTTAGCTTTAAGCTTGTCCTCAAGAAGTGCTACAGCCTGCTCTATCTCTCCTTCTTCGAACTGAATAATTATACCGTTTTTGCTGCCTTTAATTCGAAGTTGGTTTGCTGGCATGAGATCACTCTTTCCTAAAAACTTATCATTTGAGCATTTCTAGAGATTAGGCCGTTTTCCTGCCAAAGATTTGTTGGTATTTGTCAAACACTTTGAGTTTTTATTTAATTGGCTTAATACTTGTCTACCTGAAAAACCGCTCAAGGAATTAATACCTTAAGCGGCTTAATCGCTGTCTTTTAAATCCGTCGGAAACAGGTATTCTTCCATGATTTTACGTGCAAGCGGAGCTGCAACTCCTCCTCCGGTGCCACCATTTTCAATCAAAACCACAAGAACTAACTCTGGATTATCTGCCGGAGCATAGCCAATAAACCAAGCATGGCTTTCTTTGCCCGGTACTTCCGCACTGCCGGTTTTGCCGGCAACTACAACCGGAAAGCCGTTAAAAGCTTTGCCTGCCGTACCTCCCGGTAAGGTAACTCTATTTAAACCTTCTTGAACGGTTTTGATTGTCTTTGAATCTAGCTGCACATCTCTTTTTTTAACCGGCTTAAATTCTCTTAATACTTCTCCTTTGCTGTCTAATATTTCTTTTACCAGGTATGGTTGATAGACAATACCACCGTTGGCAATTATACTGACAAACAAAGCCATCTGTAATGGTGTTACTTTAGTAGCACCCTGGCCGATAGCTACATCCAAGGTTTCAACCGGATACCAGATCTTGTCTTCAGCTTTAGTATAATTGTTTTTTTTCCACTGCCGATCCGGTATTAAACCAACAAACTCGTTGGGGTAGAGATCGAGCCCGGTTTTTTCTCCAAAACCAAATTGTCGGGCATACTCTGACAGCTTATCTATTCCTAATTCCCTACCCATCTCATAAAAGGGAATATTACACGAATACTGTAAACCGGTAAGCAGATCGATTTTACCGTGAGGTCCGTATTTACAGCGTTTTTTCGATTCCGGATCCCACCCTCCCACACCAAAGGGGTAAGGAGCATCGTAAAAAGTAGTCTTCTCTGTTACCAAACCTTCGTTAAGTGCACTAGCCATTGTAACCGGCTTAAAGGCCGAACCCGGGGGATAGGTACCTCGCAAGACGCGGTTAAGAAGTGGAGAACGCCCATCTTTGCCTATCTCTAAAAAATCTTGGCTATAGGTATTGGGGTTAAAGTCAGGGTAGCTAAACAAGGCTAATACCTCGCCACTTCTAGGATCAAGAGCCACTACGGCCGCTCCAGCCATCTTGTTATTGGCTTCTTCTAAAGTTTTGGCCTCCTCCTCAATAACTGCTTTGGCAATAGCTTGCAACCGATAGTCTAAAGTAAGAATCAGATCATGACCTCTTATTGGTTCTTTTCTACCGAGTTCTCTTACCGGCATCTGCTTAGCATCGATCTCTATTTCAACTGCTCCATCTTGACCTTTTAATTCCAATTCATAATATCTTTCCAGACCATATTTACCTACTTTGTGATTGGCACCATACCCTAATTCAGACCAGTTTTGAAGCTCATCGATACTGATCATGCCCACATGACCCAGAACATGGGCAGCCAGACTGTCATAAACATAATGGCGTATGGGTACTTTTTCCACAATAACCCCAGGTAACCTCCAGTTTTGTTCATAAATGGACATCGCTTTTTTAGCATCTGCATCTTCTAACAATCTAAACGGCTCATAGCCTAAGCGATCTTTACGAGTAGGTGACAGAGCCTTAATTATGTCTTCTTCGCTTTTTTCTAAGATTTCAGCCAGGATTTTTACCTCAGAAGGAGACTGCCTTAACTCCTTGGCCACATCAGGCAAAACACTTATGGTAAAAGCAAGGCGGTTGGTGACAAGAGGTACACCATGACGGTCATAGATAGTCCCTCTTGGTGCAAAAACAGATACGACACGAGTTCTTTGATTAATAGCCACCTCACTAAAGTTTTCACCTTGAATAATTTGCAAATACCAAAGCCGCATCAGCAGAACTATAAAAATTGTCGCAAAAAACCAAATGAGTACTTTAGTTCTTTTGGGATAGATAGTTAATTCTTGCAGATCAAAGTCTCTCATTTTTATTCCCCTCTAGTCCTCTTTGGGCATCGCTTTTGATAACAAAAAGTAGAATAATACACTCAGAAGCAGATTAACTGCTATTGACTGGCCCAATTCAGTTAAGTTTAGGCTAAAATGCCAGCCCTTGTAGTTAAAGGCTAATGAAAAAAAGGTGGCCATCAAAGCGGAAAGCACTGTGGCCACTAATGTTGCTAGAAGATAAGTAATTAAGCCTAAATCAAACATTTGGATTGCAATTAAACCGGCTAACAAACCGATAAATCCATAACAAATCGCCATTTGCGGCATAGCAAAACCTGAGAAAAGATCGATGGCCAAGCCACCAACAATTCCCGTTAATAAACCAAAGCGCGAACTAACTTTAAGACCACTTAAAATTGTCGCCAGCAAAACTAGAGCCGGGACTTTAACCGTAATTAAAGGTATAAAGGCAATTTCAACAATGGCTAGGAAAAAGGTAAGCAGTAGATAAAGCCATTTTTTCATTGTGAGGCGGGGCTTTCCCTTCCCTCCTCGCTGAAAACATTTTGTTCAAAGAGAATAAAGACTTCCTCTAAACGACGAAAATCTACCGAAGGAGATAGAGTTCCTACCAGTCCTTCGCTGCCTTGCTTAACTGCAATAATAGTGCCAATGGTAAGCCCTTTGGGGTAAATACCTCCGAATCCTGAAGTAACTACAAGATCACCTGTTTGGAAATCAACCACTGTGGAGGTAGTTTGGTTATTATCTTCTTTTTGGTATAGAGGTGTCACCCTTAGCTGCCCCTTGGGATCAGCGTTGTCGATTACTACAAAATCTCTTGTGCGTTGCACAATACCGCCTAATGTAGTTTTGGGATCAACTAAAAGTGTTACTTGAGCAGTGTTTCTGGTAGTCCCTGTGACATGTCCTACAATACCTGAATAGGTTACAATGGGTATACCTACTCTCACATTATGGTTTTGCCCCTTATCAATGACAATTGTTTTTAGCCAGGCCCTGGGATCTCTGCCGATTACTCTTGTCGGCACCAGTTTGGACTCAGCTTCCTTTTTAAAACCGACCAATTCCTTAAGACGCTGGTTTTCCAGGGCAATTTCTTTGGCTTTCTCTAATTCAAATTGGGCTTTAACCAACTCATCCCTTAGTTTTTCCGCTTCACCGGCGGCATGTTTTAAACTTTTTAGGTAACTGATGGTATCAACCATACTGCCACTTACAATTGCTAGTCCTTTTTGAAGCGGAGCCACAAGCTCACGATAAAGTTTTTCTATACCACTTAGTTGTCTTTTGGGGACTGCAGTAATAAAAATTATAATAAGTAACAAAACCCCCACCGCAATGGAGAGCAGAAGCTGAAGTTTTTTAGGCATACATGTTGCGGCCAGCTATGCCGCTCCCCTCCCCTCAAAGAGTATTCTTAACGAGCGACAACACGTTCCAGAAGATCAAAATGTTCCAAAGCCTTGCCGGCCCCGATGGCCACACAATTAAGAGGTTCTTCGGCCAGATGTACAGGCATACCTGTTTCTTTGGCCAGCAGCTTATCCAAACCCTTAAGAAGCGAACTGCCACCAGCAAGGACAATTCCGTTTTCCATAATATCTGCTGCCAGTTCAGCCGGGGTTGTCTCGAGGGTCATGCGTACCGAATCAATAATATTTTGTACCGACTCGCGTAAAGCTCCCTGTATCTCTCTGACTGAAACTGTTACTGTGTTCGGTAAGCCGGTTACCAGATCTCTGCCTCTAATTTCCATGGTTTTGTCCATCTCTTCGGCTTCAAGGTAAGCGGCTCCAATCTCAAATTTTACCCTTTCAGCAGAAGGAGTACCTATTAATAAGCTATAGGTACGACGTATATACTGCACAATAGACATGTCCATTTCATCGCCAGCTGAGCGCCTCGACTGATGGTTTACCATACCGCCAAGAGAAATAATTGCCACTTCCGTAGTACCACCGCCGATATCTACAATCATACTCCCACGCGCTTCCTGCACCGGAAGTCCCGCCCCAATAGCTGCTGCCATGGGTTCAACAATCAACTTGGCTTCTTTGGCCCCGGCTTGTTTGGCCGCATCGACCACAGCACGTTTTTCAACCTCGGTAACACCGCTTGGCACAGCTACCAAAACACGTGCTCTAACAAAGAAATTTTGTTTTAATACTAATGAAATATAATGCCTTAACATTTTTTCGGCTACATCTAAATCAGCTATAACACCTTCTTTAAGTGGACGCACGGCAATAATATTTGCCGGGGTACGCCCAACCATACGGTTGGCTTCACTGCCTACGGCTAAAACTTCATTGGTATTTTTATCTAAAGCAACAACCGAAGGTTCTCTAAGAACAATGCCTTTGCCTTTCATATATACCAAGGTGTTTGCTGTTCCCAAGTCTATACCTAAATCTTTATATAATCCAAAAGCCATCTGTGTTTATGCCCCTTTCTAATCTAGCATACCGTGTTCTTGCATGCTGTAAAAAGAGTCTCCTGCGATAATTACATGATCAAGAATACTAATGCCAAGCAATTTCCCACCTTCAAGCAACCTTTGTGTTACTAGTTTATCCTCTAAAGAGGGTCTAGAATCACCACTTGGATGGTTATGAACAATAATAATACCTGCGGCACTTCGACGCACACAACTCTTAAAAAGCTCTCTTGGATGAACTATAGATGCATCGAGGCAGCCTATTGATACGGTTTCAATCTCTAATAGCCGGTGTCTGTTATCTAAAAGTAGTGCCATAAAATGCTCGCGATCTAAATCTTTAACTGTAGCAGCTAAAAGATCGTAGACCTCTTGGGCTGATTGTAGACTAGCCATATACTGAGGTTCTAGGGTGTTAAGCCTTTGCGATAATTCAATTAAGGCCATCAGCATAATGGCTTTAGCTTCTCCGATACCTCTAATTTCTTGTAGCTCGGTAATTGAGATGTCCTTAAGCCCTCTTAAGCCTCCGACTTTGCACAGAAGCTTGTCTGCTAAAGCAATAGCGGAGACACCCTCATAGCCACTTCCTAGTAAGATAGCTAAAAGTTCCTGATTAGAAAGGGCTTTAGCACCCCATCTAGCTAGTTTTTCTCTAGGCCTTTCATTTTGAGGTAATTCTTTAATTCGCCACATACCAATCCTCCTACCACATAGAATATAGACCGGCTTCTCCTAAAAGCTTTACTGTTTGGGCCAAGGGTAAGCCAACTACATTGTGGTAGGAACCTCTTATGGCTGTTACAAAAACGCCTCCAAAACCCTGGATGCCATATCCACCCGCTTTATCAAAGGGCTCTTTGGTCTTGATATAATAATCAATCTCTCTAGGTCTTATGACTCGAAAATCCACTTCAGTTACCTCAGAAATAACCTTTGTGAAATTAGCTTGAAGTCCTATTAAAGCGATTCCGGTTAAGACCTGATGAGTTTTTCCACTAAGCAGGTTTAAAAAAGCATAAGCTTCCTCAGCGTTTTTGGGCTTTCCTAAGACTTTTTCTCCCAGACAAACTACTGTATCAGCGGCAAGTATATAATCTTCGGGATAAATCTCTGCTACTTGAAAAGCTTTGTTTAAAGCCAGTTTTTTCACCAGAACCTCCGGTTCTAAAATAGCAATTGCTTCATCTATAACAGCCGGTTCTACCCGATAATCAATTTGGAGTAAATCAAGAAGCTTGCGTCTTCTCGGCGACTGAGATGCTAATATAAGTCCCATGTTACCTTCCTCACTTCAGTTTACCATTCATAATTTATTAAAACAAGCTAAGAACTTTGGTAAATAGAGCATTGTCTTAAGAATAATTTTCTCTAAGTTAAAGAATAAAACCTGCCCAAAATGAACTGAGACCCAATATGTAGACAAGTAAAAAGGTCTTTGTTACTATTAGGCT
>DAIMKF010000002.1:0-120408 GCA_036721855.1 Bacillota bacterium | reverse complement strand
CTATAGGCTATCGGGTCGGCAACATCTAAAGGAATTGTCCACCTGTCCAGGCCCAAGACCATAAACTCTTCGCCAGATTGGGACGCTAGACAAACAGGTATGCCAAGCTTAACTAAAGCCGGTAGATATTTTTTCACTTGCCTTTTGGCTTTAGCACTCTCAACTGTTTGCAGACAAATTCTTTGCACCTTATGAGTTTTTAGTTTTTCTAGGACCAAATCAGTATCGAATTTTGGCCAGGTGATCCTGGCCAGCTTATTATTATTTCCGCAAAAGCCACAGCTTCTTTGACAGATGCCTTCTGTCAACAGGTAGGCGGTTGTAGGTGGACAAATCTGATCAATTGCATTTAGCCCCAGTACTGCGGCTGTCCCGGCAGATACCCGCAAGATATCACCTCCCCTTAAAAAGCACAGCATAACTTAATTGTTTTAATCGGACCTAGTTTTGCTTTTAGTGCTGGTGCGGGTTTTACAATCCCATCAAAGCCTACTCTATAGGCTAGGCTGTCTACCCTTTGGCGATATAAGCCACCCGGCCTCATACAGCCTAGGATTATTTTCCCGGAGTAATCACGACGAAATTTAAGCCAGAGCCTTTCTAAATCATTGAGCCGAGGTACGGCTTTATTGTGCAAAGGGGTTCCTTTAGTAGGCCTAAAAATCAACAAAACCACTTTTTCGGGATTTAAAGCAGTGATACTGAGTAATGTTTTTTCATCATAACTACCAAGGCCCAGACAGATATGGGGAACAACTCTCAGACCGGTTTTAAGTAAAGCTTCATATTGCAAAAGATAATCCCCCGGAGAATAAGGTAAATGATAGATCTCTTTAATCACATTTTGATCTTGAGTAAAATCAAAAGACACAACGGCGTCCAATTCTTTGAGAAGATGCAGATCTTCAGTGCGTAAAAACCCGGGATGTATATTAAGTTTAGCACTTTTAAATTTTAATAGTAGTTCCCTGTTTTCAGATAGCGGCAAATATCCCTTCTTAGTAAAACCCCCAGAGATTAAAAAAGACTGTGCATCCAGCAAGCCCTTTTGGCTCAATACCTTTTGCGGACTAGGCATGGTTTTCAAGTAATTGGCCTGGCAATGATTACACATCAGTTGGCAATGTGAACCAGTCAAGCTTACAGCGATAGTCTTAGGATCATAAAAAATCATAGCAACCACTCGCTTTTAAATATAGTTAGGCTGCCTAGGTAGGCAGCCTTTTTTATTTTGTTTGTTGTAGTTGAGTACGTGTTAAAATCGGGTGCCTAGCCGCTTTTACTTCATCTACTCTTTTAACGGGCATCGAATGAGGTGCCTTTTTATGGTAGTCAGCCTTCTCTAAGATCCCTTTAATGGCTTGGGCAAACTCGTCTAAGGTCTGCGGACTTTCTGTTTCCGTTGGTTCAATCATCAAGGCCTCAGGCACAATAAGCGGAAAATAAATAGTCGGGGCATGATAGCCATAATCAAGCAAGGCCTTGGCTATCTCCAAAGCAGTGAGATCTAATCCTGATGCTGTAGCCACAAACTCATGCAAAGTGCCTTCACTAAAAGGTATCTCCATTACCTCACTAAGTAAGGCTTTAAGGTAGTTGGCATTTAAGACAGCCATCTCTGATGCATCGGTTAGGCCTTCTTTGCCTAAGTTTACTATATAGCTAAAAGCTTTTATAACAACACCGAAGCTACCATAGAATGTAGCCACTTTTCCGATTGATTTGGGCCGCTTACTTTTATCTTTTTCCAGAGCAAAACCGGAATCTGTCTTGACTGCTATTGGCAGCGGCAAATAGGGGGCAACTTTTTTACTGACACCAACGGGACCTGAACCAGGGCCACCACCTCCATGTGGTGTGGCAAAAGTTTTGTGCAAGTTAAAATGCATAACATCAAAGCCCATATCTCCTGGTCTTACCTTGCCGAGTAAAGCATTAAGGTTGGCCCCGTCATAATAAAGCAAACCGCCTGCATCATGCACGATTTGGCCGATTTTTAAAATATCTTTTTCAAAAAGGCCTAAAGTGTTGGGATTTGTTAACATTAGAGCCGCGGTTTTATTAGAAATAGCTTCTTTTAAGGCCTCGGGATCCAAAAGACCGTCTTTGCTTTTTACCTCAACCACCTTAAACCCACACATAGCAGCTGAAGCCGGATTAGTTCCATGGGCTGAATCCGGTACAATGACCTCATCTCGCAGTTGATTATGATCTTTGTGATAGGCCTTAATTAACATTAGCCCGGTCAGCTCGCCATGAGCACCAGCTAAAGGCTGAAGTGACACCTCTGCCATCCCACTGATTTTTGCTAAGAATTCCTGGGTTTTATACATGATTTCGATACTGCCTAAAATGCCCTCCTCGCAAAGTGGATGAGTGTTTTGAAACTGCTCCATTCTGGCAATATCTTCGTTGATTTTGGGACTATATTTCATGGTACATGAACCAAGGGGATAGAAATTATTATCTACAGAGTAGTTTTTTTGGGCAAGAGAAGTATAGTGACGTATGACATCGAGTTCGCTGACCTCCGGTAGATCTAAAGGTTTTCGACGATACTCCAAGCCTAAAAGTTGCTCCAGTGAAACTTTGGGAGTTGTAATTGGTGAAGGAATATAGCCTCTGCGGCCACTTTGGCCCCTATCCCAGATTAGCTTCATATAATCCCCTCCCAAACTGCAACAAAAGCATCGATCTCTTGTTTATTTCTTTTTTCTGTAGCACACAACAAATAATGATCCGCTAAATCTTGATCGAATTCCCCTAAAGAAATAGGAGGTGTAAAGCCCTTAATAAGCAAGGCTTCCTTTAATTTATGAGCTTTTTTAGGCTCTAATAATACCGGAAACTCCATCAAAAATGGCCTCTTATCCCCAACTTTAACGCCGATGGCCTTTAATCTATCTGCCAGATAATGGGCATTAGAAATCGAACCTAAAGCTACCTCTTTTAAGCCTTCTTTCCCTAGGAGTGCCAGATAGATAGTTGCTGCCAGAGCATTTAAGGTTTGATTGGTACAGATGTTAGAGCCTGCTTTTTCCCGCCTGATATGCTGCTCACGTGCCTGCAGGGTGAGTACAAAAGCATCCTTGCCGTCTTTATCGGTAGTTAAACCTACAATTCTACCGGGAAGCTTCCGGGTAAGACTTTTTTTCGTGGCTATAAAACCCAAAAGGGGTCCCCCACAGTTTATAGGAATACCTAAAGCCTGCCCTTCACCACAGACAATATCGGCACCATATTCTGAAGGTTTTTTTAGTACACTGGCCATAATAGGATTAATGCTTACTATACCTAAAGCCTTAGTATCGTTTTTAACCTGGGCAAAACTTTCTGTATCTTCTATAAAACCCAAAAAGTTTGGTTGTTGCCAAATATAAGCTGCCACATCTTCTTTTTTACTAACTGTCCGGCCTTCATTTAAGGGCAGCCATTTGATCTCAATACCGATAGCCTGGGCATAGGTCTTAAGAACTTCTCGGTATAAAGGATTGACTCCAAGAGAGATAGCCACACTCTTTTGCTTTTTTTCTAAAACTGCCATTAGCATTGCTTCGGCAAGAGCGGTTGCGCCATCATAAAGTGATGCGTTGGCCGTATCCATGCTTGTTAATTCAGTGATCATACTTTGAAACTCGAAAATGGCTTGTAGCATACCCTGGCTAGCTTCTGCCTGATAGGGTGTGTACGCAGTTACAAATTCGGCTTTACCGGCCAGGGCCCAAACAGCACTTGGTATTTCATGATCATATATACCAAAGCCGATAAAGGTTGTTAGTTCTCTATTCTTAGCTGCTAACTCTTTAAGATAACGATAAGTATTGGCCTCACCCAACCCTGAGGGAAAGTCCCAGTTTTTTAAAAACACTTCTTGAGGGATATTGCCATAAAGGTCATTAATGCTTTTTATTCTTAAACGAGCCAGCATTTTTTCTCGATCTTTAGCTGTATGAGGTGTGTAAAACATTAATCCGTTGCAAGAAACTTAGAAAACTACCTTATTAGTTTCAAAAGTCTTTCTCTTACAACGGTTTTCACCACCCTTTCGCAAAATACTAAACGGTTTTTCTTTTATAGCCTCTAAAACTTAGATCTATTCTAAGCTTGTAGAGGAAAGCAAGAACTTAATTCTTAGTCTTCTTCCTCGAGTAAGGCCTGATACTCTTCGGGTGTTAGCAAATCTTCCAGCTCTGTTTTGTCTTCTATCCGCAAAGATAATAACCAACCCTGTCCGTAGGGGTCTTCATTGATATACTCCGGTACATCTTCAAGTTCGTCATTTACTTCCCATACACTACCGGTAACAGGTGCATAGATATCAGAGACACCTTTTACCGACTCAACAGTAGCCAAAGACAAACCGACATCAAAGTCATCACCTGTACTTGGCAGTTCCACAAAGACCACATCGCCGAGTTTACTTTGAGCATAATCTGTAATGCCGATAATAACTTTATCGCCGTCAACTCTAACCCATTCATGGGTTTTGGTATAAAGTAGGTGAGAAGGTACTTTTCCCAATGACATCTTGTATTTCTCCTTTACTTTTTTACTCTCCCTGGTACAAAGGGAGTCTTGACACGGGTAAGTGGTTTTAACTTGCCCCGAACATCTAAAAGATAGTTTTCTTCTCCTAAACCTTTTTCAATAAGCGCTAAAGCGATGCCTCGCTCTAAGGTGGGTGAAAAGGTACCACTTGTTACCAAACCTACCTCTTTATCCTGATAAATAATTGGATAACCTGTACGGGGGATAACTTTCCCTTCCGCTATAAAAGCCGCGATCTCTCTTTTTGTGCCGACTCTTTTAATCTCTTCCAGAGCCTCTTTGCCAATAAAGTAGTCTTTCTCAAATTTTACGGCAAAATCCAGACCTGCCTCCAGAGGGTTAATTTGTCTTGAAAGTTCGTGGCCATAAAGACTATAACCCATTTCTAAACGTAGTGTGTCTCTAGCCCCCAAGCCCACCGGAATAAGACCTAGTGATTTACCTTCTCTTAAAAGCTGGGACCAAAGAGCCGGAACCGCTTGCAAGGGAAGGTAGATCTCAAAGCCATCTTCACCTGTATAACCTGTGCGTGAAACAACAGCAGCTACATCAAAAAACTCGGTCTCTAAAAATCTAAGATAACGCAAATTCCCCAAACCGTCTTTTACCAGCGGAGCCAATATTCGTTCGGCTGTCGGTCCTTGTAAACCAATAATGCCATAAGCATCAGAAAGATCAGTGATCTCGACATCGTAAAGACCTTTTTGATCCCCAAGCCAAGCATAATCTTTTTCTTTATTAGCTGCATTGACTACCAAAATGAATTCATCTTTCTTTTTGTAGACCATAAGATCGTCTATCGTTCCCCCGTCAAAAGTAGTCAATAGGCTATACCGAACAAGCCCAGGCTGCATTTGAGAAACCGTTTGTGTTAAAACATAATCCAGATATTCTACTGCCTGCCGTCCTCTTACTCTAATTTGTCCCATATGACATAAGTCAAACAGACCTGCTTTAGTGCGTACTGTGCGATGTTCTTCTAAGATACCATTTTTATAATGAAGTGGCATCTCATAACCGGCAAACTCTGTTGTGTTGGCGCCTTCGGCAACATGCCAATTGTAAAGTGGTGTATGCTTGAGCACCTTTTTTGCCTCCTTTAGATAGATAAATGAACCTTATACTCTTACATATAAGAATATCTTTCTACTGTCCTTTTTAAGTACCTCTTTTTCACCAGACTTTTTCTTTGGCCTAAAATTTTAATTATTAGCTGTCACAAATAGAGCTTAGTTTCGTACTATATTACCGGAGGAGGTTTAACCATGGTCACCCTTCTCAAACTCCTTCTAACTCCCTGGTGCAAATGGCGGAAACGTACCTGTATTATCATTGCCCGTAGATAGCCTGAGTTCCTCAGGCTATCTTAATTTTAAATCCGAAAAGAAGTCCCTTTTTAGTTAAAGTTAAAGAAGGGTGGAATGAAAACTCTTTCAGTGGCACTGTAGCTCCAAAACTTAACTGATTGTCATTATCCTTAGCTTTGGCAGTTATTCGTAAACCGGCCAAATTAAGTTGCATTGTTACATTACTATGATTGTTTTTATCTAAATCTACCTTGAAATAACCCTGGTAGAGATCTTGTTTAAAACCAATCTTTGCTGTCCCTTTAATAATACCTTTATTAGTAAGGCTTAATGTCATTTCCAAATCTGCATCTTGTGTATTGTAAAATATGCCGCAATTGAAGGTCGGATGCTTATAAAAAGATAGTTGGGTAGAAAATGTCGTCTTATTTATTCTTTTCTTCCATTTAAATTGCCATTTTCCTCCGTTTGTTAGATATTCATATTGGAGTTGAGCATCAAAATAGGGGTTAAAATTAGTAACCACCTTGGGACTCCAGCTTGACTTGCCGTCACTAAAGCTATATTTACCATGTAAGGTGGCATGTCCACTTTCCCAGGCAAAAGCCAAATCATATCCTTGTTTAACTGCTCTTTGCCAAACAGCTAGATCGAAATCCAGCACATTATTCTCTTCCTTGGCCCGAAATTGGGCCTGCCATCTTTGGTTTTTTTCATCAGCGGTAACATTAAAACTGCGTAGATATCCACTACCCTTTATGGAACAGGCAAGCCCAGGTTTTAGCAGATCTAACTCAGCCTTAAAGTTAGCTCCGGCAAAACTAGTAACCGCTAACAACACACACACTATTTTAATAACCAACATAAAAACCTCCTTCTCCCCCTTCTCAGATGAAACTCTGAGAGGAGGTCTAGAAGGAGGATTTTATAACTATTATTTAGAAAACAGGGGTACACCAATCTTTGTAAGCCTCAACTTGCCCTCGCACAACCTTAAAGTATAGTTCCTGTAATTTTCTGGTTATAGGTCCAATCGAGCCATCCCCGATAACTCTGTGATCAATTTGGGTAACCGGAGCGACTTGGGCACCGGTGCCACAGAAGAATACTTCTTCAGCTATATAAAGCTCTGTTCTGTCTATCCGACGTATCTCCAGCGGAAGGTCTAGTTCTTCTTTGGCTAAAGTGATAATTGTATCTCTGGTAATCCCACCGAGGATATCATCTGTTTCCGGTGGTGTAACCAGACAGTTATTCCTTACCAAAAAGATATTTTCCGCACTTCCCTCAGAAACATGTCCGTCTTCTGTAAGGACAATAGCCTCATCATAACCATCATCAAGAGCTTCTGTCTTTATTAAAGCTGCATTGGCATAAGCTCCGTTTACTTTACAGCGCATGGGAATAGCATTATCTGCCACATGACGCCAGGAAGAAACCCTGGCTTTTAAGCCTTTTTGGAGATCTAAATAGTCTCCCATCTCTGTTGCAAAAAGTAAAAAGTCGTCTTCCAGACCGGCCAGTTTAACACCGATAATAGTGCTACTCTTATAAACTACAGGCCTAATATAGGCATTGCTCTTTTGGCCGTTTAGCCGAAGGAGTTGGCGAGTTAGTTCAACCATCTCCACAACCGAATACTTTTTAGACATGCGCATAATCTGGCAAGAATTGGCTAGTCTTTCGTAGTGTTCTTGGGCCCGAAAAATGTAAAGCTGATTGTCTTCCTTCGACCAATAGGCCCTGATACCTTCAAAAACAGCTGTCCCATATAAAAAAGCATGAGTCATAACACTGATTTTGGCTTCTTCTAAAGGAACAAACTTTCCCTGTAAGAATGCGTGTGTTGCCATTTTAAAAGCCTCCTAGAGAACATTTCCGTACTAATTCATGACTAGTTGATGAAATCCTGCCATAGTAGGTGAATAATTTACGATTCTCTTTAAGGGAGAATTTGTGGTTTGGGTTTATAGTAATCTTTTGAAACTAATACTTTCTTGTTGCCTCTGACTATATAAGTTTCTACTGAAAGACCTGTTTTGCCTTCCCGAGTATAAGCTCCTTTTTGTGTTTCAAATGGTATTTCTTGTAGATTTTCAGTTGCAATTGTTATTTTCTCAGGTAGTGGTGTGCCAAAAATTTTGCACCAAAGCCTGTCGCCAAAGACCTGGGTTGTAATCAGTACATATTGGGCATGGGAATTTCTCAAGCGCAGATCAAGGTAATCAAAAGCTACGGCAGCATCTCTGCCTGGTAAAACATATGACACCGGAGCTGAATGGTGACATCTTTCGATTATTTCAAAACCAGCCAAAAGTGCTGCATTATAAAGTGTAGATGAAACCTGACATACCCCTCCACCTATATCTTCGGTAAGCTCACCATCTATAAGTGTAGGTGCCTCCTTATAACCTAACTCTCTTAATCTAGGTCCGACCCAGGCATTAAAAGAGAATTCTTCACCAGGTTTTAAAATGGTCCCGTCCAGGGCCTTGGCGGCTAGCTTAAGATTTTCGACCCTATTTACATTTTGTACATCAAACTTGGTATAAAACTTAACCAGCAACTCTTTAATGCCCCAAGTAGCAAGTTCGTCTTCTTTTAGACTAGGTTCAGTTATTTTAAGCGGCACTCTGTACTGGGTTTCCCCTAAAAAGAGTATTTGCGGTAGGTCACTTAATAGTTTTGGATAGTCAACCCTAAGACCAACTTTTTCTTTAGTAATTGTAACTCTATCCAACACATCAACTACAAAGGCAGCATCTTCTGGTTGGCGGGAGATTTTCCGATCCAGAGCACTGACTAGGTTATTAAACTCTTCTTCATCCGTACAAACCGGTAAATTTAAATGTAGCTCCTTTAATAAAAACTGCTTTTTATAAGCCCTTCTTTCAAAGTAGTTACCTTGGGGAAGCAGCTTTGAAAGCATAGCTTTCAACCTGGGAAAATCAATTGCCGGTTTTAGTTTAGCTACCTCAAGAGAATATGAGCCGTTAGGCCAGGTTAACTTCAGCTTTTTAGCAAAAAAAGCCGTGTTTTCTTTAACAACTTCTAAGGCCTCAGCTACACTCATTCCTGAGACACTAATCTCTCCAACATAGACTCCTTTAGGGATTAGCAATTCTTGTTTATTATCAATTAAAGCCCAGGTAAACAAAAAACTGGCTATGGCTGAGATTAAAATTAGAACACCTATACCTATTAAAGCGAGTCTTTTGGAGTGAATAATCATCTTGTATCCCCCTAAAACTTCTAGTTAATCAAACTTTGCAAAGGTGCTGGAATTCTACCTCCGCGCTCTACAAAAGCTTGGCAACTCACCTCTAAGATATCTAAAATCGGTGAACTGCCCAGTAGCCCCCCAAACTCAACAAAATCTCCTGCCTTCTTGTTGGGTACGGGAATTACTCTAACTGCGGTAGTCTTTTTATTAATTACACCAATACTCATTTCATCGGCGATTAGACCTGCTAATGTAGAAGAAGAAGTATCTCCCGGCAGAGCAATCATATCCAAACCGACAGAACAAACCGCTGTCATAGCTTCTAACTTAGCCAGAGAAAGTACTTTTTCTTTAACTGCTCTTACCATGCCAGAGTCTTCGCTTACAGGAATAAATGCCCCTGAAAGACCTCCTACATAACAAGAAGCCATCGCTCCGCCTTTTTTAACCGCATCATTTAACAGAGCTAAAGCTGCGGTTGTGCCCGGTCCGCCACAACACTCTATACCCATGGCTTCTAGAATTTCAGCTACACTATCTCCCACCTTTGGCGTTGGTGCCAAAGATAGATCTACAATACCAAATTCAACACCCAGTCTTTTTGAGGCTTCTCTGCCTATAAGTTCGCCGGCTCTGGTAATTTTAAAGGCCGTACGTTTGATGGTCTCGGCTAGTGTGCCAAAATCTTTATTAGGAATATTATTGATGGCATCACGTACAACCCCGGGACCACTTACTCCTATATTTATGACTGTTTCTGCTTCGCCTATACCGTGTAAAGCGCCGGCCATAAAAGGGTTGTCCTCTGGTATATTACAAAAAACTACCAGTTTGGCACAGCCAAGACCGTCTTTGTCTGCCGTTAAAAAAGCTGTTTGTTTGATGATCTTGCCCATTTGACCTACGGCATCCATATTTATTCCTGCTCGAGTGCTGGCCACATTAACTGATGCACAAACCCTCTCTGTAACAGCTAAAGCTTCAGGAATAGACTCCAAAAGCAAAGCATCACCTTTGGTAATGCCTTTTTGAACTAAAGCTGAAAAGCCACCGATATAATTAACCCCCACCTCTTTGGCTGCTTTGTCTAAAGTTTTGGCAACCTCTTTTAAGTTATCTTCATCAAGGCTATCGGCTAAAAGAGCAATTGGGGTCACGGAGATTCTTTTGTTGATAATAGGAATACCAAACTCTTTTTCCAGTTCGTCGGCTACTTGAACAAGATTAGCTGCTTTAGTTACAATCTTATGATAAATGGCTTGACACAAACCGTTTAAGGTTGGTCTTACACAATCACGTAAACTGATTCCCATGGTCACTGTTCTAATATCAAAATGTTCAAGTTCTACCATTTTTATGGTTTCTAGTATTTCTTGTGATGTAATACGCAAGTAATCTCACCTCACACGCGGTGCATTTTGGTAAAGACATCTTCTCTTTGTGCCATAACCATAAGTCCAAGCTCATGCCCTTTTTGTTCGAGTTGAGCTTTAAATTGTAAAAACGGTTCTTGAGTTTGACTGATATCTATTACCATATTCATACTAAACAGTTCCCTAAAGATAGTTTGGTTGATATCAATAATGTTTCCACCCAGATTTGCTATAATAGTAGTTATTTCGGCAATAATACCTACCCGATCTTTACCTAAAACAGAAACAATTATCTTAGGATTAATTGTTTCTTCTTTTAACGCTTCCGTTAATACATCTTTGGCCATCTTTTGCCAATCATTCACAGCTATTCCCTCCAAAAAAAACTTTTTGTTAGTTCTAATATTATCTAAAAGAATATCTCTCTACAAGCTAAGAGTACTACCAAGAAGAAAAAACCTCTAGGTTCCTTCATTCAGGTCAAAAGAGGATTTTATGTAGGTTGCTCGAATATAAAGATAGAGTATTACGGATAAACGTGTAAAAAGGAGGGGTTGCAACCTTGAGTCACGAATTTTTGCAGCTAATTGGTGCTTTAACTACCGCTGCTGGATTTCTTATCTTTATCTATATGCTCCTAACATCAGGCTTTAATTTAACGCCATTTATTGTCTTTCTTGTAGGTATTGGCTTGATATTGCTTTCTCGCTATGTAGCCAAAAAAGATCGGGAGCGTAGAAGAAAAAAGAGTAGGTATTTAAGTAGCCTTGATCAAAATAAAAAAGATTAGTAAAAAGCGGCTGGTAAACAGCCGCTTTTAATCATTATAGCTTACTAATAAAACGCTTCCACTCAGCCCATTTTGTCTTTAGATCCGTATTGACTCCCTGAGCTGCTTTTTTAATGGCAGTTTCGGGACTGCTTCCTTGAATAATTGCTTCATTTAAAGCAAAGACAATATAGCGATTAATTATTCTTTCGGAAGCCAAGGTAAATACAGGGGCTCTGGAAACCGCAGCTTGATCTCTAAAAACTATCCTGTCTTTTTCAGGTAGCGGCAGTGTGTTGTAGGCCTCAGGAATTGATGGTAGAAACATTGAACCGGGGAGTTTTTCCATGGTGCGTTTAGCCAGTTCGGCTTGTATATGGGGCTGGGTCACCCATTTAATCCACTCCCAGGCCTCTTTTTGATGTTTGGAAGTTTTAAAAATCATTAACGGTGTTCCTCCAAACCAATTGGCTTGATCTAATTTACCATTTCTAATATGCCCAGGAACTAATTCTATACCCCACTTTCCTGCAAGCTCAGGTAAACTTTGTTGGAAAGAGCCATAGTTCCACCAGGCTAAAAGCATAATAGGTATCTCACCGCGTCTGAAGGACTCTATGGCTACATCCTCTTTGGGTATCTTATATTTAGTATATAATTCGACAAGTTCGGTAAAGCCTCTGATAGCCTCCGGCTCATCCCAGGCACTGGCAGTTAGATCCTCTTTAAAAAATTTGCCGCCACACTGCCAGACAAACATGGAAAAAGGTCTAAATGATTCTTCGCCCAGACCAAAGCTTTGTGAGAAGTTCATCTGTTTTGATTGCAATTTGGGTAGCATAGCTCTTAATTCATCCCAGGTTTTGGGTACATTAAAACCTAACTCTTTAATGATATCATAGCGAACAATCATCGGGTTGCTTTCGACTCGGTATGGTACGGCAAAAACAGCCTCTCTGAATGTATATGAGGTAAAAGTATTTTGGAAATGCACACTGGCAACTTTACCAAATTCGGATCTAAATGCTTTTTTCATATCCAGGGCCGCCCCACGGATACCCATTTCCGCAGGTAATAGTACGGCTGTTAAAGCGACATCGGGTGATTCCCCGGATGCAGCTGCCAGGATAAATTTGTTGTCCGAGTCTGTCCAGGGCAAAACTGTAAATTCCGCGCTAATCCCCGTTCTTGGTGTCAGATCACTGTCCATTAAATCTGTGAGAACTTGGATTCTTTCCGGTGTTTCCCCTGTCATCCAAATCTTTAGCTTAACCGGTGATGCTAAAGCGGCAACAGTCAAGAAAACACATAAAAAAGGAATAATTTTACGCATACCTCTTCCCTCCTTAGTGCTTTTGATAATATTTTCTGCTTGGAAAAAATTATTCCTTTTTAACTAAAATATGTCTGTAGGTGGATTTTTATGGAGAAAGTGACCGTTAAAGAGATAAGCGCTTTTTTAGACAGTTTATACCCCAATGCTACTTGTACTCTTAATTTTAGCAGTCCTTTTGAACTTCTAATAGCTACTATCTTATCGGCTCAATGTACAGATAAACGTGTAAATATAGTAACGTCCAGGCTCTTTTTAGAATATAACACTCCGGAAGAAATGGCGGCTCTCACTAAAGAGGAGCTGATTCCTTTAATCAAAGACTGTGGTCTTTTTAACAACAAAAGCCAAAATATCATTGCTACTTCAAAGATTCTTGTTTCATCTTACAACTCTCAAGTACCAGATAAAAGAGAAGATCTCGAGAAGCTGCCTGGTGTAGGCAGAAAAACTGCCAATGTTATTTTAGGAAATGCCTTTAATATACCGGCTTTCCCCGTAGATACCCATGTATTTCGGGTTTCTCACCGTTTAGGTCTTTCCCTTAAGAAAACCCCTGAAAAAGTAGAAGCTGATCTCTGCCAAGTATTTTTAAAAAAAGACTGGATTAAAACTCACCACCAGTTAATACTACACGGAAGAACTTTGTGTAAAGCCCAAAACCCTCTTTGTAATAAATGCCCCTTAAATGCTTATTGCCAGTTTTATTTTGAAGGAAAATCCATTTAAAAGAAGAATTTTGATTAAAGGAAGCTAAAAGGAGTGATCTTTTTGCCTGACTTTTTCAAAAAGGCAGCTGCCTGGAGTATGAAACTCTTTGCACTGCTCTCACCTTTTGTCTTAACATTATCTTTGGCCAATCCCGCTATAGCTTTTGAAAAGGGTATTCAAATTGATCCGGGTTTTCCCTACTATCAGGGACGTAGCGAAGAAAGTATTGCCGAAGAGCTTGTGCTAAACGATTATACCATTGTTCACTATTTTGTTACCAATGAAAACAGTATCAATATCAAGCTTGTTGAAGAGTTAAAAAAAGCAGGTCTTGAAGTCTGGGCCCTTGTCCTTGGCAACGGCAGCTATTCAACAGCTAATTTCCCTACTGATTGGCCTTCTTGGCAGATGAAACACTTAGGGAAAATTTACCCTGGCTTTACTTTCTTTTGTATGAACAATAAAGACTACCGAGAATGGAAGAAAGCTTCCTTAGCCAAAGTTATTAACTCCGCACCTTTTGACGGTGTAGAACTGGCTGAGTCTTATCTGCCGGAAATTAACGGTTTCTCCTCTGGTGCTTACGCCTGTCTTTGCGATCATTGCTTGGAGATCTTTAAAGAGAAGTTTGGCGAAGAACCCCTTAATTTTTCTAAGCCCTCTGACTCTAGATACTATAGACGTAACAAAGATGTTTACGAAAAATGGATTCAGTTTAGAGTCTTTACGGTTAACGATTTTCTTAACGATATCGTAAATGGTAAAGGTGGGCTAAGAGAAGCAAAACCAGGGATCTTGGTTTCTACCTGGAGTTTAGGAATTGATGAAGGTAAAAACAGTGTGGAACGTATCAGAGAGATGCAGGGTTTAGATGCTCTTAGTCTTGTACAGACAGTAAAACCAGATCGACATACCATTCAAACTCACTGGCCGGATTGGGTAAAAGAAGATCTCCCGCCAGATTATATTAAGAGTTATGCCCCTTTTGCTGACCCTCTTAAAGAAGCCTTCCCCGATTTAGCTTTAATGCTTCAGACCGATATCGGCTCGCAAATGCAAATGCGACGCAGTGACAAATGGCTAGAAGACTTCTATACTGCTTCCGATGACCTTGGCTATCAAAGTGTGATGAGTTATGAATATCACCTAGCTCTGGATATGTATACTAAAGCACCTAGCTTAAAAATGGTAAAAAGATTACCTAATAATCGTTTGCAGCTATCCTTTGATCGACGAGTAGATAAATATACAGGTGAAGATACTGACAATTATCAGATCCTTTGTTCTAACGACGAAGCTTATGTTTCCATGGCACTTATAGATGGTAATAGAATTATTCTACTTTTAAATGGCGTTGACGATACCGAAGGATTTGAATTAAAAATCGGAAAGCTCCAAAATGCCCCTAACCTACTCCTTTTTAAAAATTATCCTGCTCAAGCAAATACTATAGGAACAATTCACGTTTTACCGCTGGATTGATATTATAAACCTCTGCTTAGGACTCCTTTATCTTAGAGGGTCTCTAAAAAACTGGATTTGAGAATTATAAATCAAAGGAGGTAATTTTATGAAACGCTTTCTATTGGTGGTTATGGTGCTTTTGGTAAGTGTGGCTGGTTTTGCTGCTGAAAAAGTTATCTTTGAAGACGACTTCGAGGATCTCGATCAGTGGTTTGCCACCACAGATCTATGGCTGGCAGATTATGGTGCCTTAGTCTTCCCAGAAGTAGGTTTTGGCGATATTTTCGCTGGCGAGGAAGATTGGGAGAACTATGCAGTTGAATGTGAGATCCTACCCCTTGAATATGGGGTCTATGGTTCGGTACGTCTTTTCCTGCGTATGAATGAACTATGGAATGGTTATGGTATAGCATTCCACCCCGAGGGTTATTTGGTACACATCTTTGAAGGCAATTGGGATAAACACCTTGAACTTATGAATGCTGATTCGCCTAAATTTCTAGCCGGTAAAGTTTTCAAAGTAAGAGCTGAAGTAAATAAAAACGTCATCAAAATCTTTGTAAATGGCGAACTTCTTTTTGAGGGCAAAGATGAAGATGATCTTTACTTCGAAGGTATGTTTGGCTTCCGTGCCGATCACTCTGCTTGCGAAATAAAAAATCTTAAAGTTTATAAACTCTAGTTTTTTAAGGTCCGCTAAGCGGACCTTTTTTTTAATAATAATAGCCAAAAAACAATAAAACCCGCTGTAACCGTTGTTATTACTTGGTTACAGTGGGTTTGCATTTTTTCTTGATTTTATTCTTTATATTGCTACATTAGTCTTTTGGGGCTACAAAACGCGAAATGCCTGTATTTGCTTCTGCCAAACAGAATTGGTCTTGCTGCATATGTGTTAATTACTCCAAACTAGCTTCAAAATATTTTTTGCTGGCAATTCCAAGAAGATAGTTTTGCCGAAATAAACCCTTCGAGAAGCTGTTTTTCTTTTTCTCCTGGTTTATCTTTTTTAGCTTAAAAATGGGCAGGCTATGTTTGAAACCCACCTAAACTAGAGGTCCTCCTGCAAAACAGTTTACTTGAGCTGGAGTGGCATATTTACTAAACTAGGGCTTATCATTTGGTGGCTTACGAGTTTTTGAGGTGAATTAAATGCGGATTGGCATCTTTGCTGATACCTACAAACCACAGGTAAATGGGGTTGTCACTTCTATTTGCTTAATGGAATTTAAACTCAAAGAAAACGGGCACCAACCATATATCTTTACCGTCACTCATCCTGATATCAATCCAGAAAAAGAACCCTCCAATGTCTTTCGCATCGGCTCAGTTAAATTCTGGGGTAACACTGAATATCGTATTGCCAAGGTCTATTCCCAAACCATAATAAATAAGGTTCGCGAGCTAGAAATAGAGCTTATTCATTCTCACGATCCTTTTTCCTTGGGAATCATGGGCCATATAATTGCCAAAAGACTCGAAATCCCTGAAGTGCATACCTACCATACTATGCTAACTGATTATACACACTATGTGAAATTTGGGTCTTTACTGCCCAAAGAAGCTGCTGAAAATTATTCGCGTGTTTTTTGTAACCAAGTAGACGCTATAATTGTACCCACTCAAAAAGTTTATACAGCTCTTTGTAGTTACGGTGTTAAAAAACCTATCTATATCATTCCAACCGGTATTGATTTACCACAATTTTACCAGACAATACCTCCAAAGATACTACAAAGCTTCAAAACCAAACTCGGTTTTAGCCACCAAGACAAAATTCTTATCTTTGTTGGCAGATTAGCAAAAGAAAAAGGCCTGGAAACACTGATTGCCTATCAAAAAAAGCTCCAGGAACTTAATCCTTTTTATAAACTCCTAATAGTTGGAGCAGGCAAGTATCAATGTGAGTTAAACGAGCTTGTCTCAAGATTATCCTTAGAAAATAACATTGTGTTTAGCGGGAAAATCCGTTATGAAGACCTGCCTATTTTTTACCAGTTAGCTGATTGTTTTGTTACCGCCTCAACTTCGGAAACCCAAGGTTTGGTAGTTTTAGAAGCAGCTGCTTCTAAAAAACCGATTGTAGCGATTTTCGATGAGTCTTACTTCGATATAGTCAAACACAATCAAAATGGATTCTATTATCACACAGAAACCGAGTATCTCGTTGCAGTGGAAAAGATTATGAATGATGAACAATTGAAACTTAAGATGGGTACTAGATCCAGAGAAATTGCCGAGGGTTTTTCGGCTGATAGTTTTTACGAAAAAATTATCTCTGTCTATAAAAAGACTTTAAAAGATAAAAATCAGGGCACAGATTTTTGGTAGTGCCCTGATTTTTTATTTAACATCTTCGCTTTCAGCCAAAGCTACCGAAACTAATTCATTTCCCTCTTCCGGACGCATCACCATAACTCCCTGAGTAGATCTGCCTTGAATCGAAATTGATTCAACAGTAGTCTTTAGCACAATTGCCTCTTTAGTAGCAATAATAATCTCTTCATCACCCATAACAGACATGGCTGTAATAACATGACCTGTTTTTTTATTAACCTTCATGTTAATAACACCTTTACCACCACGTCCTTGGATACGGTATTCGCCGATACGAGTTCTTTTTCCATAACCGTTTTTAGTTACCGTCAAAATAAAAGACCTGGCTCTAACAAGATCAAGTGCTACTACCTCATCATTTGGGCCAAGCTGAATTCCTTTAACACCCATAGTGGCACGACCCATCTCTCTGACATTCTCTACTCTAATCCTTATTGCTCTTCCCCTGGCAGTTGCTATAAAGGCTTGATCGTCTTTTTGAACTTTAATTACTGAAATTAATTCGTCATTATCTTCAAGCCTTACCGCAATAAGACCCCTTTTGAGACGAGTGTCATATTCAGGGAGAGATGTCCTTTTAATTTTGCCGTTTTTGGTGATCATCATCAAAGAGGCATCTTCATCAAAACCTTTAATTGAGATCACGGCTGTAATAATCTCTTCTCTACCAATTTGCAAAAGATTTACAACCGATGTACCCCTCGACTGTCTGGAAGCATCAGGAATCTGATAGGTTTTTAACTGATGGACCAGACCTTTTGTCGTAAAAAAGAGGATAGTATCTAAGGTATTGGCCACGAATATATGCTCGACAAAATCCTCTTCCTTGGTATCCATACCGATTACACCCCGACCGCCTCTTAGCTGGCTTTTATAGGTGTTAACAGGCAGACGCTTGATATAGCCTTGTCTGGTAATCATAACCACTACATCTTCGGCATGAATTAAATCTTCTATATCAAGACTTCCGGATTGAGCTGATATTGCGGTCTTACGGGGATCAGCATATTTGTTTTTTACATCTAGTAAGTCGTCTTTAACAATACCCAAAAGTCGTTTACGATCTCCTAAAATACTCTTATATTCAAAAATAGTAACCTGAAGTTCTTTATATTCTTGTAAAACCTTATCTCTTTCCAGCCCGGTAAGCCTTCTTAAGCGCATATCCAAAATCGCGTTAGCCTGAATCTCGGTTAAAGCAAATTGAGTCATTAAATTATCAAGTGCTTCTTTGTCAGATGGAGACTCCCTAATAATTTTAATAACTTCATCTAAATGATCAAGAGCTATTAACAAGCCTTCCCTAATATGAGCCTGGTGCTCGGCTTTGGCCAGATCATATTGATAACGTCTTCTAGTTACCTCTTCTTGATGGTTAAGGTAATGGAACATCATCTCTTTGAGATTTAATACCTTGGGTTCTCCATTAACCAGGGCCAACATAATAGCGCCAAAAGTCACCTGCATTTGAGTCTGTTTATACAGCTGGTTTAAGATAATCTGGGGGCTAACATCTTTCCTAAGCTCGATAATGATTCTGATCTCAGTATCAGATTCATCTCTGAGATCAGTAATACCATCAATCTTTTTAGTGCGGGCCAGTTCAGCTATTTTTTCTACCAGATTGGCCTTATTAACTTGGTAGGGAATTTCCGTTACTATAATGCGATACTTCCCACCCCGCATCTCTTCAATTTCAGCTTTTGCTCGAACTCTAATCTGGCCTCTCCCTTGCAAATAGGCCTTCTTTATCCCTTGGCGGCCTAAAATTATACCACCGGTTGGAAAATCAGGTCCTTTAACAATATCCAATAAATTATCTATCTCAATCTCGGGGTTATCTAAAATGGCTATAAGACCATCTACAACTTCACCTAGATTGTGTGGTGGTATATTAGTAGCCATGCCAACGGCAATTCCCGAGGCCCCGTTTATTAAGAGATTGGGGATTCGCGACGGCAAAACATCTGGCTGCATCTCTTCACCATCAAAGTTGGGACTAAAATCAACGGTCTCCTTTTCAATATCCCTAAGCATCTCCAGGGCCAAAGCCGACAGCCTTGCTTCGGTATAACGCATAGCTGCCGGAGGATCACCGTCAAGAGAACCAAAGTTTCCATGTCCGTCTACTAAAGGATATCTAGTTGAAAAATCCTGTGCCAAGCGTACCATGGCATCATAAATTGCCGAGTCACCATGAGGGTGATATTTACCCATGGTATCACCGACAATTCTAGCAGACTTCTTATACTGAGATTTAGGTGTTAAACCTAACTGGTGCATGGTATAGAGAATACGCCTGTGAACTGGTTTTAAACCATCGCGAACATCAGGAAGAGCACGATCTACAATAACACTCATGGAATAGGTTATATAAGATTTCTTCATCTCTTCGTGAATATCTTTATCGATAATTTTATCTGAAGATTCTAAAACCACGGCTTATCACCTCTTTCTGTAAGAAAGGCTCTTTAGACATCAAGATCTGTTACCTCTTTAGCATGTTTTTCTATAAATGCTCGCCGAGGCTCTACTTCTTCTCCCATAAGTGTCTCAAATATTCTATCTGCCTCTTCGGCATCTTTTAAATTTAATCTCACCAGAACTCTGCTATCTGGATGCATAGTTGTCTCTTTTAATTGATGTGCATCCATCTCTCCCAGACCCTTATATCTTTGAATTGTGTAAGTTTTCTTAGCTTCTTCAAATTCGATTTTATAATTTTCGAGTTCTGAATCGCTCCAGGCGTATTTAAGCCATTTATCCGCTTTTTCTCTTCTCTCTTCGATTTTATATAGTGGTGGTTGAGCGACAAAAACCATACCTTCTTCGATAAGCGGCCTCATATAGCGATAAAAGAAAGTCAAAAGCAAGGTTCTGATATGAGCACCGTCAACATCAGCATCTGTCATAATCACAATGCGTTCATAACGAGCTTTATCCAGTTCAAACATTTCTCCATAGCCAGTACCAAATGCTTTAATCATGGATTTAATTTCGGCATTATTTAAAATCTTATCTTCACTATGTTTTTCAACGTTAATTATTTTACCCCTCAAAGGCAAGATGGCTTGGAATTCACGGTTACGACTTTGCTTAGCCGTGCCGCCGGCCGAGTCTCCCTCCACAATATAGATCTCTGTTCCTTCCGCATCTTTTCTAGAACAATCAGCCAGCTTTCCAGGTAGTGTCCCAATCTCGAGGGCACTTTTTCTTCTGGTTAGTTCCCGGGCTTTTCTAGCTGCCTCTCTAGCCCTTGAAGCTGCTAAGGCCTTATCGATAATAATCTTAGCTGTTGAAGGATTTTCTTCAAAAAAGATATCTAGGTTTTCACCACAAGTTGAGTCCACAATACTCCTAACCTCAGCGTTGCCCAGACGTCCTTTGGTCTGACCTTCAAACTGAGGTTCACGCATTTTTAAGGAGATAATGCCGGTTAGACCTTCTCTAACGTCATCGCCTGTTAAGTTAGAGTCATTTTCTTTTAAAAAACCGACTTTCCGAGCGTAATCATTTATGGTACGAGTTAGTGCTGTCCTAAAACCGGTTAGATGAGTACCGCCTTCAACGGTATTGATATTGTTTACAAAAGAATAACTTATCTCAGAATAATCATCTGTATATTGGAGTGCTACCTCCACAATAACCTCATCTTTCTCAGATGAGAAATAAATAACTTCCTCATGCAGAGGTGTTTTTTTCGTGTTGAGATACTCGACAAAAGAAGCTATCCCGCCTTCGTAACAAAAGGCTTCTTCTTTTTGATGAAGTTCATCAAAAAAGACAATCCTTAACCCCTTGTTAAGAAAAGCCAGTTCTCTGCAGCGTCTACTTAATATTTGTGGTTCAAAAATAATATCATCAAATATTGTCTTATCCGGCAAAAAAGAAATAGAGGTGCCGTTTTTATCTGTTTGGCCTACAATCTCTACCTCAGATATAGGTATACCTCTGGCAAATCTTTGTCTATAAAGATTTCCATTTAAATAAACTTCTGCCACCAGCCACTCAGAAAGAGCATTAACTACGGAGACACCAACACCATGCAATCCACCGGAATATTTGTAAGCGCTATCTTCACCACCAAATTTTCCTCCCGCATGTAAGTGGGTCATAATTATTTCTAAAGCAGATTTCCCCAGCTCTTTATTGATCCCAACAGGTATTCCCCGACCATTATCAGTTACAGAGATTGAGCCATCTAAATGCAAAGTTATAACAATTGTATCGCAAAAGCCAGCTAAAGCTTCGTCAATACTATTATCAACGACCTCATCAACTAACTTGTGCAAACCTCGTGATGATGTATCACCAATATACATACCGGGACGAAGTCTAACAGGCTCTAAACCCTTTAATACTTTTATTTGTTCTGAACTATAATGGGAGTTTTTTATTTGTTCTGTCATATTTATCACTGGTCTTGGCTTATAGCGACTAATTCTACAAGTTGAGATTTATCTCAGCAACCAGTTTGTTTTTCACCTCCCTATAAAACCTCATATCTTTTTTCGAAACGAGCTTTTAATGTCACCGAAGAAATTGGTGATAAGTAAATATCATTATCTGTAGTGATAATAAAACTTCTTACCTTCTTTGATATTTTATTAATAAAACCCTCATCCTCAGCTGTTTGGAAAAATTCCCTATTAGTCTCAGTCTGAGAAAGAATATTAATATCTAAGATAGCAATTATCTTATTATAAGGTATTACAACTTCTTCACCCAAATGTAACATCTTGTTTCACCCCCACTTGCCCATCTTTAATTGCAAAGACCTTACGCTGTTTAGCGATAATATCTTCCAAGTCTTTAGGATTTGCCGTGGATATAAATGTCTGAACTTTGTTTTGTTTTATAATTTCAAACAACTTAATTCTTCTAAGATCATCTATCTCTGAAAAGACATCATCTAATAATAATATGGGGTATTCTCCGGCTTCACCACGCAAGAATTCAAGTTCTGCCAGTTTTAAAGCTAGAACAACTGTTCTTTGTTGCCCCTGAGAACCAAATGTTCTGACATCAAGATCATCTATCAACATATTAAAATCGTCTCGGTGGGGCCCAATTAAAGTATAACCCTTTTGTTTTTCTTCTTCAAAAGACAAGTTCAAAGCCTTATAAAAGTCTTCTTTAAGATCATTTTGAATTTCAAAAGAAGGTTTGTATTCAATCAACAGATTCTCTCTTAGGTCTGTAAGCCTTCGCTGTAGCAGTCTAGCTAAAAGATTTAATCTTTTTATCATTGCTGCTCGGCGTTCAATTATTAAAGAACCAGTCTCAATCAGTTGCTCGGAAAAAACCTCCAACAATTTAGTATCTATTTTTCTTTCTTTAAGCAAATTATTTCTCTGTTGCAATACTTTGTTGTATTGAGTTAAAGAATACCTATAATAAGGGTTAACCTGGGAGATCTCTAAATCCATGAAACGACGTCTTTCAGATGGACCTCCCTTAACTAATTTTAAATCATCAGGTGAGAAATAAACACAGATCAGAATCCCTTGGAAATCAGCTAGCTTGTTTTGAATAATTCCATCTACTTCGGCCTTTTTTTTACCTTTGATAGGAATTCTTACCTCTAGTTCATGTTCACCGCTTAGCTTATGCAAAAGACCCGCTACAAAAGCCTCTTTCGAACCAAACATTACTAAATCACTATCTTCATTTGTTCTTGGTGAAGAGAGATGACAAAGATAAAAGATTGCTTCTAAAAGATTAGTTTTGCCTTGAGCATTATTACCGACTAAAAAATTTAATTCCTTACCAAAGGTAAGTTTTGCTGATTTATAATTACGAAACTGTTCGAGATAGAGATTTGTAAGTAGCAAGATTAGCCACTCCCCTATCTTACAATCTTAAAGATACCATAACCTTTCAATTCAACATGATCGCCTTCTTTTAATTGCTTGCCTCTTCTTTTTTCTATTTCTCCATTAACTAAAACTTCCCCATCTTGAATCAGTATTTTTGCCTCTCCTCCGGTTTGCACGAGGTTGGCCCATTTAAGAAACTGTTCAAGTTTTATAGTATCAGTCTTAATTACAATTTCCTTTTCCATTAATTAAAATGCCACCCTTCAATATTTCAAATTAAACAATAAGAGGCATCATGATATACAAAAATTCTGGCATCTCTTCAGACTTAAATAGAATAGCCATCTCCGAACCATTAAACTGCATCTCTACTATTTCTCCAGTAATGGCTTTTAATCCTTCGAACAAAAAACGGTAATCAACCTTTATTTCTAGATCCTCACCTTCTTGATCTACACTGATTCTTTCTTCAGCTTTACCTAGTTCCATCTCTCCGGAGGCTAGAAACATTAAATTATCTTTAATATTTATTTTTATCATAATGGTAGAGGCACCGCGAATCATAACTGCAATACGATCAACAGCCTCTAATAAAGATTGTCTGCTGGCTTTTATAACTGTCTTATGCTTGAGAGGAATAACCTTTTCATAGGGAGGAAAATTTCCTTCTACAAGTCTGGTTACTACCATAGTACTGTTGATATCAAAAAAAGCACGTCTTGGGGTTAAGGTTAAACGAATTTTTTCATCTGTATCTTCTAAGAGTTTGGCAATATCAGAAAGATCATCAGCAGTGATCATAGCTGAGATATCACCTTCATGACCTTGCATTTTGTAATAAGCTAATCTATGAGTATCAGTTGCAACTGCTCTTAATTCAGAATCTTTACTTTCGAGTAAAATAGCTGTTAAATAAAGTCTGGAGTGATCTGCTTTTGCAGCTGAGAAGGCTGTAGAATTAATTGCATTTTTAAGATCACTTTGTGCTATGTCCCAATACCTTGCCTCACCTTCTTCAATCTCTTTTTGAGCATCGGGAAAAGGAGGATACTCTTTAGCATTCATAGTTTTTATCTCAGCCTTAAAACTAGAATCAAAATTACCATCATTAATAATTAACTTGTTAGTATTTTCATCTAACTCTACATTAACGGGTTTATCTGCCGGCCACTTCTTAACTATATCGGAAAAAAGCTTTCCTTCGACCACAACTTGACCTTCTTTTAAAATATCAGCCGGAAATTTTGTTTTTATACTTAAATCAACGTTTGTCCCGATCATAGTAATCAAATTGTCACAAGACTCAAGGTAAATACCTGTATATATATCAATGGAACTACTAGATTGAACAGCTCTTTGCACAATATTGATTGCTGATAGTAAAATATCTTTTGTACATTTGAAATGCAATTAGAAAACCACCCTTCTTAATATATATATATATATTTAAAAATATTTAAAGATAGCAGTAGTGGTAGTAGGTGCTGTTGAATAAGTGGAAAACAGCTTTAAACCTTCATAAATAAAGGTTTTTTGTTCTGGATAAGATGTTGATTATTTGGTTTAAATATCCACACTTTCCCCACTCTTTTTAAAACACCAAATCGAAGCCAAAGTTATTAACAACTAAAAGCTACTTATCCAGATCTAAATCACATATTAGATAACAGTAAGAAAATTAAACAGATTGGATCTTCTCAGAGATCTTTCTTACCTCAAGATCAAATTCGGAGTCTTCTTTTATGGCTTCATTGATTTTATCACAAGCATGAATAACTGTAGTATGATCTCTCCCTCCAAATTCCTCGCCTATCTTAGGTAGTGATGCTTCTGTCAGCTCTCTGGAAAGATACATAGCTATCTGTCTGGGGAAAGATACGGATCGGGTGCGCCTTTTTGATTTCATATCACTGACAGAAAGGTTAAAATATTCCGCTACTACTTTTTGAATCAGTTCTATGGAAATTTGCCGGTTTTGAATAGGCAGAATATCTTTGAGAGCGTCTGCAGAAAGTTCGATATCAATAGGTCTATTATGAAGTGAAGAAAAAGCTGTAACTCTAATAAGAGCTCCTTCTAATTCACGTATGTTCGAGCGTATCTGCTTGGCGATAAAAAGCAGAACATCTCCGGGAACCTCTATGTCTTCCATACTAGCTTTTTTCTTTAAGATGGCCATTCTAGTTTCTAAATCAGGTGGCTGGATATCTGTGGTTAACCCCCATTCGAAACGAGAACGCAATCTATCTTCTAAAGTAGAGATCTCTTTAGGTAGACGATCACTACAGATAACAATCTGCTTATTGGCTTCGTAGAGAGAATTAAAGGTGTGAAAAAACTCCTCCTGTGTTCCTTCCTTTCCTGTTAAAAACTGGATATCGTCAACTAAGAGAAGATCGACAGTACGGTATATATTACGAAAGTCTTCCATTTTATTATGCCTGATAGAATTAATCATGTCGTTGGTGAACTTTTCGGCAGAGACATACATAACTTTCTTATCCGGGTATTTATCAACAACAAAATGTCCAATGGCTTGCATAAGATGAGTTTTACCAAGTCCTACCCCGCCATACATAAAAAGGGGATTATAGGCTCTTGCGGGTGCTTCGGCCACAGCTAAGCAAGCTGCATGGGCAAAGGAATTGCTCTTACCAACAACAAAAGTATCGAAAGTATAACGAGGGTTTAAATTAGGATCAGTAGAGCCTTTATCTTTTGGAGGTAGATTTTTAGTATTTTTAATTATGTTACTTTCTTTATTTTCAACTTCGTTAAAGACAAAAATTGGCATGATATTTTGCCCCGTAAGATTAAATAAGATCTTTTTAATTAATTCACTGTATTGATCATCAATCCACTCGCAGGCAAAATCACTAATGGTTTTAATGTAAAGGTAGTTGTCTTGGAATTTTATAGCTTCTGTTGGTTTAAACCACATCGAAAAGGAACTTTTTCCTACCTCGTTGCCTACAAGCTCTAAGACACGGTCCCAAAGTTTTTTTAATTCCTCAGAAGAATTCATCTCTATAGCCTCCTGTGCCATAATGAGCTTGGTTTTTAACTTATATATTTTCTATATCAAGAACAAAAAAATCCTGCTAAAAAAGCTTAGTTGCAGGGAATAAGCAAAACTGTGCATCATTTTGTTAATAGATGTGGATATTTAAATCACTCTAGGTGATATAAAATATTATCCACAAAGAGGACAAGTTCCTGCTTAACAGATAAGTAAAGTGAGATATCCCGAAGGTAATCAACAAGTTATCCACAGGTAAAAAAATGTGTGTAGATCTGTGGAAACCCCTATCAAGCTGGGGTTTTACGAATTATTAGGCGAACAAATGATTGCGTCTGTGGAAAAAGCTGTGGACAAATGCGATAGATACGGTATTGTGCTGGTATCCACAATTCTATACACCGGTTGTGGATAACTAAATTAATTATTAAATAGCTCTAAAGTCCTGCTAAACAGCGCAAGATAAAAACTAAGAAAATGCGAATTTCGTAAAAATAGGGAATGGGCAAAAAAATGACCTCGCATTTTTTGTTGCTCTGCGTGGTCAAAAGTAAATTAGCTGATAGCAAGAGTTATTTTTTTTAGGAACTAACTTTATTCTAATAGAGAAAAACTTTTGTTTCAAGATTAGCATTTCCGCTTAGACTAAGATAGATAGCAATAGGACCTTTTAAGTTACTCATACTTCTTTTTAGATGGTTTAAGTTTCTGTTAAAGCAACATTATTTAAGGAATTGTTTTAGATAAAGGGAAAGAAGAGGGTTACTATTTTGTCAACCACTCAATTTACTTTGGAATTTAATTAATTTATAAGTTGTAAGAAAGACGTTTTCACTGGTAAGATGTATAACATGGCGAAAAGGTGTTGTGATTATTTTCCGAATGAAGGGTTAACGTAAGTTTTAAAGAACGTGGTAGTTGTGGCTGGGTATTAAGGACAAAAGATCAATTAAGGAACCTAATTATGTGATCAAAGTGTAGTTTGGAATTAAATCATTGTCGAAATATTTTCACACCAGTGAGAGAGCATTTCTGGTCGTAATGTTCTTATCAGGGACTCATCTTTTTGGGTTTATCGTAGATTTTAGAAAGCTATATTCTAAAAACACCTCTCTTAACAAAATATTTGGAATGGCAGTTCCTTGACAGCTATTCTCTAGATGCTCTATAATTGAGCGAGAATGCCTGTTATTTGATTATTTTAGAATTATAATTAACATAGGTGCAAAAGGAGGTTAGCCAGGTTATGAAGCGAACATACCAACCTAAAGTTCGTCGTCGCAAAAGAACCCACGGTTTCCTGGCAAGAATGCGCACTCCAGGCGGACGCAATGTCATAAGAAATCGCCGTAGAAAGGGTCGTAAGGTACTCAGCGCTTGAAAAAGCGATAGGAGCGGAGCCTAATGGCTCCGCTACTGCTATTTTTCTTAGCCCTAAAACGAGGTGGCAACATGGAACACTTAAAAAGCAACCGAGATTTTGGTAAGGTTTATGTTAAGGGCAAATATGTAGCTGAGAGACTTGTTGTTGTTCACTATCTACCCAATAGGCTTGAATATAGCAGGATTGGCTTTTCTGTCAGTAAAAAGATCGGTAAAAGTGTGCAAAGAAATCTAATCAAAAGAAGATTAAGAGAGATCTTAAGAAAATTATACCCACAAATTAAACCGGGATTTGATATTATTATAAGTGCCCGCAATGGTACCGAAAGTGCTTTGTTTGAAAATTTAGAAAAGAGTACTAGACAAGCTTTATTTCGGGCATTTTTACTTATAAAAGAGGATAGAGAACAAAAAAGAGGAAAATAAAACTGGAGTCTGATGAAAGTGAAAAAGATCTTGCTTTGGATTATTAAAGGCTACCGGTTATATATATCACCTTTATTTCCAGGTAGATGTCGCTTTTATCCTACCTGTTCTGCTTATGCCGTAGAAGCTATACAACGCTATGGTACAAGCAAGGGTTTGCTAATGGCTACAAAGCGTATTTTAAGATGTAATCCTTTTAACCCGGGTGGTTATGATCCGGTTAAATAATGGAGGTAGGAAAGCTTGCAATTTCTAAGTAAGTGGTTCGCTGATTTATTGCAATTCTTTTTTGGTGTAACGAACAATTATGGTGCAGCGATATTATTATTAACTTTGACTTACCGTTTGTTATTGCTACCATTGACTTGGACACAAAGGAAATCAATGTTGCAAATAAAAGAAATTTCACCCCTGCAAAAAGAGATTCAAGAAAAGTATAAAAATGATCCCCAGGAAGCCAACAAAAAGATTATGGAGCTTTATAAGGAACACAATGCTCATCCTTTTTCAGGCTGTTTGGTTGGGCTCTTGCAATTACCGATAGCTATTATTCTTTACAATGTATTACGTGCGACTGATTATGCAGGTTATGGGTTTTTATGGATTAACGATCTGACAAGGCCAGATATCATACTCGCTATTGTCTCAGGTGCTATTTCATACTTCCAGATGTCCATGGAAACTACTGAAGCCAATAAAACATCTGCTTACACATTTCCTGTTTTTATCACCTTGATGGGCTTATATTTGCCTTCCGGTCTTTCATTATATCTAGCAGCTACCTATATCTTATCTTTCGTTGAAATCTTGATAATAAACAGGCTCTTAAACAGGAAAAAAGTCAAGGCAGAGGGAGGGGCACAGAATGATTAGGGTTGAACAAGTGGGAAAAACCATTGAAGAAGCTCTAGAAGCTGTTTTAAATCAGTATAATGTTACCAAAGATAATGTTACGGTAACTGTTGTTGATGAAGGGAAAAAAGGCTTTTTGGGTTTTGGTTCCAAAGAAGCCAAAATTATAGTAGAGATTAAAGAAGACTCCGACCACAAGAGAGAAAAAGCACTAAATCTTGTTAAAGAAATTACCAAACATATGGGTATTGAGGTAGAGATTAGTATAAAAGAAGAAGCAGAAAATATTTTTATAAACATTGAAAGTCCTGATATCGGTATTATTATTGGCAGGCGAGGAGAAACTTTAGATGCTATGCAGTATCTTACCGGTTTGGCCGTAAATAAAGATGCTTCTTCTTGGACAAGAGTTATTCTTGATGCTTCGGGATATCGAAAAAGAAGAGAAGAAGCCTTAAAAGATCTGGCACAAAAGAAAGCAGACCGAGTAAAATATACAAGAAGGAAGGTTTCTTTAGAGCCGATGAATCCACAAGAAAGAAGGATCATCCATACTGCACTGCAGGATGATCCATTGGTAACTACATTCAGTGAAGGCCAAGAACCTTACCGGCGAGTTGTAATTGCCTTAAAGAAGTAAATTTTAGGTGCGTGCCTTTTGGTACGCACTCTTTTTTAACAAAAATAAGCCTGGAAGGATAATTAAGATATTATCTTGGAGGTTAAAGTATGGATGTTAGTAAAGATACAATTGCAGCCATAGCTACTCCTCTTGGAGAAGGTGGTATTAGCATAGTAAGGGTAAGTGGAACTAGAGCCATAGAAATTGCTCAGAAAATTTCAAATTTGGAACTGCAAAAACTTCCGCCCCGAAAAATGACTCTAGGTTATGTAATCTCTGAAGGTAAAAAAATAGATCAGGTCTTGTGGGTTATTATGCCAAAACCCCATAGCTATACTGGTGAGGATGTAGTTGAGATTCATTGTCATGGCGGCCTTATGGTGACAGAATTAGTTTTAGAGGCCCTAATAAATCAGGGCGCACGCTTAGCAGAACCGGGAGAGTTTAGCAAAAGAGCGTTTCTAAACGGTAAAATCGATCTAGCTCAAGCTGAAGCCATTATTGATGTTATAAGGGCTAGAACCGATACCTCCTTAAGAGTTGCTTTTCGGGCTTTAGAGGGAGAACTGTCCAAGAAAATTACCAAAAACCGCGAGCAGCTTTTAAATATTCTGGCAACTATTGAAGCTAGTATTGATTATCCTGTGGATGTAGAAGAACCGGATCAAAAAGAACTACAGGGACAACTCCAGACAATGGTTAATGATCTTGAGGCTTTAATTGCTTCCTATCAAAAAGGAAAATCGCTAAAAGATGGCTATCTGGTTGCTATTGTGGGAAGACCTAATGTAGGCAAATCGAGTCTTCTTAATCAGTTGGCCCAAGAGGAAAAAGCTATTGTCACCGATATTCCAGGTACCACCAGAGATGTAGTTGAAGTAGAGATAAACATAGGTGGAGTGGCAGTGGTGATAGCTGATACCGCCGGACTAAGGAGGACAGAAGATCCCGTTGAATCATTAGGTGTAGATAAGACTAAAGCTTATGTGCAAAAAGCCGAACTGTGTTTATGGGTCTTAGACAGTAGTGAACTATTAACTGAAGAAGACCATAATATTTCTGATCTTCTTAGAGGGAAGAAAGTTTTAGTTTTATTAAACAAGCAGGATAAGCCGAGCAAAGTTTTCGCCGCTGACATTTCTCTATTTGGTTTAGAGGCTGAGATTCTGCCCATTTCTTTAACTTCGGGAACAGGTCTTAATTCATTTCTAAACGAATTGGAAAAGCAGGTAGGTTTTTCAGCCCAAGAAACCGCTGAGGAGGTTATCATTACCAGAGTAAGACACAAAAAAGCTTTAGAAAAAACCAAGAACGCATTAATAGAGGCACTTGCTAATATTACTTTAGTACCCCTTGATATACTGGCGGTTGATCTACGACAAGCTTATCTTGCTTTGGGCGAAATAACCGGTCATACAATTAAGGAGGATCTAATCGAGAGGATTTTTGCAGAGTTTTGCCTAGGAAAGTAGGTGTTTGAATGGACTTTGATGTAATTGTTGTTGGAGCAGGTCATGCCGGTTGCGAAGCTGCCTTAGCTACGGCAAGAATGGGACTTAAGACCTTAGCTCTGACTATAAATAAAGAAAATATTGCCGCCATGGACTGCAATCCGTCGCTAGGAGGTCCGGCTAAGGGTCATATTGTAAGAGAGATCGATGCATTAGGTGGAGAGATGGGCAAAAACATCGATGCCACATATATCCAAATAAGAATGTTAAACACCAGAAAAGGACCTGCAGTTCAGGCACTGAGAGCACAGGCCGATAAGGTCTGCTATTCTTTGCGGATGCGTTCTGTCCTAGAGCATCAAGAAAACCTCTGGGTTAAGCAGGGAACGGTTGTATCCCTTATTTTTAAGAGTGGAAATGTCGCCGGAGTTAAATTAAAAACAGGCCATGTTTACCATGGCAAAGCTGTTATTTTGACCACCGGAACATATCTCGGTGGTAGGGTCTTTATCGGTCAAGAGGTTAATTACGAATCCGGGCCAAGCGGACAACACGCGGCAACGGAATTAAGTCGCCATTTAAGAGAAATAGGCCTTAATCTTATCAGGTATAAGACTGGTACTTCCCCTCGCATTGATGGGAGAACAATAGATTACAGCAAAATCCAAAATCAGCCAGGTGAAGAGATACCTTTTTCCTTTTCTTATGAAAGCAAAACAAAAAGAGCCGATGACATACCTTGCTATATTACCAATACCAATCCCAAAACTCATGCGATAATTGAAAACAATTTAACTAAAGCAGCTATGTACAGTGGAGCCATTACAGGGGTCGGTCCGAGATATTGTCCCTCAATCGAAGCAAAATTAGTGAAATTTCCCGGACGAGAAGGACATCAGATCTTTATTGAACCTGAGGGTCTTTATACTACCGAAAAATATCTGGCAGGTGCCTCAACATCGTTACCGGAAGAGATTCAGCTGGAATTTCTCCGTACAATACCAGGGCTTGAAAAAGTGGAAATAGTTAGACCGGGTTATGCCATTGAGTACGATGCCATCGATCCCCGGGAATTAGACTTGACACTTGAATTAATCAGATTCCCGGGTCTATATTGCGCAGGACAGATAAACGGCAGCTCAGGATATGAAGAAGCGGCTGCTCAGGGACTTCTAGCTGGTATAAATGCCGCACTAAAATTACAAGATAAAAAACCCCTAATTTTTGACCGCTCCAAGGCCTATATAGGTGTTTTAATAGACGATTTAGTAACTAAAGGTACGGATGAACCATATCGGATGATGACAAGTCGGGCTGAGTATCGTCTCTTATTAAGACAAAGCAATGCTGATTTGCGACTTACCGCCAAGGGTAGAGAGGTAGGTCTTATTAATGATCAGAGATGGAATCAGTTTTTGAGAAGAAAAAAAGCTATTGAAAGTGAAATAAAACGCCTAGAAGAAACAAAAGTCTACCCTACAGCTAAGGTTAACAAGGTTTTACTGCAAATAGGCAGCTCTATACTTAAAGATGTCGCGAGTTTGGCAGATGTTTTAAGAAGACCGGAGATGGATTATAAAAAGCTTGCGGTTTTAGATCCAGACCGTCCACAGTTAGGTAGTGATGTAATCTACGAAGTCGAGACCGAAGTAATCTATAAAGGCTATATCAAAAGGGCCCTAGCTGAGGTAGAGGAGTTTCGTAAAATGGAAGCACTGTCCTTAAATTTAGATCTGGATTATAAAAAGATCTCCGGTTTGTCTTTGGAAGCCAGAGAAAAACTCGCAGCTATTAGACCTCGCTCAGTAGGACAGGCATCACGTATCAGTGGGGTATCACCGGCTGATATTACAGCCTTATTAATCTATCTGAAAGGAAAAGCAGTTCATGTGGAGTAAAGAGGAACAAGAAAACTTTGTTAAATTATTAACAGAGTTTAGGCCTGAGTTAAGTGAAAAACAAAAGAATTTACTTTTAGAATATGCACTCTTTGTACTGACAGAGAATAAAAAAATCAATCTTACAGCCATTGATAAAGCGGACGAATTCGCTGTAAAACACATTATTGATAGTCTTATGGCCTTAGATTATGTTAATGCCAAAAGGATAATTGACATAGGTTCAGGAGCAGGAATGCCAGGCTTAATATGGGCACTTGCTAACCAAAACCAAGAATATGTACTTTTGGACTCCCTAGCTAAGAGAGTCCGATTTCTGGAGCAAGCAATTCAAAAGTTGCAGTTAAAAGAAGTAAAGGCTATTCACCTAAGAGCAGAAGATGCTGCTAAAAGCCCTCTTTTTAGAGAAAAATATCAGTTAGCTGTAGCTAGAGCCGTGGCCAAGCTACCTGTATTGCTTGAATATTGCTTACCTTTTGTCACAGTTGGCGGAAGGTTTATGGCCTTAAAAGGGTTGGATATTGAAGAAGAGATTTCATTAAGTAAGAATGCTCTAGAGGTTCTGGGCGGAGAGGTTGAAGAGATTATTAACTATAAACTACCACTTAATATGGGTAATAGATCATTAGTTATTATTAAAAAGGTTATTAACTCACCTGATAAATTTCCACGTAAAGCAGGTACACCGGCTAAGTTTCCTCTTTAATGAAGAAAATTGCAGGAGGCATTATCTTTTTAGAGAAGTATGTTGGCAAGAAAGGAGGAGGTGGAATGGGAAAAATTGTTGCTGTCGTAAATCAAAAAGGCGGCGTAGGTGTGTGCCGGGCTAAGTTTGCTTAAGCAATGTGGAATATCAAAAGATACTACCACTACTGGTTTGCCAGTAAGGCTGACTAGACATCTAGGTGTAGCCATGCACTTTGGGTGAAGCTTTAGGAACAAGGCAAGCAAGGCTTGTCGAGCCTGAGTCAGACCATGACTACGAACAGGAAGCTGTATAAAACCCAGTTAACGCCTAAATTGTTGTCTTAGCTGCAAGGGATGGCCTACTCCCTTTAGTGATTCCTACATACAGGAAAAGACAACCTGGGTATGGCAGCAGTCTAAAGTCTGACATAGTGCTTAAGCAAAAACCCGGGAACTTTGATTATCTGCTTGGGATCCAAGCTAGGCTGTGGCTGGCTTAAATGGTAATCAGAGGGCGGAGCACTCGTAGTAGTTTGAGGTAGGGAAAACCTACTACATGGCGAAGGGGTGCAGGGGTGGAAAACACCCTGGAGAGCCGTGTGAAGTGAAAGCTTCATGCACGGTTCGGGGAGAGGGGATTTACCCTACTCCACAAGAGTACAACGACTATTAACTTGGCAGCAGCGTTACATGAACTCGGTAAAAAAGTCTTAGTGCTTGATAATGACCCTCAAGGCAATACCACAACAGGTTTTGGGATTGATAAGAATCATCTAGATAGCTGTATCTACAATGTTTTGGTAGATGATAAACCCATTCAAGCAGTTATACTAGATATCAATGGTATGGCACTTGTTCCGGCCACAATTAATTTAGCTGGTGCGGAAATAGAGATGGTTTCCTTTTTATCCAGAGAATTTCGCTTAAAAAAAGCACTAGAAAAAGTAGTAATTCAATACGACTATATCTTTATAGATTGCCCTCCTTCATTAGGTTTGCTGACTATTAATGCCTTGGCAGCTGCAAAGGGAATTTTAATACCAATACAATGTGAATACTACGCGTTAGAAGGACTAAGTCAACTACTTAGGACTATCCAACTTGTACAGAACAATATTAATTCTGAACTTGCTATTGAAGGAGTTTTACTTACAATGTTTGATTCACGTATCAATCTAGCTAATCAAGTTGTAAGTGAGGTAAAGAAATATTTCCCCGGGAAAGTATTGGAAACAATTATTCCTAGAAATGTAAGAATAAGCGAAGCCCCAAGCTTCGGACTTTCAGTTTTAGAGTATGCACCTGATTCTAAGGGAGCAAGTGCGTACAGAGCACTCGCTCAGGAGGTTTTGCAAAATGAGCAGACAGGCCCTAGGTAAAGGTTTAGGAGCGCTTTTGCCCACAACGGATCTAGATACAGTAAGAAAAATCCAATTGAGTCAGATTAAACCTAATCCCTATCAACCAAGGAAAGATTTTGATCAGGAGTCATTAAACGAATTAGCCGACTCAATTAAAGAACATGGCGTTTTACAACCTATTCTCTTGCGAAAAACTAATCATGGTTATGAACTTATTGCCGGTGAAAGACGCTTTCGAGCAGCTCAATTAGCTGGGCTTGTTGAAATACCCGCATTAATCAAAGATATTGATGATCAATCTATGGGGCAGATAGCATTAATTGAAAACCTACAAAGAGAGGATTTAAATCCAATTGAAGAAGCTCTGGCTTATAAAAAATTACTTGAAAACTTTGAGATGACCCAGGAGATGTTAGCCTCCGCTGTTGGTAAAAATAGGGTTACCATTACAAATACTGTGAGACTGCTTAAACTTTCTGATTATGTTAAAGATTATGTTTCACGTGGAACATTATCCTCGGGCCATGCAAAAGCATTACTACCTTTGCTTGATGAGAAGACACAAAAGCAAGTAGCTGATTTGGTTATCAAAAAGAATTGGAATGTCAGGCAGACAGAAGAATATGTGAGGAAGTTGGTTGATGGAGAGAAAGATAATTCTAAAAAACCAACTAAGAAAGAAGACATATTTTTGAAAGTACTTGCAGAAAAAATTAGTGAACATTTAGGAACTAAAGTTTTGATTAAATCAGGGAAGGCAGTTAAAAAGATAGAGATAGAGTTTTATGACAACGATGATTTGCAAAGGATTTTGAATTCAATAGGTTTAAAGGAGTAAAGCCTGCCTATTAATAAGGCAGGCCTTTTTGCTACTAAATGTTTCACGTGGAACATTTAGTAAACATTTACTTAATAAGGTTAATAGATGAACCATTATTAGAGGTGGCTAGTAATAGGTATGACTATATTAATAATGGTGTGTTTAATAAAAAAACCGAACAAGAGAAATTGTTTCAGGAACTAAATGTTAAATTCCAGCTAATTAAAAATAACAAGATTCAAAATAGTGACTAGAAAAATGGGATGTTAAATACATGGCTTCAAGGCACTTAAGAAAAAGAGAAAATATGGCTTATGTGGCAATACATATTGAGGAAGCTAAATAATTAGAATAGAACAAAAATAGAGAAAAAAGCATAAAAACAAACAAAAAGGCTTTGGGAAGATAAATTCAAAAATGGGCCTTTATAACCAAATGGAAAAATAGAAGCCTTACAAATGGCTAAAAGACTGTGTTCCACGTGAAACACAGTCTTTTTTCATATCAATAGCAACCAAATATCCAAAAGGTCATTATTAATTTTAAGCGAACTAAATAGGTAGAACGGTTGGGAGGGAGAAAAGTGTTTATAAATTCCCTTAAGAGGGAGAAGCTAGTAAAAAAGTGGGTTTTTGTATTAATAATATGTAATCTTGGTATTCTTATTCAGGCCGCACCTCTTAGTGTTCTTATCCTCCATGAGAAAAGAGCTGATTTTTCAAAAGCTAAACTAGAGGGACTCAAATGGTATAAAAACGAGATAATTTTAGATGAAGAGGGTTTAGAGAAAGGTTTGGGGACCCTAATATCACCGGTTATACCGACTTCTTTCTCATTTAATAATGCAGTACCTTCATGGAATTGTATTGCCCCCATAAATACAGGTTTAAGAGTTGAGCTACGTGCCGGATTTGGAGAAAAATGGACCGATTGGTTTGAGGTTTCACAATGGGGTAAAAATATACCTTCAAAAGGAACAGGTCTCAAAAAGTCTTGGGACGGTTATGTAGATGCAGATACTCTTGAACTTTATCAGCTGTTTGACAACATACAGTATAGACTTACCTTGATTTCACAAGATAATATGCAAACACCAAGGTTAAGACGATTTGCTGTGGTATACTCGGATAAAACAAAGCCGGGCATAAGAAATGATAAGTCTCCTTCTTCTGCTTGGGGGAAGGTTGTTGAGGTTCCATATTTTGCACAGATGGTTGAAGATCCGAGTATAGCAGGAAGGATTTGTGCTCCAACTTCAATGACAATGGTGTTAAATTACTTCCAATATGAGTTGCCAACACATAAGGTTGCCGCTCTAGCTTATGATCCTTTAAATAGTATCTACGGTAACTGGCCATATGTAGCTGCTGTAGCAGGAGAACTCGGTTTAAAATCATATGTAACGAGATTTTCGGATTGGCGAGGAGTAGAAGAACAAATAGCGGCTGGGTATCCGGTAATTATAAGTATTCGTTTTGGAGCTAACCAATTAATGAATTCACCAATTAAATCTACTGCTGGCCATATAATAGTTGTCAGAGGTTTTACCGAAGATGGTCAAGTCATATGTAACGATCCTGCTGCATATACACAAGAAAGGGGACAAGTGATTTACGACCGAGAACAACTCCGTAGAGCCTGGAGTAATGGCGTGGCGATTATTACCGAACCTGAAATAAAAAGAGGCATCAACCTAAAGCTCCTAACTGCCAGTGTAGCAGCAGGGGTTGTGGTATCGTTATTGTTATGGCTCTTACTTAAGTAATTTGAGTAATACTTAAGTACTAAAATAACGTTTTGTACCGCGAAGGTAGAAAGGCAACCAGTAATTTATGCAGGAAAAATATTACTGTAGTAGAATTATTATAAAACTGCAGGTTTTAAGTGAGCTTTGGATGGAAAGGAGGGGAAGAAGTGTACTGGCTAAGTATACGTTTGCTAAAATTTTGGCGTTCTAACAAGGGAAAGCGTCTGACGATTATGACTGTACCAGATGGTCATGGCTCGGTAAAAACTATCTCTATTCCTGTATTAGGTCTCTATACTGGTTCAACAATTTTGATTGTAGCTTTAGTTACAACTTGTCTAATCTTTTTTAACTACTATTCTGTACGTTGCAATTATGCAACTACATTTGAACTTTTACAAAAGAAAAATAACCAGTATGAAGCTGTATTGGAAGGAAGCAAGGAACAGAGAGAAGTTGTCGAGACATTATTGACGGAAACAGAGATGCTCAGAGAAAGGGTTAAACAATTAGAAGGAGCTTTTAAGGATGTTAACAAGCTATTAGAGCAAACGGGAAAAAGGCCAGTTCCACTACCGCCTCTGCCTGAAAAACAAAATGATCAGGTAGCTACAAAGCCCTTGAATTCTCAATATGGAATCAACCGCTTAAATATATTTAAACCTTCAAAAACGGTAGCCTTTGCGGGTATTGCTTTTGCTACTACCAAGAATGAATATCAACCGGAAAAGACAGAGCAGGAACTTATTGCAGAACTTCAAAATGAGATTGATAATCTAAAAACAAGGCTCCCTAATGTCGAGGGGACAAGTACACAAGTAAAAGGTTCGTTGACTAAACAAAAATATGATCTGGATCACACACCAAGTATATGGCCTGTCAGAGGCTATATATCCTCATCATATGGTTGGAGGCCACACCCGGTACTAAAAGAACTCAAAAGACATACCGGGATTGATATTGCAGTAGTTAGAGGAACTCCTGTAAAAGCTACTGCCGATGGAAGAGTGGTTAGTGCGGGATGGAGTGGTGGTTATGGGATCTTAGTTACTATAGATCATGGCAACGGCTTAAAAACTTTATATGGACATAACACCAGAGCCATTGTTAAAAAAGGTGACTTAGTTAAGAAGGGACAGGTTATTTCCTATTCCGGTAATACAGGGATAGGTACAGGAGATCACCTCCATTATGAAGTTCGCAAAAATGGAAGGGATGTCAATCCAGCTAATTATTTACCGTAGGAGGGATTTCATGTTTTGGAATAAAGCCCCTCAGAAAAAAACAGAGTTAAAAAGCGTTGCAGATGATAGGAGGAAAGTAAAAAAGATGCCAACTACAAAGGCCGTTGATACTGTAATTGGTAAATACACAGAACTTTCCGGTACTATTAAATCATCCGGCTCAGTACGAGTAGATGGTAAATTTGAAGGAGAAATAAATACGACTTGCGACTTAATTATCGGTGAAGAAGGTAATGTAGGAGCTAAGGTTAAAGCTTCTAATATCATTATTGCCGGGAGATTAGAAGGGGATTTAGAAGCTCAGGGGAAACTCGAGATTGTTCCGACAGGAGTTTTTATCGGCAATGCGAAAACCGGTGTTTTAATCATAGAAGAAGGAGCTGTATTTAAGGGGCAAGTAGAGATGGTGGCTAAAGACAACAAAGTTCTTGTTAAACAGAATATAATACCCAAGAAAGAGTTAACGGAAAAATAAAGAAACTGAGGCTTAAACCTCTAAGCCTCAGTTTCTTTTGTTTATAAATAGGCTATCGGGAGGTGACCAGGTTAGTTTATTCTAACCACTTGGAAGCGGCTGCATTAGATTGTGGTACAAATACCGATAAGCTAAGTATAGCTTTACCAAGACAGACAGATAATAATTCAGCCATCTGCATTACTAAATTAAGGCGTGTATTTTGAAGTACAAAATACTCCATAAATCCACCAACATTTACAATACCAACAATATTCATATCACCAATCTCAGGTAGGTCTTTGTTAACACCGGTACCGGGTTTTAGAGCTCCATCTTTAAAGCTTAAGTAACCTATACTTTCTGTTTGACCTAAACAAGCATCAACAGCAATTATAAAAGGTTTTTTTAACTTATAATTAATTTCAGCAAGCTTTTCCGTAAGATTGGCTGCATGCACGGGATCATCTAAGGTACCAAAGACTGGGATGGTAGGGTAAGCTTTACTCAACAAAGTACCTGTTAATGGTCCTAGAGAATCACCGGTTGATCGATCGGTACCAATACATACAATGGCAAGTTGTCTGCCTGTCGGTAAAAAAACAGCTTCTAATTTTTTTTGCAATTCCTTAGAAAGTTTATCAATGGCAGTATCGTCTTTATAATGAATTCTAAACTGCTGTACTTGTCCTCCAAAAGGCCACATGAGCATCTTCCTCTCTCGTTGGGTTGGTAGAACACTCACAGACAGTATATGTAGTTAAGAAATAATTATGCTAAAAAAAGAAAAAACTATACAATAAATTGATTATTGTATAGTTAATATCATTATGGTGCGGCTACCAGGAATCGAACCTGGGCAACCGGCTCCGGAGGCCGGTGCTCTATCCCCTGAGCTATAGCCGCATTTTTTAGACTAAATAAATTATATCACAAGCCAAAAAGTGCTTCAAGGCAGGGATTTTTTCCATAATAAAGCTGGGATATTCATTCTATTGTGATATAATATTTTTTATAGTTGTCAGGATTTATGAAAGAAACCTTCGGGTTTGATTTGAGCTAAGTTTGGAAGGGAGCTGCGTCTGTGCTTACAACAGGAATAATTGGCTTACCAATGGTAGGAAAAACAACCGTATTTAATCTACTGACTCTTTCACAGACAGAAGTATCTAGCTTTTATTCTGGTAAAATTGCTGCTAATGTTGGGATGGCAAAGGTACCGGATTTACGCATGGACAAGCTGAAAAAAATTTATGAACCAGAAAAGTTTACTCCTGCCATAATCAAAGTTACTGATGTTGCAGGGCTAGTTGCTGGTTCAAGCGAAGGAAAAGGGACCGGGAACAAATTCTTGTCTGATGTAAGGCAAGTCGATGCCTTGGTTCAGGTTATCAGAGCCTTTAGTGGTTCTTTGCCACATATTGAAGGTTCTCTTAATCCGGTAAGAGACTACAACATCTTAGCTACTGAGTTAATACTAGCTGATCTGCAGGTAATGGAAAGCCGCAAAGAAAAGCTTTTAACCGGTAAAAAGAAAAAAGCGGAAAACTATGCTACAGAATTAACTTTAACTAAAAAGTGTATCGCAACACTAGAAGAAGGTAAACCAATCAGTTCTTTAATTCTAGGCACTGAGGAGCTTTTATTTATGAGGGATTTCGGACTGCTAACACAAAAACCCATGCTTATTGTAGTTAATGTTGACGAAGATCAGTATCTCAGTGGTTCTTATCCCCAAAAAGACGAACTAGAAGCTATGGCTAAAGAATATAATTACCCTTTGATAGTTGTGTGTGGGAAACTTGAGATGGAGCTTTTACAACTTCCGGAACAAGAACAAAAACTGTTTATGGAAGATCTTGGTTTAACTGAGCCGGGGATCAATAGAATTGCCAGATCTATCTACAAAATGTTAGGATTAATCTCCTTTTTTACAGTAGGCAAAGATGAAGTGCGTGCTTGGACTGTAAGAGCCGGCGAAAACGCTAAAGAAGCTGCAAGCAGTATCCATTCCGATATTTCCAGGGGGTTTATTAGAGCTGAAGTAGTAGCTTATAACGACTTTATTAAAACAGGTTCCGAATTAAAAGCAAAAGAAGCCGGCGTTTTTAGGTTAGAAGGTAAAGATTATCTTGTTCAAGATGGAGATATTATTAGTTATCGGTTTAATGTCTAAATTCAAAGCAAACAGGAGGTATGTTAATGTTTTTTGATAATCTTGCGCAATTTGATCCGGAGCTAGCAAAGGCGATCTTAAAGGAAGCAGATCGCGAAAATGATAAACTTGAACTAATTGCTTCAGAAAACTTTATTTCGAAGAGTGTTCTTGCTGCACAAGGTTCAGTTTTAACTAATAAATATGCTGAAGGTTATCCTGGGAAACGGTATTATGGCGGGTGTGAATATGTTGATATAGCAGAAAATCTCGCTATTGAAAGAGCTAAAAAACTTTTCAATGCTAAACATGCCAATGTCCAGCCTCATTCTGGTGCTCAAGCCAATACAGCTGTTTATTTTGCGGTATTAAAGTATGGTGATACTGTAATGGGAATGAATTTGGCTCATGGTGGACATCTAACACATGGGCACCCGGTTAATTTTTCGGGCACCTATTTTAACTTTGTCCCTTATGGTGTTAATAAAGATACTGAAAGAATAGATTATGAAGAATTGGAAAGATTGGCCCTAACGCACAGACCAAAATTAATTGTAGCCGGTGCTAGTGCGTATCCCCGTGTGATTGATTTTCCAGCCTTGAAGGTTATAGCTGATAAAGTCGGCGCATTTTTAATGGTAGATATGGCTCATATAGCCGGTTTAGTCGCAGCAGGGATTCATCCATCACCAGTTCCATATGCTGATTTTGTTACAACGACAACCCATAAGACTCTGCGTGGACCTAGAGGTGGGATGATTCTTTGTAAAGCTGAACATGCCAAGGCTATTGACAGAGCTGTTTTCCCTGGAATCCAAGGAGGACCACTAATGCATATTATTGCCGCGAAAGCGGTGGCATTTAAAGAAGCCTTGGAGCCTGAATTTAAGAAATATCAAGAAGCAATAGTTAAAAACGCCAAAGCCTTGGCAGAGGGCTTGTTAGAACATGGCTGGCGTCTTGTTTCCGGGGGAACCGACAATCATCTCATGCTTGTTGATGTAAAGATAAAAGGAATGACAGGTAAAGATGCCGAACAACAATTAGATAGTGTGGGGATTACTGTAAATAAAAATGCAATTCCTTTTGATACGGAAACGCCATTTATTACTAGTGGCATTCGTTTGGGAACTCCGGCTCTAACTACCAGAGGGATGGGAGTTAAGGAAATGAAAAAAATAGCTGCCATAATCGATGTTGCCTTATTAGAGAAAAATAATTCTAAGGCCAAACAGATGGTTCGCGAGTTAACGGAGGCGTTTCCATTGTACGAGGATATTCGCTCAATCTACAGGGGGGACTTAGAAAATGCATGATCTTAAAGAGATCCGTGAAAATCCGGATAAATTTAAGATATCCTTAAAGCGTAGAGGTGAAGAGGTTAAATTAATTGATGATCTGCTAAGGCTAGATGAACAACGCAGAAAAATTATCCTTGAAGTTGAGACCTTAAAAAATAAAAGAAATAGCGAAAGCCAACAAGTGGGTGAACTAAAGAAAAAGGGTCAGGATGCTTCACAAATAATAGCGGAAATGAAGCGTTTAGGTGAAGAGATTAAGGACTTTGATGCTAAACAAAGTGCTATTGAACAAGAGATCCAAGAGATCATGTTAGGCATTCCTAATGTTTGTCATCCCAGCATTCCCGATGGAAAAGATGACAAAGAAAATGTCGCGGTAAGCTATTTTGCCGACCCGACTAAGTTTTCTTTTGAACCTAAGCCCCACTGGGATTTAGGGACCTCTTTGGGAATCATGGATTTTGATAGAGCAGGTAAAATTACCGGCTCAAGATTTACCATACTAAAAACTACAGCAGCTAAAATGGCACGAGCCCTAGTTAGCTTTATGATAGATGTTCATACAGAAAAACACGGCTATTCAGAGGTCTACCCGCCTTATATGGTAAATACAGTCAGCATGACAGGGACAGGTCAACTACCTAAATTTGCCGAAGATGCGTTTAAAATTGAAAACACAGATTACTGGCTAGTGCCAACCGCTGAGGTTCCGGTTACCAATATGTATCGCGACGAGATACTCGATATTGCAAATCTGCCTATTTATCATGTGGCATACACAGCTTGTTTTAGAGCTGAAGCAGGTTCTGCCGGCAGAGATACTAGAGGTTTAATTAGACAACATCAGTTTGATAAAGTTGAACTGGTTAAGTTTGTTTTGCCGGAAGATTCATATGCTGAACTTGATAAATTAGTTGCTGATGCAGCGAATATTCTCGAGCTTTTGGAACTTCCATACCGTAAGGTTATGATGTGCACAGGTGATGTTGGTTTTAGTGCAGCTAAAAAGTTTGACTTAGAGGTTTGGATGCCAAGTTACGATAACTATGTCGAGATTTCATCTTGCTCTAATTTTGAAGCCTTTCAAGCTAGACGTGCCAACATTCGCTTTAGGAGAGAGACTGGAGCCAAACCTGAGTTTGTGCATACCTTAAATGGTTCGGGTTTAGCAGTTGGTAGAACTCTGGCTGCAATTTTGGAGAATTATCAAAAAGAAGATGGTTCAGTAATAGTTCCCAAGGCCCTAAGACCGTATATGGGAATTGATAAAATAACAAAATAAGCCAAAGACCCACTATTTTTAGTGGGTCAATCTTTACATAAACAGTGAGGTGAGAAGATGGCTAAAAGTCAAAAAGAGGCTATAAAAGTCCAAAACCTAACTTTTGGTTATGAAAAAAGCCCCTTGTTAAAAGCTCTCTCCCTCTCGGTAGAAAAAGGAGAATCCCTCGCAATTATAGGTCCTAATGGAGTAGGAAAGACTACTTTTTTTAAGTTACTCCTGGGTTTATATCTTCCTTGGAGTGGTGAGATATCCATTTTAGAAAAAGATATAGTTTCCGCTTCAGATCGAGTTTTTGCTAGAGAAAATATGGCTTATGTTCCTCAAGAAAGAGTAACCGGGAAATTGCCGATTACAGTTTTTGATGCTGTGCTATTGGGAAGATATGCCAAAGGTTTTAAAGGTTTAAAAAAACCCAAGCAGACAGATCGAGAGGCTGTAAAAAAAGCCCTAGCAGCCGTCTCGCTTACCGAATATGCCAAAAGAGATGTAAGCAAGCTCTCCGGTGGTCAACTTCAAAGAATGGCTTTGGCTAGAGCTTTGGTTCGGCAAGCACCTATTATCTTGCTAGATGAGCCTGTTGCACACTTGGATAAAAGTGGTAAAGTAGAGTTGCCCTACCTAATGCAAAAGATTCAAAGAGAAAAGGCTTTGACTATGATTACAATAACTCATGAAGATATTAGCATGGACTTTGACAGAATCCTCAGGCTTAAAGACGGTCAGTTAAAGGAGGCTTAGGATGAACATTATTAGCTTTTTCCAATACCCCATTTTTTTACGAGCCTTAATTGCCTGTTTGTTAGCAGGAGGAATTCTTTCTTTAGTTGGCATTGTAATTGTAGTACTAAATTTAACTACCATTCGCTTTGCCTTAATGCATACAGCACTTTTTGGTGCTGCAGTTGCTTTACTTTTGGCTATTCCGCCAATATGGGGAGCATTGGTGGCCATTGCTGTAACAGCGTGGTTTTTAGGACCGATTTCGGATAAACTCAGCATGGATACCGGTTTAGCAGGCGCACTTTTTATGACAGGTTCTTTGGCACTGGCTTTTTTTCTCTTTTACCAAGCCGGAGTTCCGGCCATGGAGGCGTTTGATGTATTTGCCGGGAATATTTTAGCACTTACCCGTGAGGATCTCTATTCGTTGACTATTATTGCCTCTATTATTGCGTTATTTTTCGGAGTCTATTATCGAGAAATTCAGCTAGTCCTATATAACAGCGAATTGGCAGAAACATTAGGTATTCAAAGCAAGCGTAGTAGAAATATCATGCTTCTTGTGGCCGGCCTTTCATTAGGAGTTGCTATGCGTATTGTGGGTGCGTTACTCGTGGATGCAATTGTACTTTTGCCAGCACTTGGGGGCTTAATGCTGGGAAGCAGTCTTTTAGCAGCAGCAGTTTATACATCATTGCTCGGCCTTATTACAACTGTTTGTGGGTTATTGTTGGCCCTTTACTTTAACTGGCCTCTGGGAGTTACGATAACACTTACCGGTGTAGGAGTACTATTTATAACTACACTAATAAATAAGGTTTTAAAACCTATGCGAAATAGGTAAATATAAGAAAGAAAGGGAAACAACTATGTTAGCAAGAGTTAAAAAGTTATCTTTGCTGCTAGCAATATTATTGTTAAGCAATATGGTCGGAGCAGAAGGTATAGTAGCTTCAACTAGCTGGGTTGGGGCTATAGCTAGGGCAGCCGGAGCAGAGGATGTGACTATTCTGGCACCTCTTGAACTTAGACACCCACCGGAATATGATTATAAACCACATGATGTGCTTAAGGTTCTCGAAGCTGAGCATATCATTTGGGCTGGCTATGAACCTTTTATCAAAAAACTGTCTTCAGCTTATCCAGAGGTTAAAGATAGGCTAATCCAAGTAAGAACGACAAACATTCCTGAGGATTTAATCAATATGACACGGATGTTAGCTCAGAAATTTGGTACGGAAGACAAACAAAAAAACTGGGAAAAAGAGTTTTTAAAAGAGACGGAGTTATTCCAAGAAAGAGCCCGCCAAGCGAATGTAGCCAGTCTGACAGTTGCCGTTAACATTCACCAGAACGAGTTTTTATCTTGGCTGGGGTTTCAGCCATTTTTAGTCTTTGGCGGTGTACAGTTAACTCCTTTGGATATTACTAAAATATTAAACGCAGACCCTGACTATATCATAGACAATTATAATTCACTTGATGGCAAAGTAATGGCTGACAATGCAAAATATGTAGTTTTATTTAATTTTCCTACCAGTGAATATCCAGAGATTCTCGATGTAATGAGAGAAAATATGAAAAGACTAGGGCTTTAACCAGAAATCCAAAGCACTTTCAAGTACTTTGGAAACAGGAGAAGTAACAGAATCGATAATTTTTGTTTCCAAGCAGCTTTGATGAACTAGTTTAAGATAACGATCCTGGCTTTGCATATAGTGATCCAGGATCATTTCTTTATTAGAACCATATCTTTGAATATAGGACATAAAACCGGTATTGTTACGTTCGGATAATCTATTCTCAAAGGTATGGCGATCGACTGAAAGAAGAATAAGTTTGGTTTTTAAACATCCCAAAATTTGATCGATTGGTTCCACATCATTCCAAGTAAGATAAGGGTAATAGGCAGCATGGGTAAGATGAAAGCGTTCAAGGATAAAAAGAAGGTCTTTTGAGGCAAAACCTCGACAGTGTAACATTTTATCATGTTCATGCAAACCTTTGGTTATACTCATTAAAAGGTTCAGATTGGCTGATTTATCAAGAAAACCCCTATTATAGTCTTTTTCCAAGACCCGTTGCGTTAAGTCTTCACTATAGATTAACTTAGAAACAGCAGCGTAGCTAAGAAAGAGCGGATGTCTTTGGAGACCGGTTAGGAGAGTAGTTTTGCCGGTGAGAGGAATACCTTCTATAATTAACCCAAGTGACATAAAAGATTACCTCCTACCAAGATTAAAATAATACAGTCTCGAATTTGTTGCATTCAATTGCAGGTCTATGCTATAATATCAACGTTGGAGAGGTGACCGAGCGGTTGATGGTAGCGGTCTTGAAAACCGTCGTCCTGCAAGGGACCGTGGGTTCGAATCCCACCCTCTCCGCCATACATAGCTTAGGAGCAGGTTATTCCTGCTCTTTTTTTTAAGAGATTGCTTAAGGTAGTTTTACACCAAAGGTACTTCCTTGGCCTAAATTACTTTGGACAAAGGGTTTACCGTCATGTTCTTCAGCAATATGCTTTACAATAGAAAGGCCTAATCCTGTGCCACCCTGGGCCCTTGATCTGGCCTTATCTAACCTATAGAAACGCTCAAAGAGGCGCGAAAGCTCTTCTGGAGGAATTCCTTGACCTTGGTCTGAAACTGATAAAACAGCACCCTCCGAAGAAGTTTCAGCCTTGACTGTTATTAAACCCCGATCAGAGTATTTGATAGCATTATCTATCAAATTTATATAGATTTGTTTAATCTGATCTCTATCTCCATAGAGCTTAATCTTACCTTCAAATAACAATTGAAGGCCTTTATTTTCAATTTTAGACGCAAAAAGCATTTCAAGTTCTTTCCAAAGTGTTTCAGTAGCAAAGAAAGTCTTTTTTAATGTAACATGACCAGACTCTAGACGTGAGATAGTTAGGAGATCGTTAATAAGGTTAATCATTCTTTGAGTTTCTTGGTACATTATTTCAAGAAAATGCAGTGTAGTTTTTCGATCTAATTCGTTATCGCGAATTGTTTCGATAAATCCATTTATCGATGTCAGTGGTGTTCTTAATTCGTGGGAGACATTACTTACAAAGTCTTTACGTACTCTTTCCACACGTTTAATATCTGTCAAATCATGGATGACTCCAACCGCACCAATGATATGGTTATTTTCGTCTTTTAGTGGGATACTACGGATCTCCATTTGTTTTTTTTCCGTTCTTAAGATAGAAAATTGCCGTGATGCCAAAATACCTTCATTAAATGCCGTTTTAAAAGCAGCTACAAGTTCAGGGTTTTGGATGACTTCACTTAGGGGTTTGGCAAGGGGAACCTCTTTTAGACCAAATAAATGGCAGGCTTTGGGGTTAATAACTGTAATAACTTTGTTGTTATCAACAGTTATTAAGCCATCAGCCATGCTGGTAATAACAGCATTAAGTTTGTTTTTCTCGCTGGTTAGATCACTAATAGTTATAGCTAACTGATCGGCCATGAGGTTAAATGATGTGGCTAGAGTAGCAATTTCATCGGAACTTTTTGCGGTTATTCGGGCGGATAAGTCTCCGTTAGCAATGATTTCAGCAACATTAGTTATTTCAGTAAGTGGTTTGAGAATTTTTTTATTCCATACAAAAGCAAAGAGCGAACCAAAGAGAATAGAAAAAATCGTAGCTGTAAAGCTAATTAGTCGTAACTGTCTTAAAGAATTATTGATTAAAGTAAGAGGAATTGCAACTCTGTAGACATATGAGTTCTTTTTCACAGCAACATAACGTAAATGGCTATTGAGAGTCTGACTATACCTACTCGAGAAACCTTGCCCGTTAGCTAAGGCTTCTTTAACCTCAGGTCTATCTAAATGGATCTCCATCTCTTGGGGGTTTTTGTATGTTTCCAGCAGTATTTCACCATTAGAATTAACAATGGTAACACGCAAGCCAAGGTTTTGGGCAATATTATCAACTGGAGCGGGATAGGTCTGGGCAATAAGATGAGCTTGTCTTAATAAATTTTCATCTAAGGAAGCTAGAAATTTCGCACCAATAAGTTTTTCAGAAATGAATGAGGTTGTCCCTAAAACTAATAAAAGCAAAGAAACATATCCCAATAGCAATTTGATAGTGAGGCTTTGATAGCGTTTCAAAACAACCACACTCCTAGGAGATTTCTTCCTTCATTTTATAACCGATACCATGTACGGTTTCGATATAACGAGGGTTGGTAGATTCGTCACAGAGTTTTTGTCTTAGATGTCTTACATGGACATCTACAGTTCGAGTTTCTCCTACACAGTTACAGCCCCAGATGGTCGAAAGCAGAAATTCTCGAGTGAGGATATGGCCTTTATTTAGCAAAAAAATACGTAAGAGATCAAACTCTTTGGGAGTAAGGTCGAGAACTTTTTCCTTAACCAAAACTGTATGTCTGCTTTCATCTAGTTTAATATCGCCATGTTCGATGAGAGTAGGATCTGTAGCCAAGCCAGTCTCTGGGGTTGCCCTTCTTAAGACAGCTTTAACCCTAGCTACTAATTCCCGAGGGCTAAAGGGTTTAGTGATATAATCATCAGCACCTACTTCCAAGCCTATGATTTTATCGCTTTCGCTGTCTTTGGCAGTTAGCATAATAATTGGTACATTGGATTTTCTACGGATTTGACGGCACACTTCAACTCCATCTAAATCAGGGAGCATAAGATCGAGAATAATCAAGTCAGGGTTAGCTCTTTGGAATACTTTAAGAGCTTGCGGCCCAGTACATGCAGTTTGCACTCTAAATCCAGCTAAACCTAAATTATAGCTTACAAGTTCACTGATAGAAGGTTCATCGTCAACAACAAGAATGCTCTGTGTCATTTTAACTCCCTTCCGCCGCCAGGTTGCGGCCTATAATAGTAATAAAAATGTTTACTCAATATAGCTAAAGTGATTTTAGAAAAAAGCATGGCAAGATGAGTTGCAGACAATTCTTTTAAGCTTAAATCAGTCTGCTGGCCAGTGTAGAAATCATCATTTAAGCAAAAATAAGAGATTTTCTAAGTCCTAATTCTAATCTAAAATAGTTTTGTAGATCTGAATTTATAATATCACATTAGAACAACAGATTAACTGTAGTTTCAAATATCAGCCTGGCCAATTGGAGGCAGTTTTCCTAAGCTTCTTACTTGCAATATCTAGTGCTTAGACTCTTGCAAAGGGTTTTTGTGTATGGTATTATAAATCTGTCAGTTTTTCGCGGAGGAATACCCAAGTTGGCTGAAGGGGCGGGTTTGCTAAACCTGTAGTAGGGCGTAAGCTCTAGCGAGGGTTCGAATCCCTCTTCCTCCGCCATTTTTTTTAGGTAAATAAAGATGCCATACGACAAAAGCGCATAGCATCAGGTTTTTCTGGGGGTAAAAACCTCCATTTTTTATACTTATAAGCGGAGTTGACACTCGTTTTTTTAGCATTAGGGAGGGAATTTAACTCTTATATATAACTAAATCAGTATTTACAATAAAAGGAAAAGGTGTGTTTTCAATAAGAAAGCACCTCTTTTTTTCATAAAGAATAATTCTAAAAGAAAAATAGCAAGAACTTCTTTTTAGAATTGCTCTTGGCTTAAAAAAAGCATTAGGCGTTTTATACTTTCAGATGAAAGGTACAATGAGAACTAACATAGCTTGTTTATATTTAACTTACTACCTAAAGGTAAGCTTACAAAGCACTTTTAGAAAAAGAAAAGAAGACAACAACAATACCAGTTCGTCTTGCTAAAAAATCCAAACAAGCTTCTTGGCCAAATGCGTCTTTTGTAAAACTTAAGGGGAGTGAGACAATGGTAAAGATCGGTAGAAATGAATTGTGTCCGTGTGGAAGTGGTAAAAAGTATAAGAAGTGTTGTCTGGATAAGCTTGAGCAGGTATCGCTGGCTAACGACTATTCCCAACACTTGCTAGATTTATGGACATATGAAGAAATAAATGGCATGAGTACAATGGATATAATTTAAAAACTGGAAAATATCGGTATTCGATTTAATAAAGAAGCTTTTTTAAAGGATATTGAGAAATATTATGCGGCGGAACAGATCTCAGAGCAGTGGATTAAACAGTTCCACGTAACAGCGACAGGCAGGGATGAAGATTTTCCCTGGTTTGCGGCCTGGATTTTATGGGAAAGATTGGCCCCAACTCATATATTATCGTTAGAGCAAATGTCTGATTTGTATGATATGGGCTATGAATATCTCGAAAAAGGAGAGCCCCAAAAGGTCTGTGATGTTTGGCTAAAGCTTTGGGAAGCAATAAAGTATAGATGTGATCCAGGATATACTGATTTGGATTATTTGGACAAGCAATACAATGGCAGTTTTTTTATAAGAAACATATGTCAGGAATTAGAGGGTCAATTACACAATGCTGGTTTAGAAGATAAGGTGTATTTTGAAAAAAGGATTAATTATTGCCAAGAATTCATACATTATTTCCCTGATGAAAATGAAGTGACAATTCATAATATGAAACATGCGATTGCCGAAACATATGCAAGCTTAGGTAACTATGCCCAAGCTGAGTTGGAGTTTAGGAAGTTAGTGCAGGAATATCCTGAAAACCCTTGGAGTTTTGTGGGTTGGGGTGATATTTATATTCAAGGTATTCAGAAAGATTATACTAAAGCTAAAGAATTATATAAAAAAGCTCTGGCAATAGCTCAAAGAAAAGATGATATTAAACCTGTGAGGGAAAGGCTTGAAGAAATAGAACAGGAAACGTAATCTAACAATGAATAGTGTCTGAAATACAATATGGTTGGCTTTTAGAGTATAAAACAGCAGTTGTACTAACAGAATGGATAGCAACTAAAAGGGAAAGATAATTAAGCAAGAAGAGATAAATCAAAGACTGAAGACTGGAGCATTCGGCATAGTTTTAAGCTTTGCTATATTTCTTATTCTTAAAATCCTTTTCAAGGCCTTTTTGAGATTAGCAAGAGAATATATAACTTATAAAAAACAAACTAAAAATGCCCACTCCGAAAAATCTTCCGGAGTGGGCAAAATGATCACAAAGGAGTTAATTTTATCTGTGATAGCCAAGAAAGAATAAGGCTACAGTTCCCGGACCACTGTGAGCTCCGATGACCGGTTCGACATGATCAATTAGAATATCTTCGATACCAAACTTTTTGCGGATAAGTTCAGCAACATACAGTGCATCTTCTTCACAATCACCATGAGAGATGTAGACCGTTTGTTTTTCCGGTTCGGTTGCGGTTTCTTCCATGTAACGGACAAGCTCATTAAGGGACTTTTTCCGGCCTCTTACTTTAGAAACAGGGACAAGGCGACCGGAGTTATCTACATGTAATACGGGTTTAATATTTAATAAGCTACCTACAACGGCAGTAGTAGAAGAAATTCTACCACCACGTTTTAAATGAAATAGATCATCTACGGTAAACCAGTGACACAAATGCAATCTGTTATCTATTAGCCATTGGTACACCTGGTTAATGCTTTCGCCTTGCTCTTTTTTCCTGGCGGCATAGGTGACAAGCAGCCCCTCACCCAAAGAGGCAGATAATGAGTCAACAGCAAGAATTGTTCTGTTGGGAAATTGAGGCTTTAGATCGGCTATGGCTATGCTTGCAGATTGAAAAGTCCCACTTAATGCCGAGGAAAAGCCAATATATAAGACATCTTTATTATCTGTTAACGACTTGCTAAAAACTTTTATAAAGGCATCAACACTTACACAAGATGTAGTAATAGTTTCTCTATTGCGCAATTCATTATAAAACCCAGACATATCGATTGGCTGGTTAGGAATATAACTCAAATATTCTTCATCTCTGAGACGATAAGTAAGAGGTAATACCTCAATGTTATATTGTTTAATAAGGGTGCTAGGTAAGTTCGCCGAAGAGTCAGTTACGATTGTATAACTCATGTTCATTGCTCCCTTCTATATTACATAGTATTCAATACTATGTAACCTAGATTATAAATACACATAAACAGGATGTCAAGTATAGTTGACCAAATTTACTACCTGTCTTATAATAATTAAAAAATAAAGAAAGGCGAATGTTAAAATGACTCCTGAAGAAATCTGTACATTCCATTGCCCAAGGTGGCATGAATTACCAGAAATATCACTGTATATGGATCAAGTCTTAAGTATAATTGAAAAGGCACTGGCTATTTTTGTAAACGAGAACGAAGGAAAGATAGCTACTTCCACCATGATAAACAACTATGTAAAACAGAAGGTCGTTTGTCCTCCTATTAAAAAAAGGTACAACCGAGAACACTTAGCTCGTTTGATTATTGTCTCCCTTAGTAAACGTGTATTAAGCATCTCTGAAATATGTGATTTATTAGCTTTGCTTTTAAACCAGTATTCAATTGCTGAGGCGTACAATCTTTTTGCGGATGAACTAGAATCTGTACTGCAAAGAACTTTCGGAGGTAGTGCAAATCTAGATCAAAGTATTGCTCCAAAAGAACCAGCTTTGATTGCATTGAGGGCAACTCTTGTTGCTTTAGCAAATAAAATGTTAGCACAAACCTTAATAGCAGATAATAAGGTAAACACAGTTAAGGTTAAAAAATAGCAGATTACCTTTAGCAGAAAACCTTTCTAAATTGATAAAATGGATTGAGTTTGTACATTTAGAAAGATTTTTCTTTTATAAAGCTAAACCTCCAAACCCCCTTTTAAGGGAGAAAAAACTAGGTAGATTGTTTTGCATCAAGAACAAAGAGTTTTAGCTATAGCGTAAATTATACACCAAAGAAACTGCTTGTAGCAAAAACAAACCAAGAACTTTAAAACCTCACTATGGTAGCCTTAATAGATAATGCTAATTATTAAGAATTGTAGCAAGAAGGAGATTCACCACTTTAGTTTAAACTATAGGTAGATAATTATTAGGAGGGATTACATTGAGAAGCAAAGGGTTAATAGTTATCACGTTATTGGTCTTATTAATCACTTCGCTTGCAACGGCTAAGCAACTAACTGCTGTTCGTGCTCCAAAATCAGTGAAAATAGATGGAAAACTTACTGAATGGGAAAATGCAAAAAAATATGTTATTAAGATTGATAGTCCCGAATATATTGTTGCCGGTGATGGATCAGAGTATAATGGCCAAAAAGATATTCACGGTTTGTTTTATGTTATGTACGATGATGAATATCTTTATGTTGCAGCAGAAATAACTGATGATGAGATTTATGTTGACTATACCGGTGCTTATCTTTTCCAATCCGATGGCATCCAGATTTTTGTCTCTTTTGAGGATTTTGGCAGTGGAAGAACATCCTATTCACTTTGTGATTTCCAGTTTGGCTTTGCTCCCGGTTTAGATGGTATGTTACCTGAATTTCACATCTGGAATAACAGCTTCCAGTTTACCGATCTCCAGTATGAATCAACTATTACCAAAGATGGGTATATTATTGAAGTGGCCATACCAACCTATGAGCTAGATGTTTTTTTAGATAGAGGGATGAGCCTTGGTTTTGATGTGGGCATTACTGATACAGATTACCCGAATACACCTCAACAAAACTATTTGATGTATAGTAAATACGGTGATGGCTGGAGCAATGTCAGTCGTTTTCTGGAATTGGTTCTAGATTAAGATAAAGGTCCGGTTATCCGGACCTTTATAAATTTATAATATAAAACCATAGAGCCTGTTGTTTGGCAGCAAAAAACCTAGGGAGAGTGATAGATGTTGCAATATACCATTTTAGCGTTTATAGTATTAGCTCTTGATATTTTAATAAGTAAATTTTGGCTGAAAAAAAGTCAATTAAGCTATAAAACATTTATTGCTAACATGCTAAGGATTGTTATGGCTTTTATGTTTGCTTTTCTTTTTGATCTTCCTCTAGGACTCAGTGGTATTCAGGGAGGCTGGCTACCTTTTTTAATCGGCATAGTTCTTTTTTTTATAACCTGTCTTTCTCTAAGAGCTGCCCATAGCGAAAAAGTTATTGACGATTACCTGCCGGTAAATAACCTTCTTAAAAGCTCCTTTTGGGAGGCAGTCCTTCTTTTGGGCATATTTGTTCCCTTGGGTGAAGAAATGCTCTTTAGAGGTATAGTGCAAAACCTTTTTGCCAAGGCAGTAGGAGGCTTGGGTGCTATAGCTCTTACAATACTAGTTTTTGTAGGCATACATTACGGTAATGTAATAAGTGGTTTCGAAACCAAACAACAATTTTTAAAAATGCTTTTGGGCCGACTTTTAATAACTACTGTACTTTGTTGGCTTTACTATGAGTCAAAAAGCATTTGGTTGCCAATTATTATCCATGCTTTGCAGGATTTAGGGACATATTTGGTTGTTTTCCAGTTAAATAAAAGATCAGGTAGCCCAAAGCTACCTGATAATCTCAGAGAGAAGAACCCTAGGGCTGACATTTAAACCTCGGGCAATAATATTAATGGTCGCGTCATCAGGTTGCGCACCTTTAAGATAACGCGCGATTTCTTGAATTGAAAGTCCTGTTATTTCAGCAAGATCCTCGATGTTCATATCTTTTAAATCCATTATTTCCGATAGAGTTTGTGCAAAGACAACTTCTTCTAGCGTTGGTGCTGCTTCAGTTTCAATAGCTTTGCTGGCATCTCTTAGAAAATCCATTCTGGCAGTTTTCACTAATTCGGCAATATTATCTTCATTGGTCTCCAGTTGACTTTCTTCTCGATCATACTCTTTAGGTGCAGCGGACATAAGCGACCAAATCCAATTGGCTAAAGCAAGAAAGAGAACTCCAAACGCCAAACCCATGTTAAGAGGAGTTTCTAGCCAAATAACAAGTCTGTCTGCAAAAGCTAAACCGCTTTCTATGGAGATGAGTGGGAAAGCGACAGCTAAACCAATTAGGAAAAGACCAAGTTGAAAGAAGAAGTGAAAAATACCCCATCCCATTTTACCCATGTAAATCTGGCCTAAGCCAGGAATGATAAAAGAGAAAACTGAAGCCAGACCTGGGTCACGATTTCTCATATAAAATACGCTGTGCTCGGTTCTAACCGGACAGCTCTCCCCCCTCTCATCAGTGCCTTTTTATTCATTTCTATATTTAAATTGACATCTCCTGCACAATCTATAAACCAGAACTATTGAGTGAGACATCTTGTATGGGAATTAGTTACGTTTCACAAGCCAATAAGCATTTAGTATAACTAGAGAATGATTTTGGTTTGAACTTGGGAAAAATGTATTTAATCGACTTAGGTTAACCGACTTACTATCGATAACACATGGGGTGATAGTTGAGGTACTATTTTTTAAATGATATATTATGGAGAAGGGAATTGTAGAAACAGTATTAGAACCAACTGTAAAGAGGGGAGGAAGCAGGTAAAATTTTTACCTGTGAATTTAATGGGTATTGCAAGAGAAATTGTAGTGGCAGCAATTAACGAAGCTTTGCCACTTTTAAGTTATGAAGAAATAGACAATCTTTTAGAGGTTCCACCAAGCATGGATTTGGGTGACTATTCTTTTCCTTGTTTCACTTTAGCTAAAAAGTTGAGGAAATCACCAGCTATTATTGCCAAAGAACTGGCCGAAAAAATACCTTCAAATAAAATGCTTGAGAAAATTGCTGTAGTTAACGGATTTGTTAACTTTTACTTTAATAAAGGTCAGCTCGCTTGCGATTTAATTCCCAAGATATGCCAAGAGGGATTAAATTATGGTAAAAGCACAGAAGGAATGGGTAAAAATATTGTCATTGACTTTTCTTCACCTAATATTGCCAAGCCATTTAGTGTAGCTCATCTCCGTTCAACTGTTATTGGTCATTCACTGGCAAGAATTTGGGAACATATGGGATATAAGGCGGAAAGAATTAACCACCTTGGTGATTGGGGTACACAATTTGGTAAAGTTATCGTCGCCTATAAAAAGTGGGGAGAAGAAAGCAGTTCACATCCTAAAGGCTCGATTAGACACCTTCTTGAATTATATGTACGCTTTCATAAGGAAGCTGAAGAGAATCCATCTTTGGACGATCAAGCACGTCTTTGGTTTAAAAAATTGGAAGATGGGGATAAGGAAGCTTTTAAGCTGTGGTCACAGTTTAGAGAGACCAGTCTTGAATCATTAAAAGAAGTTTATCAATTAATGGGTGTCACTTTTGATCACTATACGGGTGAGAGTTTTTATAACGATCTTATTCCGTCTGCTGTTTTGAAACTACAACCATTTCTGGAAGTCAGTGAGGGAGCAGAGATTGTTCCTCTTGGAGATGATATGCCTCCCTTTTTAGTAAGAAAGAGTGACGGAGCAACGCTGTATGGTACGAGAGATTTAACAGCTGCTATTTATCGTTTTGAGACTTTTGATTTTGCCAAAGCCCTTTATGTGGTTGGCGGCGAACAGGCACTGCATTTCAAACAAGTCTTTGCAGTCTTAAAAAAATTAGGTTATGACTGGGCCGATAACTGTGAGCATGTGCCATTTGGTTTAATGCGCTTTGGCGATATGAAACTGTCTACTAGGCAGGGCAATGTTATTTTTCTTGAGGATGTTCTTAACAATTCAATTGAACTTACTAAAGCTATTATCGAAGAAAAAAACCCTACTTTGGAAAATAAAGATGAGGTTGCCAGAGTAGTTGGTGTCGGAGCTGTTATTTTTAATGATTTACGTAATAATCGTATTAAGGATATTAATTTTGAATGGGATGAGTTACTTAACTTTCAAGGGGATACAGGACCGTATATCCAATATACCCACGCCAGGGCTTGCAGTCTTTTAGACAAAGGTGGCCAAGTTAATGATTTTAATCTTGAGTTGCTAAAAGAAGAAGAGGAAAACGTTTTAATTATTTCTTTGGAACGTTTTCCGGAAGCGATAAAACAAGCAGCAAAAAATAATGAACCGTCTACAGTAGCTCGCTATCTTCTTAATCTTGCTAGAGACTTTAACAAATTCTATCAGGCCCATCGTATTGTTGATGTGGAAGAAGGGTTAGCTAAGGCACGTTTAATGCTTGTTACGGCAGTAAAGCATGTTATTGCGACCGGACTTTTCCTGCTGGGGATAGATGCGCCAGAGAAAATGTAAAAGACCTGATTATGCCCGGTTCAAACCGGGTTTTTTTACTTTTCAAAGTAAGAAAAACAGATAAATGCTTGTTAAGATGTAGCAAAATTATACAGCTCCCTTGCAAAGAAATGCCATTTAAATTGGAATTTAATTTGGTAAAGGTTTAAGATGTAAAGATAGAGAATTAATAGCGATGGCCAGAAAATCCTTATTAGTAGTTGCAATTAGGTAGTCAACATATTTATTATTTAAAAGGAAATTAGAGATTCTCTGGTAATTAAAAAGATACTATTGCAAAATCGATTGTTAAAAAAGCAACAAAATCTTGCAAGGTTATTGGGCGGGGTGATTCAAAAAATTATTGAGTGTGGAAGGCAAAAGAGAAACCAATGTTAAAGGTCAGTTAGAAGTTTTCGAGGTACAAAATGAGCTAGGGGGAGGTACAAGTGAGTAAAATCTGTTGTTGTTCCAAAGATCTTCTCTCAGGGCAGGATGAAAAGGTCCAGAAACTTTTTCGTTCTTACTCACAAGGAGAAGAGAATGCATTAATTCCGGTTCTCCAAGAGACTCAAGGGATCTATGGATATCTACCAAAACCTATACTCTATCTAACCAGCGAGTATTTGCATATTCCCATAGGTAAAATATATGGAGTTGCTACCTTTTATAACCAATTCAGATTAAAACCAGTGGGCAAATACCTGATTCAAGTATGTGCAGGGACAGCTTGTCATGTAAGAGGCGGAGGTCTAATCTTACAAGCATTAGAATCGGAGCTGGGCATTAAGGCCGGAGAAACAACTCAAAATGGCTTATTTACATTAAGTACAGTTGCTTGTTTAGGTGCTTGCAGCATGGCTCCGGTTGTCACTGTTGATGGGGATTTCCATGGCCGTTTACAACCAAAAGAAGTTGTTAAACTCCTGAGAGATTATGAAATGAAGGAGTGAAGAAACATTGTTTACACTTTTTGATCCTTGCTGTGAGAAATGCACTCACACTCAAGACAACCCTTGCAAAAATTTAATCGAATGTGCTCTTGGGGGACCTTTATGCCATGATAGCAAAAGCTGTCAAGAAAAAAAACAAAATAGACTTAACTTTTTAAATGGCAAAGACCCTAACTATACGTATGTTTATGTAGGTATGGGGACTTGCGGTATGGCTGCCGGTGCAGAAAAAATCTATAACTATATGACCAAGCAACTAGAAAAAAGAGAGATCCCCGCTGTTGTCAAAAAAGTTGGTTGTTTTGGCCTTTGCACCCAAGAAATTATGGTTGATGTTAAAAAACCTGGTTTTCCGAGGATTTCCTTTGCCCAGGTAAATATAGAAAGAGCTAACGAGATCTTAGATATCTTTATTGAACATGAAGCTCTTCCTAACGGTTATATATTAGGCTCAGTAGCAATGAATGAAAATAAAGCCGCTAACCAAAATGGACAAGTAAAACCAATTGAAGAACATCCTATAATGCGCAAACAAAAACGAGTTGTTCTTCGCAACTGTGGCATAATCGATCCGGAATCATTAGAGGAATATGTGATGCGTGGAGGCTATCGAGCCTTGAGCACTGCTTTATTTAAACTTAAACCTGATGAAGTAATTAATACGATAATTGAATCAGGTCTAAGAGGAAGGGGAGGCGGAGGCTTTCCTACCGGTAGAAAATGGTTTTTTACTAGAAAAGCTCAGGGAGAGAGAAAGTTTATTATTTGTAACGCAGATGAAGGTGATCCAGGAGCTTTTATGGATCGAAGTGTTCTTGAGGGAGATCCACATAGTGTAATTGAAGGTATGATAATTGCTGCCTACGCAATCGGTGCGAATGAGGGTTATATCTATGTTAGAGCAGAATATCCTCTGGCCATAAATCGCTTAAAAAAGGCTATTGCCGATCTTGAAGCAAACGGTCTTTTAGGTGACAATATTTTAGGTAGCGGCTTCAATTTTCACTTGAAATTAAAAATGGGGGCGGGAGCTTTTGTTTGCGGCGAGGAAACTGCACTTATAGCTTCTATTGAAGGCAAACGAGGAACTCCGCGTCCACGTCCTCCCTATCCTGCAAACTCTGGTTTATGGGGTTATCCAACTAATATTAACAATGTTGAAACCTTAGCTAATGTTCCTGTTATTATAGCTAAAGGGGCAGGTTGGTTTAAGGGCATAGGTACTCCCAAAAGCACAGGTACAAAGGTCTTTGCCATTACCGGTAAAACAAAGAACTCGGGCCTTATTGAAGTACCTATGGGAATCAGTTTAAGAGAGATAATTTTTGAATTAGGTGGGGGTTTACAAGACAATAAAAAGTTTAAGGCGGCACAGATAGGAGGCCCTTCAGGGGGGTGTCTGCCAGTTGAACTACTTGATACGGCCATAGACTATGATTCACTGCAAAAAGCAGGTGCTATGATGGGTTCTGGTGGATTGGTAGTAATGGATGAGGAAACATGTATGGTTGATGTAGCTAAGTTTTTTCTAAACTTCACCAAAAATGAATCTTGTGGCAAATGTATTCCCTGCAGAGAGGGAACAGCACGATTGTTAGAAATACTTGAAACCATTGTAAATAGTGACAGAGAAAATACGGAAGAAAGCTTGCTAAAACGTTATCAAACTTTAGCTCAGTTAGAAAGATTGGCTTATGTATTAAAAGATACGGCTGCTTGTGGTTTGGGCCAAACAGCACCTAATCCTGTTCTATCTACATTGGAATATTTTAAAGATGAATATCAAGCACACGTCTTTGAACAGCATTGTCCGGCAAAACAATGCAGAGGGCTACTCGTCTATAAGATTGATCCTAATATTTGTCGTGGTTGCGGTATTTGTGCTAAAAAATGTCCCAATGGAGCTATTGTCGGCGAACGCAAACACAATCATTATATTGTTGCAGATAAGTGTTTCCGTTGTGGTGCCTGTGTTGAATTTTGTCCATTTGATGCCATTACTGTAAATTAGGAGGGCTGTCTGTGTCAAAAATAACAGTATATTTTAACGGGGTTCCAGTTGAAGCAGAGTCTGATCAAACTATTTTAGAGGCAGCAAGAGCCCATGGCATCAAAATCCCTACTTTATGTCATATGGAAGAACTTGTGCCTTCTGGGGCTTGTCGTATATGTGTTGTGGAAGTAGAGGGAATCCGTAATCTTGTACCTTCATGTGCTTATCCGGTTACAGAAGGTATGGTTATAAAAACTCAGTCACCTAGGATTAGAAGAGCTCGTAAGACAATTATCGAGCTGTTACTGGCCAATCATCCCGATGAGTGTTTATATTGTCTAAGAAACGGAGACTGTGAACTACAAAAGCTAGCTCAGGAATTTGGTATTCGCGAGAGGCGTTACTCGGGCCATAAAAGGACCTATGCCATAGATTCCTCCAGCGCGGCTATTGAACGCGACCCTAATAAGTGTATACTTTGCGGCAGATGTGTTCGAGTATGTGATGAAATTCAGGGTGTCGGAGCGATAGATTTTATTGGGCGTGGTTTTGACAATATGGTATTACCTCCATTTAACGAGGATATCGCAGATTCAGACTGTGTTTTTTGTGGACAATGTGTATTGGCATGTCCGACCGGAGCATTGCGTGAAAAAAGTGCTCTGGGAAATGTCTGGACAGCTATTTTAGATCCCCATAAAAAAGTTATCGTGCAGATCGCCCCGGCAGTTAGAGTCAGCATAGCCGAAGAACTGGGTATGGAACCTGGTACCGATATAACAGGTAAACTCATTGCCGGTCTTAGGCGTTTAGGTTTTGATAGGGTTTTTGACACTAATTTTGCTGCCGATGTCACGATTATGGAAGAAGCAAGCGAGTTAGTTGAAAGAATTAAAACTGGTGGTCCACTACCACTTATGACTTCATGTTCACCGGCATGGATCAAATTTATTGAACGCAATTACCCGGATATGCTCGAAAACCTTTCTTCTTGTAAATCACCTCAACAGATGTTTGGGGCTTTAGCTAAAACCTATTATGCACAAAAACAGAATTGGTCGCCCAGAGATATATTTGTGGTTTCTATAATGCCTTGTACGGCCAAAAAGTATGAAGCTACTAGAGAAGAAATGGGAAGAGATGGATATCATGATGTGGATGCTGTTTTAACTACCAGAGAGCTATTACGCATGTTTTCTACAGCAGGTGTGGAAATGTTAAAATTAGCTGACGGAGAATTTGATCATCCCTTAGGAGAATCCACAGGTGCGGCGGTAATCTTTGGTACAACTGGTGGTGTGAGTGAAGCAGCCCTAAGAACTGCTAGTTATTTAATAACCGGTAAGGAACCAGAAAAGTTAGATTTTCAGGTTTTACGTGGTTATAAAGGGATTAAAGAAGCAGAGGTAACCATAGGTGATCTTACTTTGAAATGTGCGGTTGTCCATGGATTGAAAAACGCAAGGACAGTGTTAGATGGGCTAAGAGATGGTTTATTAAAATATGATTTTATTGAAATCATGTCTTGCCCGGGTGGTTGTGTTGGTGGAGGAGGCCAACCGGCAGCCACTAGAGAAAATGTAAAAGCCAGAGCACAGGCTCTTTACATGATCGATGTGGTAAAAAGCAAAAGAGCTTCACATCAAAATCCCGAGGTAAAAGAACTTTACAACTCTTTCTTGGAAAAACCATTGAGTGAAAAAGCACATCAGTTATTGCATACAACCTATGTACCACGTTATCCTAAAGAATTAGAATCGATATATAAGAAATCTTAACAAAAGAAAGAAGCTGGGGAATAAAAAGCCCAGCTTCTTTCTTTTGTTAAGATTTCCGGTTAAAAGATAAAATAAATATATAAAAATTAATTAAGGGCAATAGACAATAAAAAAAACAAATGTAATTGAAACAACGTTTTCAAGACTAAAGATTTACAAGAGAAAAGAAAAGCGAAAGGAATTCGTAATCTGAATAATGAAAATAGGCTTTAAAAAAACTTAAGATGTAGGAAATACGTAAAACATTACGAATGCTGATAGGATCAGTGGATACCAAAAAATGTATACAATATTCAACGCTAAAACGTAAATTTAAAGCAGGAATATGCGAATAACAACAGAATTACAGTTAACATTCAAACTTTTTTTTAGGAGAAAAAAGCCTTAACTGTTTTGACAATCTATCGTATTATAACTATAATCATTCAGTAGAATATACTTATATTATAACCAGTCAGTGAGAAGACATAAAGGAGGTAGGCTCATAAGAGGTTTTATTATGAGCTGTTATATGTGACTAATTGTTTACAAAGTAAAGTCTTAGAAGTAGATAATCTTAAAACCTATATTACAACTGAAAGGGGAACTGTTAAAGCTGTAGATGGGGTATCATTTACAGTCAACGAAGGAGAGGTATTAGGAATTGTCGGTGAAAGTGGCTGTGGGAAAAGCATTACAGCCCTTTCTATTATGCAGCTTTTGCCTGAAAGATTTGCCAAGATTGAAAGCGGTTCAATTAAATATCAACCTCGAAATGCAAGCCAAGAGATAGATATAGCTCAGTTAAATCCTAAAGGGATTGAAATGCGTTCGATCAGGGGCAAAGAAATAGCTATGATCTTTCAAGAACCAATGACCTCTCTAAACCCGGTTTATACAGTTGGGGAACAGATTATTGAATCAATATTACTTCATGAAAAGACTACCAAAAAGGAAGCTTGGATAAGAGCCATTGAGCTTTTAAAACATGTTGGTATTCCTGATCCAAAACTAAGAGTCAATAATTTTCCCCATCAAATGAGTGGTGGGATGAGGCAAAGAGTAATGATCGCCATGGCTTTATCGTGCAATCCACGTTTCTTAATTGCAGACGAACCTACTACGGCTCTTGATGTTACTATCCAGGCTCAGATTCTCGATTTGATGAAACGTTTACAAAAAGAACATGACATGTCCATTATGATGATTACTCACAATATGGGTGTTGTTGGCCTTATGTGTCATAGAGTATTGGTGATGTATCTAGGTCAAGTAGTAGAAGAAGCTCCTGTGAGAGATATATTTAAAAAGCCATTGCATCCATATACATTGGGACTATTAAATTCTATTCCACGTCTTAATCCCAAAGAGAAGAAAAAGGATAGATTAATTCCAATCAGTGGGAATATCCCAGATCCAAACGAGGTGATTATAGGGTGTCGGTTTGCTTTGCGTTGTCCAAAAGCTAAGGACAAATGTCTAGAAGAACCGCCCCTTATGGAAGTAGAACCAGGACGTAAGGTCAGGTGTTGGCTCCATGAATAAAAAAGATAATGCTGTAACAATACCTACAGCGGAAGATGTTTTATTGTCGGTAAGAGGTTTAAAAAAATACTTCCCAATTATAGGAGGACTGCTTAAAAAACACATTGGAGATGTCAAAGCAGTCGATAATGTTAGTTTTGATATTAAACGGGGTGAAACTTTAGGTTTAGTTGGCGAAAGTGGCTGTGGTAAATCCACAGCAGGGAGATCAATTTTGCATCTTATGAAACCAACAGCCGGAGATATTAAGTTTAATGTTGATGGAACAATGATTACTGTTAACGAGAGATCGATTAAAAAATTACGTTCAAATATGCAGATAGTTTTCCAAGATCCTTATTCTTCGCTAGATCCACGTATGAGAATTGGTGCCATAATTGAAGAGCCGCTAAAGGCTAGTGGCATGAAAAAACCTCAAAGAGAGATTCGAGTCGAAAAACTACTTGAAGCTGTAGGGTTGAGCAGTGCATATATTAAGCGTTTTCCTCATGAATTTTCCGGTGGGCAAAGACAACGTGTGGGTATTGCCAGAGCACTAGCTCTAAATCCGAGTTTAGTTATTTGTGATGAACCTGTATCTGCTCTTGATGTGTCTGTGCAAGCTCAGGTCATTAATCTACTAAAGGATCTGCAAGAAAAATTTGGGCTAACTTATCTTTTTATAGCCCATGATCTTAGTGTTGTACAGTATGTTAGTGATCGTATTGCCGTAATGTATTTAGGTAGAATTGTGGAGTTGGCAAAGTCTTCAGAATTATTTATTCGTCCCAGACATCCCTATACTGAAGCCTTGCTTTCGGCGATCCCTTTACCTGCTGTGGATTATACAAGAAAACAAATTATTCTTGAAGGTGATGTTCCCTCTCCGGCTAATCCACCGTCTGGCTGTCATTTCCATACTCGGTGTCCCTATAAAAAAGCTATCTGTACTAAAGAAGTACCTCAGCTAGAAGATTGTGGTAAAGATCATCTCGTAGCTTGTCATTTTGCTAAAAAGCTTTTATTAGCATCAGCACCAGCTATTTAATAAGGTGTTGGCACGTCAGACGTGTTCACATAAATGAGGAGGTAAAAAAATGAAGTTAAATAAGTCGCTATTAGCAGTCTTTGTCTGTTTACTTAGCTTTTCGCTAATGTCTTTTGCGGCCACAGACAATGAAACCTTTGTCTATGTTTCTATTGGTGGAGGTCCTGATACTTTAGATCCTGCTTTGGCTTATGATAATGCCAGCGGTGAAATTATTTTTGAAGTATATGATAATCTTTTAGAATATGATGGTTCCAATTCAGCAAAACTGTTGCCTATGTTGGCAACTGAAGTACCATCTGTTGATAATGGTTTGATTTCCAAAGATGGCAAAACAGTAAAGTTTAATTTAAGAAAAGATGTTAAGTTTCATGATGGCGCACCTCTAACAGCGAGTGATGTTAAGTACAGTATAATGCGCAATGTCCTTTTGGATCCCGATGGTGGGCCAAACTGGATGCTTCTTGAGCCGATTTTAGGTGTTAATACTATTCAAGAACTGGTTCAAGATCTTGGTGGTGGCGACGAGGTAATTAAAGCCGATGCTAAGATTTTACGTCAAGTTTATGATCTATTGGATAAAGCTATTGTCACAAAGGGAAACCAGATTACTTTTAATCTCAAATCTGCTTATGCTCCATTTTTAAATATTATGGCACACTCTTCAAGCTGGTCGATTATCTACAGCAAAGATTGGGCTATTAAAAACGGTGCTTGGGATGGTAAACCTGATACCTGGGTAAAATGGTATAACCAGAGTAAAGAGCAGATGGCCTTGTTTGAAAAAGCCAATGGAACTGGTCCCTTCAAACTTAAGATATGGGATAAGAATGCTAAAAAAGTTGTTTTAGAACGTAACGATAACTATTGGAGAAAGCCAGCTTCCTTCAAGACTGTTGAATTCCAGTATATTGATGAGTTTAGCACCCGTAAAGTTATGCTTCAAAAAGGCGATGCTGATGCTATTCATGTTCCGCTAAACTACCTTGATCAAGTACAAAATGTTCCCGGTATAACAGTTATTGATCATGTTCCAACACTAACAAATACTGTTGGTTTCTTTAACTTTAATATCGAAACAAAAGGAAATGAAGATGTTGGTTCAGGCAAGTTAGACGGCAATGGTATCCCCGCTGACTTTTTTTCCGATATCAATGTACGCAAAGGTTTCCTTTACAGCTTTGATTGGGATGCTTTCATTGACGAAGTTATGATGGGCAGAGGTGCAAAGCCTACAGGTCCTCTACCTGGTGCACTACCATTTGCCAACCCAAAACAAGAGACTTATTCACTCAATGCTGCCAAAGCTACCGAAGCATTTAAGAGAGCGTTTGGTGGGGAGCTTTGGAAAAAAGGCTTTAAGATGACAATCAGTTATAACTCCGGTAATACCCAGAGACAGACAGCGGCTGAAATCCTGCAATACAATATAACTAAGCTCAATCCCAAATTTAAGGTAGAAGTTAGAGCAGTTCAATGGAGTACACTTTTGGATAATCTACGTTCCGGCCGTACAACTTTCTTCTTCATGGGTTGGATTCCGGATTTCCCGGATGCTCACAACTTCGTAACACCATATATGCATAGTACAGGAGTATTTGCAGGCTATTGTGGTGAGAGTATGCAAAAGTTAGCCGCCGCAAAGTATGATCCTCTTATTGCCAAGGGTATTGCTGCTTCTACAGCTGCTAAACGTCAAGAGATTTATAATCAACTACAAAAAATGGCTTATGAAGATGCTATCCAACTTTATATGAGCGATAACGAAGTTGTACGTGTATTTAAATCTGAACTAAAAGGTTTTTATCCTAGTGCTGTACGTCCTGGTGAATATGATATCTATAGACTCTATAAGTAAGCGTTTTCAGAAGCAGTTTGCGGGAGCAGAGTAAAATACTCTGCCCCCCAAACTAAGCTCATGCGAGCTAAAGAGGCGCTGAAAAAGGAGAAATGGTTTGTGTTTAATTATATTTTAAGACGACTACTGACTCTGCCTGTGGTTATTTTGGGGGTAACATTGCTTATATTCCTTATGATGCAGATGTTATCTCCATATCAGCTTCTGGCATCTTATATTCGAAGCCCGGAAGAGTTAAAGAATAAAGACCCGGATGCTCTTATCAAAACTTATGGTTTGGATAGACCTGCAGGCGAGAGATATATCAAATGGTTAAAAAACATCGTCAAAGGTGATTTAGGTTGGTCGAATTCGGCCAATATGTCGGTTGCTGAGGCAATTAAAGCCAGGTTTCCTGCCACCTTAGAACTCGCTCTTTATGCAGTTATACCGGTAGTTTTCGGAGGCATACTTTTAGGCTCTTTTGCAGCAATGCATCACAACCGAATAGGGGATCATCTTACCAGAATATTTTCGATTATTGGCTGGTCTTTACCGAGCTTTGTCGGCGGTCTTTTCGTACTTATGATTTTTTATGGTGTTTTAGGTTGGTTTCCACCCGGTAGACTTAGTACCTGGGCATACCAGATTGTTTACTCTGATCAGTTTATAAGATATACAGGTATGCACACAATCGATGCTTTACTAAATGGGAATTTAAAAATATTTTGGGATGCAGTTAGGCATCTAATTGGTCCGGTTTTAACTTTGTCTTATTTATGGTGGGCATTTATCATGCGTATTACACGTTCAAGTATGTTAGATATTCTTAATAAAGATTATGTTAGAACAGGTCGCTCAAAGGGTTTGCCTGAGAGTGTTGTTATAAAAAAGTACATTAGAAAAAATGCGCTTATTCCTGTGATCACAGTTGGCGGTTTAATGATCTTAGGCCTTTTAGGTGGCGTAGTTATTGTAGAAACAGTTTTTGATTTTAAAGGAATTGGTTTGTTAACTGCGACAGCCGCACAACAGCTAGATTATGCCGCAGTTTTGGGAACAACAATGTTTTACTGTTTCTTGTTAGTAATTGTTAATTTAGTAGTAGACATTCTTTACGCTGTGATCGATCCGCGCGTTAGACTGGAGTGAGATTTTAATGTTATTAAAAAAATTAATTAAAAACCCCATCTCACTCTTTGGGCTAATCCTACTATTGGGTTTTATTATAGTCGCTATATTTGCACCTCAAATAGCTCCACCAAAAAATCCAAGTCAAAAGTATCTAATTCCTAGATACGGCTGGGGCTCTACTCCAAAACCACCTTCTCCTGAACATCCATTTGGTTTGACAGAAGGTCAGTATGATATTTTTTATGGCCTTGTCTGGGGTACACGTTCAGCTTTTTGGGTGGGTTTAGTCGTTGTTGGGGTGAGCTGTAGCTTGGGGATTTTTATTGGTTCGATCGCAGGGTATTTTGGTGGTCTTTTCGATAATATCTTAATGCGCATAGTAGATATCTTTATGAGTTTCCCTTTTCTTATTGCAGCAGTTGTTGTAACTACAATTCTTGGACCAGGATTAAATAAGGTTATGCTTACAATGATTTGTTTTTATTGGATGGACTATGCTCGTCTTATACGTGGTAGTATCTTAGCTATTAAAGAAGAAGAATATATTTTAGCCGCAAAAGCAAGTGGTGTTAAGGACTGGCTAATTATCATTAAGCATGTCTTGCCCAATACAATTTTTCCGGTATTAGTGCAAGCTAGTATGAATATTGGGTCGGTTGTTATTACGGCAGCAGGCTTAAGTTTTTTAGGTGTTGGTGCACCGGTAGGCTATGCTGATTGGGGCCAAATGATTAGCATGGGTCGCAACTGGTTATTAGGCACTCCGGAAAATCACCTCGCTTACTGGTATACGATTGTATATCCGGGTTTGGCGATTGTATTATTTGTGTTAGCTTGGAACTTGATAGGCGATGCTTTCCGCGATGTACTTGATCCTAAGATGCAATCATGAGTCAGAAACTATAAAGGATCCAACCTAGGTTGGATCCTTTACTAAAAACTATTAAAAGGGTCAATTTGCAAGAGATATTACTACCTTGATAAACTTTGTGGGTGGAAATAAGTCACGCAATTTAGGATGCTAAAATTAATCTTTCAAGCAGTTATCAATCTTTACAGTTTTTATGAGTCTGTGTTATAATAACTTGGAAGTGGCCCCGTAGCTCAGTAGGATAGAGCAGCGGTTTCCTAAACCGCGTGCCGGACGTTCGAGTCGTCTCGGGGCTGCCATTTTATTATCTAAAAAGTTACATTTACTGTTTTGCTAGTTAGTATAATCGAAGCTACACAAAAGTGTAGTTTTTTTACTTAAAATAGATTCATTCGGTTGTGACAATTTCAATATCATCAATTTCTTTAACAACTGGTCAGAGGAAAGAGAAACACTAACTTTGGGAGGAAGATCTATACTGTATGGAGTTTGGTGGAATTGAGAGCCTATTTGGGCAATGTTTTCGTTTTTTTAAGATCAAATAGAAATATTGATTACTTGATTTGAAAATTATTAACGAATGTTATATAACAATATTAACCCGAGATATAACTAGAATAAACTTGGAACAAGGATATTTAAGATAAATGAGGAAGAAATACAAACAAAATAGAGGTCGGTATAGTTTGTTAATTGGAGTTATTATCCTGAGGAGAAAACTGGTTTAATTATTTTGCTGGACAAAAGGGGTGAAGATTTTCTTAAAAAGAGAAAGTTAGATGTTTTGAATTTAACTATGGAAAAATTTCCAAGATAACAATACTTGTTAAATGTTCTAAAGGATGTATATGATAAAAAGCATTTTATTGTGAACATTTGGGAAGAGATTTCTTATATGAGGGGTGTCTTTAGTGAGAAAAAGAATTTTAGTGGTTTTGATACTGTCTCTCTTAACTATTATTGTAAGTGCTAAAACTCTAACAGTCTGGGTGACAGGTGTAAATAATGAAATACTAAATGTTTACAAAGAGCTTACTAGAGAAAGCTTTACTAAAAAAACAGGCTTAGATGTAGAATATACCAATTTAAGTTGGGGTGATTTTGAAAACAAGTTTATTTTAGCAGCAGCCTCAGGGGATGTTCCTGATGTTGGTGGCATGGGACCATTATTTGCTCCGGAGTTAGGTGTTAGGGGAGCTGTTATTGATTTAAAGGCAACTTTTCCTGATTTTGATAATGTAGTTAAAAATCTCTACCCTGCAGTTTTTAGGTCTTTAACTTATCAAAGTTCTGTTTTTGGGATTCATTATGATGCGAATTTTTCTATGGCAGGTTTTCAAAGAGATGATTTATTAGCAGATTATGGAATCAAAAGGTTAGATACTTGGGACGAATTAAAAAAAGTTTTACCTAAACTACAGGCCAAAGGTAGTAACATCTCTTTAGCTTGGCAACTTTCAGTAGATTTATACGAAGATGTTAACATGTTTATGTGGCAACATGGCGGAGATGATTATACACCGGATCTAAAAAGGTCAGGGTATGATCAACCTGAAACAATCAATGGTTTTGTAGAATATGTTGAAATGTACACTAAGCATCGCATAGACCGCAATATTCCTCACATTCAGGGATTTGCAGATGGCAGCTTGTTTTTCTTTGTACAGCAGCCTGGACGGTATGCCAAAATAAATATAACTCAACCACAATTAGCAGGCAAGTGGAGTTTGGTACAGGTACCTGGTACTTTACGCGACGGTAAACTTGATAGGAAAAGTTCTGTGGCCGGAAATGCTCTGACTATATTCAAATTATCTAAAAAGAAGGCTGAAGCTTGGGAGTTTATTAAATGGATTACTTCAACACCTATTCAAATTGAATTAGCTAAAAGAAGTATGGCCAGGGTTGCAGGTACCATGCTTTTACCTGCTGATTTAGAAGCCATAACCAAGATCGATCTGCCGGCTGAGGACCTTATAGTTTACCAAAAAGTATTAAAAGAAGGCGTTACCTCGGTTTATGGTCTTGTTGCGCCAAGACACAGAAGGCGTTATTTACAATTTGCGGCTGAAGAAGCTATTCTAAATGGAGTAGATCCAGTAGTTGCTATCAAGAAATATGCTGTTGAACATAATCAGGAGATTCGTAAAAAAGAAAGTGAGTACTCTAGGTATATCAAAAAGCTACTGGATGAACAAAAGAAATAAGAAACAGATAAAGCAATGAATAAGGGGGCGTTGCAAAACTACTAAAAAAGTAGGGAGCAACGTTCCTTTTTTTGTTAGAAACTACAAATTTTTGGCAAGGCAAAAGAACCCCTTAGGGTTTTTAAAAAATCAATCCTAAGCAGTCTGTTTTATAGGGTGCAAAGGAGTTTTTATTTCGCTTTCTTCCAGACAAAATATAACGGTTAACATTAGCTTCTATTTTAGTTCCATCAATAAATAAGTTTTCAAACTCGATCTCGCCGCAATTGATAGAAAAGGTCTTCAACAGCATTAGACAGAAAGCGCTGTCTAAATCTAGATATTGCACAATGATCTGGTGCCTTTTCTCCGTTTAACAACCACATAAAGTTGATGTCGCGCTTATATGACGACTCTATTTCCTACTTGAATAGATGTTATTCATCTAAGCGCATATAAGCGTAGGTCAATATTTTGAAGGCTGTTTTAGGTTGAACTGAAGGCATACTCCCTTTGCGGGAGTATGCCTTGTATAGCTTTTAGTAGTTTAATTCCTCCAATAAATGGCTTAGCAATCTCACCGAGTCGTCTTCAGGAATAAGAACCTTTGAATTTAATGGTAAAACCAGTTGATTACCTGACCCCAACGTGCGATAATTATTTGTATATAATATTTTAGTTTCAATAGTTATATCATACCATAAATGAGCTATTCTGAGCTCGTTTTTCTGTTGTACACACAAAAAAAGGCTGCCGCGCAACTAAATAATCAGTTAATTGTGCAACAGCCCTTTAATTTTGCGGTAAACATTTCCTTTCGTATTAAAAGTAGTGTTTCTAATTATGATCTTATAGCTGAGTTCATAGTTCACTCATTAGAGTAGCAACAGGTTTTTTGGCTAAATAAACAGGCGCAATATCTACAATAGTTTTAGCTCCAATCTGGCCTTCTTTATTTAAACGATAAGCAGCACGGGCATAAGCAGTTAACACACTGGCGGTAAATTCCGGGTTGCTTTTTAAATTCAAAGAGAACTCAACCAGCTGATTATTATTGTTATTTGTTTGGCCACTGCGAATAACAAATCCACCATGAGGCATTGGAGAATGCTTTTCTTTAAGCTCTGTTTCACTTATAAAATGTACAGTTGTTTTATAATCTAAAAAGTAGTCGGGCATCGTCTTAATGGCAGATTCAATTTTGGCTTTATCTGCTCCATCTTCTGCAACCACAAAGCATTCTCTCTGATGTTTGTCAGCGACGGTAAGGTTGGGCCTTTCACCATTTCTTACTCTAGTAATTGCTTCTTTTGAGGGTATTGTGTATTGAATGCCACCTTTAACTCCTTCTACACGTCGAATGGCGTCAGAATGGCCTTGGCTTACACCTTTGCCCCAAAAAGTATAAGTTTTACCATCAGGTAAAATAGCTTCGGAGATTATACGCATTAGTGAAAATAGTCCAGGATCCCAGCCTACGGAGATGATGCTTGTCTTGCCACTTTCTTTAGCTGTCTGATTGAGGGCTTGATAATATTGAGGAATCTTGGCATGAGTATCAAAACTATCTACTGTATTAAAATACTTAGCAAAGAAGGGACCTTGTTCGGGCAAATCTTTGGCCGATCCTCCACATAAAATCATAACATCGATTTTGCTCTGGTAATCTTTAGCTTTAGAAATTGGCAATACAGGAATGGTTTTATCAACAATTCTGAGGCTTTCAGGCTCTCTACGTGAAAATATAGCAACTAATTGCATATCTTCGTTTTGTTTTATGGCCAATTCAACACCTTTGCCTAAATTGCCATAGCCAACTATTCCAATGTTGATTCTTTCCTCCATTAGACTCCCTCCAAGGTAGCGGTGTGAAAGCTAGTACTTTCTTTATATGGTATCCTTTTTCGCTAGCTTGTGCAATGCTTTCAACAATCCCAAAAGAAGTTCGTTTAAATTATTGTTTATAATTTATTTAGAAACCGTTTTCTTGATTCTGGTTAATGTTAACAGTACAATTAAAATAGGTAGTAAAAGAAGTTTTTAATATTTAAAGCAGGCTTTGCGAAGGGAGTATGTTCTTTTGAATCGGATTAATACTTTTTTAGATGAAAAAGAAGAATTAAGTTTTGATGAAGGTAATATTGTTTTAAGGTTTGGAGCTATTTCAGATCTACATTTACATCCAGGCAGAGATAAGTTTGCAGAGTGTTTGAGACAGTTGTATGCAAAAGCCAATAACCAACTGGATGTTATTTTTGTAGCAGGGGATCTAACAGATAATGGTGCTTTTGAACAAGTACAGGCTCTCAAAGAGGTCTTAGATGATTTTGAGCTTGGAGAAAAGAAAACTAAATTTCTTTTTGCTTTAGGAAACCACGATCTAGCGTTTGACGAAAAACCTTTTAACGGTGAAATGTTTAAGCAAGTCCTTGCTGATTATGCTTTTGAAGGAGCATCAGCAAAGGAGATAAAAAATGGTAACCATCATATAACTGTAAAAGGCTATCACTTTATGGCAGTAAATTGCAAGGTATATAATGGTGGATGTCATCACCTAAGCGAGGATTTAAATTGGTTAAAGACTAAACTGGATCGAGCCGTTTTAGACGATCCCCAAAAACCAATCTTCTTAGCTACTCATCCTGTGATCTATGATACGGTTTATGGAAGCAGAGAAAGTACTTACTGGTATTCTGACAATATAGATAAACTGCTTCAGAACTATCCCCAGGTTATGGCCTTTGGTGGGCATCTTCACTTCCCCTTGAATGACGAACGCAACATATATCAGAAGAGTTATACAGCCCTGGGGACAGGATGTACTTTGTATTGCTCTTTGGAAAGCGAAATCGAAGGCATCAAACCTATCGATACTAAAGGTGGTATGGAACCTGAAGACTGTCATAGCTTTTCACAAGGCCTTTTTGTAGAAGTAGATAAAAAGCATAATGTTAAGATTACAAGAATGGACTTTTTTAATAGGGCAGAAATTAAAAAGCCTTGGATTATTCCTAGTCCCAAACAAAATAAATCTCACCTAGTTAAATATACCAATGAAGCCAGATCAAAAAATAATAAACCCCCTTATTTTCTAGAAACCGCAGAGGCAGTTTTGCGTGTAGTTAACAAAGATAAGCTTGAAGTAGAGTTTGATGCAGCTTTGGATGATGATTATGTCTATTATTATGAGCTTCATTTATTAGAGGCAAAAAAGAGTTCTTTACCTGGAGCAACCCCTATTATTACCTATTCAGATTTCTATAGAGTACCTGATCCGAGAAAGATGAAAAAGAGGCTAACTAAGGTAATCGATGTTGCTTTATTTAACCTGCCTTCAGGCCAATTAATTTCCGGTGTGGAGTATTCCTTGAAATTGGTCGCTGTCGATTCTTTGGGATATAAAAGTAGCCCCATTTATTCTAATTGCCAAAAGATAACTGATTAAAATAGTTTTAGAAAGCAGCATAGATTTAATTATAATTAAACTTGGCAGATAAAGGACTAACATTTTGCTCGAAAAGGAATATTTGGCAGGTAAATAATATTCGAAAGCGAAATGCTTTAGCATAGTAATTATGAAGGGGGATGTTTTTGTGAGAAGGTGTTGGACAGTTATTCTTATGGTTTTGGTGTTATCATTGGTTGCATTGGCATCCTATAACCAAGATTTTTCTGGTGAAGGACTTCCGGCAGGGTTTGAAATTATTGAAGGCGACTGGAAGGTAGAAGATGGGCGAATTATAGGTGAGAGTCCTTCGATCGCAGTTCAAGGTAGAGTGGTTTTTGGTCCGGAGATGGAAGATTTTGTTTACTCTGTTGATATTACTTTCCTTTCAGCTAAAGATAATGCCCGCTGGTGTTCTATCTTTTTCCGTGCTCCTGAAGATGGGGCACCACCGTATCATATGTTTACAGTTAGAAAAGGTTCTAATGCCCGCAACGGTACAGAATTAGCTTTCCGCAGACCCGATGGTCAATGGGATGTAAGACGTATAAAACCTTATGCTACAGCATTTGGATATAATCAAACCTATAGGTTAACTGTAGCTGTTTGCGATGATATCTTCCTTTATTTTATCGATGACGAACTGCAATTTGCAGCCATTGAGACTGGCTATAGAGATGAAGGAATATTTGGTCTTCATGTAAATGGCTGTGAGGTAGCTTTTGATAATATAACTATTGAACCTTATGATAGAAAGAAATACAAAGCCTTCGAAAACGAAGCTGAATAATTACAAAAGATAGACACACCCTTTGAAGCATTGGGAAGAGATGCTTCAAAGGGTGCTAAAATAAATTGGGATAAGCAAAATCTAAACATAAAAGACAAACCCACTATAACCAAACCACTTCAAGGTTATAGCGGGTTTAATTTTGTTTTACTGTCGGAACTAGGTATAGTAAAAGTCTCCTTAAGGCCTTATCGACTATATAACCTTCTAATAAGGTACATCCCATATCCTATAAAAAGAGATATTTTTACAAATCTCAAAGAGGTCGTCCATATAGCTAGCTTCATAGGGAAATTTCCAAAGTCCAAAAGGAGTTAGCATTTGCGAAAAGAAGTATTAAATACAAAGCCTTTTGTCGAGGGTAAAAACGGCCGAGGGAAGAAGACAGAGAAATTTTTTGTTAAAAAACTTATTCTAAAATGAAAACGTTTTCTGCGGGCTGATATACTTGTTTTAAATTAAGAAAAAAGAGGCGATTTAAATGTGTGATCTTGGTAAAAGACGGATATTGTTATGGTTGATGTTAATTTCTATAAGTATTGGGCTTTTGAGTATAGGTATTTTGGCAAGTGAAATAGAATTCGATGAAAATAATATTGTTTTAAGGTTTGGCGCTATCTCAGATCTACACTACACCCAAGGAGCAGCTAAATTTGAAGAATGCCTAAGACAGCTTTATAAAAAAACAGGCGATAACAGATTAGACGCGATCTTTGTAGCGGGAGATTTAACCGATGGCGGTTCACTTTATGAGATACAAACCTTGAAGCGTACGTTAGACAAATTTGAGCTAGCTAAAAAGGGCACTGAATTTATCTTTGCTTTAGGCAATCACGATATAGCGTTTGATAGCAAACCCTATAATGGAGAGGTTTTTAAACAGGGCCTCGGCGACTATGCTTACAAAGGTGCTACGGCTGAAGAAATCAAAAATGGCAATCATCACCTGGTTGTTAATGGTTACCACTTTATTGCGGTAAATTGTAAATATTATAATGGTGGCTGTCACCATGCCAAAGAGGATTTAGACTGGTTGAAAAAAGCTTTAGATGAAGCTGTGGCAGACGATCCCGCAAAACCAATTTTTGTGGCCACCCACCCGGTAATATATGATACGGTTTACGGCAGTAAAGAAGGTTCATACTGGTACTCAACAAATATCAATCAGGTTTTAAAAGATTACCCTCAGGTATTTACCTTTGGTGGGCATTTGCATTTTCCACTTAACGATGAGAGAAATATTCACCAAAAGAGCTATACAGCACTGGGTTGTGGGGGCACTCTCTATTGTTCTTTGGAAGGGGTTATTAATGGTATTAAACCAGTAGATACAGGTGGAGGCATGGAACCAGGTGATTGCCGCAGTTTCTCACAAGGGCTCTATCTGGAAGTAGATAAAAACAACAATGTACGTATTACTAGAATGGACTTTTTTAATAAAGCTGAGATCAAAAAGCCCTGGATTGTACCCTCCCCTAAAGAGGACAAATCGCATTTACAAGCTTACACGCTAGAGGCAATGACAGCTAATAATAAAGCTCCTTATTTTGAAAAGGATGCAGCCATTAAGATTAAGCGAATTACTAAAAGAATGATCTATTTTGACTTTGACGCCGCGAAAGATGACGATTTAGTTTACTACTACGAAATTCATCTGCTTGAACATGATACCGGCTATCCGGCTGGTTATCACCACACAATTACCTATTCCGATTTTTATCGCAGTGCAAATCCCGAACAAATGAAAACTAAACTATCCAAGACAGCAAAAATCGACGATTTTAAAGTTCTCTTCGGCTTGCTTGAAACCGATAGAGAATATGAAATCCAGATTGTAGCAGTTGATACTTTTGGTTTGAAGAGTGAGCCACTATGCTCGGAAGTTTTTTATGGCGTGCAATAAATAAAATAAAAATTAAGAAAAAAAGGGATACCTTAAAGGCAAGGTTCGAAAGGGAAACTATTTGAACCATACCCCAAACCGATACGGAAAAGTTGAAAAAAAAGGGAGGCAGTGCTACAAGCATTGCCTCCCTTTTTAGGTGTTCGCTCACTAACCGCAGTATTCAGCTAATGCTGTAATTACTTCATGCTTTTGATCGGACGCATTTCAATGTAGCCGCGCCAGCCCATCGGCGCAAGCTGCATTTTTGGTGCCAACTCATCTGCGTATTGATAACCGTAGACTTCAGGATTAAACTTGCCAAAAAGTCCCATGCAAAGGCCGACTGCTTCCTGATAATACTCATCGTCATATGGCTCGCCTTGAAACACCAACAGCTTGCACGGCTCAAGGTCTATAACATCAAATCCGTTTGGAATTTCACCTGCGTAATCAAACGGAACTTCCACGCCATGGGCGTAAACTCCTGTTCCCTCAGGGCGCATATTCTCCGGCAGCCATACGCCAACCGGCTCATAAAGAGCTTCCTTGATACTGCAGAGAATATCCCAGGGAGCTGGTACATCGGGTGTCCCACAACCAACCTCTTCGCAATAAGAGAAATACTCATTGGCTTGTTTACTTCGCCGCAAGATGAGCTTACGTGCTGGTCGTTCCACGATTTGTGTAAAAATAACTGCTGTTTGTTGACTCATATCCGATACCTCCGATTTTGATTTTTGGCGATCGAGATAACGATAAGGAATCATCCAGCCATTTGGGACAGGATGATTAGCATACTTCTTTGGAGTGATACCGAATGCGTTTGAAAACGCTCGAGTGAAGCCTTCGTGACTGCTAAAAACAAAATCCAGCGCAATATCAAATACTTTCGGCTTTCCGCTTCGTAAAGAATGTGCGGACTGAATCAGTCGCTCACGGCGAATATATTCGAAAGGGGATATCCCTGTATCCTCTTTGAACAACCGTGCTGCATGGTATTGAGAATATCCCGCTGCCTTGGCGATGTCGCTTGCAGTGATAGAGTCTTGCAGGTGTGAGTGAATGAACTCCCGCATTTGTTTTACGGCGAGATGACCTTCGTGGTTTGCCTCGCTCATCGTTTCTCACCTCCTCGAAATCATTATAAGAAGAACCGATACGATTTTCTTGACTTCAAATGCTGTCTGTGTTTTATATTTTTCTCATAAGTATACAAACTTTCTCAAAATGCTTGCCGTCGGGGGAGGTGTAGTAAATCCCTATATCTGGTTTTGGCACCTTGGTGTATCCTGATAACAGTAGTCACTCGCTGTAGGTATGTCCCCATATAGTGATATTTATAATGTTATTCTTTCACAATAGGGAACCAGAGTTGATATTTGAAATTTTCCTTTGGCATATCTGTTTCCGGATAAACTTCGATATCAGGAAAGTTTTCATCTGCTCTTTTATATCCGGATGAGGGCAGCCATTCTGTTCAGAACCGGTTAACAAGATCCTTCAGTTCTCCGTTCTGTTCAAGGACAACCCACGTTGCAGACGGAACATTCAATTTCTCAAGTCCTGTTGGAACCGGCTTGGTTATCGCGGCGGCAATGTAATAATCAAACTCATGTTTACCGTCTAAACAACGCCAAAGGTAGACAGCTTGATCTGCTGTCTGCCTCACCCAATATTCATGGTTCGTAAATGTCTCTGTGGGAATGCACCTAAAGAGGCTTCTTTTTTTTAACATTTTTCTATTTGGCAATTAATTTTACCGGTTATAGCTAAATTAACTAGGTTTTCCTGGTATTCCTTGAGGATGGCAATACTTTTTTGGGTTAGCTTATAGAGAGAATTATTTTTTTTAGTTTCTTCGTTTAGGTATTGAGCAATAGCCTTTTGTTCACCAAGAGGTGGAAGGCAAATAGAAAGGTTGGCGATCTGTGAGGCAGTTAATAAGGGCTGTGCGTTTTTTGTAGCCAAATCGTCAAGATTTAGGGTTAAAAGCTGGTAATAAAAATAAGTAAGATCTAGTTTTGGATTAAAGTCAGATAGTATTAAGGCATTATCAGTAATCCAGGCAGGCTTACTAACCAGGTGAATTTTACCGGCTGAACCCACACGTCCAATTACAATAACAGTACTGTTGATATTAGCTTTATCACTATAACCAATAAGGCCATTGGCTCCATAGACCGGTATCCCTTCGCTGAGGAGATATTCCGGAGGGGAGGTACCATTGCTTATTGATTGAACTAGGTATTTTAGTTTAGCAATTTCCCAATGGTTAGGGATTTTGGGCTCGATTAGTTTAGTTGTTTTCATCTCAATATTTATATCTAACCCTTGAGTAACAACGTGAAAGCGAAGTGCTGCAAGTCTTTCATCTAATAGAGTTAAAAGCACTTCTTTTTTATTGATTAAAGCAGTTATTTTTTCAACTTTATCATCAAGGAAACTCACTATTTTTCTTTGCTCCGATAAAGAAGGCAAAGGGATCGGCATCTCTTTAACAGTTTCTAAGCTTAGGTTTGGTTGAATAGTACTTTTAGACATTTTTTCCAGAAAAAAAGAACTGGAAAGAAAGGCATAATAGAGGTACTTAATATCCACACTCGTTTTATCGGCAACCATACCTACTATAGCTTGATTGGTAACGGCTGGGATTTTTAAGATCACAGTTTTACCAATAGAAGCATAGATGGAAAGAAGGATGGTACCTTCTTTTAAGGGTTTGAAATTTGTAGCAGCTAATCCTTTAGCAGAAACTCTTTTTGCTGTTTGAGTTAAGTAGACATTTGCTGCGGAAATATCTGCAATACTAACCCATGGCATACCATCACAAGACCAGTAATCTTGCTTATTTGTACTTGGTGTATTACCCATGATAAACTCGGTAACAATTGTTTTTAGCTTTACAACACGCCAAGAAGTCGGGATCTCTCCTATCCATATCAGTTTTGAATCTTGGTAGTTTTGGTGTTTTTGATAAGGCATGCTATCGTGGCCCCTTTAATTATCTAATCTATTAGTGCTTTTCTATTTATTGCCGGCTATTCCTTTGAGGCGAGTTTTTATAATATAGGCAATTAAAAAACGAGGTAAGGTACAACTAAAAATACGAACCAAAGATAACCTGGGTAGCAAACCAGAAGTATTCCGAAGAAGAATATATAACCGAGTGGAAGGAATTCATGCAAACAGAACTAGAAAAAGAAGGTTATTCAAAAGAGCATATTGCTTCGCTACTTTTAAGAATTCAAGAAGGTTTTAAAAAGCAACAAGTTAGTCCACTGGAAACAGAAGCTGATAAAATACTTAGAAATATGGTTACTAAAGAGCAAAGAAAAACTATGGAAGAGGCTGGCATCAATATCAGTGTACTTGTTTCAACCTTAGATATTAAAGGACCGGACAGTTATTCTGTTTATGGTATTGTAGACAACAAGCAAAAATTTTTAAAAGCAGATCTAATAGCCATGGCTCAATACTTCTCTGTTTTTGCAAACGAGCAAAGACTTACAATTCTAAAAGCCTTATTTGAGTATGGAGAAATGACTGCCTCGGAACTACAGGAAAAGACGGGTATTCCTGCAGGGGGCGAATTTATCATCACCTACGTGAAATTGCAGCTGAGGGTTTATTAGCAAAAACAAAAAGAGGTTCTTACGCTTTAAATTCTATGAGCAGGGGACATTTAGCAACTATGTTTGCCGTAGGAATGAATAATCTTAACAAAGCAGATGAAACAAAGGATATAGCTATGCTTATGGGTATGCTGGAAGGTTTAACTAAGCTAGAACCAACCGAATTTGAGGATAAATGACTCAGACTAAGTTGGCAATCAACAATTATCTCTCCTACACTCAGGCCGGCTTATTTTAATATAAGCTGGCTTACAATATTTAAAAACTCATATAGTCAAGAATCTACCTTAAGAACAAGTAACAATAAGAAACAGGCTTATTTTTAGGTAATGCCGGTCTTTTTAGGGGTAATATTACTTATATTTCCGTAAAAGTAAGATCGCTTTACTAACTGTCTAGTGTTATTTTAAAAATTGAAGTGAGCTTATAAAAGGAGGCGAGCATAATGGCTAATAATGGCTGTGGCTCAAAGAAAACTAAACCTGAAGCTCCAAAAACAGAAAAGAAAACTCCCCAAGCACCACCTAAAAAAGAGAAAAAATAAGATAACAATAGTGGGTATTTAGCCCACTATTGTTTTTATATAGAATAAAGTTCCCCAGCATTTATTAACCACGCCTTAAACTACAGAGATTTGTTGTGAATATTCCGAATATCGGACAAACCTATTTTTCAGAGAGGAAAATAATTGAGTGTAGGGAAATAGGTAATAGCCTAAGACCTATAGTCTGTGGAAAAAAAGGGGGGTTTTTAATGTCTAAAAAAGTTTTCTTTATAACAGCCTTTATATTTTGCTTAGGAGTGTTTGTTTTGGCAGGTCCCAAAATCGAAGTTTGGGAAGTTGGCTATGCTAATGAATCTATCAATATTATCAAAGATCTTATCGCCACCGATTTTACTCCTAAGACTGGAATTGAGGTTGAAATCAGCAATTATCCCTGGGAAGGGATGTTTAACAAAATACTTTTGGCAATGGCCTCAAATTCAACACCGGATATAATTGCAGGTGCGCCAGATCATTTAGTTGAGTATGGTGTGAGAGATGGAGTCATAGATCTAAGAAGTACTTTCGGAGCCGAGAGAGTCCAAGCTGTTGAGAAAAAGTTATATCCAGGTACAACAAACGCTCTTAATTTTCGAGGGAATACATTCGGTTTTGTTGAATCTTGCGGTGTTATTACAGGCTATTATCGCACAGATATCTTAAAAGACCTTGGTTTGTCTATACCTAAGACTTGGGGAGATCTGCATTCGATATTACCAAAGCTTAGGGCCAGAAACATGAATGCAGGTTGGTCTTATGGCGGGGTTACTGCCGGACCCGAGTGGGGTTCTTATTTAATGATGAAACAAAACAAGGGCGGTTGGGTAGATGGTGAAAAATATAAGAGTCTCCTTTTAGAACCAAACTCTATCCAAGGCTTTAAAAATTATGTGGAACTGTTTAGCAAACATGGAATGCCACAAGACGGGGTTCCTTTTCAAATGTTTCAATCAGGTGAGTGGCCGGTTTTGATGCATATCGGTGTTTTTTATGCTAATCTCTATATGGCAGCTCCCGAATTAAAGGGTAAATGGAGTGTCGATTTGATTCCAGGGACCATTAGAGCTGATGGCAGTATAAGTCATGAGAGTTTTATGGGTGGCAGTACATTGGGTATTCCCAAATATGCCAAGAACAAAGAGGCTGCTTTTAAGTATTTAGAATGGTATTTATCTGACGAAGTTCAAAGTAAATTTGCCAAATTGGTTCCTGAGAAGATGCCCGGAGCCATGATCTTTTCAGGGAATATCTCTGCAACCAAAGCACTACCCATTCCGGAAGCTGATAGGAAAAAGTTTTACGAGCAGCTTAATGTTTCTAACGCGTTTAGCTATTTTCCGGGTGGAGCTGCTGTACAGAGAGAGCTAAACTTTGCTGTTCATAATGTTTTGCAAAAGAAAATGGCTCCTGAAGAAGCTTTGAAGATTGCTGCTAAAAATACAGAGCAAGAGCTTTCTAGGAAGCAGAGAGAATACCAAAGATATATTGAGAAGTTAACTAAGAAATAAAAGAAAGGCCTTCCAAGCGAAGGCCTTTTTACATAATCAAAAAGGGTATAAGATCCATAATAAAGAATTATTTAGATAAGTGTTCAGTTAATTTTGCATCAGGAGGGCACTAAAATGTTGCGTTTTATTCATGCTGCAGATCTTCACTTAGGCAACACAGGGCCAAGTACTTTAGGGCTATCACCAAAATGGATTGAAAGAATAAAAAATGCTTCATATAAAGCGTTTAATAACTTAATTGATCAGGCACTGGCACTAGAAGTAGATTTTATACTTTTAGCCGGGGATCTTTTGGATACTTCAACCCCTACTTTGAGATCGCAGCTAGAACTATATAAAGGGCTAAATAGGATAAGTGAGGCTAATATTAAAGTATTTATGGTTGGAGGCAACCATGATCCTTTGAATTTGAAAAAAGCTCAAAGTGAGATGCCAGAAGGGGTTTATTTGTTTGGGGCTAAGCCTGAGACTATTTCTTTTAAAAAGAAGGGTCGTACTTTAGCCCAGATTAGTGGCATAAGTTATCCAACTACTAGAGTAAACGAGGATTTAAGTCTTTTATTAAAGCCGGGGGATTGTGGTTTTCAGATTGCTCTGTTGCATACTAATGTTTCGGGTTATGGCAATAGAGATAACTACTCACCTTCTGAATTGGACAGTTTGATTAAAAAGGGTTTTGATTATTGGGCTTTGGGACATGTGCATACAAAGGCTATATTAAATGAAAATCCTTATATTGTCTATCCTGGTACAACTCAAGGGCAACATATTAATGAAACAGGCCCTAAAGGTTTTTATCTGGTTGAAGTAGATAAAAAAGTCAAAATGGAATTTATTAACTCATCAGTTTACTTATGGGAAAACCTTGAACTTGAAGCCTTTGATACTTTGGACAAGCTTGATCTAGCTTTCGAGGAGTTAATAGCTAAGGCTTATGAGGTTCCTCGAGTTTATCGCCTTAAGATTAAAGGACGTACTCCTTTATATAATTCCCTTCTCAGTGAAAAAGAAGAACTTGAATCAAGGTTTAAAGAAGCATCTGCCTATGCTTTAGAATCACTTGTTTTAGAGATTTTGCCGGATTTAGATTATAACCAAATAAAAACCGAGGAAAGCCTTCCCGGTGAGTTTATTCGTACTGCCGAGAAATTACTAGAAGAAGGTTTCAATGAAGAGATAAAGGAAGTCTTGGCACCTTTATATGAGAAACATGGGGACAGATTAGATCCTTTGGAGGCCGATGATTTAAAAACTATTATTAATGGAAGTGTAGCTTTGGGGCTGGAACTTTTTTGGCGAGGTGATAAATCGTGAAGATAATAGAGATAGGGGTCAAATATTTCGGTATCTTTACCGATTTTAAGGTTAACCTTGCACCTGGGATGAATCTTATTCTTGGTCGTAATGAAGCTGGCAAAAGCACCCTGCTAGCCTTTATTCGCTGGGTGCTTTTTGGTTTTACAAGAGGTAGTGAGAAATTTAACCCGCCAAGTGGAGCAGTACAAAATGGTTATCTGCTATTGGAACTAGATGACGGCAGAGAGTGCCTTGTTAGAAGGCAAGGCAAGACTCTTAAAGGTGATCTGGAGATTCTTATTGATGGTAAAACTCATAACGAAGAGGTTTTAGAAAATGTGCTTGGTCCCATTACCGAAAATGTCTATCGGAATGTTTTTGCTTTTGGGCTTGAAGAGTTGCAGGCCATTAAAACTTTGGAAGATGACGAAGTGAGTAGCTTCCTTTATTCCGGGGGATTATACCCAGGAAATTTACCTCTTTCTTCGATTGAAAAGATCTTAGAAAAACAAAGTAAAGACCTCTATTCACCGCAAAAAACAGCTACCAAGCCTGTTATCAACAAGACAATGGCAGCTTTAGTTAAGATAGACACTGAACTCGAAAAGTATAATTCAGAGCCCGAGGAATACAATGCCTGTCTGACAGAGATGGCAAGTTTTCAAAGTGAACTACAAGTTTTATCAGCACAAATAAAAGAAAGTGAAGATCAAAAACACTGGCTTAATTTGCTGACCCAAGGCTGGCAACTTTGGAAAGATAGAGCAGCCAAAGAGAAAATGATCAAGGATTTAAATGTGCCCGACCAATTTCCTTTAGAAAGTCTAAACGATTTTGAAATCTTGATTAAAGAGTTAAAAATTTGTGAAGAAGAGTTGGAGACAATCAAAAACAGACAAAAGCAGCAAGAGGAAGAATTAGTACAAATAAACCTAGATGAGTCTATTATTAATCATGAGGCAGAAATTACAGCCATAAATAATGAATTGAGTAAATATAACGAGTGGAAAATTAATTACAGTGATGCAGAGCTTAAAGTTAAAGAGCAAAAAAAGCTTATTGCTAAAAGGATTCAAAGTGAGCTTGGTGAAGAGTTCAACTTGGAAAGTTTGATGGAATTACAGCTTTCACATGTACTAAACGAAGAAGTAGGTAAATATCAGGAGCAATTTGCCCAAAGTCAAGAGCATATAAGACAACTCGAAGACAAATATAAAACAGCTAACCAGGAAATTAAAACTCTAAGTTTAACCCAAAAGCAGCACAAAATAGATTTGGATTCAATCGATGTTAGGGATAACTACCTGCAAATCAAAGATGCTTATAATACCTATAAACAACTGGCACCAAGCCGAGATTATCTCAAACAACGTATAGATGATCTTAAAGCACCAAAGACAAAGCCTACTCCAGCCAATCAATGGGTTTCTTTAATTGGGACTCTACTGATGACAGTCTTATCATGTTACTTTTTTGTACTTAATAAGTGGTATTTTGGTGGACTTGGACTCATTTTTGTGGCGTATAATCTCAGAAGTTATTTTGCCGTAAAAAAGCAGGAAAAAAGAGATCTTGCTGCATGGCAAGTAGAAGAAACTGAGAGGATGGAAGAAATAGTTCGCTTAAAGAATGAATTAGAAGAAAAGCAAAAGTATTTTGTTCAAGCTGAACGAATTCTCAATCTAGACCGGGATGATTTACCGGAGGCTTTGACCAAACTTGGTGAAGAGCTGATTATAGAAGGTGAAAAGTGGACTAAAAAGCAGAAGCTAACTGAAAAGCTTACAGAAATCGAGAGTGAAAAACAAGCTTTAGAAAATCAACTGGTTCTGCTGGCAAACTGCTTAAAAGAAGAGAAAGAAAAAGCGGGAAAACTTAAAGAAGATTGGGAGAGTTTTTTAAGCAAAAATAAATTACCTCTCAAAGAACCTCTAAATATATTAGCCTGGCTAAGTGCGGCCAGAGAACTTCAAGCTAGAGCAGAAGAACTGAAGAATAAACAAAAAGAAAAAGACTTGCTTGGCAAAAACTTGTCTGAATTTGAAGCTAAAGTAGCACAGTTAGCTCTTAGTTTAAAATTAGAAAAACCAATTCAAGTAGCCCTAGCAGTCTTAGATTGGCAAAATCAACTCAAACGCAATCTAGAGATTCTAAAGAAAAAGAATGAGCTAATTAAAATAATTGGAGAGTTAGATTTTAAAATCAATGAATTTAATACTAAAATTAAATCCAAACAAAAGGAACGATCACTTCTCTTAAAAAAAGGTCAGGTTAAAACAGTAGATGACTTTAGAATACTAGCTAAAAAAGCTACCCAAAAAGAGCAGTTTAAAAGAGACATTGCCCAGATTGAGTTCAATTTAAATAGTTTAGTCAAAGAGAAAAAAGAACTCCTTTATCGAGAACTATCTGAAGCCAGTGATGAGACTTTAGAGCTTAAGAAAAATAAAAACGGTGCTGAACTTACTAAGTTAAGAGAAAAAGAAACAGAGATCAATGAAGCCTTAGGTAGATTGGCAGAAAAGGTGAGCCAGTTAGAAAAGAGCAGTGAGTCAGAGAAATTGCTTTTAACAAAAATCGATCTTAGTCAAAAACTGAATAATGTAGCTAAAAAATGGTCTGAGATAGAATTATGTAGGTATCTAATCACGAAAGCTCGCCAAGTTTATGAAAGAGAAAAACAACCTGGGGTTTTAAAAACAGCGTCCAAATATTTTGAGGCCATAACCGCTAAACGTTATCAAAGAGTTATCTCGCCCTTGATGGAACAACGTTTCGAGGTTATTACTAATACTCAGGAGATAAAAAAACCCGAGGAGTTAAGTCGCGGCACCTTAGAACAGCTGTATTTATGTTTACGATTAGGCTTGATTGAAGAATTTGCTAAGCACCAGTTTTCGCTGCCCCTTGTTTTTGATGATATCTTGGTAAACTTTGATCCCATTAGAACAAATAGTACCCTTCAGATTCTTTCTAGCTTAGAGATGCACCAGGTACTGTTTTTTACCTGTCAACCTCATTTAATCGATATTTGTGAGGATAATAAGATTAACTATAGTCTAACTAAAATCGAATTAACTAACTAAATTTCAATTGGGGGGATTAAAATGCTTAACAAACTGAAAGCTGAAGTAAAAGACCTGATGCCGGAATTAATTAAAAGTATCAGTGATCTAGTTGAAATACCTAGTGTTGAAGATCCTTTAACAATGTCCGCAGAAAAACCACAGGGTGAAGGATGTTATCAAGCCCTTAGAGCTGTCGAAAAAATGGCTAAGGACCTGGGTTTTACTTTTAAAAACATCCAAAACGTAGCCGGTCATGCCCAGTGGGGTGAAGGAGAGACGATACTTGGGATCCTCGGACATATCGATGTAGTACCCGCAGGGGCCGGTTGGTCTTGCGATCCGTTCAGTGGCAAAGTGGAAAATGGTTATCTGTGGGGTCGCGGTGCCATCGATAATAAAGGACCAACCCTAGCTTGTCTTTATGCGCAAAAAGCTTTGATGAATCTTGGTTTTTTGCCTAGAAAACGCATCCGGACAATTATTGGTACAGCCGAAGAAACTAATTGGAAATGTATGAATGCCTATTTTGCCAGTGAAGAAAAACCAACCTATGGCTTTACACCAGATGGTCAGTTTCCAATTATTCAAAGTGAAAAGGGGATCTTGCGTTTAGAGATCACCGGAGATCTGACAGATAAATTTTGGGCCTATGGTGGAGAAAGAATCAATGTAGTCCCCAACAGAGCTTATGCAAGAATACCTCAAGGACTAAAAATAAGTAAACCTTTAGAAAGTATAACTCACACCGAGGTTGCCAAAACCATAAATCAAAAAGTAGATAGTGGTAACTATGTCTGGGCTAAAGGAATTGAAGCTCATGGTTCGACTCCCAAAGACGGCCACAATGCGATAGTAGATCTTCTAATTGGGCTTTTTGCATCTGGCATAAAGCATCCACTTGTTGAATTTTTTGCCAAGCTCGGTCAAACCTCAGATGGAGCTCCACTCAAAATAAACTACCAGCACGAGATAGCCGGTAAGCTTTCCTGGAATCCAGGTATCCTGCGTATTAATGAAAAAGAATGCCGAGTCAGTGTAGATATTCGCTACCCCTTTGGCATTACAATAGAACAGATTATGGCAGAAATTAAAAAGCACTTGCCCAATAGCTTAGAAATCAAAGCTCTTTCAGTAGGAGGAGATTATACCAAGGCGCCATTACTTGTAGATGCTAAGCACCCACTAATCCAAAACCTACAAAAGGCATATCAGGAAGTTACTGGGGAAGAACCTAAGCTTATGGCCATCGGAGGAGGAACTTATGCCAAGGCTATTCCTAACACTGTTGCTTTTGGAGCGGAATTTCCCGGAGAACCCATGCTAGCCCACAAAGCTAATGAGAGAATAAGTCTGGAATCGTTAGAGAAAATGACCCTTATCTACGCCTATGCCATCTATCTGTTAGCACAGTAGAGATAACGTGGGGGGGGAAAATGATGGGGAATTATTTTCTAAAGGGCTTGCCCATCGGTATGGCTAATACTTTACCGGGGATAAGTGGTGGTACTATTGCCCTTGTTTTAGGCATCTACGATGATCTTGTTCAAGCCATAAAAAAAATGGACTGGAGATATCTTTTACCAGTCGGAGCAGGTATAGCTGTGGGGATTATTTCCACATCTTTTCTAACCTCTTATCTGTTTGAATCCTATCCAAATGAAGTTTTAAGTTTTTTGCTGGGTTTAATTGCTATTTCAACTCTAATTCTAATTAAAAAAGAGCAAGTTTATAACAGAGCAAGTTTAACCTGGCTTATTTTGGGCCTTTTGATTTCTTATTTTATGACCAATATCGAGATAGGCATTAGGTGGAAGTCAGTGCAGTTTCCTCTCTATTTTCTGGGAGGCTTCATCTCTACAGGAGCCATGATCCTTCCCGGAATCAGTGGTGCAATGTCATTAGTGCTTCTTGGTATCTATGATGAGGTGATCCATGCTGTTACAGTATTTGATCTCTATATTCTTTTGCCCTTTGGTATAGGAGTCATTTTGGGATTTGGCATTTTTGCTAGTTTTATTAGCTACTTGCTTACCAAACAAAGGACAAGGACCATGGGGCTTATTGTAGGTCTTATCTTAGGGTCACTACCGGCTTTGTGGCCAAAGTGGAGTTTTTACGGATTCCTTCTTTTTGTTCTAGGTGCAATAGGCGCTTATTTTCTACGGGCAAGAACTAAAGCAAAAGACTAATTTTATAAAGCTTATTGATGGAAAAAGGATCTCGTTTTTACGAGATCCTTAAAATTTATAACGACTATATTGGATGGTTTTTTTTAGCCAGTTAGGATCATCTATCTGGGATACTTGTACAACAGGTCGAGGCTCAGTTGTGGCATGTATAAACGAAAAATGAGACAGAGCTATACCAACATGGCTAAAATTGGTGAAAAAGAGCAAATCACCTGGTAAAACCTCTGCTCTTTTTATATTGCTTAGGAATCTTCCTAAGCCTTGCTGGGAAGCATCTCTTTCCAAAGGTAAATTATGCAAGCGATACAGGTGCTGGACAAAACCAGAGCAATCAGTGCCAAACGATGAACCACCACCCCAGATATAAGGGACGGCATTTTCAAATTTAATTGCCCAGGCAATAAGACTTGCTCTTAGTTGGGGGATAGAATCAAACCTTAGTTTGCTGGCACAAACAAGATCTCCTTTTTGGATAAAGCCGGTAGTTCTAGAAGGTAGTTCCACCTTTATCCATCTCTCATCAAGGCTATCACTTAATGGTTTTACTTTAATTCCTAAAGGGAGAATGCAAAGCAGAGCTGATTGAACTCTTCCTTCCTCATAGACACAAGTAGAGAGTGAAGCTGTTATGAGAGGAGCTTTAACTTGCCAGTCTAAATCCAGTAGCTTTTCTCTTTGCACAAAACCGGGGTAGTTATCCCAGAGGGTGCGAACTTCACAAAAGGTTCCAAGATCTTTCATTATCTCGACTCTTTCACCCATCTTGCCTTCGGTGACTGTTTCCGCTCCAACTTCAGGAGATTGGAGAAGCTTTACTACAGGATCTTTAAAAATAGGCATTTTTAACCCTCCTATGTAATTTTACTATCAGCAAGTGATAAGACAAGTTCCTTATTTAATTTCAAACCCAAACCAGGTCCTTTTGTTACAAATTCTTTACCATCTTTTATGATGGCACCGCCAGAGGATACAATATCAACTTTAAGATCAAAGCAGCCATCAAGATCAATATAATGAACAATATCTTGTGACTGTGCCACATGGAGACCGGTAGTTATACCCAGGCGTGTTTCAATCATGCAACCAATCATAACCGAGACATCGGCTTTTTCGGCTAGGGACATCATTTTAAGTGCATTTGTCGGGCCACCACATTTCATTAATTTAATATTAATCATAGGAATATGACCTATGTTTAATAGTTTTAGTAAGCTTTCCGGACCTTGGATACTCTCGTCGGCTACAATTGGAAAGGGAGAAAGACTGGCCACCGTTAAAAGTCCTGGCAAATCATTTTTAGCTACCGGTTGTTCCATAAATTCGATTTGGCAGTCTTTTAAGCTATCGATAACCCAAAGAGCATCTTTAACACTATACCCCTGATTGGCATCCAGATAGATAGTTATTTGTGGAAAAGCAGCTCTGATGGCTTTTATCCGTTTTATGTCATCTTCGGGGTTAAGTCCAATTTTGTATTTTAAATGTGAAAGGCCTAAGTTAAGATACTTAGCTGTTTCATTAAGGGTTTCAGGGAGAGATAAGATACCTAGACTAAGGCTTGCAATACAGAACTCTTTTGCATTTCCCCAGATCTCAAAAAGAGGCTTCTTTAATTGCTGACCTTTTAGATCCCAAAGGGCTGCATCAAGTGCGGCCAGAGCGGACGGCATATTAAAGAAGGTCAAGCTTGCCTCATTAAGAATTTCTTCATAGTTAGTCAAATCAGTACCCACTAACTTTTTACAGAAAGCCGTTAACTTTTGATAGACCTCGACCTTTATTTCTCCGGTTACTTCCTTAACCGGAACTGCTTCACCAAAGCCTTCTAAACCTGAAGCAGTTTTAAGACAGACAATAATGCTTTCAGCCGCATTTCTAGAAGCATAGGCTACCTTAAAAACGGTTTTTTTGGGAACGCTAAGAGAATAGACTCTAGCTTGAGTGATATTCATTTTCAAACCACCTTTTAATTGCTTGTCCGATCTTACCCGCAAGAACAATACTTTCGCCAATATTTACTTCTTCACTGTAGTAAGCATAGACAAGTAACTGCTGGTCTAATTTCATCAGGCCGACATCATTAAAGACCGTATAGAGGGAACCGGTTTTGTGTTCGACAGCATCTTCTTCTAAGAAAAAACCTAGTCCTTCACTCAAAAGTTGTTTAGCTAAATAATAACGTACTTTAGCTAAATGATTAGGTGTAAGCTGAGAAAGTAAGGTCACCATCTCTAGTGGAGTGGCGGTATTGTCTAAACCTATTTCTTTAGCTTCAAAATCCATCATTTTTCGTTGGAGTTTAGTCTTTACAAGACCTAACTCTGAAAACTCCTGTTTTATCTTGTCAGTTCCGCCTAAAAAATCAATCACCGCATTCGTGGCTGAGTTATCACTGATAGAGATCATGGCTAAGAGAAGATCATGGAGAGAATATGTGTGTGAACCGGTAAAATATTCCAACAGCGAAGAACCACTGGTTTTTGGTAAAGGAGAATTAATTAGAGAAGAGGGATCTTTCTTTAAGCCTGTAATTAATAAGGGGACTTTGATGGTAGAGGCAGCTGAAAAGACTTTTTCGGCATGGTATTGGTAGCTTTCTGATTGAAAAAGCAAAGCCAAACCAACCCTAGCCTCAAATTTATTTAAAAGCGGTTCAATTTCATTTTGACAAAAAGCCGAAAATATTGACATGTCCTTCACCCCTTGAACAGATTTTTCTGGTAAACCCGATGGATTCCTTTATTTTTCAATGAAAAAGAGATTGAAAGACTGCTTATTTAAGAAGGAGTGAGTGGTGATGAGTACATATATTCCTCTGAGGATGAAACGGCAGCACCTAACCTGTCTGGCTGGCGAGTGTGAATACAGAGGCCTTTACCGCGATCTGTCGCCTGGTTACAACGTCTATTGGAATGGCTTTGGAGACCCTCCCACTCTGACCTACCGTGTTAATTTCAACGACATGGAGTACAACCGCAAGCGGCAAGCCGGGCGCTCACTTGTTAAGGTGAGGCTGATGGGCGGAAATATTGGCTGGATTATGGCGGAGGATTTGGAGCTGTTTGCCTGCGCCTACACCAAGCCGCTAGGCAAGCCTAGTGAGCGGCAGTCCGTTTTACTGGAACTAATTGAGCGTGAGGGACCAATGAACATCCAGCAGATGAAAGAATCCACCGGGATGTTAGTCAAGGAGATCACACCCGCGCTCCACCGTTTGCAGGAGGCGTTTTTAATTTACGAAGACCAGAACGAAGGGCAAGATGACCGGGGCTGGTACCGTTTTGACGAGATGTTCCCAGACGTGGATTTGAACCGGTATTCCCGCAGCTGTGCGCTGAAGATCTTGCTGCAGCGGTTTTCCTTCCGGCTGGTGTGGTTTGACTTAGATATGGCCAGATCCTATTTTAAGCTGCCCATCAAGGATATTAAAGCGGCGGTGACTGCACTGGTTGACGAGGGTGTTTTGGTGGAGTTAGGCGGCGGGTATATCCTGCAACCCGACACAGAATTGATGAAAGACTACACTGCCGAACTGCCAAAGTCCGTATACGCCATGCACCGCAATGACTTTCTGGTCAAAGCACACGAGCATATTTTGAAAGAGAAGTACCAACATGCATATCCCGATACGCTGTATTACCTACTGATTGACGGTGAATTTAAAGGTGCGGTTGTAGGCAAATTCCGCTACACGCCAGAGTTGGAGGATGTGATGCTTGATTTGCCCGCCGATGAAGCAGCTGCAAGGAAAGATGAAATTATAGCAGCGGTTCAAGCCATCTGCTCATGGTGTCAGCCACCGAAACGGTATTTAGGGGAGGAATTGTGATGAACCTGTCTAGTTGCGGCCTTGATTGCGTTGCTTGTAAATTCACAGTTGAACAAAACTGCCCAGGTTGTCATGCACAAAAAGGAAATCCCTTCTGGGGCAAGTGCGATTTATACACTTGCGCTTCCGACAAAGGACACTCCCATTGCGGAAAATGTGGAGAATTCCCGTGTGAAATGTTACAAGAATGGGCTGCAAACGAAGGTACAGAGCGCATTGATAATCTGCGAGTGTTGGTGGAGAAATCATGAAAAAAGAGTATTCCACCATACCACCGTCAATGGCGAATATGCAAACCTACGGCTTTTCGTGGATGGATTTTGTGACGGCGATTCCAGCGCCGCTATTTGTAGTTACGTCTTTCAAAGCTAACGGCAAGCCCAATGCCTGTTTGCAATCGTGGGCTTGCTTTAACGGCAGTGAAAAAGGCTTTTATGCTATTCTATCAAGTGTTAACAAAGCGGGGCACATGTATAAAACCGTTAAGGATACCGGCGTTTGCGTGCTGAATTTTCCATCCGCCGATGTTTACGACCGTTGCTTAGACACCATCGACAACAACCAGTGGGAAGCGGACGAAATCACCACTTCTGGCTTAACAGTAGAATCCGCAACTACAGTAAACGCACCACGCATAAAAGAGTGTTTTCTTATTCTTGAGTGCCGTTATTTATGGGAGCGCGAGATTATTGAAGGTAGTAGCCACGTTTTGATGTGCCTTGAAGTTACGAATATCTGCATGGATGAAACGCATTTGGATGAATCGGTGCAGGGCCGATACGGTGCAAGCGGTTATCTTTACAACGTGCATTATCCTATAAACCCCGAAACCTACAACGGCAAATCACATGATTATGTCGCAGTTTTGAAAAAACTCCGTGATATGGGCGAGTATTGAGGAGGTTTTGAATTACTAATACCATTACCATCAGGGTATTTCCGTCGATTGCACATCGCTTCAAAGTACGCACGACTTTGACGTCGCACTCACCGATAAGAAGCGTGTGAAGTTTACGGCTACCCCACCTAGAATGGAAAGAAGTATCGGGATACGATGCCCTCTTTAGAAGGACATCCGTTTTGTTTGTGCTAAGGCAAAATGCTATTATAGTTTTCCAACCTTTAGTTGGAATGTGTTTGATAGTATCCAAACAACGATATATGGTTTTGTCTCCAAATTCGTTTTATAATTTCCTTAAAGCTAAAAAAAGACGACGCAAAGCAAAAAAAGGAGGAAAAATCATATGTCAAATATCAACATTCATAAGCAATTGCAAAATCTTCGCAAGGAAAAAGGCCTAACACAAGAAGAACTAGCAGAGATTTTTGGTATAACCAACCAAGCGGTATCCAAATGGGAAAACGGGGCTTGCTTCCCGGATACTGCCATACTGCCTGACATCGCAGATTATTTCGGGGTTAGTATGGATACGCTTTTTGGCCGAAAAAAGGCGGGTGATTGTGAGGAAATTGTTAAAGACATTAAGGGATTATTCCATGAAACCCCTGTAGATGAATGCTTCTCGCTGGCTTGTGAAATCGCTCTTTATTTGCATGAAGGCGTTGTTTCCAAAGGCTACAAGGCTTATTTACCTTGGGATACTAATAAAGCCCTTAACCCAGGAACCTGGGGGACATCTATTTGTAGTGAACCGGAAGGTGTTACAGTAGCAAAGCAGGGGATGATATTCCTCTCAAATCAAAAGATCCAGCAGAATTTGTTGCCGGAGGATATTCTTAACCTTTGGAGCGAAGTACAAAAGTATGCCGATGTTGACAGGTTAACGGTTTTTTTTGCACTGTATGAGCTGACAAGATGGGATTTTGATTTGTTTGTCGGTATAGAAGAAATTGTCGATAAAGCTGGTCTTGATGAAAAAGTTGAACATGAAGCATTTAAACATATGCCGATTCATCACAAGCGGTTAGATGATGGTAGTATTGGATACCGAATTGAAGGAAGCAATATGCACATCCCTTCATTGCTTACCCTTTTTGTACGGGCGCATTAAATCCAATTATCTTAAATGTGAGTTAAGAATGGTTTCAGTCTTGGCCAGCAACAAAAATTCCTTTGTGCAAAGAACCGATAGTGATTGACAAACCGGATGCTCTTTGTTAAAGTTAAATAAATAAAATTATTAAATCGAACGGGGGTGCTCCATATTGGGGCTGAGATCAAACTCCGATACCTGATCTAGATAATGCTAGCGCAGGGAGTTTCGAGCTAGAAAGAATTTCAGCCCTTTTCCATTTTGGGAAAGGGCTTTTTTCCCCCAAATTTGAAGGAGGTTTCTTTGTGAAACGTTTTACGGGCGTAATTTTGGGAGCTTTGCTGGTAATGATTTTGCTTTTTAACATTATTACTCAGGCCAAAGAGGTAGTTATTTACAGTTATGATTCTTTTGGGCAGACCCTAATGGAGATGATGGAAAAGCATTTGGCGGAAAAATACCAGGCTAAGGTTCGTTTTGTTCTTTTTGAAGATACAGGAGCCATGTACACCAGGCTGCTTATGGAAAATAAAAAGCCACTAGCTGATGTAGTAATAGGCCTTAATGAGGTTTACCTTGTCGATGCTAAAAAAGACGATCTGTTTAGAGCTTATAAACCAAAGGCTTTTGACCGGATAAGAGAGGATCTTGTTTTTGCTAAAGATTTTTACCTGGTTCCTTTTGACTATGGTTATATCACCTTTAATTATGATTCCAAACTGTTGCCAAAGCCACCTAAAACCTATGCCGAACTGATTAAGCCGGAGTATGCCAAAAAGATTGTCATTCCAAACCCGATGACTTCCTCTCCGGGGCAGGCCTTTTTATTAAGTACCATTGCCTACTTCGGAGAAGATAAATACCTGGATTTTTGGAAGGAACTGAAAAAGAATATCCTGGTGATGCCCTCAAACTGGTCCTTGGCTTATGGGATTTACACCAACGGAGAAGCACCTCTAGTCCTAAGCTATGGCACTAGCCCGGTTTACCATTTGGTGTATGACAAGACTGAAAGATATAAAGCTCTGGTCTTAGATCAGGTTAGCTGGGCCCAGATTGAAGGTGCAGGTATTGTAAAGGGAACTAAAAACCCGGAATTAGCAGAAGCTGTAATCGACTATTTATTGAGTCTGGAGTTGCAAGAAGCTCTAACCGAGTCTCAGTTTATGTACCCGGTAAGGATTGATGCCAAGCTTCCCGAGTCATTTAGAATTGCCGCTCAAGCCAAGGAGATTCTCAACCGAAGAATAGACTTGCAAGAGGTACATGATAAACTGGAACAATGGTTAAAAGACTGGGAAAATGTTATGAGATAAGCTAGCTGCTCATATTAAATAAAGTAGGGCTATTGGCAAGGAGGGCTGGAAGATGTGGCGATTTATAATCCTTTTAGTTTTAGCAGTAGTTATCTATCTACCACTAGGGGGACTTTTTGCCAGGCTTCTAGCTCTTCCCAATTTATCCTCCCTAGTTTTCGAGTTGTTTAACGATCCTTCTTTATTAAAGGCCCTCCAATTTACTTATCGACAAGCACTTTTAAGTGCGGTAATAAGTTTACTGGTAGGTCTCCCCGGAGCGTACTTTTTTTCTCATTATGAGTTTAAGGGTAAAAAGTTGCTTAGGAATCTAACTATGATTCCCTTTATTTTACCAAGCATTTTAGTCGTTCTGGCCATGATTATCTACTATGGTCAGATGGGTTTTTTTGCCCGTACCTTTAATACCAAAACTTTTCTTTATAGCTTTACAGGTATTGTTTTTGCCCATGTTTTTTACAATTTTTCTTTAAGCATCAGGATAGTTGGCTCAACCTGGGAAAAGCTTAACCTTAGACTAAAAGAGTCGGCCTATGTTTTAGGAGATTCTCCTTTAAAAACGTTTTTCCGCGTTGAATTACCACTTCTTTGGCCAGCGATAGCTTATGCTACCTTACTGGCTTTTTTGTATTCGTCACTTAGCTTTGCTGTGGTTTTAGTGTTTGGGGGAATATCTTTTAGTACTCTTGAAGTCTATATCTATACCCTCGCCAGGCGCTTAAATCTAGAGAAAGCTCATTTGGTTGCCTTTGTACAACTAGTAATTTCCTTTTTCTTTATTAGTGTGGTTAATTATCTTGCCAAGCGCACAGATGATGTAGAGAAGGCCTTTTTGTCTTGTCAAGCTAAACTCTTAAAAAGGGAAAAACGCTGGTGGATAAAGATCCTTTTGTATTTATATTTTGCTCTTCTTCTTTTACTTTTTGGCGGTCCCTTGCTGGCCCTTGTAGTGCGTTCTTTTCAAAGTAGGGACGGAATTTTTACAATAGCCAACTACCTTAGTCTTTTTTCGCCAAAGGTAGAAAGGATCTTAGGCCTACCTATATGGCAGGTGTTTGTAAATAGTTTATTATTAGCTGCAGTGAGCAGTTTTTCAGCCGTCATATTGGCTTATGTTTTAGCTAAGTATTTTCCCAAACTCAGACCGTTTTTTCTTATCCCTCTAGGAGTCTCTATGATGTCATATGGTTTTGGTGTTTTACTTACCATGAAAAACTGGTTACCGGTACCTATTTTGATGGTCTGCACCCAGATCTTTATTTCCTTTCCAGTAGTCTACTCAATTATTAGTCTTGGTTTAGAAGAGATTAACCCGGAATATGCCATGGCAGCAGCTTTGCTTGGCTCTACAGAAAAAGAGATCCTAAAAAAGATCTATCTCCCCCTGCTTAAGCCGGCACTTAATTCTGCTTTTGCTTATGGTATGGCCCTTTCACTAGGGGATCTCTCCGGGGTTATGTTAGTTGGGGAAGGTAGATTTGTAACTTTTACGGTAGCTTTATATCGCTTGATTGGACACTATAGTTTCCCTGAAGGAACAGCCTTGGGAACGCTTTTAGCTGTGCTTTTTATCTTACTTTTTGTTCTTATTGAATCTCAAGGGGGGAAAACCCATGCTTGAAGTTATCGAATTAAGAAAAGACTATCAAGATTTTAATATCCAACTGGATTTTAAGATAAATCAAGGTGAATTTTTTTCTTTATTAGGTCCAAGTGGTTGTGGCAAGACAACTACTTTAAGGCTTCTAGCCGGCCTTGAAAGCTCTGATAGTGGTAAGATTCTGTTTGGAAAAAAAGACATCACCAATTTACAGCCCCAAAAAAGGAAATTTGGTCTGGTTTTTCAAGATTATGCTCTTTTCCCCCACTTAAACGTAAGCGAAAATATTCTCTATGGAATCAGTCATAAATCTAAGGTCAAAAAAGAAAAACGTCTCCAAGAGTTGCTGGATCTTTTTCAACTTACCTCTCTAAAAGAACGTTCGATCAGGCATCTTTCTGGGGGAGAACAGCAGCGGGTAGCCTTAGCCAGAACTTTGGCTGTTAAACCAGAACTACTTCTTTTAGATGAACCTTTTGCTGCTTTAGATCCGTCATTGCGGCAGTCACTGCGTGAAGAAATAAAGGAGCTGCAAAAAAAACTTGGTCTAACCATTATCTTTGTAACCCACAATCAGGAAGAAGCTTTGAGCCTTTCGGACAGAGTGGCCTTAATGCAGGAAGGCAGGATTGTTCAAGTGGCAGAGCCTTTTGAGATCTACACTAAGCCTAAAACAGAACATGTGGCTGGTTTCTTTGGCAAGGTCAATCTTTTAGAGTTAGTTATTTGTAACAAAACACTTAGCTGGGGAAATATGAAACTGGATACTGCTTTAGAAGATGGCAGTTATCTCTTTGCTATCAGACCGGAACATCTAATGGAAGGAGCCGGAACAAATGGTACAATTTTATCTAGCAGCTATCTTGGCTTTGCAACTTTATATGTAGTTAAAACAATATTTGGTCTATTGCATTATTTAGAATTAGATTCAGCCTCTATTAAACCAGATGGAACCGAGATTGAACTAGCACTTAAAAAAGCAGTTCCGGTGAGAAAAATAACTTAACTTAGGCAGGATTATTTGTTTTTTTGTCAAAAAAATAAAAAAAGAGATACATCTAGATAAGCACCTAAAAACCAGAGGAGGATTAGCATGAAAAACTGGTTATTATGGGCGCTTATTTTTTTACTATCTTTGCAGGCAGGTGCCAAATGGCAATTCACCTTTAGCCCCAAACAAGAAAATATGCCCCAGTTTGGTCTTATTGGTTATGATTGGGAAGTTGAGCCATTTGTAATCAGCCTTCAAGCTGGAATAGGTTTTAAAGGTGAGGCTATGAGTTGGGAACGTAAAGACTACTTCGATAATGAGAATGATAGTTTCTTTTCTGCCCTGCATTGCTCGATTTTGCCCACAGTAAGCTTTAGATTGGAAAAACTCAGTCCTCAAAAAGTTACACCCTATGTTCAAATTCGCTATTCCCAAGCGATATTGTATGGCGATTCTACTCTTGATCTACCTTGGCTTCCAATCCCAGAGCGAGATGACCTAGAAGATTGCGAATACAAAGAGATCTGGGAGTTTTGGCGTTTTGGTAGTGGAGTGAGGTTAAAAATCACAGAACATCTAAGTTTTTTAGCCGACTATGGCCTTGAGGCCACTTATCTTAAAGCTGATGAATATCAATATGAAAACCATAATTTAGGTTTTGAGGAACACATTTTACGGCTCTGGCCTAACACTTATGCAGGTTTAAGTATAGTTTGGTACTGGTAAGGGGATCTTTAGATAGCTGCAATAATCTCAGGAAGTTTTTGGAAAACTGTTTGTACTCAAAGAATGTTTTAAATTGCCCTGTTAAGCTTAAATTAAGAATAACAAAGCCAAGGAGGGCAAAAATGAGTAACAATATTCTCGAAAGGTTTGTGGGCGATATTGTACTGGAAAACCCTAAGGCGGCTAATGTATTTACTCGTCATGGAATTGATTTTTGCTGTGGAGGGCAAAGAAAGTTATCTGAGGCCGTATATGATACCAAATCTTCGCTGGAAAATATTTTGGCTGAGATAGAGAGCTTAAAAACTACGGAAGAAGACTCTTTACAAGATAGCACCTTAACCCAACTGGTAAATTTTATAGAAAAAACTCACCATAAATATTTAAAACAAAAACTACCAGAAATTTCAGCTTTGCTAAAAAGAGTACGCGATGTCCATAGCGATAATCACCCAGAACTGTTTGATATCTACGACAACTTTATAATTCTCAAAGAAGAACTAACCGCTCATATCAGCAAGGAAGAAAAGAACATTTTCCCACTGATAAAAGAACTGGATAAAGATAAAAAAGCACTGGATAACGCTAAACTAGGTCGTATCATCAAAGAGATTGAAAGTGATCATCAAAGGGCAGGGAAACTTTTAAAAAGTAACAAGAAGCTAAGTCACGATTATACTCAACCCAAAGATGCTTGCACAAGCTATAGGCTAGTGTATAAATTCTTAAAAGAACTAGAAAGAGAGACATTTTTGCATATCCACTTGGAAAACAACCTTCTTCATCCCAAGGTAAAAGCAAAGCTAAGTTAATTGCTATTTTAAGTGATCAACAAGATAGATCAAACGAATTGCTATCTCAGACAAATCTCAGCTGCCAGAAAAAAAATGTGGTCTTAAAATCTCTTTTTCAAGTGGCCGAGAATCTGTCAAAAAATAGCTGTTTTGTTAACAAAACCTGTGAATTGGGAGATTTATCTTGAGGGAGAAAAGATACTAAGACTTTCAGCTATATTCCAATTTAGAAATTAGCAACAAAAGATCTTAAAAAGTCTGTAAGCCTGAGAAAAACATCTCAGGCTTATTTTTCTAAAGAGTTGGCTATATTAAAAAAAGAATTATTTAGAACTCAAAAACGGGAGAGAGTAAAACTTTATTTACCTTTGGCCAATAGATTGACTTTAAACCAAAGGTGATAGGGAAAGTACCAAACATTAAGTTAGTGGTATTTTTAAGTTCTGCCCCAATCCCTAAATCCCAATCTTTTTCACCTATAATTAAGGTGGCTAAGGGGGATAGCTGCATCTTTTCAGACCACATGGTTGAAGAAGCTCCCAAAACCCACATGGGGCGAGCAAAAACATAGTTTAATTTAGTGTTTAGAATTAAAATATTTTGACCCAAAAAGTCAGAACCGGGTGAGTCAAAACCAGAAGGGCAATGATTTCCATGAAGTTTTGTCGACCAGTTTAAGTTGGGGTTGAATATTAAATTCATTCCGGAACCACCGTTAAAACCAAGTTTAGTATGAGCGAAGTTATATGAGAGATCGCCAAAGATATAGTTATAACCGTTGAGATTCTTTTTACCCCAAGGCATTACATAAGCTAAGCTACCTGAAAGATTACCTTGGTTATCAAAACCAGTCTCCAACTCATAGCTATTTTTTCCGGAAGGAATCTTTCCCTGGTATCCACATAATAAGAAAGAGTCGCTAAAGGTTGTGTTATACGAGAGCGAGACTCTGTGCAAGGGATTAAGATAGTAGCCAAGGGATAGGCTTAGATTATGTTTGGGCAAGGGTATGTTTTCTAGAGGATTGTAATTATAACCCAAAGAGTATAAATAGGTCTGTAGAGGATCAGAACCGGTTAGTATAGCACCAATAAATGATGGCGACCATGATACTGGTTTTAACCAAGCAGGACCAGAATATTGTTTGAGAGTATAACCATCTTCGAGAAGATCAACAATCTTAGGGTAGACTTTGGGTTCTGGGAGTTCTTCATCTTCTATAAACTCCCAGTTAGCATCGCCGGGCCAGTTATAGATACCAAGCCTAAGCCCTTGATGTGTATAACTAACAAAAGCAAGTTCATTTTGGTTGTTATTTTTATTTAGGACAGGTTTAAATGCACCATAATGATTATTTACAACAGGAGCTACATTTCTAGAGATAAGATCGAAAACCCAGATGCCATAATGTCCATCTCGATTTGATTGGAAGTAAAGAGAAGTTTCGTCGTTGCTTAAAAGCGGATAGGTATCACTATAGCTATCATTGGTAAAATAGTAGATCTCTCCCTCTCGGATGCGAGCAAGATCGGTAAAGCCACCTTCGCGCCAGATGGAGGCAAAAACCACGCCGGTGCTGCCGACAACATATTGAAGAATCTCCTCACCCGGTTTTGACTGATAAACAAGCTCTGCTTCTTGATCAGCTGTTTTTTTGTAAAGAGCATTACCTTTTCCGGCTATATGTCTTAGGTAGTAGATCGTATCTAAACCAAGTGGGTAGGGAAGATAGGCTCTTTCCCCAACAATTACCGGCTCAATTCGTTTCTTATCGTAACAGTAGATATTAAAAAAAAGGTTGCCTTTTTGGTCCTGATCCAGCTTAGTAAAATAGATCTTACCCAACCTATCTTGAGATATTGAACCATAGATATTAGGAATGTGAGCTAATAACTCTTCTTGTTCGTTTTCTAGGTTCATCCGATACAGTCCGGGAGAGACTTTCTCGGTCTGAGCATAGTAAAAGTAATTTTCTTGGAAAAAACCAGGGAAGATATAATAACCTGAGTTGGGGTAGGTCTTACCCTCGGGAGTTAATTCAGGCAGGTCATAGTTTTCTTTGAGCCAGCTTTGCCACTCTTTAGCCAGGGTGGTATATTTTTTCCCGGTCAGGGCAATCAAAGCTGAGTCAAATTGCGATAAGAATAGTCCACCTCTTTTTTCCAAAAAAAACGTTTGCAGTGTTAAAGGTGCATGAGGATCATATTTTTCGGCCAAAAACTCCATAAAGTTCCAGCCATACAGATAGTAAAATCCTGCCAAATCAAAACGATCCAGTTCATAGCGACCTAATACCAGTTTTGGATCAGGTAGGTCTCCGGCATCAATGGCAGCATCTAATATCATGCGATAGATAGCATCACTACCACGGCCAAAGTTCTGATATTTAGTTTCGTTATAGACAGCAAGACCTTCAAGGTTAGATGCAGGTGATTGCCACAACGGATAATAAAACAGCTCTCTGCCAAACAAATAACTCATGGCATAAGAGATGGGGTCTTGCATCTCTAAGTGATATAAATGGGTTCCCTCATGCCAAAGCAGCATCTCAAACCAGTCACCTACACCTGGGCCAAGTCCCCCCATAAGCATGTCATCAGGGAAAACTGGGAAAAAGGAGATTAGAGGATACGCATAGTTGGCAGTATAGCCATTGGATATGTCCAGACGATCTTCAATCACTAAGTGTGTTTTACCGTTAATTTGCCCCTTCATTTCCTGACCTAAACGAGGCATTATATCTTCGGCTTGCACCATTAGTTTGGCAGCTAAATCTTCATACCCTTTAGGAAAGTGAACATAAAAGTCCGGTCCTTCAAGGGTATAATATTTGCTTAAAACCGGTATTATCAAAACCAGAACTAAAAGCAATGAGGGTAAAAATTTTCTCATAGATTAGCGCTACATCTTTCTCAATTTAGAAAGACTATTTGCGCCACCTCCCCTTTATAAAAGAATGATTCACTAAGAATTCATTCTCTGGTTTGTTTGAATATCCTGTATAGAAAACAAAGCTTTGTAGAATAAGTCACCTATTCTTATTCAAAGAGAAGGTAAAACAGCAGGAAATTGTCGGTTAAAAAAGGAAGATATCATCAGTTGAGTTTAAGATTAAACTACGATTTTTATTATATCTCAGTTATCTAGATGCAATAAGGAAAGCGGAGGTTTTTATATGTCTGATGTGGCCATAGTTGTTTTAGCAGCTGGGAAAGGGACAAGAATGAAGAGCGAACTTCCTAAAGTTTTACATAAGATCGGCAGTAAAACTATGCTTGCAGAAGTACTTTTTACCGCAAACAAGCTAAATCCAAAGCGCTTAATTGTGGTTGTGGGTTATGGTGCAGACAAAGTAAAAGCAACCTTACCGGAAGATGTCATTGCAGTTACCCAAAAAGAACAACTTGGGACAGGGCATGCCATGATGCAAGCTCTGCCGGCTTTAGATGGTTTTAAGGGTAATGTCATAATTCTTTACGGTGATGTGCCCCTATTAAGTTTTCAAACCGTAGAGAGACTTCTAAAAAAGCACCTAGCAACTAAAGCTGCGGGTACAGTGTTAACTGCTTTGGTAGAAGATCCAACTGGTTATGGTCGCATTGTCAGGAAGGAAGAAGTTTTTGTAAAAATTGTTGAACATAAAGATGCCTCTACCAAGGAAAAGCAGATTAATGAGATAAATTCAGGTGTGTACTGTTTTTCAGCTCTGGCTTTAAAAAAGTATTTGCCTTTGCTTACTCCTCAAAATAAACAGGGCGAGTATTACCTGACAGATGTTTTAAGCTTAGCCCAAGGCGATGGAGAAGTCATTGAAACATTTATTACCGAAGATTCTAAAGAAATCTTAGGTGCTAATAACCGTTTACAGTTGGCCGAACTTGCCCACCTTAGAAATAAAAGAAAACTTACCGAACTTATGCTTAGTGGTGTTACCATCTTTGATCCCAATAACACCTATATTGATAACGAAGTAGAGATTGCCCCAGATACCATTATTGAACCAGGGACTTTTATCTATGGGAAGTGTCATATTGCTGCCAATACTGTTATCGGACCCTATACAACCCTGATAGATACTGATGTAGGTAGTAATGTAACAATTGAAAGATCGGTTGTGGAAAAGGCTACAATTCATAGTGGGGCTCAAATTGGCCCCTATGCTCATATCAGGCCTAAAACTACAGTTTGTGAAGCTGCTAAAGTAGGTAACTTTGTCGAGTTAAAAAATTCAACTATTGGTAAGGGCAGCAAAGCACCGCATTTAACCTACCTTGGTGATACTAAACTAGGTGAAAAGGTTAATATTGGTGCAGGAACAATTACCTGCAACTATGATGGTTGCAATAAATATCATACCGAGATAGGTGACAATGCTTTTATTGGTTCTAATTCTAGTCTTGTGGCCCCTGTAAATATTGGAAAAAATGCTATTACAGGAGCAGGTTCTACTATTACAAAAGATGTACCGGAAAACGCACTTGGAATTGGACGTTCTAAACAGATAAATTATGATAAGTGGGCAATAAAAAGAAGAGGAGAGAGGAGATTTAGTTCAAAAAGCGAAAGCTAATCAGCGATCTTATTTTTGGGTGCTTATTTTCTGACTGGGGGTTTAGTTAATGTCTTTGGTTCATAAAAAGATGAAGATCTTCACTGGTAATTCTAACCCGGAATTAGCTAGAGAGATTGCTCAAAATCTGGGCATGAGTTTGGGACAATCAAACGTTTCTCGTTTTAAGGATGAAGAGATATCTGTTGATATCAATGAGACTGTTCGAGGGGCCGATGTATTTTTAGTGCAGCCGACTTCAAGACCGGTAAACGATCACCTTATGGAACTTTTAATCATGATTGATGCCTGTAAAAGGGCTTCGGCTAAATCTATCACAGCCGTAATGCCTTATTATGGTTATGCCAGGCAGGATCGTAAGACAAAACCACGCGAGCCTATTGCGGCCAAGTTAGTGGCAAATATACTTACCGCTGCCGGAGCAAGCCGTATTTTAACGATGGATCTCCATGCCGGGCAGATTCAGGGATTTTTTGATATTCCTGTAGACAATCTCAAAGGGCTGCCGATTCTGGCTAACTATTTTATTAAAAAGGGTTATAATGGAGAAGAGATTGTAGTAGTTTCGCCTGATGTTGGTGGTGTTACAAGAGCTCGTGAGTTAGCTCAGCATCTGGGAACTACTTTAGCTATTATTGATAAACGACGTCCTAAAGCAAATATTGCTGAAATAATGAATATTATTGGTGATGTAGAGGGTAAGACCGCTATCATGATCGATGATTTGATTGATACTGCAGGGACAATTACTCAAGGCGCCAAAGCTTTAAGGGAAGCCGGGGCTAAAGATGTTATGGCTTGCTGTTCACATGCCGTTTTTTCCAGACCGGCAGTAGAAAGAATAGCAGAGTCGGTACTTTCCGAAGTAATTGTGACAAATTCCATTCCACTCTCTGAAGAAGCAGCCCAACTAGACAAAATTAAAGTTCTTTCCATAGCATCGCTACTGGCGGAAGCTATTCGCCGCATTTATGAAGAACTATCGGTAAGTGTACTTTTTTAGAATATTATTACTGTAAGCCTGACAGCTGTATTTTAAGTAAAGAAGATACAATAGAAAAGTTTTAAAATGAGAGAAGATGATTTCTGTAATACGGTTTCTATGCAGAACTTTATAACAGTCAGTTTACTAATTTAGATACCTATGTAGTTTAAGGCTAAAAAGCACAGCGGTAGATTACCGCTGTGCTTTTGTGGCTTTAAAATCGTTTTAACAATTTAATTAAAAGCTTTTTTAGCTAAATATCGACTACATAAGATTATAGTGAGTAATAGTAAACCTATTACACTTATTGCCTCAGGGTTTTTTGGTAGTTTAGCAAACCAATTCAAGAGACAAAATACATTTTGATAGAACCTTGAGGCCCAAGTGGTTACTTGGCCACTTTTTACGAAGGAATTAACTAGAGCAGAGGCATTAGAAAAAGAAATACCTCTAGGGATCTTTAAGATAACTTTACCCAATGCCCCAAGGCCAATGGTGTTGCGTTTTTCGCTAAATGGCCGAACGAATTGCTAATTAATGTCTGCCTTTTTAGGGCGGACTGTTGTTTCTTAAACTATGCAATCAAACCTGCCATCTCTGTTTCTAGAACCTGAATACGACCCTTGATTCTTTTCCTGTATCAAGGGTCATTTAATACTCTCTATAACTATTATTTTTGGCCAGATACCGTTCACGCTTACAGTCTATGAAAAAAACAAAAAACTATAAGTTATATACTCTATCCACTAAAGAAGTAACTTCATCATCGTGTGTAATTTTTATTTTAGTAGTATGGTCCTTTTTAAGATACTGCAAAAATTTGTCTTTAGCTTCTCTATCTAGGCTAGCTGTTGGTTCATCTAAAATAGCCAAAGAAGCTTTTTTTAGATATAACCAACCTAAGCATAGTCTCTGTTTTTGTCCTCCAGAAATATTGCAACCTAGTTCTCCAATGTCACCTTCAATATCTCTTAGACTTATTTCTTCAACTAATTTAGTAACCTTTTGTGTCTCTGGTACTTTACAGGCTAACGCCAAATTATACTCGACAGGTTCATCAAACAATGGTGCATCTTGAGTAACTACAATAATATTTTCTCGCCAGTTCTTTGGTTCTAGCAACTTTAACTCTATCCCATTAACTAATATTGACCCTTGATAATTATCATAAAACCCAGACAAGACTTTGACTAAAGTAGTTTTGCCGCTGCCGTTCTGTCCTCTAATCGCAATAGTTTCCCCTTGCTTAAGCTCTAGTGATAGATCCTTTATTACCTTTTTATCACCATAAGCAAAAGACAAATTTGCTATAGACAGATGTTCGATTTTAGAGATAATTGCACCCTTAACAGATTCGGGATTACCTAAGAGTTCTTTCAATCTACTATGGACAATTTTAAGATCCCAGATATCTTTAAACACCGAAAAAAGTTCCATGAATTGATCCTGGATTATCTTGGAAGCTCCTAAGCTAAATACTATTGCACCTGGAGTAATCGATTTTTGGTAAACTAAATAGCTACCATATAAAAACACCGCGGCTTGGCTGGTATACGTAAATATGTCCGCACTAAGTTCAGCTACATTATTAACTAAAAGATACTTACTTACAATTTTTTTAAACACTCTATGGGATCTCTCATAAACCCTTTCAGCAACTTTTGTCGCTATGTTATGCACATAAATAAATTCTCTGTTAACCATTAAACTGTTTTCTAAAGCAAAAATCTTACCTTCTGCATCTTTTAACTGGGTCTTAAGCTTTACTAAAAGACGTCTAAAACAAAATGGTATCGCTATCGATAATGCGCTAAATATAAAGCATAATATACCATACATATGATGCACAACCACCATTTTGTACAACATATAGCTAGTAGAAACAGTAAAAATAACTAGGGTGGTCGTAATAGAAAGAATGTAGCATCTAAAGTCAATCGCATCCCAGTTAATTCTATATAAAAGTTCACCTTGATCAAAACATGCAATAGAACTGTATTTTTGCTGCATATACTTAGAAGCGAAATTTAAGTCAAATTTTTCTCCTATCGTTAAAAGCGATCTATTATATAACCAATCGGCTAAAGGAACTACCGTTGCCGCTGCTATAGCTAACCTAAACGTTTTCCAAACATTTACACTTGCTTTCAAGTTAAATATTCCATCCGCAAACTCACCCATATTCTGTAAAAAGGCAATCATAAACCAATCGGCCACAATCTTCATTAGTGAAACGACTACTATCGTCGGGAAAAACTTATATATAAACTCCACAATTAAATTTTTAGGTTTTTTTATCATGGCATTATCCTCAACAACTTACTAAAGTGCTTTCTTTTTCTAATTCTATTAACTGACCATCAGCCAGTTGAAAAGCTTTGTTACAAAGAGATGCTAGCTTTTCATCATGACTTACAATCAATAGAGTTCGTTTTGTAGTAGCAATAAATTTACTAAGTATCTCGAAACCTTCTTGGTCGATGTTATTGGTTGGCTCATCCAACACTATTAACTCAGAATCACTTGCAAAACCACGAATTAACGACAACTTCCTTTTTTGTCCGCCCGAAAACTGCTCAACATCAACACTCTCATCATCTAACCTAAACTCTTTCAACATTTCCTTAACCTTAACTTGGTCTGAAGCCAGCAGCTCTGCATTCCAGGCTAAGGTATCTGCAAAAGTAATATGGTTTTGTGGTATCCAAGCCAAATTTTGCTTTCTACAGTCGTTTATATTGATACCATCCATATAAATATCTCCATCATAATTAGTTAATAGGCCTAAAATAATCTTCATTAAAGTTGTTTTTCCACTGCCATTAGGACCTTTAATTAAAATCTTGTCACAAGAGAGAATCTGTAAATTCAACTTATGTAATAACTGCTTCTCACCATAAGAAAAACTAATGTCCCGTAAATCAATCTGTTGAAAATCTTTTTTAATCAAAGGAGCTTTATTAGCTAAAGGAACTAGCTCTTTTAATCTATTTAAAGAGATTTTACCTTCACTCATACTTAACCAACGTTCACCAAAAGAAGCTAAAGACTGGGTTAAACTTTTAAAAAGTAATAAAACTGTAAAAATATTAGCTTTCTCTAACCTGCCACTATCAGCAAATAGGGCAATTACTAAAATTACAATAAACTCAGCAAATATCTTTAAGCCATCTTCTAGACCACCTATAGTAGCCCAATACTTTTCCAGTTTCAAACTTTGCCTATACAACGGCTTTAGTAATTTTTTATATCCAACATCAATCTTAGTATTTAAGTTAAAAAGCTTAATTAGGCTAAAACAAGATACTAACTCTCTTTTTAGCTTATCTTCTCTTTCTTCGAAAACCCTTAGATCTGTGTACATATCCCTAAAGTGCTTCGAAAATATAATCGGGAAAATAGCTAAAATAAGTGCGATTGCTAATAATTCAACTGATAACCACCTGTTAATATTAAAAATAGCATACCAAACATATATAGCTGCAAATAACTCTACTACAAGCATTGGTTTAACTGTTACCTGTAAGTTAACAGCCTTCTCAAGGTCGGTGTTTAATCTAGTTGAGATAGCTTCTGTATCCATCGTCAATGTAGCTAAATAGCTTAAGACCTGCTCCAATACTGATTTTTTAAATTTGTAGTGTGCTATTTTGCTAATTAAAATATTTAACAGCTGCAAAATCGCTTTAAGTAAGATAATTCCTAAGAACAAAAAGCCTGTTGTTTTTATGTTAACAAGCAACAATTTAACCTTTCCATCTATTGCCAAAGGCATTAAAGAACCAATCATTTGGGCAACCCTTGTATTCATTATTGGAAGTAGAAAACCCAATAATAACTCTAGTAAAATCGTTGGCCAGAAATATTTAGCTATTAACCAAGTCATTATATTCGCCTCTTGTCTAAAAATAAATCTATTTTCAATGTTTTACCATACAAGTATACCATATATCGATATTTTCCAACATCGTAATATCATTTGTGAATTAACTTTCCAAAGTTAGTTAATAACTATATCGCCAGATCACTATTTTAAAACAAGTCAAACATAAGAAGTTAACTCAGGTCTATAACAATATGCAAAAGTGGCAAGCCCCAAAAAGATGTTTTTGATTTGTATTCATGGAAAGGTTTGAGATCTCGAAGATCATAGTTTTCAGTAAGTTCTGCTGCAAGTTCTTCAGCAGAGCCCATCCGTTCAATGATATCCTCAAGGGTTTTACCTTCTTCCTTCAATAGAGCAATATCACAATGAGAATAATATTTTTTACCTAAAACCGATCGCTCTACTTGAAAGTAATTTCCAAGAGTAGTTCTTTTCTAACTAAAAAGAATAAGTCTCCAGTATAACACATACTAGGGAATTATTTTCGTTATTAAGTTAAGAATATAAGAAGTTTGCATAGTTTGAAATGAGGTGCTATACTCTAAACAGCAATATCTTGAATATGGTAAAAAGCTATGAAAAAAAGTCGCTTTATTACTAATAGCAACGATTTGGGTCGGGTTTTGCTCGGCTCTTTTTGTGCTAGGTAAAATAATGAGGTGAGCTTATGCACATGATTGTTGGGCTTGGTAACCCAGGTCCCAAATATCAATATACGAGACATAATGTTGGTTTTATGGCTGTAGATGGTTTGGCTAGAAGACTAGATCTAAGTATTTGTGATCTCAAATTTAAGGCTTTATTGGGAAAAAAAGGCGATCTACTGCTTGTAAAACCTCAAACATATATGAATCTAAGTGGGGAGGCTGTAGCGCCAATTCTAAATTATTTTAAACTTGAACCGAAAGATTTAATGGTAGTCTACGATGATATGGATATTCCTCTAGGAGAGATTCGCCTTAAACCCAAGGGAAGTGCAGGCGGACATAAGGGTATGCTAAGTATTATTGATTCTTTGGGTACAGAGGAGTTTACCAGGTTAAGAATTGGTATTGGCAGACCTAATCCAGCTTTAGATGCCATTAATTATGTTCTGAGAATTTTCCCCAAAGAAGATATCCCTGTTATTACCGATTCTCTGATTCGTTGTGTGGATGCCATGGAAATGTGGGTAAATTATGGTTTAGAGAAGGCCATGAATAAATACAATGAGCGGGCATAAACAATAACAGTAAGCAGGTTATTTTAAAGAAGGGAATGAACATCCCATCAATATGTTGTTTGTTTATGTGCTAAAAACAATTGCCGCAGGTATGCTTGCTGTTTTTTTAGCATTGTTTTTTAATAGTTACCTAGGCAAAAATGCAGACTTGGTACTCATTCCCCTTATAGAAGAAACAGTTAAAAACGGGTTGGCATATCTATTTAATGTCAGCCCTCTACCTGTTCACCTTATTTTTGGACTGGCAGAGGGAATTTGGGAAAGTTTTACTCACGGCAACTTGCTTTTATTAGGCAATGCTCTTTTTGGCCATGGAGTTTATGGAGCAGTAGCTTTTGTTTTGTGGAAAAATCCCCTTTTGGCAGTTCTGGTTGCGTTTTTAATGCATGCTTTTTATAATATCTACATTTTAAAAACTACAGGGAGAGCAAAATGATAATGTTAATGGTTTATGGGAGGCAGGACAATGCTGATAGAAAAAATTAAAAAAGTGCTTTCACCCCAGACTATGGATAAACTTAGAAGAATTAAAGAATTGCATCAGAAGACAAGCATTGTCATACCATCTGGTAGTGGCCGCTCTTTAGTGTACAGTTTTATCTCAAAAGAAAGTAATAAAGTCCTTATTATCTGTCGCAATGAAGATAAAGCTTATCGCTTAGCTCAGGATTTAGAATCCTGGACCAATGAGCCGGTCTTTGTTTTTCCTCAACGGGAAATTCTACCTTTTGAAACTATCCCGGAATCACCTCCGGTAGTTGGGCAACGAATCAGTGTTTTGTCTCGGGCACTAAAAGGGGAAGGGCGATTTTTTATTGCAACAATCCAAGCAATTGAAACGACTTTAATACCTCCAGAGGTCTTAAAAGATGCTCTGAAGACCTTTGCTGTCGGCCAGAGATTAAAATATGAAAAGACCATTGAACATCTTGTCGGTTTAGGATATAAAAGGCTCCCACAGGTAGATGGTCCCGGACAGTTTAGCATTAGAGGTGATATTTTAGATATCTATCCTTTAATAGGTGAGCCAGTCAGGCTTGAATTGTTTGACGAGGAAATAGATTCGATCCGCTACTTTAATCCAGAAGATCAAAGATCAATCGAATTCATAAAAACAATAGAAATTCTTCCGGCCAGAGAATTTTTCTATTCCCAAGGGATATTTGCTGAGGCTAAGAAAAAAATTGAAGCTGAACTGATAAAACAGATAGAAAACCTCAAGCAAGGGAATTATTTTCAGGAAGCTAAAGAATTGGAAGAAAAAGTCAGAGGGGATTTGGAAAAATTTGCTGAGGGCCAAGGCTTTGATGGAGAGATAGGTTATCTGCCCTATTTTTATGGTAACAAAAATCTGTTTTTTGATTATGTAAAACCCGAAACTATTATAGTTGAGGATCATGAAGAACTCTTATACGGCACAGAGCATTGGTTAAAAGAAATTAGTGAGTCTATGAGCCTTTTGTTGGGCAAAGGTAGAGTGTTGCCTAGCGTTTTTACAAACTTCCATAATTTCCAGGATGCAGAAGAAAAAATTAATAAGTGCCAAGTATTTTATATTAACGAGATCGAAGAACAAGAAAGCAAGGCTGAATTTCGTTTCCGGCAACCCAATATATACCAAGGCCCGGTGGAGACACTTTTTTATGAAGATATATTAAGACATTTAGAGAAGAAAACACAAATAGTGGTGATTGTTTCAACCCAGGAAAGAGAAGAAAGGCTACAAAGGTTACTAAAGGAGAAACAAGTTTTAGTGGCGAGTAAGCCAACTGAAAAAGCGGTTTTGCTTTTGAGGGGAAATTTCGAATCAGGATTTGAAAGCCTTGAAGACAATCTGGTGATAATTACCGATCGGGAACTTTTTGGTGGAGCCAAAAGACGTAAAAAGCCTATTTTTTCACAGGGTAAAGTCTTGCATTCGTCTGATCAGTTAAAACCCGGCGATTATGTAGTTCATATAAACCATGGTATTGGTCGTTATACAGGCATGGAGACTTTGGAAATAAACAGTACCCATAAAGACTATCTTGTTATTCACTATGCCGGTGAAGGAGAGAAACTTTATATTCCCACCGACCAAATTCAACTGCTGCAAAAATACTCTGGCTTGAGTGATGATGCTCCAAAACTTAACAAACTTGGTGGCAGCGAGTGGCAGAAGGTTAAACAAAGAGTAAAAGTTTCCGTGCAAAAAATGGCTGAAGAGTTGATAGAGCTTTATGCAGCCAGAGAGTCTTTACGGGGACATGCATTTTCGCCTGATGATGATTTCCAAAAGCAATTTGAAGACGAGTTTCCCTATCAGGAAACACCAGATCAGTTAAAGGCCATCAACGATGTTAAATTAGATATGACCAAACCACAACCCATGGAACGGTTACTCTGCGGTGATGTAGGGTATGGCAAAACCGAGGTAGCAATTAGAGCTGCCTTTAAGGCAGCCTCAGACGGCAAGCAAGTTGCAGCTTTGGTCCCCACCACAATCTTAGGTATGCAGCATTTTAATACTTTCCGGGAAAGGTTTAAAAACTATCCCTTTAATATTAAGTTATTAAGTAGATTTCAATCAGCATCTACCAATAGAGAAACCTTAAAAGAAATCGCCAATGGCAGAGTGGATATAGTTATCGGTACCCACAGGCTCTTATCAAAAGATGTTAAATTTAAGGATTTAGGGCTGGTAATAATCGATGAAGAACAACGTTTTGGTGTGGTTCAAAAAGAGAAACTAAAGTACTTAAAAAAGAATGTCGATGTCTTAACCATGACTGCCACACCAATTCCTAGGACTTTGCACATGTCTTTAGTGGGTGTTAGGGATATGAGCCTTATTGAAACACCACCGGAAGATAGATATCCGGTAAGGACCTATGTTACCGAGTATAACCTTGAGACTATAAGAGAGGCTATTTTAAGAGAACTAGCTAGAAAAGGCCAGGTTTACTTTGTTTTTAACAGAATTAATGGTATCGAAGAAATGGCTGCCGAGGTACAAAATCTAATTCCTGAAGCACATATTGCCATAGCTCATGGTCAGATGGATGAAAAATATCTTGAACGGGTTATGGTAAAGTTTTTAGAAAAAGAGTATGATATTTTAGTTTGTACCACGATTATTGAAACCGGTCTTGATATCTCCAATGTCAATACACTTATTGTTTATAATGCCGACCACTTTGGCCTTTCACAACTCTACCAGTTAAGAGGGCGTGTAGGTAGAACCAACCGTGTTGCCTATGCCTACTTTACCTATAAGCCCAATAAAGTCCTTAACGAAGTGGCCCAAAAACGTCTCAGTGCCATTCGTGACTTTACCGAACTTGGCTCTGGGTTTAAGCTGGCAATGCGTGACTTGGAAATCCGAGGCGCGGGTAATATTCTTGGCCCGGAACAACATGGCTTTATTGCTTCGGTAGGCTTTGAACTTTATTGCCAGATGCTTGCAGAAGCAGTAGAGGCAAGAAGAGAAAGTAAAGATCAAGAGGATAAAGTCTTTGAACCGCAGATTAATATTACTATAGATGCTTATTTACCGAGAAGCTATATTCTCAATGAGGGACAAAAGATTGAGATGTACAAGAAGATTAATGCCATTGATGACTACAAGTCTATAGTGGAGATTGAAGATGAATTAATAGATAGATTTGGAAATCTCCCGGAAGAAGCAGAAAACCTACTCTGGTATAGTCACCTTAAACTTTTATGTTATACACTTCTAATCGAGGAGATCATAGAACAAAGAGAAATTGGCAGGGAATCAACCAATCTGATAATTCGTTTTCGAGCGGATTCATCTCTTAACGGCAACAAGATTCAAAAGGCCTGGGAAAAATACCGTAATAAAATAGGTTTTGTTCACAGTAAGACACCCCAGTTGAAAATTCACAAGTGGAACTCTAAAGACCAACAATCAAGACGACTTCTCTTAAACCTTTTAGAGATACTTGCCCAATAGACTTAAATAAACCTAAGAAGGAGAGCGAGGTTTAATGATCATTGCAGTAGGTTTAGGAACAGGGACCACCGCAGAATTATCGCCTAAGGCTATAAGCTTACTTAAAAATGCTAAAAATGTTGCGACAACAGCTTCCTGGCATCCAATCTGGCAAGAAGTACAAACTAAAGGTCTGCAAAAATGGGACATGTGGTCTCCTTCTTTGCGCAGCTCTGTTTTATTGGATCAAAAAGAAGATCTAGTTCTGGCTGTTGCCGGCGATCCTTTGAGTGATGAAGCTTATTTAAAAAAGATAGCCGGTTTAGAGATAGTTTCTGCACCATCACGTCTGCAGGCTCTGCCTTTACCTTCTAAATGGTACTACAGTGACAATTATCAGCAGGAAGTTCTAGATACAGTTGTTTTAAGAATATACCCTAGTAAATGGGAAGAGTTAAAGCAAATTCTGCCTCCTGATAAAGAGGTTAGTTATGAAGATTGTCTTTTAAGCGGACAAGCTAAGATTGGCGATCTAACGATTACAGATGGCTATATCTTGGTGACAGAAAAGATAAGTCTAAAACCAATTGAACAGCTTATAAGTATTATGCAAAAGCTAAGAGCAGAAGATGGCTGCCCCTGGGATAGAGCTCAAACCTTTAATTCCTTAAAACCATATGTGGTTGAAGAGGCATATGAACTGTGGGACGCAATCGATTCCGGAGATCCGCACCTAATGGTTGAAGAGTTAGGTGATGTATTATTGCAGGTAATCTTTCATTGTACCATAGCTGAAGAAAAAGGCCTTTTTAATTTGGATAAAGTAGCGGAAAACATCTCCCAAAAAATGATTCACAGACATCCCCATGTCTTTGCCGATCTTAAGGTGGACTCGGCCGAAACAGTACTCCTTAACTGGGAGAAACTCAAAAAAAATGAAAGAGGTAAAGAGGACCGTCTATCTATTTTAGATGGTATTCCCAAATATTTACCGGGGCTAACCAAAGCTTTAAAGGTACAGAAAAAGGTAGCTAAGGTTGGTTTTGACTGGGACGAGATAGGTCCTGTTTGGGATAAAGTTAACGAAGAATTGCATGAATTGCATCAGGCAACCTCTTGGCCTGAAAGGGAAGAAGAACTAGGGGACCTCTTATTTGCGATAGTGAATTTGGCCCGTTTTCTAAAAGTGGATCCTGAAGTAGCACTAACCAAAACCATTAATAAGTTTCAAAAGCGCTTTAGATATATCGAGTCCCATGCCAATAGGCCTTTAGAAGAGATGAGCCTTGCTGAAATGGATGTTTTTTGGGAAGAGGCCAAAAAAGAGGATAAGTAGGAGCGGTAAAATACAGAATATCTCTTGGAGGGATATTCTATGAAAAAAAGATGGTTCTTGTTGTTAACCGTAATACTTTTTGTTGCCGGTTGTAATCTATCCGGACAGAAAAAGGAACCTAAGGTCTCTTTGTACCTAACTAAAACCGGTACAAAGGAAGAACTGCCACTCGAGGAGTATCTATCTGGAGTTGTAGCAGGTGAAATGTTGCCAAACTGGCCTAAGCAAGCCTATGCTGCCCAAGCTATTTTAGCCAGAACATTTACCATGGAGTTTATAGAACGTGGCGGGACTAAAGCTAAGTATGGCACCGACCTTTCAGATGATATTACCGAGACCCAAGCATATAACAAATTAGCTATAACAGACGAGATTAGAAATGCGGTCAAAGAGACCCAAGGAGTTGTAGCCAAGTATAATAACAAATATATCAAAGCCTGGTTTCATGCCTTTTCAGGAGGAGAAACAACTACCGCCAAAACCGGTTTAAATTACTCCGAAGCTGAACCTGACTATATTAAAGTCGTAAAGGATCCGGGCCAAAACTATGCTCCACCTGAGGATCGCAATTGGACTGCTAGTTATACCTTTGCTGAGATTAGCAAACTCTTAAACGAGAAAGGCTTGGCTAATTTTACGGTAGAAAAGGTCGAAGCAACCCAAAAAAATTCCCAAGGCCGAGTTACTGAGTTTACTGTCTCGGGGCAAGGTCAATCCAAAAAAATACCCGGACCGGAGTTTCGCATCGCACTTGATTCTACTAAGCTAAAATCGATCTGGATTGAAAATATAGATCAAACTGCTACCGAGGTAACCTTTAGGGGAAAGGGCTATGGACATGGTGTAGGTATGAGTCAATGGGGAGCCTATGCACTAGCTGAGCAAGGCAAAACAGCCAAAGAGATAGTAAAGTACTTTTTCCCCGATGTTACCTTAACTAAAGTTTATCAATAATAGTGACGCTAAATAAAATGATAGTCATACATGTCCCCTCATAATAATAAGCTGAAAGTAGTAAGTAAGGGGGGGGTAGCTGTGGCTATAGAAGAAAAGCGTGTAGGCCAATTAAAAAATCATGCGGTTGTTTTAAAAAACAGACAAGACTTAGCTGTTGAAGGTGTAATCAGCGTAGAAAGTTTTGATGATCAAGAGATTATCTTAGAAACTGAAGAAGGCCTTCTGATAGTAAGAGGTGAAAACCTCCATGTAAACCAGCTGAACATAGATGCGGGGAAATTAAATGTAAATGGTACTGTAAGCACCATAGAATATCTAGGTAGTAGCGGACATAAGGCAGGGTTTTTCGGAAAGTTCTTTCGCTAAAGCAAAAGTAACAGTTCTAAAGCCAGAGGCATAGTATGGAAAGCTATGTTAGGAGGGAATTTCCATGCTGCCTCTGGCTTCGCAGCTAGTCTCAATTGGCTATCTTATGCTACTTGGTATTATGTGGGGCTTTTTATGGGAAATATTAGAGGTGTTGTCAAAAGATACCAAAAAAAATGCTTTGCTTTTATTTGTGTTTATGCTTCCTATCTCCGGTGTAGTATGGTATATAAGTAACGGAGGCCTTTTGCGTTATTATGTAATAATCGCTGTTATGCTTGGCATCTTTGTCTTTGCACTTATTTCAAGAAGAACAATAGGTGCCACAATAGCCTTGGCTTTAAAAAGAATCTGGGGTTCTATTTTTCTTATATTTACTATAATTTTATTTTTTTTGCGTTTAGCTATGGAAAGTTTAGCGTTAATAATGTATTCTTTATATAGGAAACTGAAATTAGGCAAAAGTTCTGTGCCAAAGTATAATTAAAGATACGTATTTCGATAGCCGGTTCTTTGTAAAGTTAAGTAGGGGGAGAAACAAATGGCAAAAAAGTTTCGCCCAAATATTAAACAAGTGTTGCTATTGATCCTATTAATTACCACTTTAAGTTGGAACCTGTTTAATATATTTGCTACCCAAAAAGCAATTAAAAAATTAAAAAATGAGTTACAAAAGATTAATACTTCAATTGTGAATGTTAAAAAAAAGCAGGAAGAAGTTAGTCTTGAAATCGAGAAATGGAAAGATCCCAAAACCATTGAAGAGGTTGCCCGCAAAGAGTTAGGGTTTGTTAAACCTGGCGAAATTACTTATGTTTTTAGTGAATCAGTTCAACCGGCAACTGAGACTGAAGTTACAAAAAGAAAAAGTTCTGCTCGGGAAGGAATCGGAAACTGAGTTGACATTATGTCTTTGGTTGGTATAATATAATGTGAAAAGCTTATACGGCTTAATATTATTGAGGAGGAGTCCCTTCTAGTATGTCGATTGAGGTTGGGAGCGTTGTTGAAGGTAAAGTTACTGGAATAACTAATTTTGGTGCTTTTGTCGAACTAGGTAACGGTCAAACAGGTCTAGTTCACATTTCAGAAGTCGCAGATGATTATGTACAAGACATAAACGACTATTTGAAATTAAATGATTCTATTAAGGTAAGAATACTATCTATCAAAGATGGTAAGATTGGCCTTTCTATTAGAAAGGTTGAAAGCGTTAACAAAGAACGCTCTCGTCGCAATAACAAAAGTCAGCAAAATGATAAGAACTTTGAATTAAAGCTATCTAAGTTTCTTAAAGATAGTGAAGTTAGACAAAAAGATCTTAAGAAAAATCAAGATTCTAAAAGAGGGGGCCGGGGTTCAGCCCGCATAAGCGCAAATAGTATGTAATTGAAATTTATGGGCATCTTTACAGGATGCCCTTTCTTTATAAAAACTCCTTTCTAATTTAATTTAGGAGGTTAACTATGCAAGAGCGAGTTGAGGCACAGTTAGGGAGAAAACCACAAGGATGTTATCAGGTTCAAATACGGTGTCCTTGGGGTTATCCACTGGTTCTAAAAACACATCCATATAAAGGTGCAATTTCTCCTACACTATATTGGTTAGCATGTCCATATCTTGTTAAAGAAGTATCTTCTTTAGAAGCGGAAGGTTTAATAGGTTATTATACAAAAAGACTCTCTGTGGATAAAAAATTCAAAAGAGCTCTATTTGGGGCTCATAAAAGTTATGCTAAAGAACGTAGCAGCTACATTAGAGAGGATGCTCCTCTTAGTGACAAAATTAAAAAAAAGCTAGTTAAATCAGGTGTTGGTGGTTCTCAATCATTAGGTGTTAAGTGTTTACATATGCATCTGGCTCATTTTCTTTCTACAGGTCAAAACCCAATAGGTGAAGAAGTCTGGTCTAAAATTTCTCCCTGGCAAGAAACACTCTGCCCCAAAAACTGCCCACCCATTCCCCCGCTAAAAAAAAGGCCCAAGGCTGTTATCGATGCAGGTAGCAATACCTGTCGCCTGTTAATTGCTGCTTCATATCCCAAACCATTGCCGGTACCGGTCTTTAGTCATGATCAAGACGGATTTTGGCAAGCTATTTATCAAGAAACAATAACTACAGAAGCGGGAAATGATTTAGAAAAAGGTAAAAATAAGACCATTAAAGCTATAGATAGATACTTGCAGCTCACCACTAAAAGTGGAGCAGATCTAGTTTTAGGAGTAGCAACGGGAATTTGGCGTCGGGAAGAAATTGACAGTAGACTCAAGGTTATTTCTGGCGATTTAGAGGCGGAGTATTCTTTTTTGGGAGCCACTAACTCGCTTTCATTACAGGATCAGGTTACAATTGTTGATCTTGGTGGCGGTAGTATGGAAATAATTACCGGGCAAGGGGGGGAAATTCAAAGCCTGCGAAGTTTTAAACTTGGTTTTTGGTCAGTAGCCAAAACATTAAATCTCAAAATACCACCAACATTAAGTGAGCTTTCATTAGTTAAACAGTTAGTTCAAAACCAATTAAAAACATGTAAACTTATCGGAGAATTGGTTTTTATTGGGGGAACAGCTACAACTCTAGCTGGTTTAGTCTTAGGTCTAAAAAATTATGATAGTAATAAAATTCATGGCTACCGCTTAGATTTGAGAAAACAACCTAAATTTACTAATCTACCTCACTGGGCCAAAGAAAGAGAAAAGAATCTTCCTATAGGTTATGAAATTCTAAAGGCTACAGCTGAATGTGCAGGAAAAAGCAGTGCTATAGTTAGTGATATTGGTCTTATGGGAGGGATTCTTACTCTTAAAAGTCAGTCTATTTGATAGATGGTGAAAAGTTAAGTTCCACTTTGTAAATTTAACTTCCATGGTAACGGAGTCTAAAG
>DAIMKF010000001.1:0-151828 GCA_036721855.1 Bacillota bacterium | reverse complement strand
CCCACGTTTTGCGCCTAATAGTGTTCGTGTCCCTCAGGTCGGAACTTTGCCGCTGTCTTCCTTCAGATTCCACCTCGCGGTGGACACCCTTGCCTTGAGCTAATGGTTGATTGCTACATACCCCCATAACGGACTTTCACCGTCTAGTTAATCGCCATGCGTGGCACACCACGATTAAACAGAAGGCATCCCGAGGATGCCTTCTGTTTAATACGAAAAGATGCTTAGTTCGGTAATTTTAGCTGATAGGAAACTAGACATAATCGCAAAACCGCCATCATAAACGGCACCATCAGTCAAATCTTCAGCATCCATGATCTTTTTATAACCCTTGTCACTGGTAGCTCTAACATAGACAACTATCTTTTCTTCCTTGGCAAATATTACAGTCTCATATTCAACGCCGACTTTTGCTCCTGCGGCTAAAAACATCGGTTTTGGTTCACGAATATTAACCTGTTTATCCCAGTTGCCTTCAAATCTGGTAAAATAGGTTTCAGCACCTTGAATGCCTGGAAAACTGAGGCAATAGCTATTAAAGCCAGGCTCAGTCAAACGGAAAAAGAAGCGTAAGTAATTGTAAAGCTTAGCGTTATCTACGCTAAATTTAGCCCGAAAAACAAAATTGGCAAAACTGTCGTCATAAAAAAGCTGTGTTTCAAAACCTTCGTCGACAATTATCTCTTTTTTGTTTATTTCCCAAATATCTTCACCATTAATAATAAAATCATCTTTATCATAAGGAGCTCCAAAATATAGTTTGTTCTTTAACTTCATCTGCTCACCAATTGGTAGCTCCGAAGTTAAAGCCAACCAACTTACAGTCGCTACCTTTTTGCCTGCAGGGACATCTAAGATTACAACTCCATTTGCATCTGCTTCAAATACACTCTCATCGATTTGAACCTTTGCAAATGGTGCTCCGTTGCCATCGGGAAGCAATATCTGAGCATTAAGTGTCTCGGCGTAAATCTGAAAAGTCATTAAAACCATTACCAAAACCGTAATAACTCCCAGTCTCTTTGTCATCCTTTTTCTCCTCCTTTTGATAGGGAAAACGCTTAACTAGAACTATACTTCTTATATTTCTCTTTTTACAAGTTATTTCCTGCCAAATGTGCCCTGACAGATAAAAGCTTTATATTAGGGGAGTAGTAGGTTTCCATTGATGTCAGAACAGTCAGTTTTAATAGGAGCCCGGGCAAAAACGGAAACATTACCTTTGATACCTTTTATCTCCGCCAAACCTCCTTGTTGAGCCGAGATAGTTACATCACCTTCAATATTGCTAATTTTTAAATTAAGAAGGGCATCACTGTCTATAACTACGAAACCAACTGCGTTTTCTACTTCAATCGTTCCACCAAAATCACTAATCCAAATATCACCACTGATGTCTTTTAATACTAAATTGCCACCATTATCTCTTATTCTAACCAATCCTTTAACAGATGAAAGAGTAGTCTTGTGCCCTTTAGTTTTGATATCTAAGCCAGCTATATGAGAAACACAAACATCTTGCTCAGCTTGCCGAATAACTAAACTCATGTGTTCAGGTATCTCAACTTCTATCTCATAATCACTATTATGTTGTTCTAATAAAGTCCAATCAAATTCTAACCAGATTTCATCACTTAAGATTTCATAGTTAAGTTCAAGTCTGTCTATCTCCTTAGACTCACCGAGCAGTTTGAGCGTAATGTTTTCTAAATCTTTACTACCTTTAACAGTTAGTGGTTTTTTTATCTCTTTGATTCTTATAGTTGTGCAACCCGCACATTGGATCTGTGTTTGGGTTATGATTTCAAATGTTATTTCTTTTGGATTTTTATTGTCGTTAACCAGATTTTCTTCAGCTAGTAAGGTACTGGAAGTAAAAAGTAAAACTACTATTAAAAGCAAAACTATTTTTTTCATTTCTTTGTGCAGACCTCCAATTACGACAAATCTTTTACCAAACTGCTCGCTCTTCATATTCAAGGGGACAAGAACCTCCGCAAGCCAAAAGATGAGAGCAATCTCGACAGGTTTTATCCAACCATTCTCTCTCTCGTAAAGAAATTGCTAAAGGATGCTTCCAAGCATCATCCAAGGAATCAGTTCTTATATTTCCTAATCCTTCAAAATAAGATTGACAAGGAATAATTCTCCCATCCGGTTCGATAGCTAAAACTGTTTGTGCTGCTGTACAACGTTTTGTACCTAACCCTTCTTTCAAAGGATCAAAGGCTAGATAACATGTTGGTGTAAACCAAATTAACTCTGCCATAAAGCTGATACAGCTTTTTTTAGCTTTTTTTAATATTGCTTCCAGCCTTGGAGCTGTAAGACCTTCTTTATTTTTGCCTCTTTGGGAACGAATTAGGCCATTTAAACCTATCCTTCTTACGCCAAGCCGAAGCAAAAAATCAACAGTATCGTTTATATGCTCTTTATTGAGACTTGTCATTGTAGTATTCGTAGTTACCTTAAGACTAGAAGTTAGAGCATTTTTAATACCAGCTAAGGTTTGTTCGAATGCACCATCAATACCCACCATGCTTTCGTGAACCTCTTTTAGGTGGGACTCAATGGTAACCTGAACATAGTCTAGACCCGATGCCACAAGTTTTGTTACTTTCTCAGCTGTTAAAAGCCTTCCATTTGTAATCAGACCGGTTATCATTCCCAGCCCTTTGGCATATTGAATTAGTTCCGACAGGTCATCTCTAAGCAAAGACTCTCCTCCGGTAAATGCTACCTGAGGTACACCAAATTGCCATAGTTTATCAAGAGCATTTTCCCAGGCAGATGTAGTAAGTTCTTCTGTTTTGTGGCTACCACCTGCATAGCAATGAAAACAGTCATTATTGCAAAGATAAGTCAAAGCTAAATCCACCCTAATTGGTGCTTGAAAATCTCTCTTTCCCACTAAAATATCCAAGCCAGAACCCTCACAACAGCCCTTAGCCGCTGTAACTAAACTATTTTTAAGCTTTAACCAGTCTTTTTTGGCCTTTTTAGGACTAACGCCAAATTTTAACATGGACCAGACTGTTTTTCTGTCATTGGCGCCTTTTTTTAAAAAAGTAGCTACATAGCGATAACCTGCTTCATTTAATTCAATGACTTTGCTGCCGTTTATAATAAGAACTCCTCCGCCGTTTTCGCGACGGAGGTGCCAATTGTCACCTTCCACTTCGTAAAAGATTAAATTTTTATCCATCAAGTACATCCCCCACTACTAGCACAGGCGCAGGCACAAGCACAGGCACAACTACTTCCACCAGATGTACCTCCTTTTACACCAGTTGGTGCAAAGGTATTGCTAAACGTTGCTTTTCTTTCTTTTTCCAGATCAGAGGTAAGAAAGTTAAGATAAAACAGTGGTAGATAAGCATTTAGATAACTTGGTTCGTAGCTAACAGTAGCTGATGGTTTTTCTGGCAGCTTACGCTCCAAATAATCCTTTAGAACATGCCATCTTATTGCTTCTTTCTGTTCTGTTGTGGATTCAAGATTATTTAAAAATGCTGTGTAATAAGCTTTAGTCTGTGCTCCGCAATAACCACCCAAGAGCTCTTTTAATTTAAGCACCATTTTTTTATATAGTTCAGGCCATTTGTCTTTTTTTAATTCTACATTTTCATCTATGCTATCTATAAAAAGTTCCTCATACCAAGTAACCCTTTCTAATGAAGGCATTTTCATCAACTTATTTTCATTTGTCATCTTAACCATCTTTTTATCTATAAGACCCATAATAATAAGTTTAATGAGTAGATCCCCCGGTACATTAAAAAACAGGGCTGCTTCTACAGGATCAAAGGTTGTATAAGCTTCCTTACCGGTTATATAAGCCGCGGGAGTCATATATCTTGCTTGTTTATATGACCAAGCAATAACTGCCGCCAATAGAATGATAACCCCACCAATAAATGCAACTATGATACCTATTTGGGTGGAACTGAGCCAACTTTTTTCAGGTTCAAAACTTTGGTTAAAGTAACCTCTTGGTAGTTGCAAAGCGTGAGGTAGTTTGGTATTAGCAGCTATATTTTGATATTTAAAAACTGCTACAGCCATATTGCTATGCTGTCGGATAGAATCAGGCTTGTTATTAATATAGTCAATTCTACTTAGATCAAGTTTTGGTGCAAACCTAAACTCTATTGATAAATCTTTAACCTGACCCTTTTCCCACCAGGCTGGTATATAAGAGAGTGAAACTATTTGATCTTTCAATTCTTTCTCCGGTTGTTTTTTATCAAGCCAGTAGATCAGATCAGGTATCTCCGCATAAAAATGAATTACTATATTCTCACCTGGCAGAATAGCCGGGAAATTCTTGAAAATTATTTGTTGTTTGTCATCTGATTTTTTAATTTTATAATCCAGAGTCGAATAAATACCATCTTTTAAATATTTGGCGTAAGTTACAGTTGTATTTTTAGTTGGCAAACCAACCCAGATCTCGGTACCATTTTCAGTAGATTCCGGTAAAACCTTAAAAGAAAATTCTTTCTCAAGTAAGATCTTACCTTGAGTACCTACCTCTAATATTTCTTTTTGCCATTCTATTTCATAGTAAAAAGAAGCTAAGACAGTTGTAGCTAAAAAGAAAATAATAACTGTCGCAAATAGCGGTTTTTTCATGTAATTACCCCCCCTGTTTCCCAATGGTTTTCTATTCTCTACTTAATACTATCATAAAATCTGTTGCATTGTTTCTTTTTTGATCGACTTGTGAGTTTTGAGCTTTTTTAACTAACTAATTTAACTTATAAAAGCTGTACTTTTATATGCTTTCTTAGTAATTTAGTTAAAATAAACTTTAGCTGCATAAGCTCCTGCCGCTGCTGCGGTTTGGAAAAACTCACTCTCCTCATTATAACCTCGCCCCATAGTTTTAAGAGGCAACACAGCATAGTCAAGATGGGGATATTTTTCAATTACAATCCTATGAGGTTCTAAATCGGTTTCCAGCCACTTAGAACTTGTAAAGACAACTTCTGCTAAGCTACAAGCGATCCGTTTTAAAGAGGTTAAAGTATGATGAGATAAACCTAAATGCCGCTTTCTTTTTTCCGCAGTCATGATTCGAGGAATAACTATCGCTCTTCCTCCTAAAGAATTGACGGCATTAATGCCTGTGCCAACTTCAATCGCTGTTGTTCCAAAAAGACTATTGGTTCCGACAATTCCAGGCCCCATACCCATGATAATAATATCACATTCCTGTGAAGCTAAAGCCAAAGCACTATAGATATTTACAGCTTCTTTTTCTCCGCCAAAAGAATGTCCGGCTGTATAGGTTGAAAATCCATAGCCGCTTTTTCTTAATCTGGCCACAGCTAAACTATAATCAATAGGTAATGCCCCTCCATCAGTCATTATATAGCCTATTTTAAGACTTGGATTAACTGACCACACACCAAAAGCAGCCGGCACCAACATGCTATGTAGTTCGGCCAAGATAACAGGATTGTGGATAGTCAAGGGCAGGGATTCTTTTTCTTCCTCTGCCAAGACTTTTAACTGCAGTGGGGTATACCTAAGTTTCATTATATGCCCTTGCTCGTTAAGTTCAAGGGGAAGATTGTCTAAATTAACAAGCACAAAGTCAAAACCTCCACTGCCAAGACCAAGATCAACTGCCGTTGTGTTGATGATAACTTCCTGACCAACTTCGATTTCACCAAACAGTCTGGTATAATAAAGAGCTTCTCGCAGTCCTTTATCTGTCTCTACCTTAAGTTTTGTAATTATCCCTCTTTCCAAAACCTCTGCTACTTTTGCTCTACGCAAACCTATCTCCATAAAACTCCCTCCCCTTTTAGTTTGAACAAAAAAAAGGGGGGAGAGTAATCTCGCCCCTGGAACTTATTGCTTATTTCCTTCGTCCGCAGGTGCTAGTAAAGCTTTTCGTGAGAGATTTATTCTACCCTGCTGGTCAATTTCAACTACTTTAACCTTAATACTATCCCCCACCTGCACTACATCCTCTACATTCGCTACACGCTCATTAGCCAATTTAGATATATGCACAAGACCTTCTTTACCAGGTAATATCTCTACAAAAGCACCAAACTTGGCAATTCTAGTAACTACTCCATCATAGATCTCACCGACTTGTACTTCCTTGGTAAGATCATTGATTCTTTTGACTGCTTGATCGGCAGCTGCCATATCTACAGAGGCAATATATACAGTGCCATCGTCTTGAATATCAATTTCAACGCCGGTATCGGCAATAATCGAACGTATTGTTTTCCCACCTGGTCCAATAACATCGCGGATCTTCTCCGGATCGATTTGCATAGTAACCATTCTTGGTGCATAAGGAGAAAGTTCGGCTCTAGGTGCAGCAATTACATCGGTCATTTTTTGGAGAATAAATTCGCGAGCTTCCTTAGCTTGTTCTAAAGCCTGGGTAAGAATCTCTTTGCTGACACCAGTTACTTTGATATCCATTTGTAAGGCGGTAATACCATCTTTGGTTCCGGCAACCTTAAAGTCCATATCACCAAAGTGGTCTTCTAAACCCTGAATGTCAGTCAAAATAGTAAAGTCTTCTTCACCTTTTACTAACCCCATAGCAATTCCGGCAACCGGTTTTTTAATCGGTACACCGGCATCCATCAAAGCCAATGTGCTGCCACAGATACTTGCCTGAGATGAGGAACCATTTGATTCTAAAACCTCAGAAACTACACGGATAGTATAGGGAAATTCCTCTTCTTTAGGTATTACCGGCAGCAGTGCTCTTTCAGCTAAAGCACCGTGACCAATCTCTCTGCGGCCCGGTGTTCTCATTGGACGAACTTCACCAACGGAAAACCCAGGGAAATTGTAGTGGTGGATATAGCGTTTTTTGTCTTCTTCAGTTAATCCGTCCAATAACTGCACATCGTTTAAACAGCCTAAGGTACAGACTGAAATAACCTGTGTTTGACCTCTGTGGAACATACCTGTCCCATGGACTCTGGGCAGCACACCGACTTCACATCTAATAGGCCTTATCTCTGTTAAGCCGCGTCCATCGGGACGAATCTTTTCTTCGGTGATCATACGGCGAACCTCAGATACTTCTAATTCATCGATTAGCCTTCTGATTTGCCCTTCACTCTTGAGATAATCTCCTTCACCTAATATTTCAACTATCTTTTCTGTTAGCTCTTTTTTTACGTGTTCTACTGCTTCTTGTCTGGCTAACTTTTCAGTTGTTCGCAATGCCTGGCTCATTTGAGCAAGGCCCTCCTCAAAAACAAGTTTCTTCAAGTCTTCTTCTGTTTCAGCTAAAACTACTTCACGCTTTGGTTTGCCTATCTCCTCCCGGATAGTCTCTTGCCACCTGGTAATTCTTTTAATCTCCTGATGAGCAAATAATATAGCTTCCAAAGCTGTTTCTTCGCTTATTTCATTAGCACCGGCCTCTACCATAGTGATTGCTTCGGCTGTACCGGATACCATGATATTTAGCTGACTCTTTTCCAATTCCAAAACGCTAGGGTTGAGGATAAATTTACCATTCAATAGGCCTACTCTTACTCCCGCAAGAGGTAGATCAAAAGGTATGTCGGAGAGTATAAGTGCCAGTGAAGCCCCGATGGTAGCTGCGACCTCTGGTGCAAAGTCTGTATCTACTGAAAGCACGGTAGCCACAATTTGAACATCATTTCTAAACCCTTCTGGGAAAAGAGGCCTAAGTGACCTATCGATTATACGTGCGTTTAGAATAGCAGCTTCAGTTGGTTTACCTTCTCTGCGTCCCCAAGATCCGGGAATTTTGCCAACCGCATACATTTTTTCCTCATAGTCTACTAGTAAAGGGAAAAAGTCTATGCCTTCACGTGGTTCTTTAGACATACAAGCGGTAACTAAAACTACCGTGTCTCCATAATGAATCATTACTGCTCCGTTGGCTTGAGCGGCATAGTTCCCAAACTCAGCAGTTAGAGTTTGGCCTCCTAGCTCAAGTGAATAGGTTTTTCGCTCCATTAATTTCCCTCCTGTGTCTGCTAAAAAGGGAGCGGCCTCCCGCTCCCTTTTTTCTACTTAAGTGGTCTAATGCCTAGCTTCTCAATGAGATTTCTATATCTTTCGATATCTTTGTCTCTTAGGTACTTGAGAAGGCCGTTTCTCTGTCCGATGAGCTTGTACAAACCACGGCGAGAATGGTAATCCTTAGAATGCTTTTTTAAATGTTCGGTTAAATCGCTGATTCTTTTGCTTAGCATAGCGATCTGAACTTCAGGAGAACCTGTATCGCCTTCGTGTGTTTGATACTCTTCAATTAGTACCTTCTTACTTTGTGCATCAAGCGCCATTTAGACACCTCCTTACTTGCTAATCCCCCAAAGCCAAGCTTAACGTCGGAGGTCTCGTTGTGCCGAGCAATGGGTTAGTTCGTATTTAGTTTATCATAAGAACCACTAATTAACAACAATTCTTCTTTTTAACCTAAAATTCTTACAGCTAAACATCTAGTATAAGTTTTATCCCAAATTTAATTTCTATGCGTTAATAATTTATGAATAAGAGCATCACATTACCTGAACTATGAAGTTTTAGCCGTTAAGGTAATGCTTGATAAAATAGCGGGCTTTTTGTTCATCTAACCCTACTTGGTCTCTTAGCTCTAAGGCAGAGTTGTATTTGACGATACCCCGCAGATATTTGATAAATTCCAGTTTGATTTCCTTGCCATAGAGATTAGCATCTAGATCCAAAAAGTAGACCTCGACAGCTATATCTATATCTTGGCGGAAGGTTGGCTTATTTGAAATTGACAAGAGACCATAAGCTGATTTTCTCCCCCAAAAACCTTCCACAAGGTAAACTCCGCAAGAGGGTATGAGTTTTTCATTAGCCACTTCCAAATTGGCTGTCGGCATTTTTAATGTACGTCCTCTTCCTTCTCCTAAGATAACCTTCCCGGATAAAGAATACCTTCTGCCAAGCAAGGTATTAGCCTTAAGTATTTGCCCTTGATTTAATAGTCTTCTAATTAAAGTAGAAGAGATAATTCCCTGATTATGCTCTATAGCAGGGCTTATAACAACGGGAACCTGGTTTTTTTTGCCTAAAAAATATAACAGGTTGCTGTTTCCATGAGCTTTTTTGCCAAAATGAAAATCAGGCCCGGCAACTATACCTACCGCATTAAATTTAGCCAGCAAAATATCATTAAAAAATCTTACAGCAGTATAATTAGCTAGATCATAAAAACTAGGTATAAAAACAATTTCTATTCCCAGTTTTTCTAGCAGCGCAAATTTCTCGATCTTTATTGTGAGAAGTTTCACTGCGTTGGCCTTTAAGACTGTCTCGGGATGCTCGTTAAAAGTCATTATAGCTAAACGAGCTCCTTTCTTCTTAGCTAATTCTCGGCCTTCATTAATTAGATTTTGATGACCCCGGTGAAGTCCATCAAAGGTACCCAAAACTACTATTGTTCTCTCGGGGCATTTTTCTAAACCTTTTATCTCCATTTTTCCCACCTGCCAACCTACTTTAACTAAATAAGAATTTTTTCTGGTTTTAAGATAGGTTTATCTTCTCCTTGAACACGATATATACCTACAAATTTATTTGTAGCTGTATAGACTAAAACTCTTCCCTTTTCATTAAGAGAATTCAGCTGATTTTCTTCCACATCACTTGCTGTCAAAATCTGACCGTTAAAAAGTGCCTTCTCTTGGCCTCTTAGAGCTCTTACACGAGGGAAATCCAAAACCTGATCTGGGGAAATTAAAAAGCTTTTACCGGCTTTTATTTTTGTTTCTATCTCTTCTATCAAGAGTGAATCGGCTATATTTAGTCTGCCGGAAGCAGTACGCAGAAGAAAGCCCATATGAGCCGGCAGTCCTATCCTCTCTCCGATAGCATGACAAAGAGAGCGAATATATGTGCCTTTACTCACCTGAGCTTCCAATAAAACCTTATTGCCGGAACGAATAAGCTTAGGCGCAGAAATAATCCTTAAAGAATAAATTGTAACATCCCTTGGCTCTCTAACTATCTCTTTACCTTCCCGAAATAGTTCATACAATTTTTTCCCTTGGACTTTTATAGCTGATGCCATGGGCGGAATCTGTTTTTGTGGGCCGATAAACTCTTGCAAAACGGTTTCTAACTCTTCTCTTTTAATACAACCGTCTTTTTGAGCAATAATACCGCCAAAACTATCCTCAGTAGTGGTTGAAACACCTAAAACCAACTCTGATAGATAGGTCTTTTTTTGCTCAAGTAAATATTCTAAGACCCGAGTAGCTTTACCAACACCTAGGACTAAGACACCTGCAGCGCCGGGATCAAGGGTGCCTGCATGACCTATGCGCTTTTCACCAAGGAGGCGACGCATTCTTAAAACCACATCATGCGATGATAGTCCCGGTACCTTAAGGAGATTAACAATTCCCATTCCTTCCATTTACCTAAGACACCTCTTTGGCAGCAGCTAATACTTGATTAATAGCTGTATTAAGTGCAGCTTTGATAACACAGCCAGCAGCTTTAGGATGTCCTCCGCCACCAAATTTTTCAGCCAGATTGGCGACATTATAAGAGCCCTGGGATCTTAAGGAGACTTTAATCAGGTTTTTTTCTTTCTCTTTAAACACGATAGCGATTTCAATATCAGCCAACATTTTCGTGTAAGTAGAAAGTTCTTCGGCCGCACCAAAATCAAGTCCTAGTTCCTCCACTTCTTGAAAACCAATCCAAGTGTAGCATATCTTCCCAACTATGGTAATACGATCAAAAGCTAAAGCTAAGAGTTTAAAATAGCCCCGTGGTTTATGCTCGTGAATCTCACTGCTGATAAAAGCCGGATCCGCACCAGCTTCGACTAGAAGGGCAGCTTTTTTTAAAGTTTGGGCAGTAGTATTGGCAAAACGAAATCCTCCTGTATCGGTAAAGAGTGCTGTATAAAGAGGCTCACTAAGCTCTTGATCCAATTCAAGTTCTAATTCTAAAATTAAATCCATAATAATCTCGCCGGTAGCTGCTCTTATAGGATCAACATAATTGATATCACCGTAATTAGGATTAGAACTGTGGTGATCAATATTAATTCTAACACCCTGAGCCCTAAAAAGTTCCATACCTTTATCACCAAGACGGTTAATATCACCGGAATCAATGGCTAGTACTATTTCAAAACTGCCTTTTACAGCTTCAGTTTTGAGAAGTTCACCTTTTTGGGGTAAAAAGTTTAGAAAAGAAGGAATATCATCTTCACAAGCCATTATAACTTCTTTACCTAATCTTTTTAAAGCTCGCCCCAAAGCTAGAAGTGAACCTATACAGTCTCCATCCGGGGTAACATGGCCAAGAAGCAGTATGCGATTTTTTTTTATCAAAAGTGACTTAATTTCACTTAGGAGCGCCATCAGTTTCACCGCTCTCGTTTTTTTCGACTTCGCTTAAAAGCTCCATAATACGTGCTCCACGTTTAAGAGAGTCATCATAACGAAAAGATATCTCCGGTGTTACTCTTAGTCTGATACGTTTGCCGATTTCACTGCGGATATACCCGGTAGCTTTATCTAAACCACTTTTAACCTCTTCTAGTTTGTTATCACTAAGCGTAGAGTAATAGACCTTGACAAATGATAGATCATCGCTTATATCTACATCGGTTATGGAAATAAAACCGATGCGTGGATCCTTGACATCACGTCTTAAAATATTGGCTATTTCGCGTTTTATCTCTTCTTGCACTCTCTCTTTGCGTGAGAATTGTGGCATATAAAACCCTGCCTTTCTTGAGAAATCAAGAGATCAGCGGCTTATTCTATCTGAACCATCTGATAGGCTTCGATGACGTCGCCTTCCTTAATATCATTGAATTTTTCAAAGCCAATACCACATTCAAAACCGGTAGCTATCTCTTTGACATCATCTTTAAATCTTTTTAGAGAACCAAGTTCACCCTCATAGACCACGATATGGTCTCTTAGTACTCTTGCTTTGGCTGAGCGAACAATTTTCCCATCTAAAACATAACAGCCACCTATATTACCTGCTTTGGGTACCTTAAAGACTGCCCTTACTTCGGCATGACCAATAACTTCTTCCTTAAACTTTGGTTCAAGGAGACCTTTAAGGGCTTTTTGCATATCATCGACAGCATCGTAGATAATCCGATAAAGTCTAATATCAACAGCTTCTCTTTCTGCTGCTTTTTTAGCAATGGCATCAGGACGAACATTAAAACCAACCACAATCGCATTCGATGCCGAGGCTAGCATAATATCGCTTTCACTTATGGCACCGACTCCGACGTGAATAGCTACCACTTTAACCTCAGCGGTAGAAAGCTTTTCTAAAGACTGTTTGACAGCTTCGGCAGAGCCTTGAACATCAGCTTTAATAAGTAACTTCAATTCTTTTATATCGGCACTTTGAATTTGCGCAAAAAGCTCATCTAAGGAGACCTTGGTGGTTTTTTGCATTTTAGCCCGGTCTTTATCTAGACGTTTGTCAGCAATATCTCTTGCCGTTTTATCATCTATAGTAACTTGAAAGGGATCACCTGCTTGGGGAACATCATTTAGGCCTAAAACTTCAACCGGAATTGAAGGACCTGCCACTTTGATGTTTTCTCCCTTATCATTAACCATAGCTCTGATGCGTCCAAAAACAGTGCCTGCTACAACTGAATCTCCTATTGCCAAGGTTCCTTTTTTTACAAGGACAGTAGCTGTTGGACCTCTCCCTTTATCTAATTTGGCTTCAATAATGATCCCTTTGGCCGGACCATCTACCGGAGCTTTCAATTCCTGCATCTCAGCCACTAAAACAATCATATCTAAAAGACCGGAGATCCCCTCTCCACGCAATGCGGAAACAGGTACACAGATAGTGTCTCCACCCCAATCCTCAGGTATAAGTCCGTGTTCGGACAACTGCTGTTTTACATGATCCGGATTTGCTCCTGAAGCATCAATTTTGTTTATCGCCACAATAATGGGTACCTTCGCGGCATTGGCATGATTGATTGCCTCAATAGTCTGAGGCATCACTCCATCGTTGGCAGCTACTACCAAAATGGCAATATCGGTTACCTGAGCACCTCTTGCTCGCATGGAAGTAAATGCTTCATGACCCGGAGTGTCCAAAAAAGTAATCTTTTTTTCATTAACCTCGACCTGGTAAGCTCCGATATGTTGGGTTATGCCTCCTGCTTCACTAGCCGCAACTTTAGTGTTGCGAATTCTGTCAAGCAAAGTTGTTTTGCCATGATCGACATGACCCATAATAGTTACTACCGGTGCTCTATCAATTGCCACAAAGCCGTCTGCATCATCTTGTGCTTTATCTTCCTCTAATGAGCTTGCTTCAACCGCTTTTTGTTTAAGTTTAGCACCATATTCATCGGTTAGAATTTGAACTGCCTCTAGATCGATCTCTGAGTTTTGGGTTAACATTAAGCCTAAATCCATAAGTTTTTTAATAATTTCAGTAACCGAAACATTTAATTTCTGTGCAAATTCAGCAACTGTAATTGACCCCTCTACTTCAATAACCTTCTTTTTCTTCTTTTTTGTTGTTTTAACAGCGACCGGCTTTTCGTCTGATTCTTTTAATTCACTTTCCTCAACTGGAGCAAATTCTTCTTTTAAAATATCGATAATTTCATCCTCTATAGAACTCATATGGCTGGTTATTTCAAAACCTAAATCCTTTAGATAATCAATAAGCTGCTTACTTGTAACACCTAAATTTTTAGCTAATTCGTAGATTCGAATTCTACCCATCTACTCACCCCCAGATTTTAATGATTCACTTATTATCCGTGCAAAGTTAGCCTCGGTAACGACTAAAACTGCAATTTCCCTAAAGCCGATAAGCTGGCCCAGACTCTTTTTATCCTGACAGTTTAATATCTTTATACCGTATTTAGAAGCTAAGTGTTTAAAATTGCGTTTGGTAGAACTACCTGCATCATCTGCTATAATGATTAGTTTGGCTCTTTGTTGTTTAATTGTTTCTTCACAAGCTTTGCTACCAACGACGATTTTCCCCGAACGACGTGCTAAACCAAGCATGGTCATTGCTTAATAAATTCCTCTCTGAGTTTAAGGTAGATCTCCTCCGAAACATTTGTATTTAAGGTCTGAGAAAGTTTATCCCCTTTATAAGCTTTTTCCAAGCACTCAATTTTAGCACAGATATAAGCACCTCTGCCGTTTAATTTACCTGTCGGATCAATTTTTACTTCACCTTCAGGGGTTCTGACTATGCGAATTAATTCTCTTTTCAAATATTTGCCTCTACAACCGATACAGCTTCTTTCAGGAATCTTCTTGGCCATCTTCCCTCACCTCGACCTCGCAACTTGTCTGGCTTTCACTTTTAATATCTATCTTCCAACCCGTTAATTTAGCTGCAAGTCTAGCATTTTGCCCTTCTCTGCCAATAGCTAGCGAAAGCTGATCGTCAGGAACTGTAACTCTAGCAATTTTTTCGTCGCCTTCATATATCTCAACATGGTTAACCTTAGCCGGTGACAAAGCATTGGCTACAAATACAACAGGCTCCTTATCCCAAGGTATGACATCGATCCTCTCTCCGCGTAGCTCATCAACAATTGCTTTGATACGGGCTCCTTTGTTTCCCACACAAGAGCCCACCGGATCAACATTAGGATCTACTGAATGAACGGCTACTTTAGAACGATTTCCAGCTTCTCTAGCCACAGCCTTTATCTGGACTATACCATCATGAATCTCCGGCACTTCTAGTTCTAACAATCTAATGAGCAGATTCGGGTGAGTACGGGATAATATAATCTTTGGTCCCTGAGTTACTTCTTTGACCTCGGCAATATATACTTTAACTCTCTCCCCATGTTTATAGGTTTCATTAGCCACCTGTTCTTTGGGAAGTAAAAGTGCCTCTGTTTTCCCTAGGTTAATAAAAACATTGTTACCCGAAACCCTCTCTACAATACCTGTAATCAGATCGCCTTCACGATTTTTAAATTCCTCGAGAATTAAACTTCTTTCAATAGCCAGAAGGTTATTTCTGACATTCTGCTTGGCATTTGTTGCCACTTTGCGTTTGAAATCTGACGGAGTTACCTCGATTTCAAATACATCACCGACATCAAAAGCGGGATTAACCTCTCTGGCTTTATCCAAAGAGATTTGGGTCTCATTGTTTTGGACTTCCTCAACAATTGTCTTCTGTACATAGATATGCAACTCCATATCACTGTCAAAACGTACAACAATTGACTGACCTTCCGCTTTATAATTGTTTTTATAAGCAGTAACAAGAGAAGTTTGCAGCACCGACATTAATTTCTCTTCAGGTATACCCTTCTCTTTAGATATTTCTTGAATCGCCCGGTATATTTCACTAGTCATGTTTTAACCCTCCACCTAAAACTTGATGGCCAGGCGAGCTTTAATCACTTGAGAATAAGACAACTCATAGCTTTCAGATGCATTCTCAAGGATAATGTTTTCTTTCTCGTCTGCCTGTTTTAAATACCCTGTCATTTTGTCTTGGCCTTTTACAGGCTCTTTGAGAACTAAGTGTAAATAACGTCCTACCTGTTTTTGTAAATCTTTATAGTCCTTTATTTTTCTCTCAGCACCGGGAGAAGATACCTCTAGATAATAAGCTCTCTCGATAGGATCAACCCTGTCTAAAGCCTGTGATAAAGCTCGGTTTACCTTTTCGCAGTCATCTATAGTCACACCTTCTGGTGGATTGTCGATAGCAATTCTTAAAACCCAGTTTTTCCCTTCCTTGCGGTAAGTTATGTCGAAAAGTTCAAGGTTCATACTCTCTAAGATTGGTTTTACCATCTCACCGACAACTTCTATAACCCTACCGCTCATAGTTTTCCTCCTCCGATTATTTACTATTGACAAAAGAAAGAGTGGGCAGACCCACTCTTCCACAAACATTAACACCACAACTAAATAAGATGCTAAATAAATTTCTATACGGAAATAGTATAGCATAGAATGGTCTAATAAGCAATAAGCCTTAAAAAAGCGACATTTGACTCGATTCCGGCATGCCATCTAGACAGCCATGGTTTCTTAGGGCTTCGATAACACTCTTTGAAACCTTCGCTTTTTCCTGCAGGTCTTGGATGGAAACAAACCGGTCAACTGCTTTTTTAGCCTCAACTAAAGCTTGTGCTGCGGCTTCGCCCACACCTTCTAAAGTTACCAAAGGCGGTAAGAGACCACTTTCAGTTATTTTAAAGTAGGTGGCATCCGACTCATAAAGATCTACAAAACGAAATTGTATTCCTCTGGCTAAGGCTTCGGAAACGATCTCGAGTATGGTTATCATATTGGCCTCTTTTTCAGTCAAATCATTGTTCCGAGCTTTGAGATCGTCTAACTGTCTTTTGACAACATCTCTTCCTTGCGGAGCTAGATTAGCCGGAAAATCTGTTGCCCGTATTGAAAAGTAGGTTGTGTAATAAGCTTTTGGATAATGGACCTTAAAGTAAGCGATTCTAAAAGCCATAATTACATAGGCAACAGCATGAGCTTTAGGAAAGAGATAACTAATCTTTTTAGATGCTTCAACAAACCAGTCAGGAGTGTTGTGCTTTTTCATCTCAATTATATTTTCTTCCGTAAGTCCTTTGCCTTTTCTAACCCTCTCCATAATGTTAAAAGCCAAAGAAGGTTCCATCCCATATTGAATCAGGGCATTCATAATATCATCACGAGTGGCGATAGCCTCTTTTAAGCTGGCGCGACCTTCTTTTATCAAATCCTGGGCATTATTTGTCCAAACATCCGTTCCGTGGGAAAAACCCGAGATTCGAACTAGTTCGGCAAAAGTAGTAGGTTTTGTCTCTTCCACCATTTTGCGGACAAAGTTTGTCCCAAACTCTGGGATTCCTAAAACCCCTACAGTACAACCCCCTAGTTCATCCGGAGTTAGTTTTAAACTCTCTAAACCTGAAAAAATAGCTAGGGTATCTGGATCATCAAGAGGAATTTCCTTAACATCAACTCCTGTTAAATCGGCTAGCATACGCAACATCGTAGGATCATCATGCCCCAAAATATCAAGTTTAACCAAATTAGCATCTATGGAATGAAAATCAAAATGAGTGGTTCTTATTTCAGCCTCACTATCATTGGCAGGGTGCTGTATGGGAGTAAACTCATAGATTTCTTTTCCTTCAGGAACAACTACCATGCCCCCAGGGTGCTGTCCGGTAGTTCTTTTAATCCCTACACAGGCTCTGGTAATCCTATTAATTTCAGCTTCCGACCAGGTTTGCTTACGATCTTCAAGGTATTTGGCCACAAAACCGTAAGCTGTCTTTTCAGCTAAAGTGCCGATTGTTCCGGCTCTAAATACATGATCTTTGCCAAATAGTTCTTCGGTATATTTATGAATGGCAGCTTGATAGATGCCGGAAAAGTTAAGATCAATATCCGGGACTTTATCTCCCTTAAAACCCATAAATATTTCAAAAGGAATATCAAAGCCATCGCGCTTAAAATTTTCCTGACAATTCGGGCACTTTTTGGGAGGAAGATCAGCCCCACACCCATATTCAGGATCATTGACAAACTCACTATAGTGACATTTAGGACAGAGATAATGAGGAGGCAGGGGATTTACCTCGGTAATATTACACATAGTTGCAACCAGTGATGAACCAACTGAGCCACGAGAACCAACCAGATAGCCATCTGAGAGAGATTTTTCAACCAGTTTTTGGGCAATCAGGTACAAAACCGCAAAACCATTGGAAATAATCGCTTGCAACTCTTTTTGGAGTCTTTTTTCCACCATCTCAGGTAGCTCTATCCCATAAAGAGCATGGGCGTTTTTGTAAGTCATCTCTTCAATCTGCTTGGCAGCGCCAGGGATGTATGGAGGACAGTATTCTTTGGAAATAGGCGAAAGTTCTTCCACCTGACTGGCTATTAAATTGGTATTGATTACCACAACCTCATAAGCCTTTTCGTCTCCTAAATAAGCAAATTCCTGCAACATCTCTTCTGTTGTTCTATAGTAAAGAGGCGGCTGCCTATCAGCATCACTATAGCCTTGCCCCGCCATAAGGACTCTTCTTACAACTTCATCTTCCGGATTAAGAAAATGAACATCTCCGGTAGCAACTACAGGTTTTTTAAGCTCTTGGCCAAGTTGGCAAATTGTACGGTTTACCTCTTGTAACTCTTTTACAGAACCGACTCTGTTTTCATCTAGTAAAAACATATTGTTACCTAAGGGTTGGATCTCGAGGTAATCATAAAAGGCAGCGATCTCCGCTAGATTTTGCTTTTTATTCAAAACAGCTTGAAATAGCTCACCGGCTTCACAAGCTGAACCTATGATTAAACCTTCCCTGTTTTCTTCGATCAGCTCTCGTGGCATTCGGGGATGACGATAAAAATAATCTATATGACTTAAGCTAATCAGTTTATAAAGGTTAAAGATTCCGGTTTGGTTTTTAGCAATCAGAATAATATGATAGGTTGGAGATTCTTTGCTCTCATTTTCTGTCAGATAACCTTCTACACCATAAAGAATCTTTAAACCAGCCTTCTGAGCAACTTTTAATGCTTCCGGAAAAGCTTGTACAACACCATGATCGGTAATAGCTAAAGCTTTATGACCCATTCTTTGTGCAAGAGAAATCACAGCTTCAGGCTCTATTACCGCATCAAGAGAACTCATTTTTGTATGTAAGTGAAGTTCTACTCGTTTTGTTGTAGCTTGATCTAATCTTTCTTTAGGCTGAGCCTTTGTTATGGCTTGAGGTATAATCACCAACCCTTTGATAAAGGTGTCATACTCAAGACGTCCCTTTACTTTAAGCCATGTTCCTTCTTTTATATAATCCGGTGCTTGCTCATGGGGATCTAAAAATATTTTGACAGGATAAGTACTGGTAAAGTCTGTTATATCAAGAGTAAGAAGTTTGCGACCTGTTTTGAATATCCTCTCACTCATTAAACAGATCTGACCCTCGATTATAATCACCGGAGTTTCTTCCACTAAAGATGCTAAGGGTGTTGTTTTTCCCTCTATTGACTTTTCCCACATCTTTTTACGGCTTCTTTTATATTTACTATCAGTTTTAGGAGGTTTAACATTGGGCTTTTTTACATGTTTAGCTGTCGAATCTAAATCTTTATAATCATCTAACCAGCCACAGATACTAATTACTCTTGCTGAAGGGATCTGCTTTTTAATCGCTTCTTTAATACTTTTCTTCAAATTAATATCAAGCGGTACAGCTGTTTTTACTTCTATTTCCAAGCGACATCTATCTTCATCGACGATTACACGCTCTATCTGAACAGGTAGATCATTTAGAATTGCGCGACATTTCTCATCACTTGGCTTAATTACATAGGCCATAAAATCCCTCCGCTCTATATATAAAAAGCTCCGGTTTTTTTCAAGCCGGAGCTTTGCTTTTTAGATTGAGGCTTTAATAATATCCCAGTACATTTTCAGCCTTACCTTAAACCCTGCACCAAACCCCAACTTTTCCTCTTTCATAACCTGACTCATGTTATACCAGTGAACCTTCTCAACCTGCCATCTTTGTTTTTTACTATACTTAGTTAATACAACTTCTACACCGTAACGGGAGTCGTCTAAATCGGGTATGGCCAAAAAATCTTTTTTTAGAATAGCTCTTTGCCCGGTTAAAAAGGGAGCAACATGTTGGGCAGCATCTGTCGACATACGGCCTCCGTCAAAAATACCCATGCTCATTTGGGCTTTACCGGATTTTACAGGTTCAATCAAATCTCGAATATGGTAGGTCGTCAAACCAATCAGGTCTGCGTCTATAAAGACCAACAGGTCCGCATCTGTAGCTCTTGCACCGGCTAGCATAGCTCCGCCTTTACCTCGATTTGGTGTAAGCTCTAATACATTTGCTCCATAGCCTCTTGCTATAGCTGCCGTATCATCTGCACAACCATCACAAACTACTAAGATATCGTCTAAAAAACCAAGGGATTTCGCTTCATCTAGAGGAAACAAGACACCGCTGATGTTTAGTGCCTCATTATAAGCTGGCACGATAGCCGTGATCTTCATTTAAACACCCCAATTCAACGGTAAAACCTTTAGTTTAGTTTTTCCGTCTTCTTTCCAAAGCTTTTTGTAAATAAAATTCAAACCTTGCAAGAAGATCCGATTCTCGAACCTTTTCAACGACCTTACCGCCTACAAAAATAAGCCCCTCACCTTTTCCACCGGCAATACCTAGATCAGCATTTTTAGCCTCTCCGGGACCATTTACTTCACACCCCATAACAGCGATAATTAGATCTTCCTTAATAGACTCTACCATTTTTTCTACCTCTTTGGCAAGAGTACAAAGGTCTATTTTTGTACGCCCGCAAGTAGGACACGAAATAATAATAGGTCCAAATCGTCTTAATCCACAGGATTTTAAGATCTCTTTGGCCACTTTAATCTCGCTTTTAGGTTCTGCAGTTAAAGAAACGCGGATTGTCTCTCCAATGCCCTCCAGTAATAGTGTCCCCAAACCGACAGCTGATTTTACAGTTCCGCTAAAGACAGTTCCTGCCTCGGTTATACCCAAGTGAAGTGGTACATCACTTAAAGTTCGGAATTTTCGATTGGCCACAATCGTATCTAAAACATCAGATGCTTTCAAAGAGACAACTACATCCATAAAACCATGATCACTAAGAAAGTCAACATAATCTTTAGCCAAATAAGCCATTGCTTCAGGTATTTTTAACTGACCTGAATTAATACTTTCAAGGTAGCTTTTGGGCAAACTCCCCGCATTGACACCAACCCGAATAGCGGCTTTATCTTTAGCAGCCTTAGATACCTCAAGAAGTTTATCCAAACCGCCAAGATTGCCAGGGTTTATCCTGACCTTAGACGCACCTGCCTCAATTGCTTTGATGGCCAGAAGATAATTAAAATGAATATCTGCAACTACCGGTAAAGGAGATTCTTTAACAATTTCTCTGAAGGCTATTAGTTCATCTTCCGAAGGTATTGCCACACGAATAATTTCACAACCAACTTCAGCTAGTTGATTAATCTGCTCTAAAGTAGCTTTAACTTCACTTGTTTTAGTATTAGTCATGGATTGGATTAATACAGGCAAATCTTCACCTAAGTAAACCGAACCAACCCTAACTTTTCTTACAGACTTTTTTCCCATCGAGATCACTATCTTTCTATAAGACCATCTAACCAACCCAGACGTGAAAAATCACTGTAGGTTGCAAAAAGGAATAGGCTTGCAATTAAAACCAAACCAGTCATCTGGGCAATAACTTTTTGTTTATCGGTAAGTGGTTTTCTTCTAATTAGCTCAATGATAATAAACATAATCCAGCCGCCATCTAAAACAGGTACTGGTAAGAGATTTAAAACAGCAAAGTTTACTGATAAAAATACTGCCAGGTAGAGTACATTTAAAAGACCAATTAGAAAATCTTCCTCCATTACAGCTGCTGTTTCACCAATAATCTGTACCATACCTAAAGGACCTGCCACGTCAACTTTAACTTTGCCGGTAAACATTATCTTTAATCCCCGGAATAAAGTTACCAGCATTATATGGGTATTGTCCCAGCCCGATCTTAACAGTCCCCAAAAATTCAGAGAGATTTCTTTATAAGTTAGCTCATCGACGCCAATAATCGAGCGATTTAATTCTTGATTGAACTGCGGCTTAACCACAATGTCCAGAAACTTATTATGTCTTTTTACCTTTAGCTTTAAGGACTCTCCTTCACTAGAGGCAATAAGCTGAATGAATTGTCCCTGGTTATAAAGGGGTAGATTATCAACAGCCCAAATCTCATCTCCACTTTGTATCCCGGCAGATTCTGCCGGCAATCCCGGCATAGTTTTACCTACTAGAGGTACCTGGCGACCGGAAAGAGCTATAATCACAATCGAAACTAAAATGGCAAAGACTATATTCATTAACGGTCCGGCAGCTACAGTTGCGATTTTAGCCCAAGCAGGCTTATTGTTATAGAGCCTTTTGGGAGGAACCATACTTGCTTTTTCTTCATCAGCAGCTTCATCCATTCCGGCTACACTTACAAAGCCCCCTAGAGGAAAAGCTCTAAGTGAATACTGTGTTTCTTTTTTCTTGCGCTTCAATAATACCGGTCCAAATCCTAAACTAAATTCATAGACCCAAATACCGAGTAATTTAGCTACCCCAAAATGACCTAGCTCGTGGACTATTACCAGTATGGCAAAGACTAGAATAACCGTTATAATCTGAACTACTATTCTGTCCACCTCCTAGAATTAATCAATCTTAAAACATAAGCTCTTGCTAATTTATCTGTCTCCAGTTTAGCTGTTAAAGTAGCGCTTTCGGATTCTGGAAAGCTAGCAAGTGCTTCGGCAACTATCTTATATATACTACCGAAAGCAATCTTTTGGGCCAAAAAAGACTCAACTGCTACTTCATTGGCAGCATTAAGGACAATCGGTCTATCTTTTCCACTTTTCCCTGCTTCATAGGCTAGCCTCAAACAGCCGAATTTATCAAAATCAGGTTCGAAAAAGTCTAGCTTTTTTCCTATTAAAGAAAGACTGGTTTTGCGTTTGATTCTTTTAGGATACGAAAAAGCAAACTGAATCGGTACTCGCATGTCAGGTAAACCTAACTGAGCTAGCAATGAACCATCATTGTATTCTACCAGCGAATGTACCAGAGACTGAGGATGGATGATAACCTCAATCCCAGTATAATCTAATTGAAAAAGGTGATGAGCTTCAATTACTTCAAGACCTTTATTCATCATAGTAGCCGAATCAATCGTAATCTTGCCACCCATTTTCCAGTTGGGATGATTGAGGGCCTCCTTTACAGAGGCTTTCTCCATTTTTACTTTCGGAATACTTAAAAATGGTCCTCCTGAAGCAGTTAAAATGATTTTTTTTAGTTCCTTAGTATCTTGACCAAGTAGACACTGAAAAATAGCCGAGTGTTCACTATCTACAGGAATAAGTTCGGTAGAGTGTTTTCGACAAGCATTTATTAACAGGTCGCCCCCGATAACAAGGGCCTCTTTATTAGCCAGGGCCAGCCTTTTGCCTAATTTTGCCGCCCTCAATGAGGGTAAAAGCCCTGCTGCTCCCACTACAGAGACTAAGGTAATATCCGCGTTAGCCTCGGTGACAATAGCTTCAACTGGGTCTTGACAGTCAATAAGCTTTGTTTTTTGGGTTCTTAGTAATGATTTTAACCTGGTGCGAGCTTTTCTATCCTGCAGTGTTACCAGTTGGGGTTGGAATTTTTCAACTTGCTCGGCTATCAATTCAGTATTTTTATTAGCAGCTAAGGCTACTATTTTATATTCATCACTTAAAGCAGCAAGAACATCAAGAGCCTGTAGACCGATAGAACCTGTGCTGCCAACTATAGCCACTGTCTTCATTTATACTCACCTCAAACAAGAAACTGCAAGATAAAGTAGATTGTTGGTGCCAATAAAATCAAACTGTCAACCCGATCCAAAATACCGCCGTGTCCAGGTAGTATGTAGCCACTATCTTTGACATTACTTTCTCTTTTCATGGCCGACTCCATTAAGTCACCCAATTGAGCCGTAATACTTCCAAAAAATCCGGCCAATAGACCCAAAAAGGGACTGCATAAACCAAGCGATGCTGTAACCAAGCCTCCTAAGATACCACCCACAAGACCACCTAAGGCTCCCTCCCAGGATTTTTTAGGTGAAACTACAGGCCATAGCTTATGGCGACCATATTTAACACCTATAAAGTAAGCAAAGCTATCTGTCCCCCAGGTCACAAGAAGCAAAAGCATAATATAAACAAAACCAAGGTTTCTAAGTAATGGCAAAAAAGCAAACAAAACTCCGCCATATATTAGCCCTAGTATTGTAAGTGAGCCGTTTTTTAGCACAGCTTTGGAGCGAAACATCTCAAGCACCAGAATAAGGATAATAAGGACTATTAATGCTGAGGCGTCGAGTCTTTTTTCGCCGACCAAATACATAGTTGAAAAAGCAGTTAAACCACCTATTAACAGTAAACTCAGGCTGAGATTGTATCCTAATCCTTTAGCAAAGCAATAAAACTCATACATAGCTATAGCTGATGCTAAAAGACAAATCCCTAAAAAGTACCATTCACCTAATACTACCAATAATAGGAGTATTGGTATGGCAATAACTGCAGTTATGATTCTCTGCCTCAATTTGCATACCTCCTTTAGGCCTTGCCAAAGCGTCTAGAGCGTTTACTATAGTCTAAAAGAGCTTCCAGATATTCCTTTTTGGTAAAATCTGGCCATAGTGTTTTGGTAAACCAAAGCTCTGAATAGGCTCCTTGATAGAGCAAAAAATTAGACAAACGCATCTCACCACTAGTACGAATAATAAGATCGGGGTCAGGCTGATCTTTGGTATCAAGATAAGATTTAATTAGGGTATCGTTAATCTCCTCGCAAGTGAGTTTACCGTTTTTAATCTCTAAGGCTATCTCCCTAAAAGAACGAATAAGCTCGTCTCGGCCGCCATAACTGAGTGCTAAATTAAGTATAAGACCTTTATTGTGAGCAGATTTTTCCATTGCACTATCCAGGGTTTTTAAGACTTTATTAGGTAAGGATTGTAAATCACCTATGGCTTTGATTTTTACATTTTCAGCCATCAATTCATTTAACTCACTTATTAAGTATTCAGTCAAAAGACCCATTAAATAGTTTACCTCTTCTTTTGGACGTTGCCAATTTTCAGTTGAAAAAGCATAAAGAGAAAGAACTTGGATTCCTAGCTCACCACTGGTACGCACAACCATTCTAACGGTTTTGGCTCCCTCTTTATGACCTGCTACTCTGGGTAAACCTCTTTTTTTTGCCCACCGTCCGTTGCCATCCATAATAATACCTACGTGCTTAGGAAGTATTCTTATATCTAGTCCATTAACTATGGCCATCAAATTTTCCCCCTAACCTTAACTGGTTTGGCAGTTCATGAGCTGTAGTTATTTCCCAGATAGCCGAAACTTCATTAATTTTAATCCTAATAATAATCTCTCGACCTACAACTTTGTTGTCGGAACATTTAATAACAAGGGGAGCATTAGGCTCCCCGGCTAATAATCGTTCTAGAGGTTGACTAAGGTAGTTATACAATACTTAAACCTCCATAATATCTTTCTCTTTAGAGGCTAATAAATCATCTATTTTGGCAATAAATTGATCAGTTAATTTTTGAATCTCATTTTGTCCTTTTTTGTTTTCGTCTTCTGTAATAGAACTTTCTTTTTCCATTTTTTTAAGTGAGTCGTTAGCTTCCCTACGAACGTTACGAACTGCTATTTTCATCTCTTCTGAGATCTTTTTGGCAAATTTAACCAAGTCTTTACGACGTTCTTCGGTTAAGGTTGGAATGGCAAGTCTAATAATTTGACCGTCATTTGTCGGGTTAAGACCTAGATCGGCAATACGAATGGCTTTATCTATAGCCGAAATAGTTGATTTATCGTAGGGTTGTACAATAAGCATTCTTGGTTCAGGAGCAGAAACCATAGCTACCTGATTAAGGGGCATCCTTGAGCCATAAGCATCTACTTCGACACGATCAAGCAGTGCCGGATTAGCCCTGCCTGTACGGATTGTAGCAAGTTCTCTTTTGGTGGACTCAATAACCTTTTCCATTCTAGTCTTGGCATCATCAATAATCTTTTGCATTATTTTCCTCCCCTATAACTGTTCCTACTTGTTCGCCCATAGCTGCTCTTAAAGCACTGCCCGGCTTATTAAAATCAAACACTATCATAGGAATATGATTTACCATACATAAAGATGCAGCTGTAGCATCCATAACTGTGAGACCTTTATTAAGCAGATCTAAATACCCTAGCTTTTCATATTTGGTAGCCTTGGGGTCTACGGCTGGATCAGCAGTATAGACACCGTCTACACCTCGTTTGGCCATTAGAATAACTTCAGCTTCGATTTCGGCCGCTCTAAGGGCGGCTGTCGTATCAGTGGAAAAATACGGATTGCCCGTTCCCGAGGCAAATATTACTACCCGTCCCTTTTCCAAATGTCGAATTGCTCTGCGCCTGATGTATGGTTCGGCGATCTGCCTCATTTCGATTGCTGTCATGCAACGGGTATCAACTTCCACTTGTTCAAGAGCATCCTGTAACCCTAAAGCATTAATTACCGTAGCTAGCATACCCATATAATCGGCCTGGGCTCTATCCATGCCTTTAGCACTACCCCTTGCGCCTCGCCAGATATTGCCTCCGCCAACAACTAAAGCCACTTGAATATTAGCTTTGGTGAGTTCTTTAATTTCCAAAGATATGCGGTTAAGTACTACCGGATCAAGTCCATGTCCCTGTTCTCCTGCTAAAGCTTCTCCACTTAATTTTAATAAGACTCTTTGATATTTAGGTCCCATAGACGCTCCTCCTTATTATAATTCTCTTAAAAAAGTGAACATCCTTGTTTAATAAAGTTACTACTATACAAAAAAAGAGAACACCAAGGTGCTCTCTTTTTTTCATGAATTAGTCATTTTGGCAACCTCAGCTGCTAAATCATCGCTTTTTTTCTCGATGCCTTCGCCTCTTTCAAAGCGAGCAAATTCCAAAATAGCAATGTCGCTATTTAGGTCTTTGGCAACTGATTTAATATGAGCTTCAACTTTTAGATTGTCTTCACGAATAAACTCCTGTTCGAGAAGACAAACTTCACGATAAAATTTATTGAGTCGACCTGTAACAATTTTATCGACAATCTTTTCTGGTTTACCTTCTTGAAGTGCTTGAGCTCGGTAGATCTTTTTTTCTTCTTCCAATTTTTGAGCATCCACTTCTAAACGGCTCAAATAAAGAGGATTAGCTGCCGCAATCTGCAAAGCTAAATCTTTAAGCAAGTTATTAAAAGCATCACTTTGAGCAACTTCAGCCCTGTCGGCCTTAACCTTTATCAAAACACCAATTTTACCGTTTAGATGGACATATGATGTCATGTTTTCTGTAGTATCCTTGGTCTCAAAAATAGCAAAGCGGCGTACGGTCATATTTTCACCGGTTTTGGCAATTCTTGATTTAAGATAATCCTCAAAAGTACCCTCTTCGACTTTAACTTTAAGAAAAGTATCTAAATCAGCCGGTTTTTCTTCAGCTAATAAATTCAATGTTTTAGTTACAAGGTCACTGAAGTCTTCGGTTTTGGCCACAAAGTCAGTCTCACAGTTTACCTCAACTAAAACACCTACATTGTTTTCAACCAGTGTCGCAACAACACCTTCAGCAGCAACGCGACCGGCCCTTTTAGCTGCAGCGGCCAATCCTTTTTCTCTTAAAAACTCGATGGCTTTTTTTAGATCACCTTTTGTTTCCATAAGAGCTTTCTTACAATCCATCATACCTGCACCGGTTTTGTCACGTAACTCTTTTACCATAGCAGCAGAAATAGACATCTAATTGCCTCCTCTCTTTAAGAAAAAAGGGGGTGAAAGATAAACCTCCACGCCCTAGTTAGACTACTTGATATCGTCATCCATGGCGTCATCTTCTACTTCTTGCATTTCATCCATGGGAACTTCTACTTTCTCCTCTTGATCCTTTACCGCATCTTGCCCTTCTTTAGCTTCAATAACTGCATCTGCGATTACAGAAGCAATTAATTTAACCGCACGAATAGCATCATCGTTGCCTGGGATAACATAGTCTACTTCGTCGGGATCACAGTTAGTATCAACAATAGCAATAGTTGGAATGCCAAGCTTTCTAGCTTCAGCAATAGCGATCTTTTCTTTGCGAGGATCAATTATAAATAAAGCTCCAGGTAGCTTAGTCATATTTTCAATACCGCCAAGATACTTCTTGAGTTTAGCATACTCTGCTTTTAGTTGCTGAACCTCTTTTTTAGGTAGAAGTTCAAAACTACCGTTTTCAGCCATTTGCTCCAATTTCTGCATATATTTAACCCGTAAACGAATGGTTTTAAAGTTAGTCAGCATGCCACCTAACCAGCGTTCATTAACAAAAAACTGACCACAGCGCTCAGCTTCTTCCCTAATTGTTTCTTGGGCCTGTTTTTTGGTGCCGACAAAAAGAATGCTCTCTCCCTCGGCGGCTATAGAACGGGTAAATGAATAAGCCTCTTCAATTTTTTTAACTGTTTTTTGCAAATCAATAATGTAAATACCGTTGCGCTCGGTGAAGATGTATGGCTTCATTTTAGGGTTCCATCTTCTAGTCTGGTGTCCAAAATGTACCCCAGCTTCGAGCAGTTGTTTCATAGAAACTACGCCCATAAAAAAGACCTCCTTAGTTTTTTCCTCCCCGAATCTCATCTCCTATAGAAACCAATTTAATCTTAATTTGGCACTCTCTAGAGGATCGATTCGAGTGTGTTTTACACCGTTTAGTAGTATATCATATTGCCATCTCTTTAACAAGAGTTTCTAAGTCTTTCTCTTTCCAGTCTTTGCCTTAATTGCAAAAGTAATTGCTACCTCTCTAGGAATATGAGTAGAAATAACTCATGCAAATTGAAGGGGTAGCATTTAGTTGTTCAAATGCTATACTTTACTCAAAGCTATTTGTAGGTAAATCCTACCTATATAGGCAGGAGGTCTCAGTTCAATCATCTTTCTCTGAAGGAAAGGCAAACCATCGAAGAAATGCTAAAAGAACGCTATTCATTTAAAGCAATAGCTAAAGAGATCGGTAAGCATTGTACCGCAATACCTAAAGAAATTAAAAACCATATTATTTTTAGACAAACTGGCTACTATGGAAGAGCGTTTAATAATTGCCGGCACCGATTTGCTTGCCAAAGATCTTATATCTGCGAGTCAGAATCATGCACCCATAGAAGCTGCAAGTATTGCAAAATGTGTACTAAGGTTTGCAAAGATTTTGTAAAAGAAACTTGCCAGCTTTTGGACAAGCCACCCTATGTATGCAATGGCTGCATTCAATTAAGCAAGTGCTCGTTAGAAAAATGCTTCTACCAGGCATCTCATGCTCAAAAAGAATATGAGTTAGTACGTTCTGAATCAAGAAGTGGCATCAATTGCACCGAAAACGCCATTAAGTACCTTTATAAAATAATTAGTCCACTTATCCTAAAAGGACAATCTATTCATCACATCTTTACAACTAATGAAGACATTCTTATGTGTTCTGAGAGATCCATTTATAACTACGTGGATTAAAATCATTTTTCAGCTAGAAATATCGATCTCCCCCGTAAAGTCAAATTCCGTCCTCGCAAGAAAACCCAAAACAACTATAAAATAGACAAGAAGTGTAGAGTAAATCGCACCTATGAGGATTTCAATAAATTTATGGAAGAAAATCCAGACACACCAATTGTTCAAATAGACACTGTTGAAGGAAAACTCGATGGTGGAGCAGTTTTATTAACGCTACATTTTGTAGAAATTGAGTTTATGCTCGCTTTCTTGAGAGAAGCAAATACTGCACAGAGCGTTATTAGTATTATTAATGCGAAAAGTTGGGAAAACAAGTCTTTCAAAAGCTTTTCCCCCTTATTCTAACCGATAATGGTAGTGAGTTTTCTGATCCACTAAAACTCGAATTCGATACCCAGCAAAATCAGAGGACTAGATTATTCTATTGTGATCCATCATCTCCGTTTCAAAAAGGTGCATTAGAAAACAATCATGGATTGATACGTAGAATCATTCCCAAAGGAAAAAGCATGGATTCATTTACTCAGGACGATATAAATCTTATGATGAGTCACATTAACTCGTACAAAAGAAAAAAGCTGAACGACCGATCTCCAACATCAGTCTTCAGCTTTCTATATGGAACGGATATCCTAGAAAAGTTGGCAGTAGAAATCATCCCAAGCAATGAAATCATACTACTTCCAACTCTGCTAAAGAAATAAGTTAGCCAGGCAGGGTTACCTATTAAGGATGGCTACCATACCGACTAGAGGGGGTAGAAATAACATTTGCGAAAAAAACGTTTATTTCGACCTCTAGGTTGGTGTTGCCAAAAATAGGCAGAAAGTGCCTAATTACTACTCTTATTATGACAAATTCTGTCCCAAAAAGCTACATGAAGACTGCTTTTTGCTTATATTTTGTTGTCAAGCTCGTCAAAGGTAGAAATAAATCCTGAAAAGTAGCAATTACCTTTGCAATTAACCCTTTCCAGTCTTTGCTGATAAATACCTGATAAATACCTTGCTGGAAATACCTCCCTAAACTGTAAAACTTATTAGTAGCAATAAATCTTGCAATTACCATTTTTCCCTTTCTGCCAGTATACTCCATAAAAGTGATTGTCTTTTACCTGCGTTGCCAGTTCGAATTCAACAATAATCAAACTGCCTTTTTACCATCCCTCTACCGTAAGAGAGATTAAGTAAACTTCAATTGGATTGGACAAATCAAAAAATTCGTGCTGGGTAAAAAAGTTAATTCTATATATTAATTGTTTCGTAAAACTAGGTTGATAAAAGGAAAAATGCAGCATACCAAGTTTTAATTATGCTGCATTACTCTAAATGACAATTTTATTTTGTAATTTCCTTAATAACCAAATACATATCTACAGGACCATATGTGAGATCAAACCTATAATTTTTAGCTTTGATCTTAGCAGTTAATTGCATTTTGGTCAGTTCCTCAACAAAAAGATTAGCATCGGCTATAATTCCCGCTTCTTTTAGCTCAGTTGCGACTATTTTGGCACTAGAACCAGGTTTAATAGTATAGTTTACAAGTTTAGGAGTTTTATTGGGTATGTTATCCTCTGTCTTAGTTACTTCCTCTTGGGGTAATGAAGTACCCTCATCTATACTTGCCAAGACCGATTGTGGTTCACCTAAATCTTTGGGAAAGATCATGCCCAATTCCTTGGCTTTGGTAATAATCTTAGCATCATCGACTGGTCCTAAAGAAAACACGATCCAGACCATAGCCGCAAAAATAAGTCCTAGCCCTAAACCTAGGAAAAAATCTTTTTGTGATCTCATTCCAGTTCACCTGCCCCATACAGTGCCAGAATCATTTCGACTTCGCCTTTGCCAATATTGAGTCTTTGAGCAATTTCAGTAATATTAAGACCATTTTTATTCAACGCTAAAACGTCTTTATGTTTTGGGGGTAGATGTTTTTTTTCATCAAGGGTTTGCGCTTTTTGAATTGCTTTTTGCCAGTATAATATTGATTGATCAACTGACTCTTGCAGTTTGGCCAGTTTAGCAATTCGTAAATCTAATTCATTGCCTGCCAAATGGAAACTTTCATTAAATTCATCTATTAAAACATCTAACTTCTCATCTATATCTTTTTTGGAGCGGTTGTTGAAAGCTTCCGGTTCACCAGAGTGTTCCGGTAAGATTATAGACAAGCCAACAACAAATATGCCTATCCCCAAAAGGATGTATGGCACCCACACCCACCTGCTTTCTAGATTTTAATATCTATATTTTTCCCTAAGGTGCTGGGAGTAAAGTCACAGTCTTCTTCTTGCTTCTTCTTAGAAGAAGCAAATCCACTTGGATTCTGGTCCCGGCTTTTCTTCCCTTCTTCACTGATCTTGACTTCTTCACTTTTATTAGTTTCATTGATCTGTTTGGTCTTTTTTACGGTTTCCTTCTCATTCTCAATTAGGACAAATTGATTGTTGCTATTTGACTTACTGTCTTTAATCGTTTCTCCTCTTTGGATTTCTTGAGAGCGAGGTAGGAGTATCTGCATATCAACTGGTTTGATTGACATACTACTTCCTCCCTTAAACCTGACATTATTAAAACAGTTCGTCTTTTCTACGCCCTAGACGACCTCTCAGTCTTAGAATTGCTTTGGCATGTAGTTGTGAAATACGTGAGGTAGAAAGATCTAAGACTTCACCAATTTCAGTCAAATTGAGTCCTTCATAATAATATAAAGCAACTACCAATCGTTCTTTTTCAGGTAGTTTTTCAATAGCTTCTACCAGCAACTCTTTGATATGTTTTTTCTCTAAAGCACTACCTATATCCTCTTTTGAAGGGATAATGTCAATAAATGTCTGAGTATGACCTTCACTATCTGTGGTTATTGGTGCTTCCAGTGGAACCAGTTCTTTATTTATTTCCTGGATAGTCTTGCGAAACTCTGTAACTGAGATATCTAACTCTAAAGCTACTTCTTCGTCGGTAGCCGGACGCATTAATTCTCGTTCTAAAAAATCGTAGACCTCAGCAATTCTTTTAGTCTTTCTTCTTGCGGTGGAGCTTAACCAGTCTTCTTTTCTTAGGCCATCCAGAATTGCACCTTTAATACGCTGTCTGCCATAGGCTTCGAAAGGGACACCTCTTTCGGGCTCAAATTTATCAACCGCATCTAAAAGGCCTAAAAAGCCTAGGCTCTCCAGTTCCTCTACCTCCACATGCTGTGGCAAATTCTTGGCTATAGCCCTTGCCATCTCCTGAACTAAAGCTATATTATCTTCAATTAACTGTTCTCGGGCTTTTTGATTGCCGACTTTTAGTTCTGTCCAAAGATCATTACTTGGGAGCATAGACCACACTCCTCATCTTAACAAACGAGCCATTCTTTCTAAAAACCCACTGAAACCTTTGCGCTCAGGGGGCTGGTTAGTTTTCTTTGTAGCCAGATCCAAAGCGTTAAATTCCAGGTAACGACTAGCAGCTTGGTTAATAGCCACAGCTGCCTTAGATTTTGGTTGGAAAATTAAAAGAGGTATCTGGTTACGAATAGCTTTGCTTACAGCTATATCACGAGGTATAATACCTACTAAGCCAACATCCTTAGCGGCAAAATTCTTACAGATTAGTTTGAGACGTTGATAGATCCTTTCACCATGGGCTAGGTTATCAGCCTGGTTAACCACTATGTTAATTGGAAGTGTAGGATTTCCTTTTTGTAATATTTTAATAATTCCATAAGAATCTGCCAGGGAAGTAGGCTCCGGTGTAGTCACGGTAAAAACCTCATCTGCAGCCAAAGCAAAGGCTAACACCTGCTTATTGATACCTGCTCCTGTATCAATAATAAAATAATCCAGGTAAGGATCTAATACACCAAAAGCCTCAATTAAACCTTTTAATTTGAGTTCACTTATATTGGCTAGTTCCACAATTCCCGAACCACCGGGAATTAGCTTTACTCCGTATGGTCCTTGAAGAATAATCTCACTTAATCTTTTTTGTCCTTCTAAAAGATGCATAATATTGTAAGTAGTAGGAATACCCATTAAAAGATCAAGATTGGCCAGTCCTAGATCGGCATCTAATATCGCAACCCGTTGACCATTTTTGCCCAAAGATAAGGCAAAGTTAACCGCAAATGAACTTTTCCCAACCCCACCCTTACCGCTAGTTATAACAATAGTTTTAGCTTTGGATTTTTTCCCCCGGGCTAACTTGCGTAAGCCACTGGCTTGATCCTGCATATTAATCTCCTATGATCAGCTCGATAACTTTGTCTATCGAAGCTGTCTGTAAATCTTCAGGAACCTTTTGACCGGTAGTAATAAAGCTAAGCGGTATTTGGGTTGATTTTAAGATCTCAAAAAGAGTGCCATGTTTTATGGTTTCATCAACCTTCGTATAGATTAGATGAGTTACACCCAAAGGTACGAAGGCTGCTATAATGGAACGACAATCTTCAATTTTGGCTGTGGCACTTATAACAAGATGAATCTCTTGCGGTTTTTTTACGGCAATAAAATCTCTGAGCTCTCCTATTTGAATCATATTATGTTGACTTCTGCCTGCAGTATCGACAATTATTAAATCCATCTCTTTAAAACGCAAAAGTGCTTTAAGATAATCATCTTTGTTAAAGGCCACTTCAACAGGGATGTTGATTATCTCGGCATAGGTCTTTAGTTGTTCGACAGCTGCGATACGATAAGTATCGACGGTAATTAAAGCCACTTTAAGATCATCCCTGAGATGGTATTTAGCAGCTAATTTAGCGATAGTAGTGGTTTTACCGACTCCTGTAGTTCCTACTAAAAAGATTAGATAGGGTTTTTTATCTATTAATGGTGCTTTGGTTTTAAGAGATTTTTTTAAGACATTTCCAATAGCATTTTCCACAGCTGTGGCTGTATACAAATCTACGCCCTCTAAAACGAGTTCCTTTAACAAGTAGCCAACGGCATCAAGGCTCATGCCCGTATCTAAAAGCCGCTTTTTAATTAAATTTAATGGCTCAATTACCGGTACTTCTTTCGGAGATGTAATCAGAGTGCTTAAAGCAGACTCTGCTTTAATTGCGTTAATCATTTCTTTAAGTTTGGCAACTTCTTTAACCGTACTTGCCATTATTTCAGGGTCAATTTCCGGCACTTTTGGTTGATACAGTTGCTTTGAAGCACTTTCTAACACTGCGGTAACCTCAACTTTTAAAGGCTGAAAAAACCCAAAGAAACCTTTTTGCCTCACTTTTTTTGATTCAATAATTAAAGCCTCCGGTCCCAACTCTTTTTTAACTAAATCCAAGACTTCGGTCATAGAATCTGCTCGGTATTTTTTAACTAGCATCAGCAAATCTCACCATCCCTAGTCCATGCACTTGTACACTAGGATCAATCTCATTGTAACTTATTACAACCACTCGGGGCATAGCATGTTCTATTAGCCTGCGAAAAGCCAGTCTAATAGGTGGTGAAGTAAGAATAATAGGCATAAAGCCCCTTCCGGCTACATTTTCGATCTCTTCACCCAACCCTTTTAATAAACTCTGCCATAGATTAGGATCCAAAGCCAAGCTACCTGTTTCTTGCTCTTTTTTCACAGCTTCGAATACAGCTTCTTCGATCTCGGGAGATAGAGTTATAACCTGAAGGCGATTTTTTTCATCAACTAAAGATTTGGATATTTGTCGGCTTAATCCCTGACGAGTCATCTCGGTTAAATAATCGGTATCTTTGCTTAATCTGGCATAATCTGCCAGTTTCTCAAAGATCTCAATTAGGTTACGAATCGAAATTCCTTCTCTGACTAGGTTTTGGAGAACCTTTTGAATATCACCTAAAGATAGTGGATCTGGTGTAAGTTCTTCAATAACAGCCGGCGAGTTTTCTTTCACACTATTAATAAGATTTTTAACTTCCTGCCTACCAATAAACTCGGCAGCATGGCTTCTGAGTACTTCTGTCAGATGAGTCGCCAAAACAGATGCCGAATCAACCGTTGTATAACCCGCCATTTCTGCTTCTTCTCTATCGACCTCACTGATCCAAAGAGCCGGAAGCCCAAAGGCAGGTTCGGTAGTCGGAATGCCATTAATTGATCTGGTTGCTGTTCCTGAGTCCATAGCTAAATGATGGTGAGGCATTAATTCACCTTTACCTACCTCTACACCTTTTATTTTAATCACATACTCATTGGGCTGGAGTTGTAAATTATCTCTAATTCTTACTACTGGAAGTACCACACCAAGTTCTAAAGCCACTTGTTTGCGGATTAAAGTAATGCGATCTAGCAGATCACCGCCCTGCTCCTGGTCTACATAAGGTATTAAGCTATAGCCAATTTCAAGTTCGATGGGGTCAAACTGTACCAGGTTTAAGACTCTTTCGGGCGTCTCTGCTTGTTTTAATTCTTGGGCACTCTCTTTTTCAGCATATTCCAAGGACTTTTTAGCGACAGTCTTGCTTGTTAAATAGCCAATACCTCCAAGTAGCAGTGCAATTAAAACAAATGGCATTGTCGGCAGCCCGGGAATAAATCCCAATATTATTAAAAGACCGGCCGCTATATATAAAACTTTGGGTTGAGAAAAGAGTTGTTGGGTTAGATCATGACCTAGATTGCTTTCCGAGGCTGCTCTGGTAACTAAAATACCCATGGCCGTAGAGACCAAGAGCGCTGGTATTTGGGAAACCAGACCATCGCCTACCGTAAGCAAAGTATACCTGTTAAGAGCCTGGTTGAAAGGTAAACCCTTTTGAACCATACCGATGGTTAAACCACCAAGGATGTTAATAAGAGTAATAATAATACCTGCTATGGCATCGCCTTTGACAAATTTAGAAGCACCATCCATAGCGCCATAAAAATCAGCTTCACGTTCAATTTCACGTCTTCTGGTTCTTGCTTGCTCATCTGTGATTAAACCAGCATTTAAGTCGGCATCGATACTCATTTGCTTGCCTGGCATAGCATCAAGAGTAAAACGAGCTGCTACTTCGGCCACACGTTCAGCACCTTTAGTTATAACTATAAACTGAATTACAACCAGAATAATAAATATAACAAAACCTACTACCGCATTACCACCTACAACAAAGTTGCCAAAAGCAGTAATAATTTGGCCGGCATAGCCATTTAGAAGTATCAGTCTTGTTGAAGAAACATTGAGAGCTAAACGAAACAGGGTCATAATCAAAAGAAGACTGGGGAAAATGGCAAAATCCAGTGAGCGGCTCACATTCATTGTTAGTAGCAAAATTAAAACCGAAAGGCTAATATTTACAGCTAACAATAGATCTAACACCACAGGTGAGAGAGGTATAATAAGCATCATAACAATAAACAAGATCCCTACTACAGCTAAAAAATCACTTACTTTACTAAGGCGCCTGGTAGATTCATCCGTTAAGTTCATCTCTCACCCTCCTTTAAGATTTTTGTTTTAGTCTATATACAAAAGCTAAAACTTCAGCTACAGCTTTATACAATTCCGGAGGAATAAATTGACCAACTTCAGCCATTTGATATATGGCACGTGCTAATTCCGGTCTTTCTACAATAGGTATCTCATTATCTCTAGCTAACTCTTTAATCTTTTGAGCTAAGAGCCCTCGGCCTTTGGCCAGAATTTCTGGTGCTCCTTTTTTAGCTTCGTATTTTAAGGCTACAGCTACATGAGTTGGGTTGGTAATAACAACATCGGCAGAAGGTATTGCCTGCATCATACGGCTATAGGCAAGCTGCCTTTGTTTAGAACGTATTCTTGATTTAACTTGGGGATCTCCTTCAAGTTGTTTATATTCATCTTTAAGTTCTTGTTTGGTCATACGAATTGATACTTCAAATTCCCACCACTGATAAAAATAATCTATAATACCAAGAACCAGAAGCAAAAGCCCTATTTTAACACCTAAGTTAGAGATAAGTTCAGTCATAAGTGTAAAACCATCCGGAAGGCTTACCTGGCTTAAACTTGATACTTTGGCTATACTTTGCGACAAAGCGACATAAATTGTATAGCCAACTATAAAAACTTTACAGATAGATTTTAAAAGGTTTACAAGTGCCTTTTTGGAAAACAGGCGTTTAAATCCTTCAAGAGGATTGATTCTCTCAAACTTTGGTCTTATAAGCTCCGGTACATTTAAGAAGCCTGTTTGAAGGAGATTAATACTCAAACCCATTAAAGCTATAGCTAACATAAATGGTAGTACACAAACTATCAATACCCCAATATTTTTTTGTATAAGTTCACTGATGAACTCGATTGTAAAATCTGAAGTTTGTTGAATTGATAAAGCATCGGTTACATATCGTAAAGCATAATTACTGATAAATCGTAGAAAAGTAGGTAAAAGTGAAAAGGCAAGCAAAATTGTTGCTGCCATGATCAAATCCTGACTTTTAAAAACCTGGCCTTTTTTGCGTACATCACGCCTTTTTTTAGGGGTTGCTGGTTCTGTTTTTTCTCCAGCAAAAAATTGTAGTTTAATTTTAATTTTTTCCATTAGGAAACCGCCTATCTGAGTGTCTTCATCATCCCAAATAAAGCCTCTACCAATTTGCCGTTTAGGGAAAACAATCTTTTAACTAAGTCAAAATAAAAAGGTAATCCTAACGCGACCAAAGCCATACCTGTGGCGATTTTAATCGGAAAACCAACTATAAAAACGTTTATCTGTGGTACCGCACGATTAAGTAGACCAAGTCCCACATCCACAAGCAAAATAGCAGCAATTACAGGAAGTGCTAGTTGCACAGAGATCATAAAGGTCTGACCTACCCAGTAGAGGTAATATTTCGCACTAACTTGAGAGATAAATAACTCTCCTACAGGAATAAGCTTGTAGCTATGAGCGAGAGCTTTAATAACCACATAGTGTCCGTTTAACAAAAGAAAAGTTAGAACTGTTAAAATAAAATGAAACCTGCCCATTAAAGGAACCTGTCCACCCATATTAGGATCCAGGAAATTTACTACCCCAAAACCCATGGGAACGTCAATTAGTTGACCAGCTGTCTGAAAAAGACTGAAGAAAAGATGGGCCATTGCTCCTAAGATAAGTCCTGTTAAGATCTCTTTAAGTAAAAGCATCGCCAAACTTATTAAGGGCAGAGCTAAAACCGAACTGTTAGTAATAACTAAAGGGTAAAGAAGGAAAGAAAGGCTAAGTATTAAGCCTACCTTAAAGATTCCCGGTAGGTTAGAGCTAGAAAAAATCGGGGTTGCAGCTATTACCCCACCTATTCTAGCCATTGTTAGCAACATTTTTATACCGACATCAATTAATTGCTCTAACACAAAAGCAAAGAATTACCTGCGCTTACTTCATTCAAAAGGCAGTAATTCTAATTCCCCCCCTTCTAACACAATCTCGGTTTCTTTCTTGGAAAATTAAGTACATGTAAAAATACTCTAACCGATAAAGGTATGCAAGTTTAACAAAAGCCTTTCGGCAAAAGCTTTGAGTACTTGCAACATCCAAGGGCCAAAGATAACAATGGCTAATAAAATAGCCACAATTTTAGGTACGAAGGTTAAGGTTTGTTCTTGAATCTGAGTTGCTGCTTGAAAAATACTGACCAAAAGACCGACAACCATGGCAATGATTAGAGCAGGTGCGGATACTAGAAGAGCTGTCATAACTGCATCTCTGCCGATATCAACAATTAGTGCATCGCTCATATATTTTTCTCCTATCTAAAACTAAGTACTAGTGATCTGGTTACAATACTCCATCCATCGACCATAACAAATAATAAAATCTTAAAGGGCAATGAGATCATTACAGGCGGAAGCATTAACATACCCATAGACATCAGAATACTGGCTACAACCATATCAATCACTATAAAGGGTATATAGAGAATGAATCCCATTTGAAAAGCGGTTTTTAACTCACTGATAAGGTAAGCCGGCATTAACACATAATCTGGAATTTCAGCCACATTATCTACTGTAGCTTGTCCATACATCTCTAAAAAAAGCTTAAGGTCGTTTTCTCTGGTTTGTTTTTGCATATACTCTCTTAACGGATTTAAAGCTCTTTGTGAAGCTTCATAAAAAGTAATCTGCTCGTTTATATAAGGCTCTATAGCATTAGTATTTATATTATTCCAAACCGGGGCCATAACAAAAAAGGTTAGAAAAAGGGCCAACCCAATTAGCACCTGATTTGGCGGTACTTGTTGTGTACCGATTGCGTTGCGTAGTAAAGATAAAACAATAATAATTCTGGTGAATGCTGTGGTAAGAATTAAAATAGAAGGTGCCAGGGATAAAACAGTTAAAAGTAGTACAAGTTGTAAAGTACTCACTACATCATCTGGTCCGCTTGCCCGGCCAATATCAAGCTTAATTGAAGGGATTGGAATCGTTTCATTATCTGCTAAAGTTGGAACTGCAAGTATCGTTAAAAATAGAACAACTAGGATCAATCTCCCTATTTGTCTTCTTTTCACTTCTAATTTCCTTCCTTTGTGGCGGCAACATTTTTATCTTCTTCTGGTTTTTGGGAGGTAAACTCGCTTAATACCTGCATTCCATTATTAGAGATCCCCACCACTAAAATGCGATCTTTCGCTCTTATTAGATAGATCCCTTGCCTATTACCAAGTGGTAGACCTTCTATGATTTCCAGATCTCGACCTTTGCGTTTATAATTTCTACCACTTAAGTAAAAAATTAGAAACACAAGACCTAAAACGCCGACTGTGGATAATAGCCACTTAATTGTAAAGATCCAATCCATACTGTTCCCCTCTTACTTAATTCTAGTAATACGCTGTTGTTTGCTGGCTATTTCGGTTATTTTAACGCCAAAAGTTTCGTCAATCACCACAACTTCACCTTTGGCTACAAAAACACCATTGGCCAGCACATCAACTGGTTCTCCGGCTAAACGCTCCAATTCAATTATAGACCCTGGTTTTAAGTCGAGTATCTCTTTGAGGGTTTTATGAGTACGGCCGAGTTCTACGGTAAGTGATACGGGTAGATCTAAGATAATATCCAGATTAGAGTCTTTTTCAAATGGCTCTATTTGAGTTTTTTGCTTAAGTTGACCAAACTGTACAGGTTTTACTACTACTTCAGCTGATTCTTCAGCACTTAAATCTTCGCTAAATTGGGACAAGATATCCTCATCATCTTCTTTATTCATACTTTCTATTAAGGAATCCAAGCTTACAGCAGGTTCATCATCTTTTTTATCTTCTTTACCTAGGAATAACTTTTCCAAACTACTATCTTCAACAATAAAGCCCAACTTACCCACCTCAACTTCATCCCAGATAAGTGAGTATTCTAAGACAAGATATTCTTTGCTCAAATCCAGGAAATCCTGTAGACCACTTAGTCCTTTAGGAAGAGCGACTGCTAAATCAAAGTGTTTTCTGCTAAGAAATGAAACTGCTGTTGAAAACTGTAAGCTTAAAGCTTCAATAATCCTGCCTAAAGCATCCATGTTGGTATCTGAAAAAATATTTGCGTTATCGGGTTCTGCTGCAATTTGAGATAAGATGCTTTTGGCTGCCTCTTCATCGAGATAGATTAGTATATCCATACCATCATCGGTATTGCCCAAACTAATAATAAAGCGGTGTTCACCAATGGCACTTGCAGGTTCAATAGAAGCTTTTTCTTTTAAAGTTTGAGCTTGTACACTTGTTAAAAGAGCAATGGTCTCACCGAGTTTACTTTCTAAATGCTGGAATAAATTTAACGCTTGGGGTGAAACATCCCTTACCAAAGGTTTCTCCCTTGCTTCATCAAGCTTATTCTTTTCTTCATTTGAAGGTTTTTCTTTAGTTTTAACCAATGCATCAACCTCTTCTTGAGAAAGCATATGATCCTTCATTTTAGTTCACAAGATAAACCGCAGAAAGTCCACTGCTTTTAGCTGTGGTAAAAATGCGGACTAACTTGCTTCCTCCTTTCCTAAATTATTCTCGCCAATGTTAGCTATATATTTTAGTAAATTCTTTCAATTTTTCGAATTACACGGATTTTCAAATACCTTTAACCTAATTAGAAACAAGTTTGGTTATTTCAACAGCAAGTTTATTGCCTGCTAGCCCTGGTTTGCAAGTAAATTTAGTTCTGCCATCCATAAGAACATTTAAATCCTCATCAATATTGGTTCTCAGTTTAACTACATCTCCGACTTCTACATCTAAAAGTTCGTTAACTGTAACTGTAACCTTGCCTAGTTCCACACTCAATTCTTGAAAAGTAGGTTCCAGCAAGTTTTTTATTGCTTTTTTAGCTGCTTCATCGTTGCCTTTTTCCCCACTGGCAAACCAGTACTGAGCACTAAGCCTTGGTAGAGTTGCTTCAAGCAACGAATAAGGAAGACAGATATTCATTAAACCTGTTTTATGATTGAGTCTTATTTCAAAGCTAACTAAAATAACCATTTCTGTTGGTGGAGCAACTTGACAAAACTGAGGATTAACTTCAAGATTAACCAGTTCCGCACTGACGCTTAAAACATTAGCCCAAGCTGTACGGATGTCACTTACCATTTTAGATAGGGTATTGTGAATAACGGTTAGTTCTATCTCTGTAAGCTCGTGCCGGAATTGTTCGGCATCGCCACTGCCACCTAAAAGCCGTTCGACAAAGCTGATACAAATATCTGGATTTAACTCCCAAACCATTAATCCTGGTAGTGGCTGTAGAGAAATGGTCGCTAGTACTGTTGGATTGGGAAGTTGTTTGATAAACTCCTCATAGCTAATCTGTTCGATGGAGATAACCTCAATTTGAACCGAACCTCTTAGGTGAGCTGACATTGAAGATGACCACAGTCTCGCCAGGTTTTCATGAAGCATTTGCAGTGTTCTGATATGGTCTTTGGAAAATTTATCCGGATGTTTAAAATCATAGCGTTTAATCTTTTTACCTTCACCAGCTACTGTTTTTTTGACTCCCAGTAGCAAGGCATCGAGTTCTTTTTGTGATAATATTTCAGCCATTTTGCTCACCTCCAGCCTTATTGCTGTTAAGAGATTAAAAAATCGATAAAGTAAATGCTAGTTACTGGAGCTCCTGGTAAAATTTCGTTAAATGCTTTACGTATTTCCTGGCGCAGTTTTACCTGCGCATCTCCTCCTGCTAAATCTTCTGCAGTTTTACACCTTAGAATTTCAATCGCTTTATCCTGTAAAACAGTATTATATTTATCTATATCTTTAAGTATTTTATCATTGTTAAATTCGATAACCATCTTGAGACGCAAGTAGCGATTGGAACGGCTATTGAGAGTTTGCAAATTTACTATTATTGTTTCAAACTCGATACGGGGACCAAATTCCGGTATTTTTTCCTTGGTTATTCTTTCTTGAGCTGGTTGACCAAGCAAGCGGCTAGTTAAAAGTGCACTCCCGGAAGTAGCTAAAATCACTAAAGCTACAAGTAAAACAACAAACTTACCATCGACAACAATCCTCTTTTCCGCCACTTTTACTCATCCTCTCCTGCTGGTTTAGCCATATAAGTTCGATTTAATTCATCTATCCAAGCTGCTCCGGGTTCGCTTTCGGCCAAGGAAGGACGCAAAACAACAATATCTACACGTCGATTTTTGTCTCTGTTTAAAACAGTATCATTGGTCTCTATAGGTCGATACTCACCAAAACCTAAAGCTGATAGTCTATCCGGAGCTAAAGAACCTTCTTCAATAAGAAACCTGACCACTTTAGTTGCTCTAGCTACAGATAACTCCCAGTTAGATGGAAAGCGCAAATTATTGATTGGCAAATTATCCGTATGGCCTTCAATTCTAATTGGCAGTGGTACCTGTTCCAAAATATAGCTTAATTTTTTTAACATAACTTTTGGTTCTTCCTTTAGTTCATCAGATCCCAAATCAAAAAGCACGACATCCTTAAAACGCATTATTAACCCTCTGTCTTCTATACCGAGTTCGACCTGATCCGAAAATCCCTCTTCCTCGAGGAGTTCTGAAACCTTAAGTGCCAGAATGTCTAAATCAGCTAAATCGCCTTCACTTTCTTCGATCCTTAAGTCAGAAAACTGCGAAGTCGGCTCAATTAAATAACCTTCTTTTTGAATGCTTTTACCACTGTCTAAAATGCCGGCCAAGCCTTGAAAAGCTGAGACGATTGCTTTAAACTTCTGGGCATCGACCGAAGAAAAACTATATAACAGTATGAAAAAACAAAGCAGCAAACTCATCATATCGCCCCAGGTAGTCATATATGCGGGAGCTGAACTAAAATCTTCGCCACCTTTATTTTTCCTTTTACGAGGCACTCTGCATCACCCGCTCTTGCTCCTTTTTTTCTAAGGGGAGATTGTCGCGGTATTTAGGAGATAAGAAGGATTTTAGTTTTTCCTCTACAATGCGTGGGTTTTCGCCAGCCTGTAGTGACAGTATTCCCTCTACCATGAGTTCTTTAAGTAAGACTTCCTTGCGTGAACGAATAGCTAGTTTCCCTGCAATCGGAGTACAAACCACATTGGCCAACAAAGAACCGTATAAGGAAGTAATCAAAGCTACACCCATAGCAGAAGCAATGGTACTGGGATCATCTAAGGTTGTTAACATCTGTATTAAACCGATTAAAGTTCCAATCATACCAAAAGCAGGCGCTACACTGGCCATAAACTTAAAAACATCCTGACCCTCTTGATGCCTTTCCTCTAAATATGATATTTCAATATCTAATATACTGCGAACCAGATCCGGATCTGTACCATCTACTACCAACTGAATCCCTTTTCGTAAGAAGCCATCTTTTTCGTTTTGTAGATCATCTTCCAAAGCTAAAAGACCTTCACGTCTTGCTTTCTCGGCTAAGCGAACTAAAGAAGAAATAAGTTCAGCCGGATTATAAGCATCTTCTTTTAATGCTACAAAAAGCAAGGAAGGAATTTTTGCCAGTTGTCTTAAGGGAAAATAGGTAACTGTAGCTCCTATTGTACCACCGAAGGTAATTAAAGCCGATGGAAGATGTAAAAATGTACCTGCAGTTTTCGGTTCCATCATAATAGCTATTATAATAATAGCCCAGCCAAAGATTTGCCCTCCTAAAGTTCCTAGATCCAAGTGGTTTCACCCCCCTTAGTCTTCGATTAATTTAAAACTTATGTTCCGCCTATAGCTGACAATAGAATCAACAATTGATTCAGCTTGCTCTTGTACTAATATTTTTCTTCCACCTGCAATGGTAATTACTGTATCAGGTGTAGACTCAATTGTTTCGATTAAATGAGGATTAAGGTAGAAGACTTTGCCGTCTAATTTGGTTAGTTTAATCATATAATCACTCCCTTGCCAAGTTTACAGGCAAGCTTATTTAGGCGGTCTAAAAAGACCGCCTGTTTTTTACCGGCGTAAATTAACGATCTCTTGTAGCATCTCATCACTTGTGGTAATAATTCGGGAATTGGCTTGGAATCCTCTTTGAGTTACTATCATCTCGGTAAATTCCTGTGAAAGATCAACATTGGACATCTCTAAAGTAGAAGGTTTGATTGACCCTCTACCTCCAGTACCGGCCTGCCCAATCTGAGCAGAACCTGAGTTGCTGGATTCTTCAAAAAGTGTACCGGGAGCTCTTAACAGGCCGGCTGGGTTAGCAAAGTTAGCCACCGCTAGTTGACCTAAAGCTCTATTTAAACCGTTGGAATAAATTCCGGTAATAACTCCATTGGAATCGATAAGATAGTTTTCCAGGGTTCCCATCTTAAAACCGTTTTGATCTCTTTTTAAGTCTGTCCCTTGAGCGAATTGATTTAATTCACCGAAATCGGGCTGGATTGTTAAGACATCAGAGTCACCGGGAACGCCAAAACGCATCGCAGCTGATGATGCCACTGTACCATCGGCATTTAGATATGAAACGTTTTGTACTGCACCGCCGGCAGTAAAGGTTATCTCACCGTTGGTTACAGATAAAGGTTGTAAATTAGGTGTTTCAATCTCCCATTTCCAGACGTTATTATCTTTTTTGGTAAACTTCATTATTATTTCATGCTCTGTGCCTAGAGAATCTATTACCTGTACAGCAGTTACTGCTTTTTGAGCCTCTTCAAAACGGAAATCGGATAAAGCTAAGTTATTGGCCCCCACACTAAAAAGGGCATTATCATCACTAGGGTCTATGCCAATGTTTCCAAGAGCTGTACCCGGAAGATCTCCACCCCAAACAGAAAAAATTTCATTGGAGTCAGGGGTAATATCCTTAATGGATCCATTGGCCTTAAGAGATATGATTCCCGTAACAGACTCAACCAGGGAAGAATCACTGAGTTTGACAATTTTACCGGCTGTAGCTGAGATTACATATCTAAATTCATTGAAGTTTCCAGTAGGTTCTAAAGCTAAATTTAATCTTGCATTGTTTGCACCGCTACTTAATGACCAGGGGTTGGCTTTTAGTTCGAGCTTACCTGTGTTGCGAGAATCAAGGTTGCCTTTATAAGTTATCTGAGTGGTGGCCAAAGGCTCTATAACTTCGCCTTTGTTTATTTCAATGGGTTCTAAGGATTTATTGACATCAATTTTACCTTTGTTAGCCTTCCAGCCCATAACAACCATGCCGGTATTACCTGCGACTAACCGAGCATTGTTTTCTAGGGTAAAGGCACCGGCTCTGGTATAAAAATTCTTTGTGCCGTTGCTGACAATAAAAAACCCGTCTCCTTCTAAAGCTAGATCAGATGTATTGTTTGTTCCTTGCAAATTTCCCGGTGAGTGAACTGTTTCGATTGTCCCCAACCCCACACCAAGACCTACTTGCATAGGATTTATGCCGCCTTTTTCACCTTGAGGTGCACTTGGTCCACGTAGTGTTTGGGTTAAAACCTCTTGAAATGTTACACGTGAACCTTTATAGCCTACTGTATTAACGTTAGCAATATTGTTGCCGATAACATCCATTTTTGTCTGATGAGTCCTCAGGCCTGTAACACCTGAGTAAAGTGAACGCATCATATAAGCTCACGCCTCCATTCCTGCCGCTTCTGTCATTCCACGGCAGAAAGCGTCCTTTTTAGGACCCGCTTTTTAATTTATTACCGTAGTATCAATCTGAGAAAAAACTTTGCTCTCCTTTTGTTCCACACACATTGCCGTAACCACAGTATTGTTTTTCACACTGACCACAAAAGCCAAATTATCTACCAAGACCAGAGTATTTTTGCTCCCTTTGCTTCTTGCCATCTCAATACCTTCTTGCAACCTCGCAATTTGATTTGCTTCAGGATCTAGTTTTCTGTTTTCTAGTCTTAAAAGGGCATGTTTAGAAAACTTCAGCTCATCGACGGCAGCATTTAAATATTGTTCAAAACCTGGTTGAGTTTCCTGTCTTTTTGGCGATAGCTGTTTTTGAGCAGCAATATTAGGCGGTATTAACTTGGTTTTTATTATCGGATTCAAAATATCACCTACTTACTCACTTCAAGCAAATCAGCCAGCATATAATCTTTACCGTCGACAATTATCACCGGCCCTGACATACTAAAGCGCACCGCTTCGACTAAGCCTTCTTTGATATCTTCATCCCCTGTATCTACTTTAACCTTGCAACCGATCAAATTGGTTGCTTGAGCAAACATACTAAGTGCTTGCTGGGAACCGGTAAAAATTTCCAGAAGTTTATTCATATTTTGGAGCTGCTCAAGGCTGGTAAACTGTGCCATTTGAGCAATGAATTCACGATCATTTAATGGGTTCATTGGGTCTTGATATCTAAGTTCTGTGATTAAAAGCTTGAGAAAATCGTCTTTGCCTAAAATATCTCTCTTTTCTTCAGTTTTTCTACTTGCTGTGTAGCTAGTTGTCGAGTTAATGGAATTTGCTGTGTAACTCATTCTATTTAACACCCCCTTAGACTCTGTAATCTACAAGACTATCCTGCCTGTTTCTAATTTCTTGAACAACCTCTTCTTTTGGCAATACTTGCTCAGTCCTGTTTGTGTTTTGATTACCTAAAAGGTAAGAGAACTCCTCAGCTAGCTCTAGTCTATTAAAGTAGGTTCCCTGCCTATTAAAAGAGCCTGTCCCTAAACTAAACTCTCCAAGTTGAAGTCCTTGACTTTCCAATGCTTCCTTAAGTAGAGGAAGCTGCTCTTTAAATGTTTTTTGACTGAGAGGATTCTCAAACTCCAACTTCATATTCACTATTTCCGACTTAACATTAAGGGAGATCCGAACCTCTCCTAATTCACGAGGATAGAGTTTTAGCTTAATTACTTCGCTTTCTAACTGACTAAGATTAACTCTTTTGACCACTAATTCGGGTATCTCTTTGATGGTTACTAACCTTTTTGTAGCTAAGACTTCCTTGCTAGTATCTTTTGGCGTAAATGTTGTTTCTTTACTGTTTGGCAGAAAGGTTTCAGTTTTCAAGAAATCCCGCTTATCATTGTCTCTCTCTGTTCCATCCAAAGAAGGTTCTTTTGTTGTTAGCAAAGTAAAGCTTTTCTTAAGATCTGTTTTTGAATCAAGTAAACTTTGCTCGGTTTTTTTAATAGCTGAGTTGTGATTTTTTTGCTCTGTTTTGTTGACTAAACTGTTTGAGTCTTTTTGAATTAAGACAGATTCTTTTTTATTGGCAATTAAAGGAAAGCTATTTGCTTCAAATAATTCTTGAATTTGTCTTTGGGCAAAAAACGTATCTTTATCAGCGCTTTTAGAAATAGAAACTCCTTCTTTATTTACTTCGGCTAAATAAGCATAAAAATCATCGTCAGCAAAATTGAAGGGCTCAGTGGGATCTCTTTGGTAGGAGAGTACCTTCGCTAGGGGGCCATAAGCCATGTCAGCTGATCTTTGGCTTAATCTAGTTAAGGTTTGGGCTAGATCTTGAACAACTGAGTCTGTTTTAATAGCTGATAAAATAGCCACCCTTTGATTAGCTTTGGCTTTAGCATCTCTTACTAACTTAGGATCTACATCCAATTCTATACTAAGCATTTTGTTTGCATCTAAGAGGTATTCAAATACTTGTCTGACTTCTTTGGGTACACTTTCGTGAAGTTCTAAGCTGCCTTGAGATAATATTACCCTGCGAAATTCCTCAGTAGATGAGATTGGTAACTTACTATTCTCACTATCGCTATCTTTTAGCCCATAAGCAATCAATGGATTGGAGTTAAAGTCTGTTTCAGGGGTGGGTCTAAGTTGGAAGTCTTGTAAGAATTTATTTAGAATCACTTCTGCCGCAGTTGAGTCATTTGCAATATCTTGGTTTGAATCGATTTGGTTAGTTGGTACAAAATCAGCAAAGTCAGTTACCAAATCTAAAAGATCGTCAAATTGATTTGGTGGCTCTAATAATTGTTTAAATACCAAAATGGTTTTCTCTATCGGATCTAATTGTTGTAGCTCTAAAGAATTGAATTTTTGAGATACTTGGTGCAATGCCCACTTAAGCTGTTTGGCAGTTAAACTACTTTCGGTGGCCCATGATTGGTTGTCGTCAAGTATAACCGGTTCTTGCTCAAGAATTTGATATAAAGCTATTAGCAGTTGCAACGGTAAAAAATCCGGGTAGTCTGGTGGGCGATTCTTTGTTTTGTTATTCAGTCTAGTCTCAATGTCTTCTGCTTCTAAAGACTCTTTTTCAGCCTCTAGAAAAACCTCAAATGAACTTTTTAGCGGGTCCTCTTTTAGCTTAACTGTTGGAGTTGATTGCACAAACTGTACTGGCACTTGAAATTTGGTTGCTAATACCATCTATTCACCTCCTATCGTAATAATTTTGCTTACTTGAGGAAGTATATCAGCAGCTTTTTTAGGGTCCATACTGCCAATTATGTCTGTAATGGTATCTGGATCCATCTGTGCTAAAAGGCTTACCTGTTTTTCAAAAGACATAGTATTCAAAATAGCTAACACTTTCGTAGTTTCCATTTCTGTCAATAATTGGGCTTGTGCCTTAAGAGCCTCTTTATCTAAGCGCTCTTTTTTTAAGGTAGCTTCTTCTTGCTGTAGCCTAGAGAGGCTAGCCTCTATTTTTAAGGCTTGACCTTCAAGGTCTTTTTCTTTCTTTTCCAGATTCTTTTCTAAAGCTTCAATTTCTTGTTGTTTTTTTTCTAACTCTGCTGAAATTTGTTTCAGCTTATCTAGCTCGGCTTGGATAACTTCCTGATCTTTAAGACCTATTTTATATATTTTAATAAGCTCCTTGGTTAAATTCCAGTTTTCAAGCCGATTAAGTATAAAAGCTTTAGGATTGATCACCTTAGCTAAAGACAAAACATAAATCCCTACCCCTAGAGCTAATAAGACTGCTAAAATGACTACGAACCATTTCATATACCTTCCTCCTCTTTTCTGGCAAATCGTGTTACTCCGATTTCATCCAGAAAGAGTTGTTCTTCTCGCGCAAGCTCTTTTTGATATTTAAGCAAGGCTTTCCCTTTAAGATTTTCTAGGAGTTGCCTTCTTTTCATCTTCTCTATAAGAACTTGTCTTTTGTTTTCCAGTTCTGCTTCAAGTTCTAAGAGCTTTTGCTCGGAAAACTCTATTTGTTTTTGCAGCACTAAACCATAACTGCCTTGATTTTTTAACTCCACAATATCTTTAAGAGAGATCCTTGTTCTTAGTAATGCAAGCTCTTTTTGCCATCTCTTTAGTTTAGTTTTTTCGTCTAAAAATATTTTTTGTGCCTTGGCAAACTCCTCTAAGGCTATTTTTTCTTCTGTCTGAGCCACATCAAGTACTTTTTGCAGACTAAAACGAAATTTCTTCATTTCAATATCACTCTTTGACAAATAGTGCTTCCAGTTCGGAAAGTGTAGTGGTCCAATCTAGTTTTTCATTAACTTGCTGGGTAAGAAATTCTCTTATAGGTTCAATCTTTTCTAAAGCATAGTCTATTTCTTTATTGCTGCCTGACTGATAAGCACCGATATTTATTAAATCCTCAGCATCTTTGTAATTGGCTAAAGCTTTACGGAGTTTAGTAGCATAAGCCTGCTGAGAATCTGTAGCAATATCAGGCATAGAACGGCTTACACTAGAGAGAATATCAATAGCCGGGTAATGCCCTCGGGAGGCTAAAGCACGCGAAAGAGTAATATGCCCATCTAAAATACTACGTACTGTATCGGAAACCGGCTCGTTGAGATCGTCTCCTTCAACTAAAACAGTATAAAGTCCCGTTATCGAGCCTTTTTCTCCAGCTCCGGCTCTTTCTAACAATCTGGGAAGTAAAGCAAAAACCGAAGGTGTGTAGCCACGTGTTGTAGGTGGCTCTCCGATAGCAAGCCCGACTTCTCTTTGAGCCATAGCAAATCTAGTAATGGAGTCCATCATTAATAAAACATTTTTGCCTTGATCGCGAAAATACTCAGCAATAGTAGTAGCTACAAAAGCAGCCTTAAGCCTTGTCAAAGCCGGTTGATCCGATGTAGATACCACAATTACCGAACGTGAGAGACCTTCTTCTTTGAGGTCTTTTTCTAAGAATTCCCGTACTTCGCGTCCCCTTTCGCCAATTAAGCCGATTACATTGATATCAGCAGCTGTATTGCGGGCAATCATACCCATAAGCGTAGATTTGCCTACTCCACTACCTGCAAAGATGCCTAACCTTTGGCCTTTACCACAGCTTAAAAGTCCATCAATTGCTTTAATACCAAGAGGCAAAGGTTCGATAATACGCTGTCTTTTTAAGGGATGAGGGGGTTTATTAGTAATAGGATAGCTGTTTAGAGCTTCAATTTCACCCAAACCATCCATTGGTTTTCCCAGTCCATCTACTACTCGACCAAGAAGTTTATCCGAAACATTCACTTTAAGGGGTTGTCCTGTTGCGGCTACTTTGGTACCTGGAGCTACTCCGGTCATTTCTCCCAAAGGCATTAAAAGCAGTTTCTTGTCCTTAAAGCCTACTACTTCAGCTAAAATAGGTTCCTTTTTTTTTGCTGTCTCTAATAAACAGAGCTCTCCAAGAGCAGCCTTAGGACCTGTTGATTCAATAACTAATCCTGTAACCTGATCAATTTGCCCAAACATTTTGACCAGGTTAACATTTTTTAACTCCTCATACAAATTTTGCCATTTTTTCATGCTAAGCACCCTCGGACTCTGCATCTATTAGTTTATTAAATTCCTCTAAGATAACCTCAATCTGAGTAGATATACGAGCCTCAACATTACCCAAACTGCTTTGAATCAAAAGGCCTCCAGTTTCTATCGTATCAGAAGCTATTACTTTTATTTCTCTTACATTGGGGCAAAAAGAGGCCATAGTCGTTTTATTAGCTTCTACTAACTCAAAATCTTGGGGGCTTACTTCAAGAACAAGTGTTTCTGTTTCAGCAACTAAGGGTAATGTTTCTTTTAAAACCCGCAGAATAAGTTCATTGTCCTTAGCTATTTCACGTCTTAAAACCCTGTTGACAATTAATGTCAAAAGCTCAATCAGATCATTTTCTGCCTTCTTAACTACATTTTCTCTTGTAAGGGCAAGATCATTTAAGGCCTTTCCAAACGCTTTTACACTTATTTGTAACTTTTCTTCGTAGTATCTTTGAGCTTTGGCTAAACCTTCCTGATAACCTGTTTCAAAGGCCTGTTCTTTAATTTGTTCGGCATCATCTCTGGCTGCTTTAACCAATAAAGCTGCTTGTATTCGAGCTTCATTTAAGAGCTCTTTGTCTGTTTTTTCAATAATTTCTTCTTCAGTTGTAATTTCCGGTTCTTCTAATTTAACCTCAGCTAAGTTTTCCCAGGTATCACTGGTGACAGCAATTTCGTTTGTTGTATCAATCTTAATCACTTCACCGGCGGCAAGATTTTTGTTCTTAATAATTCTTTTAGACGATGATTTCATCTTCACCGCCCCTACTTACAACTATCTCGCCGGCATCTTCAAGTTTTCTAATAACAGCGACAATTCTCTGCTGCGCCTCTTCTACATCACGCAGTCTCACCGGGCCAAGATAATCGATCTCTTCTTTTAACATAGCTGCAGCTCTTTGCGACATATTCTTATAGATTCGCTCCTGAACAGCATCATTGCTGCCCTTGAGAGATAGTGCCCAATCTTTAGATTCCACCTCGCGAATAATTCTTTGAATAGCACGATCATCTAGAGTAATAATATCTTCAAAGATAAACATACGTTTACGAATTGTTTCCGCTAATTCCGGATCCGTTTCCTCTAGCGAGTCCATAATAGTTTTTTCCGTAGATCTATCCACTCTGTTTAAAATCTCTACCGTAGATTGAATCCCCCCGGCACTAGTTGAATCCTGAGTGATATAGCTAGCCAATCTTTTTTCTAAAACAGACTCCACTTCGTTTAAAACCTCCGGATTAGTTCTATCCATAGTAGCCAAACGTATCGCTACTTCCACCTGCTGCTCCGGAGGCAAAGCCGATAAAATAATTGCCGCCTGTTCCGGTTGAAGATAGGCCATTATCAAAGAGATGGTCTGGGGATGTTCTCCTTGAATAAAATTAAAAAGTTGTGCAGGATCTGCTCTACGGGCAAAATCGAAAGGGCGAACTTGCAAGGAAGCAGTCAGCCTTCTTATTATTTCTTCTGCTTTGCCTACTCCAAAGGCTTTTTCTAAAAGTTCACGAGCATATTCTATGCCACCGGTTGAAATATACTCTTGAGCTAAAGCAATTTCTTTGAATTCCGCTAACACAGAATCTCTTATTTCCGGTTCTACACGCCTTATGTTGGCGATTTCTAGAGTAAGATCTTCTATTTCTTCTTCTCGTAGATGCTTGTAAATATTAGCAGACAATTCTGGCCCTAAAGTCACCATGAGGATAGCGGCCTTTTGCCTACCTGTTAACCCACCACGACTACTTTTATACTGTTGCATTAAGCCGATCCCACCTCTTATTCATCTATGAGCCAAGATTGCAATACCTTGGCAATTTCTTCCGGTTTTTGTCGGGCCATAACTTTGACCTCTCGTTCGAGAGAACCTTTTTCTATCTCTTCTTTCTGTAAAAGCTGAGCATATTTTTGCTCTTCTTCCGAAACCGCAGCCATCTCAAGCACAGCCTTTTCTTCTTTTTTCTTCTTGGCACGTCTTCTTAAATAAGCAACCAAGATAATTACAAAAGCCAATAAACCGGCTGCCAAATAAGCCTTTTGCTTCAACTCTTCTAGGCCACTTACAGGAGTCGGTGGGATTTGTTCTTCTGCAACTGCAAAAGGAATACTTTCAACTGTTAGCTGATCTCCTCTGCTAAAATCAAGCCCGGCAGCAGCAGTAATAGCTTCTCTGACTTTTGCTTTTGTGGTTTCATCAAGATCGCCATTTAGCCAAACCGCTACCGAGAGCCGGGAAATATTACCCGGAGCAGCCACAAAGTATTCCGATATTTTTGAAATTTCATAGTTGATAATAGACTCGCTTCGATCGGACGAACTAGTATCTGTAGCGTCACTAGTAATTTGATAGCCGGGAATATTACTGGTTATACCTGCAACTCCTATGGGAGCTTGTGAACTTGTGCCACTTTGGCTTTCTTTAGTTTGCTGTTCACTTCGAACAATTCCCTTGGAGCCACTGACCGGTTCAAACCTTTCCGCTTTGGTTTCCTTATAATCAAATCCCAGTTCACTAGAGACTCTGGTTACCACTTTGCCAAAACCAAAGATCCTTTCTAACATGCTTTGCAGTCTTAGCTCAAGCTCACGCTCAATGGATCTTTTTAGTTCTAACTGGTTGTTTGGTTGCGTAGTTTGCCCAAAGCCATTACTTTTAAACATAGCCGGGTCAGATAAAATGTTCCAGGAGGCATCCATTACCGTAACATTTTCCGGAATCAGTCCCGGTACAGCTCCAGCCATAAAATTTGCAATGCCTTTTATCTTTTCTTGGTTGATCTTTGCATAGGGATCTAAAGTTAAAACGACAGATGCCGTAGCTGAACCTTCATCATCTAAAAATGGAGAAGAGTCGGGAATAACAATATGCACTCGAGCATCTCTGACTTCGTCTAGGGTTCTTATACTGCGAATTAACTCACCTTCAAGAGCCCTTTTAAACCTTTGTTTTTGTTCAAAATCGGTTATACCCCATTTAGTCTGATCAAATAACTCGTTTCCAACTACTCCACCAGTTACTGTTCCTGATGCTGCTAAGGATATTCTAAGACTGTCCACCTTATCTTTTGACACCAAGATTGTTTTTCCACCGTTTTCCAGTTTATAGGAGATCTTATCCTCATCAAGCTTGCCAATTATTCTGCCGGCATCAGCAGGATCTAAATCATAAAACAGTGGCGAAAACTTTTCTTTGTTACCAAAAATAGCTAGTCCTGCAAGAATTATAAAGATAGCAGCAGATAAAATAATGGCCAGCCATTTGATCTTTTTATCCAGTTTTTGCCAAAATTCTTTTGTCTGTGAACTTAGCTGCGCCAATGAGTTCATTGTAACCTTGCTCCTTTATCAGACCTGCATCCTCATAATTTCTTTATATCCTTCGATAATTCTATCCTTTATTGCTAAGGTAACGTTTAAGGCTATCGCTGCCTTTTCCGCGGCTATAGTAAGGTCATGCAGTTCAATAGTAGGATCCTTAAGAGCCATCTTCACCCTTAGATCGTCAGCTTGAATCTGGGTCTCATTGACATTTTCAAGCGCTTCTTTGAGATAATTACCAAAAGCATTAGTTAATGCCTTTTGAGGAGTAGCTGTTTTGGCTAAAGGTAAATTGTTGTTAATTTTTTCAATCACCACTATCTACCTCCTCAATTAACGTCCTATTTCGAGGGCTTTGGCTGCTGCATTTTTGGCAGCATTTATTACAGCAATATTAGCTTCATAAGCCCTGCTTGCAGTTATTAAATCAACCATTTCTTTTACCACTTCAACATTTGGCATCTCAACATATCCTTGTGCATTACTATCAGGATGTCCGGGATCATAGACCATTTTAAAAGGTGAATTATCTTTAACAATACCTACAACCTTAACACCATTAGCTACTGTATTTTTTGCTAGCTCTCGTTCCAGAATAGTCGCAAAAACCGGTAACTCCCTGCGATATGGGCCACCTGATTCAGTTCTAGTAGAATTAGCATTCGCAATGTTGTTGGAAATAATGTCCATCCTTAACCTTTCGGCAGTTAAACCGGAAGCACTAATATTAAAAACTGAAAACATACCCATTATTGTCTACCTCCCTGCACAACAGATTGTAATAATCTAAACTTACTGTTTAGTCCTTCGGCAACTCCCGAATAATAGATATAGTTTTCAATCAACGCTGCTGTCTCTTGTTCAACATCAACATTATTTTGATCTGAACGCATTATTGTTTTAGACGGTCTAAGGGTAGTTGCTGTTTTTATAAACGATTTTTGAGCAATATGAGCCGAGTGAGTCTTGACTAAATTAAGACCGGTTTTTTTTGCTAGTGCTGCTTGTAGTTCTTCTTCAAAATTCATAACTTCTGCCTGATAGTTAGGTGTATTGACGTTGGCAATGTTGTTGGAAATTTGCTTAAACCGTTTGCTACTCAGATCAAGAGCTTTTTTTTGGATTTGTTCTTGATAACCAAAGATACGCATTTTAGATCAACACCCTTCTTGGGGATTAGATAAGTTTGTCCTAAGATCACCCAAGCAATTTTAACAATTACTTAAAATTATATCTGATCGGCTGGTATTTCTCAGTAATTAATTAGCCCTATTTAATAATCATAAATACGTGAACGGCTTTTTAAACCTATTTATTATTAAATTCACCATAAAACTAAAAGTTACTTTTTATTTCGCCTAGGTCTTTGGTCCCATTCTTATATAAAAAATGAAAACGCTGTTTTTTTAACTTCAATGAAGCTTCCATAAAAAAAGGGACCACCTTCACTCTGAGAGCAAAACACCTTGAAAACATTTCCCAAAATCGACAAAGCAACTTCTAAAAGTTGGTCGATCTAGCAATTGATAAGGCTCAAATCAAAGAGATTTCTTTTTTAACCCTTACTTCTGGAGTAGGTAATAAATTTCAGTCTTAAAAAGTTGCTTTTCTCTAAAAATATCTATATAATCAAGGTATAGAACATATGTTCGGTATGGGGTGAGTTTCTTGTTTGCCTATCTATTAACTGCACCAAGCCTAGAAAAACGCTATCAAGTGTATTGCCAAACACCGTTTTTTGCCGAAGAATTGTCAGGATATGCCTTGAACCTTGGCCCAACCAGCCAAGAAGAGCTTCTGGATTGGGGAAAGGCTTTTAACAGTTGTTTAGTTGTAGCCGACAATATCCTTATTGCCAAAGCTATAGCGCTTTACAAAAAACGCCCCGGCCTATTTTGGTTAAAAAATGCCTCGCCTTTTTTTAAACTTCCCCTTGATTACCTCTGGCCCCTTCCTACCAAAGTCCTGATTGAGTTTTTGGAGACCGGCTTTAAGACAATCGGCTCATTACAGATAATACCTCTTGAAACTTTGCGTGGCCGTCTAGGAGATTTAGGTGAAAAGATTTATCACTACTGTCGTGGCCATTATACGGGAAAAATACTCCCTCATCCACCTGCCTTTGAAAAGAGATTCAGTGAAAAAGATCTGGAGCAAGTTCTTTTTTCCCTAATAAAACAATTACCTCCGCACACATGTACTCTCTGGCTTTATTCAGGAACAGGAAGTGTGGAAATAAATCAAGATAAGATTGGTATTGCAACCTTAAAAAAATCCTTAGCCACCCTTTATCCTTGGGAATTTCTTGTGGCTTTAAGTTGGGAAGCTCCCTCACTGAAACAGGCCGGCCTTTTTGACTTTAATCTCCCCGAAGCTTTAGAACAACTTTTGGAAAAAGAAAATCATCTCCGTTTAGGCCTCCCTCTAAACCGTCGTGAACAGGTGCGCCGGGCTAATTTTATCTGGGGGTATGCGACGGGTTTTTAAACTTAGCGTGATAATCAAAGCAAGATCTCATATTTAAATAATACAAAGGTGGTGAATCTGTTGTAAGAACACTTATCAAGCCCTTAAAGGGTTTTATAAGTTTCTTATAATGGTTTAGTGTGTCCCATCTCTGGCAAAAGGCCATAACAATTACCAATAACAGTTTCTTTTTCCGCGGTGTTAACTACACAATTGTCAAAGAAATAGATAGCTGGTTTGAAAGTGGTGCCTGGTGGCAAGGTGAACCTGTATTAAAGTTTTTACTGGTTTTAACCAAACCAGAAGGTCTCTTTGAGATCGCCAAAACGCCATCAGGAGAGACCATCCTTTATCAAAGCCATGACTAAAGGGGGCTTGGCAATAATAAATGACTATCTCTTTGCATACCCATTCAGCCTATTCACTACTTGATGGAGCCAGCAATCCTTATGAACTGATTAAAAGAGGCAGTGAACTTGGATATAAAGCCATGGCTCTTACTGATCATGACAGTATCTCCGGCGTTTTTGAATTTCATCGTCTGGCTCTTGAGGCCAGTATCAAACCAATTATCGGCTGTGAAGTGACTCTTGCCGATGAAAGCCACCTTACTTTGCTGGCAGAAAACTACCTGGGTTATCAAAAAATCTGCTGCTACTTAAACAGTCCTGTAAAGACTTTTGATACCCTCCCCTCCGGAGAGGGTATCCTGGTTCTTTCGGGTTGTCGCCATTCTAGATTACAAAAACTCCTCCTTAAAAAACGCTATCGGGAAGCTTTAGAACTGGCACAAAACTGGTCTTCCCTCTTTAAGGGTCGCTTTTTTATTGAAATGAGTCATGAAAGGTTACCAAAAACACAACAGCTTTTAACTACCCTTTCTGAGCTGGCACATAAATTAAAGTTGCCGATGGTAGCCACTGTAGATGTCCATTACGCCTATCCCGAGGGTTTTCCCGTTCACGATTGTCTAAATTGCATCCGTCTTGGCATCGGCCTAAATGATGTTCATCCGGAAAGATCCTTTAATAATGCCGGTTATCTTTGCAGTCGCGAAGAATTAGCCACGAGATTTAAGGATTTCCCAAAAGCTTTAGAAGGTGCCTATCTTCTTGCTGAGATTCCGGAGTTAAAACCCCTTACACCTCCTAAGCTTTTACCGGAAGTACCAAAAGCCAAACAAAACTTGACAGCTCTTGCCTTAGAGGGATTTGACAGAAAATATCCCCTGGGCAATGAGGCCGCAAAAAAACGTTTGAACTATGAATTAGATGTCATTTCCACCTTGGGCTATGCCGGTTATTTTTTGTTGGTTCAAGAGCTGATTAGTTTTGCCAAAAGGCAAAAAATTACCTACCAGGGACGTGGCTCTGCGGCCGGATCCCTAGTAAGCTACTGTCTTGATTTGACACAGGTTGACCCCATAGCCCACAATCTGGTCTTTGAACGTTTTCTCAGCCTCGAACGCAATAACCAGCCCGATATCGACATCGATTTTGATTGGCAGAGGCGTTTAGAGCTAAGGGAGTTTTTAGAGAACAAATATGGCTCTGAACATATCGCCAGCATCTGTGCTTTTCATCGCTACCGGGAAGATTTAGCCAAAAATGATCTTTTGCGTATCGGTCTTCCGGAAAATCTGCTGCCGGTTTTAGTAGATAAAATGTATGGACTGCCTCGGCATATAGCAACTCACTCTAGCGGCCTGGCCATTGCTTCTAAAGATCTTGCCTGTCACGTACCCTTAGTAAAATCCTCCCAGGGCAAAACTATTATCGCCTTTGACAAAGATGACATCGAAGAGATGGGACTTGTCAAGCTAGATCTTTTATCTTTGCGCACCTTAGGTGCGCTTTCCGAGCTAAACCTGCCGATTAAAGATAACGACAAGTCCACGTATAAGATGCTGGCCTCCGGAAAAAGCTTAGGTATCTTTCAACTGGAAAGTCCGGCCCAAAGAGGCCTGCAGCAAAGAATTAAACCCAGTAATTTTAATGATCTTGTCGCAAGTATAGCCTTAATTAGGCCCGGTCCCATTAAGGGTAATATGGTAGAGCCTTTTATCAAGCGTCACCTGCAACAAGAAGAGGTATCCTATCTTACTCCGGAAGTAAAACCTTATCTGGAAAAAACCTACGGTCTGATTGTCTTTCAAGAACAGATTCTGCAAATTGCTACGGTTTTAGCCGGCTTTACCCTGGGTGAGTCGGATAAACTCAGAAAAGCTTTGACCAGTAAAAAACGCGAAGTGGAATTAAAACAGTTTCGCCGTCTCTTCTTGGAAAAGGCTCAGCAACGAGGAGCCTCTTTGGAAACCGCTGTCAGTGTTTTTGATACCTTGGAAAGTTTTGCCGGTTATGGCCTTTGCGAGGCCCATTCGGCTTCTTTTGCCCAAACAGCCTATAAAACTGCTTATTTGCGCTGTCACTACCCGGCAGAGTTTTTTGCAGCCCTTATTAACAACCAGCCTCTGGGGTATTATCCGCCTCAGTCTCTGCTTTGGGAAGCTAAACGCCTAGGTGTTAAAATTATTCCTTTGGATATCAACACCTCACCTCTTATGACCACAGGCAGTGCCGGGCAAATCTTTTTAGGGCTTAAACTTATTAAAGGCTTCTCTGAAAAAACCTTAGACGAGATCATAAAGAGGCGTCCCTTTAACTCTTTGCGCGATTTAGAATTCGTTCCCGAGAAAGAGTGCCGTCTTTTAGTTTTATCCGGTGCTCTTGATAGCTTTGCGCAAAGTCGCCGCAGTCTCCTGTGGGAACTTTGGGGAAGTAAGCCTCTGTCTGGAGATTTTTCACTCTGGGATCGCTTTTTAAGAGAAATGCTGGTCTTAAACCTCTCCCCATTTTATCATGTCATGGATTTTTACCGCCCAAGCTTACCTGATTCGGTGTTAACAGCCAAAAAGGCACTTGAAGCTGAGGGGCCCATCTTTTTTGCCGGTCAGATTCTAAAACCACACCGTCCACCGACAAAAAGCGGCCGGCCGGTAGTCTTTTTTGTCATGGAAGATGAAACCGGCCAGGTTGATGTCACTTACTTTCCCAAACAAGATAAGCTAACTATTAAAGAAGGCGGCATCGCTTTAGTTTCCGGAACATTAGATCGTAAGCGTGCACCTAATCTTTTAATGAAAAACATATCCTACCTCGGTCCTCCTGCCAGCAGCTGTTAATTAAGGTCAGAGTTGCCAGAATTGTTTATTTCCGGAAGTCAGAGCAGGAATGGAGGTATAAATAAGCGAATATTTTTTAAGTAGAACATTAAATTAATGCGATCTAAAAGACACTAAAAAGCGAGGCTTAAAAATGAGATTTATAGTAATTGCTAATCCTGTCGCCGGCAGAGGGTTAGCCAGGGCATCACTACCAATGTTAGAAGCAGAACTAAAACTTCTAGGTATCTCATATGACCTTAAACTTACCAACGGTCCAAATCACGCCACTTTGTTGGCCGGTCAAGCCGAAAACTATGAGGGGATTATTGCCGTTGGCGGTGATGGAACTGTCAATGAGATAGTAAACGGCATGCCCAAAGATAAACCTTTGTGCCTAGTTCCTCTTGGAACAGGAAACGATTTGGCGCGTTCTTTAAAAATACCCTTTGGTATAGAGGGTTTACAAACCCTTACCGACGGAAAAGTAAAAGCCATCAATTTAGGTCTGGAAAATGAAGGCCTTTTTGTTTCTTCGGTGGCTCTGGGTTTAGCCTCTGATGTTATGCTTAGGGTAAACAGCAAAAGAAACCGCCGTCTAATCAGAGGTTCTATGGCCATCTATCTGGATATTGTGGCTTCTGCCTTTTGTTTAAAACCATTAAACCTAAGAATAGAAGCTGATGATAAAGTTCGTGAGGTAAAATCTATCCTTACTTATGTAATGAATACTCCCTATACCGGTGGTGGTCTTTTCTTGGCGCCAAAGGCTAATCCTACCGATCATCTTTTGGATGTTGTTATTGTACGTGATACCAAGGGTTTTGAAGTATTAAAGCTACTGCCTGGAGTCTATTCGGGCAAGCATGTTAATCACCCGCATGTAGAGTTTCTTAAAGCTAAAAATGTGACTATAACCAGTTTAGAACCTGCGCCCAAGATGATCGATGGCGAAATCAAAGGTCTTACACCACTTAAGGCTACAGTTAACAATGAAAATCTCTTGATCTATCAACCTAGCTAAAAGAGGTGAACTTTTATGTATAAGGATAGACATTGTCCTTTACTGATCTTTTTGCTTTTACTAGTAACTTTTTTAACAGGTTGTTTATCTAATAATATAAGACGGGGAGACATTGCCGGTACAATAGTTATCCGTGAGGAGCTTACTCAAGAAAATAACAATCTAAAGGCAGTAAGTTCTCAAACGGGAATACCGCTTGGTTATAAACCACTTAAAGGTGCCTTGATCAAAGTCAAAAACACTAACCTCACCACTTTTTCTAATAATAGTGGAGCTTTTTGGCTAAAGGATCTGCCGGAGGGTTTGCAAACCTTGGTGGTCACAGCTCCTTTTGGCAATATTTCCCGAGAATTTGAGGTTGAGGTTTTGCCTCACACCATTAATACAGTTTTTTATCCTGTCGGTAAAGGTTATTACTTTATAATCGGTGTAAGTCTCTATGCTAAAATACCTTCACTATATTCGGCTGATGCCAATGCTGTGGAACAGTTTTTGGTAAAACCCCCTAATAAAGTTATTACCGTACGTGATCAAGATGCTTCTAGGGACAATATCCTAAACATCTTTAACCGTCTTAAAAAGGAACTTCAACCCGAAGATTACCTGGTGGTCTATTTTTCCGGGCATGGTTCTTATGACCATCTGCTTTTATATAATTATTCTAAAGAGAATCCGTACGACTCTTTGTCCGATCTTGACCTTTCAGAGCACTTTTTGCAGATGCCTACCAAAGAAATAACTCTGGTCATGGATTCATGCTATTCAGGTTCGCTTTTCGATGGTAAACCTACTGTAAGAAAGCCCGCACCGAAAGCCCTGCAAAACTCAGGTTATGTACTACTTGCTTCTTCGCAAGCCACTGAGGTTTCCTACCAATACAGCAATGATGGCGGTTTAGGTCTATTTACCAAGCACTTCCTTCTTGGCCTTATAAACCGCAATGCCGATACTAACGGAGATGGTAAAATATCCGCTCAAGAGATCTTTGCCTATATTCAAAGATCCTTTGCTAATCTTAATTTTCCGGAAGGAAACTTACAAACACCTATCTTTGAAGATAACCTGAATATCAACCCTGTCTTGTATCGTTATTAGTCTTTTTCTTAACTTAGATCAAAAAAAGCCTCTGCACTTCAGAGGCTTTTTCTTATACAGATCTAGAGAATGTATTGACTAAGATCCTTATTTTTAATAAGTTCACCAAGTTTTGCCTCAACATATTTAGTGTCTATGGTAATTGTTTGCCCGCCAAGTTCAGGGGCCTCAAAAGAGACATCTTCCAGTACGGCCTCTAAAATAGTATGCAATCTTCTAGCACCGATATCTTCTGTGTTTTCATTTACTTTGCGAGCTGAAACAGCAATCTCTCTAACACCTGAATCGGTAAACTCTAGTATAACCCCTTCGGTTTTTAGAAGTTCACGATATTGAAACAGCAAGGAATTTTTAGGTTCTATTAAAATACGCACAAAATCATCTTCGGAAAGACTAGACAGTTCTACCCTAACCGGCAGACGTCCTTGGAGTTCAGGTATTAGTTCAGAGGGTTTTGAGATATGAAAGGCACCGGCGGCAATAAAAAGAATATAATCTGTTTTAACATGGCCATAACGTGTAGGTACATTGGACCCTTCGATAATGGGTAATATATCTCTTTGTACTCCTTCTCGGGATACCTCAGGACCATCTTGGGAGTGCCCACCAACAATTTTATCGATCTCATCAATAAAAACAATGCCTTCGTTTTCTGCAAGAATAATTGCTTCTTGATTAACTGCATCCATATCCAAAAGTTTTTCTGCTTCCAGTTCGGTTAAAATTTCTCTGGCCTTTTTTACCGTAACTTTCTTTTTAACCGTCTTTTTAGGCAAAAAGCCACTAAAAAGGTCCTGAAAGTTGATATTTAGATCATCAAGGCCAAAAGCGAAGAGGTCCACCTGGCGTTCTTTTTCGGGAACATCAAGCTCTATCAGTTTTTCTTCCAGCTCTCCCCGGTATAAATTAGAAGCAATCTCTTCTCTTTGAGAAGCTTCTAAGGGCTGGATTTCTTCCTTTTGCTCCCCACCAAAAAGCACGGTGAAAGGATTTTTAGCCTCTCCCTTTTTAGTTGGAGCCAAAAGCTCAAGTAGTGCCAACTCAGCCTGGAGTCTGGCTTTTTCCCGAACCTCTTCTAAGCGGCGTTTTTTTACTATGCGGATTGCCTCTTCCACTAAGTCTCTAATGATTGACTCTACATCACGTCCCACATAGCCTACCTCGGTAAACTTAGTAGCCTCAACCTTGACAAAAGGTGCCCCTACAAAGCGGGCCAGTCTTCGTGCAATTTCAGTTTTGCCAACACCGGTAGGGCCTATCATCAGGATATTTTTGGGAGCAATTTCATCTTTTAACTCGCCACTTATCCTCTTACGTCTTTGTCTGTTTCTTAAGGCTATAGCCACTGCTTTTTTAGCCTTATCTTGACCTACTATATATTTATCTAGATAAGCTACAACTTCTTTAGGAGTCATACCTACCATCTATTATTCCTCCAATTCCAAGATGGAGATTTGGTCGTTAGTATAGATACAAATTTCGGAAGCCAATCTTAAGCTTTCGGCCACAACTTCCTTAGCAGATAAATCGGTATGTTTATAAAGAGCTCTGGCTGCAGCCAAAGCATAACCTCCCCCTGAACCTACAGAGGCGATATTATCATCAGGCTCAATTACTTCACCTGAGCCAGAGATAACCAGAAGGTGCTCACTATCGGCTACCAAAAGAAGTGCCTCCAGCTTTTGCAGTACCCGATCGCTTCGCCATTCTTTAGCTAGTTCGACACTTCCCCTTACTAAATTGCCTTTATGTTCAGCCAGTGTTTTTTCAAACCTTTCAAACAGAGTAAAGGCATCGGCTACCGAACCGGCAAAGCCTGCCAGGATCTTACCTTCATAAAGTCGGCGGATCTTTTTAGCTTTAGCCTTAAATATAGTTTTCTCGGCTAAAGTAATCTGTCCGTCACCGCCTATGGCAACCTCTTTACCACGCCTTACAGCAATTATGGTGGTTCCTGTAAACATCTAAAGAACCTCCTTCAACTTAAAGACCAGATAGTTTATATCTGGCAGCAAATCATTAATTTAACTTTTGGCACGCGGATGGGTAGAAAAATAGACTTCACGCAATTTCTTGCGACTTAAATGAGTGTATATCTGGGTGGTGGATACATTTTCATGTCCTAAAAGTTCCTGTACCGACCTGATATCAGCTCCGTTTTCAAGCATATGGGTAGCAAAGGTATGTCTTAGAGCATGTGGTGAAATACCACTATTTAAACCTGCCTGAAGGACATATTTATCTAACATATATTCTACGGTACGTCTGTTAATTCTCTGTCCCCGGTTGCTGAGAAAAACCGCGTCGGTTTCTTGCCCTTTTAACAATTTCTGTCTTGCGTTTTGGAGATAGTCTTCTAATGATTCACCTGCATAATAGCCTAGAGGAGTTAAACGTTCTTTATTCCCTTTACCACGAATATGCAGATAACCTACATCCCAGTCAATGTCAGTTAAATCTAATCCCACCAACTCACTTAAACGAAGCCCCGAGCTGTAAAAAACTTCGATAATCGCCCGATCCCTTTTGCCGAGCGGAGTGTTTAGCTTAGGTGTTTTCAGTAACTTCTCCATTTCATTAGGATAAAGAAACTCTGGCAGAAAGCGACCTCTTTTAGGTGCTTTTATGGAAGCCATGGGATCTTCAGTGTAAATTTCCCTCTTTTGTAAAAAACGAAAAAAGCTTCGTAGCGCCGCTAGTTTCCGTGCCACAGTACTTTTTTCTCTTTTTAGCTCGTAAAGGTAGGTTAAATAACTCCTTAACATCTGTGAAGACAGATCGTAACAATTATTAGTCGCCGCAAAACCTAAAAATTCGTTTAAGTCGATTGTATAGCTTGCGGTGGTATTCTGGGAATACCCTCTTTCCACTTCCAGATAAAAGATAAAATGATCCAACCATTTATTCACCTTATCTTGCTCAACTAAACTTGCCATTTTCATTCAGCTCCACTTTTTGAGTATAGCCACAGTCTTTGTTGAGACAGATTAATTCCTGCTTGGAACCTCTCCCTTTTAGACCCATAGTTGTCTTACAATGTGGACATTTCTCTTTTGTCGGCGGATACCAGGAGATAAACTCACATTCAGGGTAGTTTTCACATCCGTAAAAGATACGGCCTTTTTTTGAACGACGTTCAACTAAATTACCGTTATCTTTTGGGCAAGTGCCCGGCATCTGCTTTAATAGAGGCTTGGTAAATTTGCATTCGGGAAAACCCGGGCAAGCTAAAAACTTACCGAAACGCCCCATTTTAATGACTAAAAGCTTACCACAGTTGGGACAAGGCTCGTCAGTAACTTCATCTGCAATTAAAATTTTACCGACCTTATCTTCAGCTTCTTGTAGTTCTTTAGCAAAAGAACTGTAAAATCCCGCTAGGATTTCTACCGGAGAATTTTGACCTTCTTCGATGTTATCTAATTTTTCTTCCAGTTCTCTCGTAAAATCAACATCGACAATATCGCTAAAATGGTCTTTTAGTAGATCTATGGTTACCTGACCTAGTTCAGTTGGTACAAAACGTTTCTCTTCCTCTACTACATAACCACGCTTTTTGATGGTTTCAATAATGGAAGCATAGGTACTGGGACGACCTATACCTAAATCTTCCAATTCTTTAACCAGACTCGCTTGTGAATAACGAGGTGGTGGTTGGGTAAAATGCTGTTCGCTGGAGAGCTGTTTTAAATCAGCAGGTAAACCTGTTTTAACTATTGGTAATTTTGTATCTAGCTCTTTTTCTTGATCTGGGTATAGCTTCAAAAACCCCGCAAATTTTAAAGTTGAACCTGAAGCTGTAAATTGGGCCTTGTCACTTCCAACCCGCACAGAGACAGTATCAAAGACTGCACTGGCAGCTTGGCTTGAGAGAAACCTTAACCAAATAAGTTGATACAGTCTAAACTGATCTCTCGTAAGAAATTGCTTGAGACTTTCAGGAGTCCTATCGATATAGCTAGGTCTAATTGCTTCATGAGCATCCTGAGCTTTTTTATTGCTTCGATAAACTCGTTTCTCTCTTGGCAGATATTCTTTGCCGAACTCCTTTTCAATAAATTTTTCAGCTTGTAGGGCAGCTTGATCTGAGATGCGTACAGAATCTGTACGCATGTAAGTAATAAGTCCTAAAGATCCCTCTTTGCCAAGTTCGATACCTTCATACAATTCCTGTGCCACCCGCATAGTTCTTGAAGCAGCAAAGTTTAGTCTACGCCAAGATTCTTGTTGTAATGTGGAAGTGGTAAAAGGAGGTAGCGGATTTCTTTTTCTTTCTTTCTTCTCTACCTCCAGGATCTTATAAACCTGGTCTTTTAATTTTTTTAACAGTTCATCGGTAACTTCTTTGTTAGGAATTTCGGGTTTTTCACCCTGCCATTTAGTTAGTTTAGCGTTTATATCACCGTTTTTAGTCGTAAATAAACCTTCAATTGTCCAGTATTCCTCTTGTTTGAAGCTGGCAATCTCTTCTTCTTTTTCACAGATAAGCCTTACAGCCACAGACTGAACTCTACCGGCACTAAGACCTTTTTTTATTTTGCGCCACAATAACGGGCTTAGTTTATAACCGACAATTCTATCTAAGATCCGCCTTGTTTGCTGGGCATCTACTAGATTAATGTTCACACCGCGGGGTTTTTTAGTTGCCTCCTTAACAGCCTCTTTGGTGATTTCGTTAAATGTAATGCGAATAGGCATTTGGGGATCAAGTTCTAAAATTTCCGCCAGATGCCAGGCAATTGCTTCACCCTCACGATCAGGGTCTGTGGCTAAAAAGATACGATCGGCTTTTTTAGCTTCAGCTTTCAATTTCTTTAATAGCTCACCCTTACCGCGAATAGTTATATATTTAGGTTTAAAACTATTGTTTATATCAACCCCAAACTGGCTTTTGGGAAGATCTCTAATATGTCCCATAGAAGCTTCAATTGTATAATTTTTGCCGAGAAACTTCTTAATAGTTCTTGCTTTAGCTGGAGATTCGACAATAACCAGGGTTTTTGCCATCAAAGCTCATTCCTTTCTCAGTTCAGAAGCTCTTGATCTTTATATATAGTACCAGTTAAAAATTGATTTCTGGCGGGATCTTGAAAAACCAAATTTAGTGCTTTTAGAAGATAGTCGGGTTCATTTGGGTTTTTGGCAAATCCTTGCGCAAACACTAAAATTGCATCGAGCTCTGCGCCGGAAATTATACCATTATTAGCCAAATAGAGCAAAGAATTTATTTGTTCTTCCTCGAAAAGCAGCTGTTCTTTTTTGGAAAACACACGTTTCCCTTTTACTTCTTGACAGCAATAAGTTTGACCTTTTTGTTCTTTTTTTATCACTAAAGGTCCAATTATTTCCAATTCGTCTTTGTTAAGGCCAAGCTGAACAGCTCTAGCTATAATAGAAGATTCCTCAGGGTATACATTATCACCGTGAATTAAGCTCCTAATCAATTCTGCTAATACTAAAGCCAAACGATCCTCCATTTTGTTGCCCCCTTCTTAACTATACCTTACTTCCAACTAAAGCTTTGTTTACCTTCTTTACCTTTTGAACTTTTCTAAGCATTTTTAATACTATTTCGTCTTCGTCTCAGCTCTTTTTAGTCCAAACCTTAATGTCAGCTAAATCAGTCCTAAACTGCACTTTTCTGAATTAGCTTTTTTAATTAAAACACCTTTATGTATTTCCAGGCAAAAAATCAAGTAGAAAGCTGCCACTTATTTGAACAGCCGACCTTCCACACCACCATGCAAACCGTTTGTTATCTGGCGGTTCCAAGGTTTTCACATTACTTCGCAGTATAGTACTCTATAAAGCTTAGATATCCATACGCTTAATACGTTCAATCCCTAAGACCATGGATAGGAGCGGACTATTGGTTACACCGGTAGCTTTCCTCGTATTTGCCCCCATCCACGGCCTTTCTTCTTAAATCAGCTCTTTTTACATATTCGAAAAGGTTTTTTTACTCGTTTCCAGGTTACCATTCTTATTCGACTCTTGTCCAACCATCTAACTCTTGTAATAAACCTTTGTATCTTCCAGTTCGAAGCAATTCACCCACCCATTATTTCTGGTTGAGTCGGGTTTTTCTCGCTATAGATGTTCATTCCATTACTATATCCAATGACTTCAACGGACTTTTTTTTGAGATAAGAGCTCTTTGGATGGTCTCTTGGCCTTCTCCCCTCGCTAGACATTAAAGCTATATCCAAAAAGCTAGACCTTTCTTGTCAATGCAGCTCCATAGCGGACTTTCAGAGCTGTTGCATGCAAGCATAGCACATCTCTAAAAAAACTCCAGGCAGTTGACTGCTTGGAGTTTATTTGTCTTCGGGATTATCTAAGCTCATGAGGATAGCTCGGACTTCGTCCTCCCATAGGTCCTGATAAAACAGTAGGTCGTCCTTTCGTACTAAAGATGCTGTCTGGCACCTGTTGCAGGTTACACCATAGGTATTACCATGTTTTGTTCTTACTGTGTGGCTTGTATCAGTGCAGCAACTGGGACAGCGATAGACCTGTGTCCTGCCAATGTCCATCTTTCTAGCCCCTTTCAGCAAACTTAGGATGGACATCTCAAGGTAATTTTATGCGTTTATTTTATGCCATAGTGTGCAATATGAGTAACCTTATGACCGAGTTTTTCAAGATCATTACAAATCTTTGTTACATCAGTTGTCTCTAATCTCACCACTAAAACCGACTTTTTCTCTTCGGGGTAGTAAGCTGCAAAACTGCTGACATTGACATTGTGCTTAGCGGTTATTTGGCCTATTTCAGCCAAAATTCCCGGCCTGTCAAGGACTTCGATTGTCAATCTGGTACCCGCTCTTTTTAAACCTAAAAGATCTATAAAAGCATCAAAAATATTGCTTTCGGTAATAACACCAACTAGTTTGCTGTTAGCTAAAACTGGCAGACCACCGACTTCATTTTCGCGCATTATAAGGGCTGCTTCTTCCAAAGTAGCTTCAGCTGAAACAGTTAACGGGTTTTTGGTCATCACATCGCCGACTCGCATCTTGGTCAAAAGATAATTAACCTCAAAAACACTAAGGGTAGTAGCTTGAGATGGCTGAACTTTAAGAATATCCATCTCGGTAATAATTCCTAGGAGTTTATCGCCTTTAACCACAGGGAGTCGGCGAATCTTCTTCTCTTTCATCAGATTGGCAGCTTCTAAAATGCCGGCATCCGGAGAGATAGTAATAGGAACAGAACTCATAATCTGTTTAATAAACATATCATTCTTCCTTCCTAGCCACCAAGATAAGCTTTTTTGACCGCTTCATTTGCAGCTAGACTGTGGGCATCACCTTCTAAGACTACACGACCTGTTTCGATGACATAGCCCCGGTTGGCAATGGAAAGGGCCATGTTAGCATTTTGCTCAACTAGTAAAATTGTTACTCCGGTTGAGTTAATCTCAGTGACAATATTAAAGATCTCTCTTACTAAAAGAGGAGCAAGTCCCATCGACGGCTCATCTAGCAACAAAAGTTTCGGACTGCTCATAAGTGCTCTGGCCATTGCCAGCATCTGCTGTTCACCACCGGATAAAGTTCCAGCTAACTGCTGTCTTCTTTCTTTAAGCCGTGAAAAGAGGTGGAAGACTTTGTCTAAATCCTCTTTTATAGCTTTTTTATCTTTCCTAGCATAAGCACCTAAATCAAGGTTTTCCTGAACTGTAAGCGCGGGAAAAACATGTCTGCCCTCAGGTACCTGAACAAGTCCTTGGCTTACAAGATCATGAGCCTTGACTCCTGTTATATTTTCTCCCTGGTAAAGGATCTCACCTTCTTTTAAAGGAATCAAGCCTGAAATTGTTTTTAAAGTGGTAGTTTTTCCGGCTCCGTTACCACCGATTAAAGTAACTATTTCTCCTTTTCTTACCACAAAGGATACTCCTTTTAAAGCATGGATCTGTCCATAATAAACGTGGAGGTTTTTGATCTCTAACATTTGGAAACCTCCTCTCCGAGGTAAGCTTGGATAACTCGTTTGTTTTGACGTATTTCAAGTGGTGTACCACTGGCAATTAGAATTCCATAATCTAAAACCATAATCCGTTCACATAGTTTCATCACCAGACTCATATCATGCTCAATAAGTAAAATGGTAAGATCAAACTTGTCACGAATCAGAGCAATTAGCTCTGTTAATTCTTCAGTCTCTTGAGGATTCATTCCGGCTGCGGGTTCATCTAAAAGGAGTATTTTAGGTCCGGTCGCCAAAGCTCTGGCAATCTCTAAACGACGCATCTGTCCATAGGAAAGATTGCAGGCTTTATCCTCTGCTCTTTCTGCCAAATGAAGCAAATTAAGAAGTGCTTTAGTGTCGTCATTAATAGCTTTTTCCTGCCGGAAAAAGCGTGGGGTTAGAAAGATTGAGTTAATAATTGGGTAGTTTTTGCGGGTATGAAAGGCAATCCGGACATTGTCAGTTACACTTAGTTGATTAAAAAGACGGATGTTTTGAAAAGTCCGGGCAATACCTCTTTGGGTAATCTTATAGGGAGGGAGTTTGGAGATGAGTTCGCCTTCTAAATGAATTGAACCCAAAGAAGGTGAATATACTCCGGTTAACATATTAAAAACCGTGGTTTTCCCTGCTCCGTTAGGTCCAATCAGACCAACTAGTTCTCCTTTTGTAAGCTCAAAGTTTAGATTTGCTACAGCGGTAAGGCCACCAAAGTTCATGGTTAAACTCTTAGCTTCCAAGAGATTGGTCTTAGGCATTCTTACCACCTCCGAAGCCAAATAGTTTAAGCACTTCCCTAACTTGGAGTTCTCTTGTCCCCATCAGTCCCTGTGGTCTAAAAAGCATGATAATAATAAGCAGGGCTGAATAAAGAACCATCCGGTATTGAGAGAAAGTGCGCAAAGCCTCTGGTAGGATTGTAAGAACAATTGTAGCCACAATAGAGCCGGTAATGGAACCAAGTCCTCCTAATACTACCATCACCAGAATCTCTATCGAACGCATAAACTCAAAGTTTTTGGGAGCAATATAACCCATCAGATGGGCAAAAAGTCCTCCGGCTAAACCGGCAAAAAAAGCCCCGGCGGCAAAAGCAAATACTTTGTAAAAAGTTGTATTGATTCCCATGGCTTCGGCAGCGATTTCATCTTCTCTGATGGAAAGCAGTGCTCTGCCATGAGTTGAGCGCATCAAATTGACTGTAAAAATAATGGTAATAAAAGCTATCAGCTCCACCAGATATATACTGGTTGTGCGAGGAATTCCTGTAAGGCCCCTAGCTCCTTTAGTTATCTCCAGATTCAATAATACCACCCGAATAATTTCGCCCATTCCCAAGGTAGCAATAGCCAAGTAATCTCCCTTTAACCTTAAGGTGGGTAAACCAATGATAATCCCTAAAATAGCAGCCACTACGGCCCCTAAAATTAAAGACAGCATTAAAGGCCATTTAAAATAGATAGAAATAAGTGCCGACATATAAGCTCCTACAGCCATAAAACCGGCATGACCTAGTGAAAACTGACCGGTAATACCATTAATAAGATTTAGCGAGACTGCCAAAATAATATTAATTCCGGCAAAACCAAGTATGCCTTTATAATAGGCAGGCATTTTTCCACTTAACAGCAAAAAATTGACAATCAAGATAAGAAGGCCTAAAAGAAGCGTAAGATAACCGTCGTATGTGTTTTTTTCTTTTATTTTTGAGGTCATTCTTACACCTTCTCCCGTGTTGATTTACCCAAAATTCCCGTGGGCTTTACCAGTAAAATCACAATTAGTAGACTAAATGCTATGGCATCACGCCAAGTTGATGAGATCAAAGCAGTCACAAGGCTTTCGGTAAGACCCATAATAAGGCCGCCAAGCATAGCACCAGGAATGCTACCAATGCCTCCTAAAACTGCAGCTACAAAGGCTTTTAAACCTGGCATTACACCCATTAAAGGCTGAATACGTGGGTAAATAACCCCTACCATTACCCCCGCAGCTCCCGCCAAAGCAGATCCCAATGCAAAAGTTAAAGAAATAATCCGGTTAATATCAATACCCATTAGACTGGCTGCTTCTTTATCTTGACTTACCGCTCGCATCGCTTTACCGATTTTGGTTTTTTGGACTAAGAAATTTAATATAATCATTAAAACAACAGCTGTGATAAAGACAATAACTTGAGGAATGGAGACTCTTATACCACCTAACTCCAAAGGCCTTAAGGGAAATATTTGTGGAAAAGGACGTGGATCCGGTGAAAACCAAAGCATGGCAAGGTTTTCAATAAGTAAGGAAACACCAATAGCTGTAATTAAAACAGCTATGCTTGGTGATTTTCTTAGTGGCCGATAAGCTACCCTTTCAATGAGCATGCCAATTATTGCCGGAATTAACATAGCCAAGACCAGACTCACACCAAAAGGTAGTTTATAAGTAGTTAGAGCAAAGTAGCCTACAAAAGCACCAAGCATATAAATATCACCATGAGCAAAATTTATAAGCCGGATAATGCCATAAACCATTGTATATCCCAAAGCAATTAGGGCGTAGATACTGCCAAGGGCGATACCATTGACAATCTGTTGAATAAAAAGCCCCACCCTCTACACCTTCCTTCTTAATACGGCAAAGGGGGGCCAAAGCCCCCCTCCTTGAAGCAATTTACGGACGAACTTTATCGACCAAAACAAATTTGCCTTCTGATACCGTTGCAATAGTGACTTCTTTGAGAGGATTGCGATTTGCATCAAAACTAAACTCACCGGTTATACCATTTAGACCTGTAGTTTCTAAAATCGCAGTGTTGATTTTTTCAGGATTGGGTTCGCCGGCACGCTCAATTGCATCAGCCAAAAGAAGCGCCGAATCATAACCCAAAGGTCCGGCAAAGTTAGGTTCGGAATTATATTTCTCACGATACTTTTCCAAAAATTCCTGAACCAACTCTGATGTGTCGGCAGCAGAGTAGTGGGTTGTAAAATAGCATCCCTCAGCTGCATCTCCGGCTCCGTTAATCAGTTCTTGAGAGTCCCAGCCATCTCCACCCATAAAGATGGCGGTCATGCCAATCTGACGAGCTTGGAGTAAAATTTGAGCATCGTCACTGTAATAGGCTGGTACATAGACAATATCAGGGTTTTGAGCTGCAATCTTGGTAAGTTGGGAATTAAAATCTTGATCTCCTGCTGTAAATGCTTCTTTAATCAAAATCTCCCCACCATTTTCTGTAAAGGTTAGAGCAAAAGAATCCGCCAAACCCATAGAGTAGTCATTAGTATTATCATACAAAATGGCAGCCGTTTTCTTTTCAAGGTTCTCAATGGCAAATTTGGCCATGACCGGGCCTTGATAGGAATCATAGAAACAGACTCGGGAAACATAATCGCTAAGTTTGGTAATATTATCACCTGTAGCAGTTGGGGAAACAATAGGTACTTTTTTGTCGCCGGCAATACCTGCGGCTACAGTTGTTGGGCCTGTAGTAACCGGACCCACAATAGCCACTACTTTTTCTTGATCAATCAGCTTATTCATAATATTAACGGTTTCAGATTCATCGCCTTGATTATCTTCAATCAGAAGCTCGATTTTCTTGCCACCTAGGATACCGCCCTCAGCGTTAATAGCCTCAATAGCTAATACAGCTCCGTTTCTAGCGTTGATGCCATATGCAGCGGCAGGGCCTGTAAGTGGGCCGATAAAACCAACTTTAATAACTTCTTGTTCCGAAGAAGCTGCTTGGTCATCCTTTTTGGCAAAAAATGCAAAGTATACCACAACTGCAGCTATAACAACTATTGCAATTGCAATCCATAAGCCTTTCTTTTTCATTCTCTTTCCTCCCATCGTTATTTCTCCACTTATTCTACACAAAAAGCAACTTCCCTGCCATTAAATGATATTTTAGCATATTTTTTTGTGTCTGTGTGCAGAATTCCAGCCATTTGGGTTGTCTTCCTTGCGTAATTCGTCTTTTAGCATAAATGCGATAGCTACTATCTTAAAACCAATTCTAAGAACCTTTCTAATATTTGTAACACTTTTTTTAAGAATCTGCAAGTAAATGTTTAAAAAAACGTTCCGGTTGAGTCAAAAAGTCCCGACTAATCTGATAATTTCGATTTGTTCATAAGTCACTTTTTCATATCCTTTCTCGGTTAGAGAATAGATTTGACTTCTGGGATAGGTAATAAGAATGGGCGAATGAGTGGAAATCACAAATTGGGAACCTTCTTTTAGCAGATCATGGATTCTGACGAGCAAAGATAATTGCCTGGTAAGAGACAGAGCTGTTTCCGGCTCATCAAGGATATAAAGACCATGGCCAGAAAAGCGATTATTAATCAGTGTTAATATGCTTTCTCCATAGCTCATTTAGTGGAGGTAATGACCACCGTATGAATCTAGTACCGGTAAACCCAAGCCTCCGCCAGAGTCTAACTCCTCAATATTGCTGGCTAAGTATAAAGAGTTTCCGCTCTTAAAAAATAGGCTGTCTTGGGCCTTAGGGGGCCTTTTTGGAGTTTAATATATTCATGTAAATTGGCATGAGTCTTTTTAGTAGCAAAGTTAAAGTTTTGTGAACAACCTCGCTATTTAGACCTAAACAAAGAGCCAAAGCTTCTAATATCGTAGATTTACCTGTGCCGTTTTCTCCTGCGAAAAAGGTAACCTGGGGATGAAATTCTAGGCTTTCAATGAATTTCACAGCAGGTAAATTAAACGGTTATTTACTTGGATTTATGAAAGGCTTTTTAATAAGAATATGTCTTAGAAATGCATACTTGTTATCTAAATACATATGTGACACCCTCATCCTTTATCCATATTTACTGTAAATTTACCTCCTTTTCTTAAGAGAATCCTAGGCTAATGGGATAATGGGAGTATGTTTGACTCTTAATCTCTTTGCTGATTTTAAAAGCTGTGTTAGAACAACTATACAAAATTTCAAAAAACAAATGTTGCATTCTATTTGTTCTAGGGTATGATTCTAACTGATTTATTTCTAAATACAAGAAAACCTCTCTACTGTATTTAGAGAGGCTATAGTTATATAGTTACGGCAAGGTGACTACTTGAAATTATACAGTTCCAACTACGGCTAATCCTTTTTCTTTAGCCAGGGAAACTGTTTTAGTATCCTTATACATAGAGCCGTTTTGATCGAAAAGTAAAACAACTGTCGGTTTTGACTCAGTGTTATCATCTGTGGCCACAACAACTCCAATTTGACCGTTGTTAAGTCTAACTCTGCATCCTATGGGATAGGCTACCATGTTGGTTAAAAAAGCTTCCGTAATTTCATTATCAAATAGCAACCCGCGCATAGCTTTGACTACTTTAATAGCTTCATAAGGTGTGACACCTTTTTTATAAACACGATTAGATGTCATGGCATCAAAAGCATCGCTAATCATAGCTATCTTGCCATAGGGAGAGAGACTTTCGCCTCTTAAACCATGTGGATATCCCGTGCCATTTATTCTTTCATGATGTTCTTTTACTACTTTTAAAGCTGCCTCCGAGATATCCATATTTCTGGCCAGTAACTTGTAACCGTAAGTGGGATGTTCTTTTATTTCCTCCCACTCACTTGGTGTCAGCTTACCCTTTTTAGTTAGGATTTCTTTGGAAACAAAGATTTTGCCTACATCATGAAGAAGTGCACCAATACCAAGTTCAACAAGCTCGTCATTGCTAAAGCCATATGATAAACCTGTAATAATGCTTAATACCGCTACGTTAAAACTATGATCAAGTGTATAGCGATCATAACTTTGGAGCTCCGCGACAAAAATAGCTAAAGTATGTGCTTTGAGGATCTCTTTGATAAGGTTAGCTACTTTTTCCCTAAGTGCGCTGGCTTTGATATTCTTTTTTAAGGTAATATCATGCAAGGCTTTTTCTGTTTCTGTAACAACCTCTTCTTTGCTTAGAGGAATAATAGAAGTCTTGGGTGGATATAGATCGCTATCGTAAACATAAACCGCAAAAATACCCAGCTGTTTGAGTTTATTAATAAATGTATCTTTTAGTTCAATACCTTCCAGTAAAAGAATTCTGCCGGTGCTGTCTAAAACATCACTAGCTAAAACCATTCCTTCAGTGAGCTCACGAACCCTTGTCAAACGCATATTTTAGTGCCTCCCTTTCAAATAAAGCTGGGAGTTAAAAAAGATTGCCCTGTTTAGTGGAAATATTCTTGATGAAGCTCTGGCGATGAATTGGTGTAGGACCAAACTTCAAGAGGGTTTTGATATGTTCTTTAGTCCCATAACCTTTATGGATGGCAAAACCATAATTAGGGTAACGGATATCCATCCTTTCCATAATCTGATCTCGAGTCTCTTTGGCTATGATAGAAGCTGCTGCAATTGAAACAGACTTAGCATCACCTTTAACTATAGCTATCTGTTTTTTCCCTAGAACCGGAACAAAAAGACCGTCTACAAGTAGCAAAAGGTTTAAAAGGTTTTCTTTTGAGAGTGCTTTTACTGCTTTTTGCATAGCCAAAGCTGTAGCCTTGAGTATGTTTATCTCATCGATAATATCTGGTTCAACTATGCCAATACCCACACTTAACGCATTGGCTTTGATTAAATTATAAAAAGTCTTTCTTTCTTCCCGTTTTAGTTTTTTAGAGTCATCTAAACCTAAAGCCCATTGAAGGTTATCTAAACCCAATAAAACTGCTGCCGCCACCACAGGACCTGCCAAAGGACCTCTACCGGCTTCATCTATACCTGCAACTTCTACTAAAAATTTTCTATCGAAATTAACCATTTCCTCTAAATGTTGATATTTCAGGACTAAAGACCCTTTTATTTTCTCAAAATTCTGACAAAGTTTTTTCGCACCAATACGCTCATCGCTTTTTAACTGTAAAATAAATTCCTCGGGATATTCTTTTTTTTCTGCTAAACCATCTAAGATCTCTTTGATCTGTTTAAGGTTTAGCTTTTTAGGATCATTCATAGCGTATACTCCTCAGACACTACCGGTTTTTCTAAAGAAATACCTCCTAAAGCTCCCTGGCGAAAGTCTTTAAGTAGAATAAGAGCGGCTTTTTTGGTGTCAACAACTCCTCCTTTTAAAACTGCGCCGCGTTTTTTACCTAGCTCCTCTAAAACAACATTAGGTTCACTATGGCCTGCAATTTTAAGTTTATACCTTGACAGCAGTGCTTCAGGGTAGTTTTCCATTAGCCAGACAATAAAATGTAAGGCCGCTAACTCAGGATCATAGAGTTTTTCTGCAAGACAGTTAATAAGGGCTAGAAATAAAGCTGTCTGCTCTTTTACCTCTTCCGGCATCATAATACCCGGTGTATCTAAAAGCTGCCAGTTATTTGGCAGAGTAAGCCACTGCTTGGCTCTTGTTACACCTGGTTTTTGTCCGGTTTTGGCTTTGGAGGTTTTAGCAAGGGTATTAATCAGTGTTGATTTTCCTACATTTGGCATTCCTAGTACCAGGGCACGAAAAGGTCTGAGTCCTTTATTTTTCCATAGCCAATCTGCTTTGATTTTTTGAGCTATCTTATTTAGTTCATCCTGAAGTCTTTTTTTATGCTGTGACGACTGACTGGAAAAAACCAGGACTTCGGGGTAGTGCGACTGCCACATCCTGGTAACTCGCTCTTCAGCCAAGTCGGCCTTGTTTAGAAGAATTAGGCGTTCTTTATCTTTACCAATTATGTTCAAGTTGGGATTAGCACTGGCCAGAGGGGCTCTTGCATCACGAACTTCAATAATTAAATCGACTAAATTTAAATTTTCTTGCATACTACGTTTGGCTTTAGCCATATGTCCGGGAAACCATTGAACTGTAAATTCGGGAAGCATTTGATTCTCCCTCCTAAAAAATACAAAAAAGGGACTGTTTCGGCAGTCCCTCACTTTTAAACACGCTCTTTGATTCTGGCAGCCTTCCCTTGAAGTTCGCGAAGATAGTAGAGTTTAGCACGACGAACTTTACCTTTGCGCATAACCTCTATCTGGGCTACCTTAGGGCTGTGTAATGGAAAGGTTCTTTCTACACCGATTCCATCAGAGATCTTGCGTACAGTGAAGGTCTCTTTTATAGTACTGCCTTGACGTCTGATAACAACACCTTGGAAAGCCTGGATGCGCTCTTTGCCGCCTTCGACGACTTTGTAGTCGACTCTTACCGTGTCACCAGGACGAAAATCAGGAAGATCAGTTTTGACGTATTGTTGCTCCACAATTTTAATCAGATCCATTGTGGTTACCCCCTCTCTTAGGATGTTCATGTCGTCAAAGACAGCGGACCATCCGCACTAACGTTCCAATTATAGCATTTTCTTTTTTCACTGGCAAGCATTTTTACTCAAAAGATCGGGACGTCTTGTTTGTGTCCTTTCTAAAGCCATTTCTTTTCTCCACAAAGCAATCTCTTTATGATTACCACTTAAAAGAACTTCCGGCACTTCTAGCCCCTGAAAAACACGGGGACGAGTATACTGAGGATATTCGAGCAGGTTTTCACTGAAGGAGTCCTCACAAGCAGAGTATTCATCTCCCAAAACACCCGGAAGAAGTCGACAGACAGCATCCATGACTGCCATAGCAGGAATCTCGCCTCCGGTTAAAATAAAGTCTCCCAAAGAGATCTCTAAATCAGCCAACAGGGTTCGCGCTCTTTCATCAAAACCTTCGTAATGACCACATACTAGAATCAGTTGATCCCAGGTGATAAGAGAACTAGCTAGTGACTGGTTAAAAGGTTCGCCTTGAGGTGTCATAAAAACAGTCAGTCTTTTTGCCTGGTGTAAAAACCCCAAGGGAAGCGCTTTAATTGAATTTACAGCCTCATATAAAGGTTCCGGTTTTAAGACCATTCCTGGGCCTCCGCCATATGGAGTATCGTCAACACTGCGATGTTTATCATGGGTGTAGTCCCTAAGGTTATGAACAATAATCTGTAGTTTTCCCTCACTTATTGCTCGTCCTAAAATACTTTGCGAAAAAACAGGTGCAAACATTTCCGGAAACAGAGTAATAATGTCTAGTCTCATTCATCCCACAAACCTTCCGGTAAATCGACTAGCATAGCTTTCTTTTGCAGATCGATTTCTAATATTAGATCTTTTACCGCTGGGATCAGGAATTCATTAGGTGGCATACCTTTAGATGTCGGGCTTACCAGATATAGATCCTGAGCTCCTTCGATTACATCTTTAATTAAACCTAATAATCCCCACTTCCGATCGATTACTTCCAGGCCTATAAGATCAAAGATATAGTAATAGTCTTTGGGCAGTTTAACCAATTCATCTTGGGTCACAAAAAGATTCAAACCTACTAAAGCTTCTGCCTGAGTTCGATTGGTTATACCTTCTAAAGATAAAAGGATAAGCTTCTTTTTATCTCTGCAAGCAAGAATAGCGTATTCGGTCTGAGTATGATCATTACCAACCAATACCTTGGTCATCTGCTTAAACCTCGAAGGAAAACTCGTAATAGGAAAAATCTTTAATTCGCCTTTTATACCTTGAACACCAACTATTTTGCCAATGGTATAAAGCTTCATAGCAGACCTCCAAAAAAACAGGAGCCTTCTTGCTCCTGCTTCTTGAGATAATCTTTCAAACAATCTCTAGTAATACTCTTTTTTTATCTTTATTAGCTGCAGCTTTGAGTACAGTTCGCAGAGCTTTGGCAATTCTTCCCTGTTTACCAATAACCTTTCCCATATCACTATCTGCAACATTAAGTTCGAGTATAATTTCATCATCGATAACCTTCTCTTTTACAAAAACCTGATCAGGATTATCGACAAGACTTTTAGCAAGAACTTCGACAAGTTCTTTCATCGCTTTTAGCCTCCTTAATTATTCGGTCTTTTCATTCTCTTTATCGGTGTTTTCTTTGGAGGCGGCATTTTTAGCTAATATTCCTGCCTGAGAGAGAATCTTTTTTGCTGTTAAAGAAGGTTGGGCGCCTTTTTTAAGCCAATCAAGAGCTTTCTCTTCATCAACCCTAACCTCAGCAGGTTGAGTCAAAGGGTTATAAAAACCAATAATATCAATAAAGCGGCCGTCTCTAGGAGAACGAGAATCGGCTACTACCAGACGGTAAAAAGGTTGTTTTTTCTTACCCATTCGACGTAATCTAATTTTTACACTCATTCAATTCACCTCCTTACAATTACTTGAAAAATGGCATCCGCATTCTACCTTTTCCTTTTCCAGTTAGTCCACCAAACTGTTTCATCAGCTTTTTGGTTTCACTAAACTGTTTTAGAAGTTTATTAACATCCTGAACTTTGACACCTGAGCCGTAGGCAATTCTTTTTTTGCGGGAGGAATCAATAATATCAGGTTGTCTTCTTTCTTTTAGAGTCATAGAATTAATAATGGCTTCAATCTGTTGCATTTCTTTTTCAGCAGCACCAAAATCAGCCTGTCCTTTTAATTTATTCATACCCGGAACCATCTCTAAGAGCTGATTCAGAGGCCCCATCTTTTTCATCTGTTGCATCTGATCATAAAAATCTTCAAGATTAAAATCATCGGTTGTAAGCTTTTTTACTAGTTTGGCAGCCTCTTTTTCATCAATGGCTTTTTGGGCTTTTTCCAATATAGTGCCTAAATCACCCATGCCGAGAATTCTTGAAGCCATACGATCGGGATGAAACGGTTCCAATGAATCAAGTTTTTCGCCAAAAGAAGCATATTTAATGGGTTTTCCTACAACTTCACGAATGGAAAGAGCAGCTCCGCCTCTGGCATCACCATCTAGCTTGGTTAAAATTACCCCGGTAATATCCAGGCTTTGATTAAAGCTTTCAGCCACATTGACAGCATCTTGTCCGGTCATGGCATCGGCGACAAAGAATAGTTCTTGCGGTGATAAATTTCTTTTCAAATCAATCAGCTCTTGCATTAACTCTTCATCGATATGCAAGCGTCCGGCAGTATCTACAATCAAAACATCAAAACCGTTTTGGTTGCTATATTTGTAAGCTGCCTGAGCAATGGCTACTGGTTTTTGACCCTCCAGGCTAAACACTTCTACTCCTACCTGAGAACCAACAACCTGTAATTGCTTTACTGCAGCCGGCCGATAGATATCACAAGCTACCAGAAGTGGCTTGCGCCCTTTTTCTTTAATGCTTTTGGCCAGTTTTCCCGCCGTAGTTGTCTTGCCTGCACCTTGGAGTCCTACCAGCATAACAACTGACGGACTGCGAGATAGATCAAGCTGAGCTGTAGAACCTCCCATAAGAGTTGTCAGTTCATCATAGACAACTTTTATTACCTGTTGAGCCGGTGTTAGGCTTTTGAGAACTTCTTCACCAACGGCTCTAGTTCTGACTCTTTCTGTAAAAGTCTTGACAACCTTATAATTGACATCTGCTTCTAAAAGTGCCAGCCGCACCTCTTTTAAGGCCAACTCCACATCTTTTTCGGTTAGCTTACCACGTCTTTTTAGATTAGTAAATGTAGTTTGAAGTTTTTCGGCTAAATTTTCAAATATCACTGGTTTCAATCCTTTCCAGTTCAGCTACTAAAGCTCGAAGCTCCTTTTCCTTTTGACAGCCCTTAGCCAATTCAACTAAAGCCGCATAACTTTTTTGTCTTTTGTTGTGTTTGGCCAACAAACCCAGTTTGCTTTCGTATTCTTCAAGCAGTCTCTCTGTGCGTTTGAGGAGATCATATACAGCTTGCCTGCTGCTACCGAATTTTTCCGCAGTTTCAGCCAGGGAGAGATCGGCTTCGTAGTAAAGCTGGATGCAATGTCTTTGTTTGGATGTTAACAGTGGACCATAAAAATCATTGAGAAGACCCATGCGTACAGTCTTTACGATTTCCATGGGCATCCCCTTCCTTAGGTAGTATAAAATATACTCATACCTCTGTCAAGCTTTTTTCCTTGACAGTTATTTGTTAAACAAAGCTGCCACAAAATCGTTAGGATCAAACTCTTGCAAATCCTCAATGCCTTCGCCTACGCCAATCAGCTTTACAGGCAGGCCAAGTTCTTTTTTGATAGCTACCACAATACCACCTTTGGATGTTCCGTCTAATTTAGTTAGGACAATCCCGTTTACCTCAGTAGCTTCTTTAAAGACCTTAGCTTGATTTAAACCGTTTTGGCCGGTAGTGGCATCTAGTACCAAAAGTACATCCTGTGGAGCATTTTCAATTTCTCTATTTATCACCCGGCGTATCTTTTTAAGTTCTTCCATCAAGTTGGTTTTGGTATGGAGTCTTCCGGCCGTATCAATTATTAATACATCAGCTTTGCGATTTCTTGCCGCTTGAACAGCATCATAGGCTACAGCTGCCGGGTCTGAACCTTCCTCATGGCGAATAAGTTGGGCTCCTGATCTATTAGCCCAGATCTCAAGCTGCTCGGCAGCTGCGGCGCGAAAAGTATCGCCTGCGGCTAAAATAACCTTATTACCTTTTGCCACAAATTTAGCTGCCAGTTTGCCAATGGTGGTAGTTTTACCCACACCGTTTACACCTACTACCATAATAATCCAAGGTGTACTTGCGGGAGGTTTTAACTGTTCTTTATTGCCCAGAAGTTTTGCGATCTCTTCTTGGAGAATCTTTTCTACCTCTTCACCGGAGATAATCTTCTCTTTGGCACAACGCAATTTAAGATTTTCTATGATTTCTAGCGTACTTCTAACCCCAATATCGGCACCGATTAAAATCTCTTCTAATTCCTCAAAAAGTTCTGCCGTGATATTTTTACCTTTTAATACGCTTTGGATCTGTTTTACCAAATTGTTTCTGGTTTTATTAAGACCACTGACAAGCTTGTCAAAAAAACTCATAAAAATTTCACCTCAAGTTATTGTTTAGTCTTCTACTAAAGCTACTGTTGCCTGCTCATCTTCCAGGCGCAAAGATAGGATTTTACTGACCCCTTTTTCTTCCATAGTTACACCATAAAGAAGATGGGCCGCTTCCATACTGCGACGACGATGAGTAATAATAATCAATTGTGAGAGAGCTGCTTTTTCCTTGATTAGTTCAACATAACGTTCCAGATTAGCTTCATCAAGTGGTGCATCAATCTCGTCAAAGAGATAAAACGGTACCTGGCATACGGAAATCGCAGCAAAAACTAAAGCGATTGCTGTCAGTGCCTTCTCTCCACCACTTAAAAGAGCAATGCTTTGGAATTTTTTCCCGGGAGGCTGTGCTTCAATCTCAATACCGGCTTCTAAGATATCGCCCTCTTCAAGAATTAAAGAAGCTTCGCCACCACCAAAGAGAATTTTAAATAGCTTTTCAAATTCTTTTTTTATTTTTAAAAAAGCTTCGGTAAACTTTGTCCGGCTTGTCTGATCTAAGCGAGATAGAACCTGGTTAAGATCTTCTCTGGCTTCATTGAGATCATCGATCTGGGTTTTTAAAAAACTATAACGTTCAAAGACCTCTTGGTATTCGTCAATAGCTCCCAAATTAACCGGTCCTAAGGCACTAATCTCCTTATCTAGACGTCTTATTAATTGAGAGAGTCGATTTCTTTCTTCCTTGGGCAAAGCCATAGACTGATCTACATCGGTAAAAGAGATCTCCAGCTCTTCAGCCCTTCTTAGACAAGCTTCGTATTGGCTCTCTAAACGGGCTAATTCTGTGCTGGCTTCGCGTAAGCTTTTTTCAGCTTCAAACACCTGTGGCCTTAAAGCTTTAATCTCTTTTTCGTATTCAGTTATTTTATTTATAAGCTCTGTTTTTACTGTCTTTTTTTGATTAAGAGCTCTCCTAAACACTTCGCTTTTTAGAAGACCTACTGTTCTTAACTTCTCTTTTTCAAAGGTATTTAACCTTTCATTAATCTCTTCTAAAAAAACTTCTTTCAGGTTTCTTTTAATAGCTTGATGTTCAACTTCGAGGGTTTCTTTTTCTTTTTCGAGGGCTTCTTTTTCTTTTCGGGCATAGTTTACTCGTTCTTTGACCCGAGTTTCCCTATCTTTTATACTTTGATATTCTTCTCTTAGTCTTGGCTCCTCTGTCCATTCTTTGGAACTTAAGCTTTTTAGATGAGTTCTAAGTTTACTTTCTTCCTTTATAAATGACTCCTCTTCTTTTAGCAAATGCTGGCAGCTGTCGTTTAAGCTGTCGATTCTCTTTTGCAACTCTTTTTCTTCTTTAACCATCAAGTCAAAATCTAGCCTAAAGCTTTCAATATTGCTTAAAAGTGACTTTAGTGAGGCTTTAGATGACTCTTGCTTGAGTTTATTGTTTTGCAGCTTGGTATCTAAATCTTTAAGCTTTTCTGTTTCTTTGTTCAAACTAGATTGCAACTTGTTAACCGCCTCTTGTAACCCCACAATTTTGGCTGCTTCTATTTGGGTCTCAGCTTTTAACTGTCTTATAAGGGCTTGTCTTTTTAAAAGACCTACTCTTTCTTCCTTTTGGGCTCCACCTGTTATCGTACCCCCACTCCAGATTACATCGCCATCTAAAGTGACAATTCGATAACGACTCTGGCTTCTTTTTGCCAGTAGTCGCGCATTTTCTAAATTATCGATAACAAAAGTTTGGCCTCCCAAATGATCCGCAAGTACGGCAAGCTCGGCACTCAAACCCAAAAAATCCCTTAAAAGCCCGAGGACTCCTTGACTAGAAAAAAGCTTCTGATCTTGGTCTGAGATGGACCTTTTGGTTAGAAGATTTAAGGGATAGAAGGTAGCTTTCCCCAATCGATTTTCTCTTAGATAGCCAATCGCTTTCTCTGCCACTAGATCTGTTTGAGTTACTATACCCTGAAGCTGTGCTCCAAGGACAGCTTCGACGGCTTTAGTTAAATGCCCAGGCACAGTTATTAATTTGGCAACCACACCAATAACTCCTGAAAGCTGTGTTTTTAAAACAGCCTTTACGCCGTCATAATAACCATAGAGTTCATCTTCGGTAGCCTCCAATATTTTAAGCTGGGCACTTTTTTCTTTTTGTGATTCTTTAACCTCTTGAAACTCAGCCATTTTCAACCGGTACTCTTTTTCTTTCGTAAGAAGAGTCTCCTTTTGTTTTTCCTTAGCTTTTAGTAGTGTTGTCTCTTCTTGTTCATGCCATTTTATTTGATTTTTTAAGTTAGCTATGTCGTCTTCTTTTTCATTTAGCTCTTGCTGTTTTTCCTCTAGACTGGCCTTGACTTTTAGCAAAGCTGTATTGGTTAGTTCCAGTTCTCTTTCCAATTGAACTTTTTGATTGCGCTTAGCAGAGATTTCTTGACTCTTTTCAAATAAGAGATCCTTTAGATTTTCAATCTCTGTTTGATTACTTTTTTGAGCCGTCAAATAGCTTTCCAGTTCGGTTTGTTTTTTTATAAGAAGATTATCAATTAAATAAAGCTCTTCATCGAGGTTATTCTTTGCCAGAGTGGCTTTTTTAAGACTATTTGTAAGCTCAATTTGCTGATCTTCTTTTTCTTTAACATTTTGCCTAAGTAGGCAGGCTTTATCTATAAGATTGTCCTTTCTTGTTTTCAACACGCGTAGATCTCCGGCTAAACTTTGTAGAGTCTGTTCTATCTGATAGAGATCGTTTTGTTCTAAAGCCAGCTCTTCTTCTAAAATCCTTAGCTTTTCTTTGGTTAATGCTTCTTCCGCCTCCAGCTGGCTATACTTTTTATCAAAAAAAATCACTTCGTCTTCTTTTTGAACCTTTTTAGTACTAGCTACTTTAAGCGCTTGTGATATCTGCCAATACTCTGAAAATATAAGCTTCTCTTTGGCTAGATGCAACTCACCGGCAAGAGCTTTATATTTCTGTGCTTTCTCTCTAGCTATTCTTAAGGGTTCAATTCTTAGTTCAAGTTCCGAGGCTATATCTTGAGCCCTGGACAGATCAAGTTCTGTTCTTGCTAGTTTCCTTAAGGTCTCTTCCTTTTTAGCTTTATACTTATTGATGCCAGCAGCTTCATCAAAAAACACTCTTCTTTCTTTGGGTCTGGCCTCGACTATCGATTCTACCTGGCCTTGGCTTACCATGGCAAAAGAGTTGCGAGTTAGTCCCGTATCTAAAAAAAGCTCTTGAATATCTTTTAAACGGCAACGCGATTTATTGATGTAAAACTCACTCTCGCCCGAACGGTATGCTTTACGTGTAACTGTAATTTCATTAAAGTCGGTCGTTAGATAACCATCTGAGTTATCAAAGGTAAGCGAAACCTGGGCATAACCTAACTTATGTCTTTCAACGCTGCCGTTAAAGATAAAATCCTCAACTTTTTCTCCTCTTAGCTCCTTTGTAGACTGTTCACCTAACACCCAGCGGATAGCATCGGCAACATTGCTTTTACCACTGCCGTTTGGTCCTACTATAGCAGTAATACCTTGAGGGAAATCGATAACTGTCTTATCGGCAAAAGATTTAAATCCATAAATTTCCAGCTTTTTTAACTGCATATTATCCCCCCAAAACTATTTTTTGACGAATTTCATCGATGAAATCCCAATAGTTTTTATAAGCTTGACGTCCTTTTTGGGTTAAACTATAGGTTGTGTGGGGTATGCGTTGCCTAAAGGTTTTAATAACCTCAACATATTGGGCCTGTTCTAAACGTTTAATATGACTGGCCAAGTTTCCGCGGGTAAGTGCAAACTCTGTTAATAGCCCATTAAAATCAACAAATTCTCTTTCATATAGGCAGTTCATGATAGCTAAACGTACCGGCTCATGAATTACCCGATCGATTTTGATAATCTTACTGTTATGATCCATGATTAATTCTCCCTCTGGCAGTTAGCTTAAACGGCCTAGGTTTGCCCTACAAACTATTCTGCTTAGTTTAAGCGTTCTCCTGCTATAGCTTTTTTAAATTAATCAAAAAAGACTTGCTGGTTTAACCTAGGCAAGTCTAAGCAATTTATTTGCGGATAATTATTGGCAACTGATAGTAGAGGTCTTCTCGTTTGCGGCGTTTTTTACCTCTGGCTTCATGGATAGTACCGTTTTCTATTAAAAGACGATCCAGCTTCCTTTTTAACCTGGTGCGAGCATTATCGATCACTTTTGCTTCAACACCGAGAGCTTTTTCTATCTCCGAAGTAGAATAGCCCTCGGTAAGCAAAATGCTGACAGCTAATTCAAGTAAAGAACACTGTTCTTGCAAAACCTGATAAAACAATTCATCTATTCGCCTGCGATTTAAACATTCAAAAGGCTCTTCTCCTTCAGCTTCAATAAAATCCATCAAAGAGCGATTTTCATCATAACTTACTTTATTATTTAAGGATACCGCTTCATTTAAGATCTTATTACCGGCCTTAGTGCTTTGCTTAATAGCATTGAGAACTTTACGCAGAATGCAAATATAAGCAAAAGAACTAAACTTTATTCCATAGCTATCATCATATTGAAGTAGTGCCACATAAAGTCCGAGAAGACCTTCTTGCAAGAGGTCTTCTTTTTCAATCATACTAAAACGGTAACGAGAAACTATATGATGAACCATAGGCAGATACCGCTTTAACATTTTTTCTAAGGCCTCTTCATCTTGATAACGGCAAAGATTAATTAACTCTTTTTCACTGAGCTGTATCTTAGGCACATCTATCCCCCCGCTTCTTGCTTGTCTAATAATTCATATGGGGAGATAGTACCAATTATGCCAAAAAAAGGGACTGCCCTAGGCAGTCCTTGTTTTTAACTAGGTTATCTGGGTTCGACAATAAATTTAATAGCTGTACGCTCTTCGCCATCGATCTCAATCTCTGCAAAAGCAGGGATACACACCAGATCAATTCCATTAGGCGCAACAAAACCTCTAGCAATCGCAATGGCCTTAACAGCTTGGTTTACTGCCCCTGCACCTACTGCCTGCAACTCTGCAGTGCCTTTTTCTCTTAAAACTGCAGCCAAAGCACCAGCAACAGATTTAGGGATAGAGTTAGTTGAAACTTTAAGTACTTCCATAGCCTTACCTCCTTCTATGATTTGACAGCGAAAGAGCAATTAATTAGCTAAAACACCCCCTAAATTAAGGGTTCTTAGGTTGATACTTTTTAGTATCTTTAGTAGTACATATACTACTACCTAAGGCTTGCACTAGATTTACCTGTACCGAAATTATTTATTGGTTTTAAGTTTATAACAATGATATTGACCTATTTTTTGTTTGCCTACTATATATTATTCCCTTACCAACAAAAAATTCCTTCTAATCTTTTAGATTTGCTATTTAATTACAGGTTATGTGTACCGATTATCTCATTTGTACACCTTTTTTGTAAAGGTTTTTATGTATCTTTTCTAAAAAGAAAAAAGATTAAGAACAGGTTTAGAAATTCTTAAGGGAGGGGAATATATTGAGCAACTATGGCAACCAAGTTATTCTAGAGATGGCTCGTTTTTTAAGAGAAAACCCCTCAGCTACTGTTAATCAGCTTGCAGAACATATGGGTTGGGCAGAAAATCGTTCGGTTTATTATTGGCTTAATCAGTCGGGTTATAAAGGTATCAGGGACTTTCGTGCGGCAGCCCTAGATCGCAGTGTCCCTTGGGGTGAAGAGAATGATCTCCTTAGAGATAACCCTATACAAACCTATATACCTATTGTACGTCACATTGTCTCTCCTAAACATTATGAATATGCCACAGAAGATTTTTTATGTCTAGTTAAAACTTCGAACAAAGCTTTTGCTTATTTGATTACCAATTCTAATTGGGCGCCTTTTTTAGTTACCGGCGATCTCTTAGTGGTAGATCCGGAAGTAAAACCAAAAGAACAGGATCTGTTCTTAGCTTGGGTACGTGGTTATGGCACTTTAATCTTACGCAAAATTACCGAGGGTTGTATTGTAAAAGATCCCTATGCCTATGAAGTCTTGAAAGATACACCTTTTAATTTAATCGGTTCAGTTGTCTTGTTATACCGTTATAAGAAAAATCTGACCTAAGTTGGATAATTAAAATCCCTGGCTACCCAGTATTTTACTGATTACCCAGGGATTTTTTTATTCTATTTCTTCTAAATGAAGCTTTTGCCAGGCTTCTTTGGCCGCATGTTGTTCAGCTTCTTTTTTGCTATTACCCTCAGCAATACCCCAGACTAAGTCATTAAAAGATACTTCAACCACAAACTCTCTGGCATGAGCCGGTCCTTTTTCTTCAATTACCCGGTAATCCGGTACAATATGATACTGGCTTTGAGTATATTCCTGCAGTGCTGTCTTGTAATCCGGCTTAAGTTTGCCCCGCACAGCCAGGGAAACATACTGTTTTATCGGCTGCTCTAGAAGTTTTTCCACAGCCTTATAGCCCTGATCTAGATACAAGGCTCCGATTAAGGCCTCCATACAGTCTGCCAGTAAAGCATCACTATGTTTTAAAACTGTCTTTTGCATCCCTTTGCCTAAAAGCAAGAAACTCTGCAGACCTAGTTTGCGGGCCACATCAGCGAGTGTTAACTCGCAGACAACTGCCGCCCGCCATTTAGTCATGTCTCCCTCTTTGGCCTCGGGATAATTGTTATATAAATATTCACTAACTACCTGATCTAAAACTGCATCCCCTAAAAACTCTAAACGTTCATTGCTCTGGCCTTCTTCTGGTCTTTCATAGGCATATGAACTGTGGACAAAAGCCTGGTGTAAGAGTTCGATATCATTTATGGGAATATCACGTTTTTTAAACCACTCTAAAAGCTTTTTATTATGAGTTTCCACTCTTTACATACCTCCGCAAAGCTAAAACTGCATTATGCCCACCAAAACCAAAGTTATTGGAAAGGGCCGCTACAATCTTTGCTTCTCTGGCTTTATTTGGCACATAATCTAGATCGCATTCTGGGTCGGGGTGTTCATAGTTAATTGTAGGTGGAATAATTTGCTTAGTCAATGTGAGAACGGTAATAATAGCTTCTACGGCACCGGCTGCCCCTAAGAGATGGCCGGTCATGGATTTGGTTGAGCTAACAGCAATTTGACTACCAAAAATATTCTTTATGGCTTTGGTTTCGTAAAGATCATTATAATAAGTTGAGGTACCGTGAGCATTGATATACTGGACCTCCGACCTATCAAGCCTGGCATCTTCTAAAGCCTTTAGCATAGCCCTTTTTGCGCCTTCGCCTTCCGGAGCAGGTGAGGTAACATGGTAAGCATCGGCCGTAGAGCCAAACCCTACTATTTCAGCATAGACCTTGGCTTTGCGCTTTAAGGCATGTTCTAATTCTTCCAAGATAAGAACACCTGCCCCTTCACCCATTACAAAACCATTGCGTTTAAGATCAAAAGGACGGGAAGCCTTCTTGGGGGTATCATTGGAATTACTCAAAGCCCTGGCTGAGGTAAAACCGGCTATGGATAAAGGCGTAATGGCTGCTTCCGCACCACCGGCAATCATTACTTTGGCCTTACCCCATCTAATGATGTTAAAAGCATCTCCTATCGAGTGAGTCGAAGAAGCGCAAGCTGTTACAGTTGCCTGGTTGGGGCCTTTGGCTCCTAGATAAATTGCCACTTGTCCGGCAGCCATATCAGAAATCATCATAGGAACCATAAAGGGGCTGACCCTTGAAGGTCCTTTTTCCACTAAAATCCTGGCTTGCTCTTCAACAGTACCTATCCCGCCGACTCCAGAGCCGATATAAACCCCGACATCTTCAGCGTTAGTTTTATCTATAGTAAGAGAAGCATCGGCAACTGCCATTTTAGCAGCAGCGATAGCCAGCTGTACAAAACGATCAGTGCGACGTACTTCTTTTTTATCCAGGTAATTTTCTGGCTGAAAGTTTTTGACTTCAGCAGCGATCTTAACATTAAAATCAGAGGTGTCAAAATGAGAAATTAAATCCACACCACTTTGTCCAGCTATAAGATTATTCCACAGTTCTAAGACCGTAAGGCCCAAGGGGGTAACTGCCCCTAGCCCTGTAACTACTACTCGTTTTAACAACTTTTCCCTCTCCTCTTTGGGGGAGGCAAGGCCTCCCCCCGTTTATGAGGTTTTTATTATTCCTGATGCTCTTTTATATAAGCAACAGCATCACCAATGCTATTAATATTGTCGACATCTTCGTCAGCGATCTCTAAATCAAACTCTTCTTCAAGTGCCATCACCAATTCAACTACATCTAAAGAATCTGCTCCTAGATCCTCAAATGTAGATTCTGGGGTAATCTCGTCTTCACTAACACCAAGCTTTTCAGCTACCAGCGCCTTAACCTTTTCCAAAACAGCCACCTTTTTCACCTCCTTTTAATACTAACTCTAACTACATGGTCAGGCCACCGTCTACACCAATAACCTGGCCGGTAAGATACTGATTGGCCTCAGATGCTAAAAAGGCCACCACATAGGCAACATCTTCGGGTTTGCCAAGACTTTTAAGAGGTATTTTCTTTTTAATTTCGGTAATTGTTTTTTCAGAAATGGCTTGGGTCATCTGTGTCTCAATAAACCCGGGTGCCACAGCATTGCAAAGTATCTGAAAGGGTGCTCCCTCTTTAGCTAGCGTTTTGGTTAACCCAATCACTCCGGCTTTGGCCGCTGCATAATTAGCCTGCCCTACATTCCCTGTGATACCTACAATAGAAGTGATGTTGACTATACGTCCATAACGCTTTTTTACCATAGCAGGAAAAATTGCTTTCGTACAGTTATAGACACCTTTTAGGTTGACATCAATTACTAAATCCCAATTATTTTCAGCCATACGCAAAAAAAGGGCATCTTTTGTTATACCGGCATTATTGACTAAAATATCGATGTTTCCTAATTTCTCAGTAACAGCCTTTACTCCGGATTCAACCTGGTTATAGTCAGCCACATTGGCCGCAACCCCAAAAAACTCTTTATTATATTTTTCTTGGAGGTTGAGCACAGTTTCCTCGACTTTCTCCTTGTTTGAGGCCAAAATAGCCACTTTTGCACCTGCCTGAGCAAACTTTTCCACAATTGCCAAACCAATACCTCTTGTTCCACCGGTAACCAAAGCTATTTTTTCGTTCAAAGTATCACCTCAATTTAGCTAAATCCTCAGGTACTTCGATATTAATCACTGCCAAAGAATTATCAATTTTTTTGATTAACCCACTTAATACTTTACCTGGGCCTACTTCGATAAAGCGTTTAACACCTTTTTGAATTAGATATTCAATCGATTCTTGCCACAAAACAGGCGAGGTAAGTTGAGTTAACAGACTCGTTTTAACATTTACAATCTCTTTGGCTGTTTCGTTGCCGATAACAGGAATCTCTAAGTTGCCAAATTCGGTTTCATCTAGGACCTTTTTTAGCTTTAAGGCAGCACTTTCCATAAGAGAACAGTGGAATGCACCCGATACATTTAACTGTACAATTCTTTTGGCTCCCTGTTTTTTAGCTGTTTCCAAAGCGCGGTTTACTCCTTTTTGAGTACCTGAGACAACCACCTGCAAGGGGCAGTTTATATTGGCTACAGCTACATAATCTTCAACTTCTGCCACTATTTTTTTTACAGTATGGCAATCAAGGCCCAATATAGCCCCCATCTGGCCGTTAGGAGTTGCTTCTTGCATAAATTGGCCTCTTAGTTTTAACAGTCTTGCTCCCTCTTTAATACTAAAAACTCCGCTTGCAGCTAGTGCCGAATACTGTCCCAAACTAAAACCGGCTAAATAATCAGGTTTAATATTGAGTGCTTGGTAGATGGCCAGAGAAACAGCATAAATCGCCGGTTGGGTATTGATTGTCTGTGCTAAAACCTCTTTTGGTCCATAAGTTATCAGAGTATCTAAATCAAGACCTGAACCCTCACTACACTCTTGGAGAATATCTCTGGCCTTTGGACTTACCTTAAAAAATTCCTGCCCCATACCTAGATATTGTGCTCCTTGCCCGGGAAAGACTACTGCTGTCCCCATTTTTATCCTCCTAGTATTCAAGTACCATGGCCGCCCAGGTAAGCCCGGCTCCAAAGCCTATTAAAAGAAGTTTATCTCCTCTTTTAACTTTACCTTCTAATACTCCCTCTGTTAGGGCAAGTGGTATGGAAGCTGCTGAGGTGTTGCCATAACGTTCTAAGTTAACAATTACCTTGTCTTTTTCAATACCTAAGCTTTCGATGGCAGCTTCGATTATTCTGGTATTGGCTTGATGTGGTATCAGCCAGTCGATATCTTCTATGCCTAATTTAGCCCTCTTAAGTGCTTTTTTGCCGGTTTTGGGAATAATACGCACAGCAAAGCGAAATACTTCAGGGCCACTCATCGAAAGAAACCGGCGCTTGGAAACAATGTTTTCAGCAGTCAGCGGTTCACGCGAACCCCCTGCATTTATTTTCAATAGATCGTGACCTTTGCCATCGGCACCTAGATCCCAGCCATAGATGCCACCTGTTTTAACTCGTCCGATTACAGCCGCCCCTGCGGCATCACCAAAAAGAACACAAGTGCTTCTTTCTTGCCAATCAATAAAGCGGCTAATGGTCTCGGTACCTATTACCAAAACTTTTTCAAACCCAGCCGTAACTAATCCATAAGCTACCGTGCAAGCATAGATAAAACCGGAACAACCGGCACCTAAGTCAAAAGCAGCGGCATTTTCTGCTCCTAACTCTCCTTGAATAAGGCAGGCTGTAGAAGGAAATATATGATCCGGGCTTAAAGTTGCTGTAACAATAGCATCAATCTCCTCTGGTTTTAGCTTAGCATCCTCTAAAGCTTTTTTAGCGGCTTTAGCACCTAAATCGGAAGATGCTTCGCCGGGAGAGGCCAGATGTCTTTGTTTAATTCCTGTTCTTGTTACAATCCATTCGTCTGATGTATCTACCATCTTTTCTAAATCCAGATTGGTAAGAACTCGTTTTGGTACATAGGCCCCCAGCCCAAGAATACCTATAGAGGATCCCTTCATGTACTTGCCCTCTTTTCCAATGTTTCTTTAGTTATTTCCACTATCCTTTTCTCAGATGCAGCGTGGGCAACATGCACAGCATTAGCAATAGCTTTAGCATCCGAACTGCCATGACTAATCAAGGTAAGGTTTTTAAGGCCCAACAGAGGTGCCCCTCCATATTCTGAATAATCCAGACGTGTTTTAAGCGTTTTTAAGTTACCTTTTACTAATAAGCCACCAATTTTACCCTTTAGGTTAGAAAGCATAGCTTCTTTAACCAGCGAAAAAAGCCCGGCTGCTAAGCCTTCAGTATATTTAAGTACAATATTGCCGACAAAACCAGAGCAGACTATCACATCCGCATTGCCTGCGGTGATATCTCGAGCTTCAATATTACCTTTAAAGTTGAGATCACTCTTTTTTAATAATTGGTAAGCTTCAATCACTTCTGGAGTTCCCTTAATCTCCTCTGCTCCTATGTTAAGAAGTGCTACTTGCGGACTATTAACCCCTATAACTTTTTCCATATAGATGCTGCCTAGTAAAGCAAAATCTACCAGATTTTGCGAACCAGCCTCAGGGTTTGCTCCGCCATCTAAAACCAGACTCATCCCTTTTAGGGTAGGTATGGGAAAAGCTATAGCCGGTCTGTCAATCCCTTTGAGACGGCCATAGGTTAAAAGACTTGCAGCCATAGCTGCACCGGTACTGCCAGCTGCAACTAAAGCGTTTGCCTGGCCTGATTTCACCAGTTTTGCTGCCACAATAATCGAGGCATCTTTTTTTTGTCTAATAGCCTTTAGGGGATGTTCGTCAAAGCCAATACTCTCAGTTGCCGAAACTATCTCCATTTCTTCTTTGGCCTCAAAAAGGAGAGGTTTGATTTTCTTTTCATCGCCAACTAAAATGCTTTCTATCCCCCAAAGCTTACGAGCCAGGAGAGCTCCAGTAACAGTTGCCTTAGGAGCATAATCTCCGCCCATGGCATCTATGGCAATCTTCATTGTTCTACCTCCGTTTCGTTGGCTGAGAGGGAAAAGACAATAAACTCGCCACTAAAAACCTTTTCATCTTCAATACGGGTTTCAACATCAACAAGGTAGCGGTTTTTTTTCTTCTCTCTAACCTTAGCCTTGGCTATTAATCTTTCACCAACTTTAACCGGACGATGATAGCGAACATTGGCTGAACCTGTTAAAACAATTCTACTGTCGATTAAAGAAACTGCTAGTGAATTAGCCTGAGCAAAAATAAAATGCCCTCTGATAACACCTGTATTGCTAAGAGCCATCTCCTCAACGGCTTCTAACAGACTAATCCCATCTTCGCCGAGATTAAGATCGACTAATTCTCCGATGATTTCTCTGCTTTTTAAAGATCTCACTTGCGAATAGGCTTTTTGGGCGAGCTTTTTCGTCCTTTGCCTAACCTCGGGAATACCAAGCTCTAAACGATCGAGCCGAATAGTTTGGATTGAGACCTTAAACTTTGCCGAAAGTATCTCATCTGTTAGAAAAGGGTCTTCCTTAATCTTTTCTAACAGAAGAGATTGGCGCTCTTTTTTAAGTAGTCTACCCATATTATCCCTCCTCTTAAATAATTCATTACCACGTATTAGTACCTAGTTATTAGTATAGCTGATATGTTTACACAAGGCAAGTTCTTCATGTCTTTAATTTATATCAATTTGCTAATCTTAACTGCTTTGAGAATCCAAGCTCTTAATTATAAAGCAGGCTAAAAAGCAAAATGCTTCCAGCCTGCTTAAAAAGGAAAATTCTTTTTGTAACTAACGAGTTTCCCCGAATATTTTTTCAGGTAACACCTCATTTTCGGCCTTATTCTCTTGCAGTAGCTTATATATGGCAAATACTTTCTGGATAACTATCGCTGCAATTAAAAAAGTAGCCGCCCCAAAAATACCCTGAATTAGAGTCAGGATAAAAACTATCGCTTTCATAAATAAACGACTATTTGAAGCCGCCGTAACTGCACCAACTAAGGCCAAAATTAAAGAAATAAAGCTGGCTAAATATAAAACCTTAATGATGTAGGGTTCAAGCCAATCACAAATTCCTTCTATAAAATCAAACATTATATTTCCTCCTCGTGCAATTTATAAATAAATCAACTAGTCCGGCCTATTATTCTTATTTTTATTCTTAATAACTTAAATCCCTTTTTAATTATAGATAAAAAAACCGAGCGTTATGCTCGGTGTATGACTGTTTATTTACTAGTCTTAACAGACTTGCTTTTATATGTGCCACATGCTGTACAGGCATGGTGAGGTTCTCTTGGACCTCCACAACTAGGACAAAAATTGATTGTTGGTTTGTTTAATTTCCAGTTTGTACGTCTTTTTGCTTTTCGTGTTGTTGAAACTCTTCTCTTTGGTACTGCCATTGTCTACACCTCCTGGAACTAGTTTTCCTTTTTAAGTAATTGCTCTAATGCCTGTAGTCTTGGATCTACTTTTTCTTCTACACAATCGCAATATTTTTTATTACGATCTTGTCCGCAAATAGAACAGATCCCTAAACAATCCTCTCGGCAAAGTCTTTGAATCGGCAGGCTTAGAACCATATGCTCTTTAACTATTTGTTCTAAATCGATCTCTTGACCGCTGAAAGTGGAATAGAGATCGTCATCAAAAGATAAACCTGCAAAAACATCCTCATTTTCAGCTTTTTTAAGCTCCTCTTCTATATCACAAACATAGTTTTCCTCAAAGTCAGTTAGGCAACGAGTACACTGCATCTTTAACCTTGTTTTTACTTTAGCTTTTAATACATAAAAGTCTCCGGCATGTGTAACTGTTCCATCGATATCCAATGGCTCTAAAACTTCAACATTCTCTTCTTTTAACTGCCAGGATTTTTGAGGGACATAGAAATGAAATGATTTAATATCACCAGACTGAAGATTAGCAACACTAATCTTGAGTTCACGCATAGATCCAGTCACCTCGCCATTTAACTGCTTCAGCTGGCAACGCCAAAAACCTTACAACCACAAAATAACATTGCTAAAAGACAGATTTTCACTTACTAATTATAGCCTCAGCCAAGATCTACGTCAAGCAATTTCCCTTGGCACCTAACTTATAAACACCTTTACCATTATACACACCCAACTTATTAACTGCAAGTTAATTTTAAACTTACTGCCGATAGCTGACCATAGCTAACCAACTAAACTCTGCTCTTAACCGAATCAGAATTTCACGTTAAAGCCAGCAGCTTTTTATTTGTCTTTTGAGTTATTGGTTTAGAAACCGGCTTTTCTTATGATATTACTATTAAATTGAACACTCTAACTTATAAGCAGCAATATTTTAAAAAGACGAAGCATATTATATATTACTCTTATAATTTTGCAAAAAACTACCGAAAGGAAGAAAGGTTATGTCTAAAGAGAACAAAGAATGGGTGCAAATAGTTTCTGATCGAACTAAAGAAAGAGTACTTGATGTGATGATTCAAAGAGCTATGTTAATAGGTAATACTAAAATTCAAATAACCTACGACGATTTAGCTAAACTATCCGGTTTATCGAAAGGAGCTATTTTTAAAGCAGTTAAAGCTTTGGAAGAAGACGAAAAAATTAAAAAACTCCCGTCACGTGCCCGCCGAATCCCAAACAGCTATGTGATTTATACCAAAATTGAACTGCCTGAACCAAGTGTTGTAGAAGCTGTGGATTTACCGGAATACCTAGCCATAACAAGAGAATTAAAAATGAAACTACGAAGGGTTGAACAAGAAAACTTTGAATTAAAGCAGATCCTCTTTCCCAACCTTAAAAAAGCGCCTGAGATTGTCACTAGAGCACAGATTACCGAAGATACCATTATGCTGGTCTTTAAAATACCCAAAGATACAACTTTTCATTTTATTGGCAGCGGTGAGTTTTAATAGTAGGTATCTGTAATCAACCAAATAATCGATTTTAAAATAAAGAAATATTCGCTAAGCCTCTCCAATGAGAGGCTTTTTAATCTGTTAACCCAAAGTAGGATACAGGAAATGCTTTTTAGAATCCATCAAACACTAACTAGTCAACTCGTGAAAAAGCTTTAAGATCTCTTCTTCCAGCTGATAGAGCTCAGCTTCTACCTCCTTAAGAGGTCGTGGTACTTTATATTCATAAAAATAGCGATTGAAGTTGATTTCATAACCTACTTTGCCTATTTGATTATCTTGGCCATCACGAAAATTTTCATTAAGCCAGGAATCTTGCACTCGGGGTTTTACTTCATTATTAAAATACTCATAGACATCCTCTTGAAGAGGCACATTTTCCGTATCCCTAAGCTTTGGATCTGCTTGAAGATTACCTTTGGCATCACTTACAGGGGGTGCGAAAGCATCTTTTTGAGCTAAAGAATTAATGATCGTTCTAAATATGGTGGCATTTATCTTTATACCCGCACCGCGTAGGGCTGTCTTAACTAGTTTTTCAAATTTTTTCCTCTCAGTAAACTTTTCATCGGGCAAGCTATTTAGAACTTTAAGAATGGAACTCTGCAGTCTGCGTCCTTCGGATTCTGCCTGAGAAGTTTGCTTTTTAGTTTTTGCTAAATTTTGGAAGACTCTTTTTTCTCGCAAACTATCTATTCTCTGCGAAGAGGCTTGATAGTTAAGTCGCAGAGGTCTTTCAATAGTTATTTTCCGATAACCAAGATCGCTGTTATTAAATATTTTACAGTATTTTCCTTCTGTAAAGGCTCTGTAGAGTGAAAGGATCTCAGTCAAATGTGTAGCTGTGATCTCTCTTCTTTTATTACCGAGACTCTTTTTTATTGGTGAAAAGAAGTCTTGGGCATTAATAAGTTGCACTTTGCCTTGGCGTTTTGTTACTTTTTTATTGGTCAGTATCCAGATATAGGTGGCAATGGCTGTATTATAAAAAAGTTGCTCCGGTAAGGCAATTATGGCCTCTAGCCAGTCATTTTCAATGATCCAGCGTCTAATTTCGCTTTCACCACTACCGGCATCTCCGGTAAATAGGGGCGAACCGTTTGTAATAATGGCCATGCGGCTGCCACCTTCGGCAAGGGGTTTCATTTTAGATAGCATATGTTGCAAAAAAAGCAGTTGGCCATCGTTAATTCGGGGGTAACCTGCTTGAAATCTACCGGCAAAACCTTTTAAATATTCAGCTTTAACCGCTTCTTCATCTGTCTTCCATTCCTTGCCGTAGGGAGGATTGGCCAGCATATAGTCAAAAGTCTTGCCTTTTAATTTATCATCTGATAAAGTGCTGCCAAAATAGATATTTTCAGCATCTTTGCCATTTGCACTTTTTAGATAAAGATCTGATTTACATACTGCAAAGGTTTCTGGGTTAACTTCTTGGCCGAAAAGATCGATAGTGGCGGTTTTGTTTAACTCCGAGAGCATGTTTTTCGCCGTTGTTAACATACCACCGCTACCGCAACAAGGATCATATATGGAACAAACCATGCCCTCTTTTAGAATCTCTTTTTTATCGGGTTCTATTAGCAGAGAAAACATTAAACGAATAACTTCTCTTGGGGTAAAATGTTCACCCGGGTTTTCATTTAGGGCTTCATTGAATCTTCTTATTAAATCTTCAAAGATATAACCCATTTCAATGTTGCTTACTCTTTCCGGGTGCAAATCAAGATTGTAAAACTTATCCATTATTAAAAAAAGTAAGCCTGCTTTATCTAGCTTTAATATGGTGTTTTTAAAATCATATTTTGCCAGAATTTCTCGCATATTCAAGCTAAAACCATCTATATATGCATTTAAATTCTCAGCTAGATTTCCCGGTTCCTCTATGAGTTTTTTGAATGTATAGGGAGATATATTATAGAAGGCATAACCTGAAGCTTGGCAAAGATATTGTTCGAGGCGATTTGTTCCTTTTTCAAATTGAGAATAAGTTGTTAAAACTTTTTCTTTAGTAGGTTCTAAAACACAATCAATTCTTCTTAAAACAGTAAATGGTAAGATAACATCCTGATATTTGCTGCGTTTGAAATGATCTCGCAGTAAATCGGCCAGACTCCAAAGAAAATTGGTTTTATCGCTAAAGTTAAACAAAGCCAACCCCCCCCCTATAAAACCCACTTAACCTGAAATGCAATTCTGTATTTTCTTGATTGAGAACCTGAATCCTTTCTCTGGAGACTCCTTATTACTAAAAAGCTGCTCCGGCTTTAGAGGAAAACATCTCCGTTTTGCGAATAGGTAAAATAGGCTGGGTGAAAAGACCCGAATTCTGCCGGAAATTAACGCTAGTAAAGTGAGGGATAAAGATGTCCGCCGAAAACCTTGACTCTACACCTGATACCTCTTACCATAACCAGATAAAATACTGCCCTAACTGTGGCCATCAGGCTCTAGCCAAAGCAGTTATTTGTATTAAGTGTGGCTATAGCTTCCCAGAATTTTATAAACCTCGCTCTATTAACAGTGCCTGGACGGGGTTGGCCATGTTTTTGTTAATTGCCGGAACTATCTTGATACCCTTTTTTGGCATCATTATGGGAGTTGTTAGTCTATCAAACCCCGCGCGTCGCTCCCAGGGAATCAGTCTTTTAGTCCTAGGTATTATTAGAGAGTTAATTATCCTCATTTTGATCGTTGTTTTTATCATAGGCTTTTTTAGAGTCAACACTTACCACATCTATCCTTATTTCTAATGTTTCTGTTTGTCTCCAGAGGTACTGTTAGTTAGATCCTAAACACCTTGTTAAGGAGTGTTTTTTATGCATTGCAGAACTTGTGGTACAGCACTAAATCCTAAAGCTGAAATCTGTGTGAGTTGTGGCGTAAGGCCTCTTAATGGGACCAACTTCTGCCAGGAGTGTGGTGCTCCGACCAGGGAAAACCAGGAGATTTGCACTAGCTGTGGCAGCAGACTTTTACAAGCTAACCAGGGTTATGCCTTTGGTTCTTCTACTAATTTGGTTTATCCGACAAAGCCTCCCAAAAGCCCGGGTACAGCTGTTTTGCTCAGCTGTTTATTGTCGGGAGGCGGTCAGATCTATCTCGGACAGGTAACCAAAGGACTAGTAATTATCCTTGTGGCTCTCTTTTTAGGACTGTTTTCCTATGGAGGCCTAACTTTGGCTGTAAATATCCTGTCCATGATCGATGCCAATGCTATTGGCAAAAAACTTTTGGATGGCCACCCTGTAGGACAATGGGAGTTCTTTTAGGAGGTTATATCTTTGCTTGATCTAATACCTCGCTTCTTTCTAAGCAAGATACAATCAGACCGAAAAAATGTAGCTCTCGTTTTAACTACCCTTGGTATTGTTGTCGGGGCCCTATTATATACCAACTTTTTACAGCACACTGCTTTAGCCAAAGACCTATCTTATATTCTTGGCCGGCTTAGAACTCTTACCCATGGCAAATACAGATGCCCATTATGTGGAGGTACAAGGTCTTTTCTATATATGAGTTCTTTAGATCTAAAAAAGGCTTTGCATTATAGCTTTCTGGGGACCTTCCTATATCTTTATACCGCAGTTTCTTTTCCCTTCAGAGTGATTACTCTACTTGCACCTGAATTGAGTAAAAACTTCTTTTTTAATCTTATTACAAAAAGTGATCGCTTTTGGGAAAATCACTTTCTGACCCTGGTTTTTGTTTTTTCTATCCTACAGGTTACCCTTAACTATTTAGATGTTTTTCCCTGGTATGCATAAAAGACAACTATATAGCGTATTTGTCCTGAAACTGCTGTTCTACGGTCTTGGCTACTGCATCTATTTCTATTATCACTTAACAAGGCAACAACCTCGATTTTATCTGGGGGTTGCCTTTTTAAATATAACTATAGTTAAGATAAATCATAGCTCTTAACCCACCTTTTATCTTCCCTAAGTTTTTCCCAATTGAAAAATATTTGGAGAAGAAGGTGTTATATCTATATGAGGTTAAAACCAATAACCGGTAGTTTTATGGAATTTTATCACCATAATCCCCTGGCTATTTGGCGCGAAGATTGCCGTAGTTTCCAAAATGAGAACTGGCGTATTAAAGTCAGAGAAATGGCTGACTTAGGGCTAGATACAATTATTGTTACTAGTATCACCCTAAAAGGAAAAGCCTTTTTTCCAACTAGGTTTATCCCCCAAAATGAGGTAATTAATGCTTCCGATCCCCTTTTGGCAGTATTGGATGAGGCCTCAAAATATAAGATGCGAGTCTTTATAGGTTTGGGTTTTTTTAATGAGCATAGTATTGCCGCCATGGACCCAAAAGATTTTGCCCTAACTAAATCGATAGCTGAAGAACTCTTGGATAAATATGGCCATTATTCCAGTTTTTATGGTTGGTATTTACCTGAAGAAGGGCACATACCTGCTTATTTTAATCCTCGCTACGAAAAGTATGTCGGCAACTGTCAAAATATCTTAAAACCCCTTAGTAAAATGCCTATTTTAATAAGTCCCTATGGTACTCGTACAGCCAAAGCCGACGATAGATTCATTGACCAGCTTAAAAATTTAGGAGCTGATATTGTAGCCTACCAGGATGAAGTCGGTGTTTTCAAAACCTCTACTGAAGAGCTCCCGCAGATATTTGCCGACCTGGGTAAAGCTCACGCCCAAGCAGGCGTAGAGCTTTGGGCCAATGTAGAAGCCTTTAGATTTGAAACTACTCCTTATGCTTCTAATGCCCTTCCTGCAAAACCAGAAAGATTAATTCAACAAATCAAAGCAGTTTCTCCTTATGTGAGTAAAATAATCACTTATCAATATCTAGGCCTAATGAATCCAGCCTCAAGCAGCGCTTTTGCCGGTCCGGCTAGTTCTATCGATCTCTATAACGGCTATTTGGCATTCAAAAATACACTATGAATTAAATGGCATTTCTTTAGATTATTTCTATTAGACTTCTCGAAAAGAATCGAGTTGGTATTTTTGAGCAGAAATCTCTGAGGTTTAGATGAATAAACAGACTACAAGATTATTAATAAGGCTAAATAAACTGCAAATATTTTTTATAAAGTTTTGTCGCTATTATCGAATTCGAGAACCTATAAATTTGCATTTCTTAAGGCTTTTATTAGCTGATGCTGAAAGGTTGAAATAATCTTAAGTGAAGCCTTGCAAAAATCAGTTTTAAAAGTCCTTCTCTTCGCAGAAAAATGCAAGCAAAGTCTTCTGATTCTTAGTTAGGGTCGAAAAACTTATCTTAGATGCTATCAGTCTTAAATTTTTTAATTTATTGGCAGATACAGACTTGTAAGATATTCTAAAGCTACACTACCACCGGTAATATTTTGGGCCATGGCTGTTAATTCATCTTTAGCAGCTGCCGGAATAATTACAGCCAAATTTACTTTTTCCAAATATACAATCTCCTCTAAAAGCCAGTTTCTCTTTTCACACTGGTTTTTAAAAATACCCCACTCACTATACCCAATGGTGAGGCGATATTTTTCTTTTAGAGCATAAGTAACAATCCCTGCTGCTAAAACAACTTCCGCCGCCGCTTTGCTATAGGCTCTAACCAAGCCACCTGCCCCGAGAAGAATACCTCCAAAATAGCGGGTAGTAACAATTATTAATTGTGTAATATCTTGTTTTATGATCACATCTAAAGTCGGCATGCCGGCTGTTTGTGAAGGCTCACCTGCATCGGAGAACCTTTGCTGTTGTCCATATATCCCTAAACGGTAGGCCCAGACATTGTGCGTAGCCTGGGGATGTTCTTGAATAATCTTCTCTAAAAATGCTGTCGCTTCTTCTGGAGATTGGACCGGTGCAACATGGCCGATAAAACGCGATCTTTTCTCACTAAACTCTATTTTTTCCTCCTTGGCTACCGAACGATAAGTTTCAGCCATCTATTTCAACTCCATACTTTATCAATTATCTTCTTACTAGCTTCTACTCTTTAACACAGACTCCCTTTTGTTATAATCAAAGACTGTTATAGAGAGGATAATTCAGCTCATACGAGAATTAAATAGCAAGATCTGGAATGTTTAAAATTGTGTGAAAGACGGTGATCTCTTGGAATTTAGAACAGCGAACCTCCAACTGATGAAAGAGTGGAACCTCTCTTTGCTTTTAAAGCTAATCAGACGCAATCCCGGAGTCTCACGTGCCAATCTCACTGCTAAAACCAATCTCTCACCTACTACTGTCTCTAGCCTTGTAGCTGAGCTAATCGAAAATGGATTGGTCCGCGAGATTGGTTTGGGTAAATCAGCTGCAGGACGCAAACCTATTCTCTTAGAACTCATTCCCAACGGACGGATTGGCTTGGGTATAACAATAAATCATGATGGTATAATGATTGCTCCGGTTAATTTAGTTGGACAACCTCTAACTACTTACAAAGTACAGGCCAATCTTGCAGATTCACAGGAAGTTCTAAGTAAAACTATTACCGGCATTGAATATACATTAAAATACTTAGAAGAGAGCAACCTTTCTCACTCTTTAGTCGGAGCCGGTATTGGTATTTTAGGCCTTGTTGAGGGAAACCAGACAAGATACCTCCTTGGTGATCAATGGAATCGACTAGATCTAACACCTCTTCTTGAAAGATATAAAGATCAATTCACTTTTGCTGTTGAAAATGATGTTAATGCCATGGCCCTAGGTGAAACCTGGTTTGGCTTTAGTGAAAAACAACGTCACGTTCTCTATGTTTATTTAGGGTATGGTTTAGGTGCTGGTCTAATCATCGATGGTACCCTCTACAGAGGAGCTTATGGCAATGCCGGTGAGTTAGGTCATATGAGCATCTCTTCTAGCGGTCTACAATGCAGTTGTGGGCTTGTAGGATGTCTTGGACCTATAGCCGATGGCACCCATGTGCTGCTTAAAATAAAAGAAGCCATAGCAAATGGCGAACCTACCGATATGACCTTAGAGAATCTTTCCCTTGAAGCTTTTATTAGTGCAGCCTTAGAAGGAGATCCCCTTTGTAAAAAGCTTTTAGATGAGATGATCTTTAATGTTTCCCGAGGCATCATCTCCTCGGTAAATCTCCTCAACCCAAGTCTGGTTATTTTAGGAGGCCTCATCTGTCCTCCTAACGATGTTGTCTCAAAAAAGCTGATTGAGGCTATCAAAGAATGCTCAATTGAAGGACACCGCCAAGACTTTAAGGTTGTTGCTTCTAATTTAGGAGCCTCAGCTGGTGTTGTGGGTGCAGCTACTTTAGTGCTGAAAAGCCTTTTTGAATTACCTACCTATAAAGCAAAAAACAGTTAAAAAGGGAGTTTAACCTCCCTTTTTAACTGTTTTATAAAATCATATTAATAAGCTTTGCTTCGAAATTAGCCATTACAGTCGGTTGCTTTAGAACTTCAAAGTTTTTAAGGGGCCAATAAACAGCCACCACCCTACCGAGGACATTTTTGTAAGGTATAGGCCCAATCCGCCTGCTATCATCGCTATGATTGCGGTTATCTCCCAAGACAAAGACATGTCCTTCGGGAACTAAGTACTCGTGGCTGTACCAAAATGCTACCGGTTCGGCAATATAATCTTCTTCCAGTAAAATACCGTTAATGTAGACCGAACCTTTGTTTATTTCGATTAAATCACCTGGGAGACCCACAACTCTTTTTATATATTTGTCTCTTTTGTCCAGCGGATTCTTAACAATGACGATTTCACCTCTTTTGGGTTTGCGTAAATGATACGTTATTTTCTCTACCATTACACGCTCGCCGTTATGAAGGGTAGGTTCCATGGAATATCCTTCTACCAGAAATGACTGGGCAACAAAAACAATTAGAAAAATCGTTAGCAGGATAGCTTCAAATATTGTTATAAACCAGTCACGAATCTGTATTAACATGGAACAATTCCTCCTAGAAATATCTCTTAAGAAAAGCTGGGGTTTATTATGCAACTACCAAAATATATCAGCGGCATATTAGAGACTTTGGAAAATGCTGGTTTCCAAAGTTATGTAGTAGGTGGTTCAGTACGTGATTACTTACTTGGTAAAACTCCCTTTGATTATGATATAGCAACTAAAGCTTTACCGGAAGAGGTAATTAAACTTTTCCCACATACTGCTTTAACCGGAATTATTTTTGGGACTGTAACTGTATTAAGTGAAAGACCGGTTGAAGTTACTACTTTTAGAAAAGAGAGCCTCTATCGCGATAGTAGACACCCATTAGAGGTAACCTTTACCACTGATATTAATGACGACCTTGCTCGTCGAGACTTTACGATAAATGCCATGGCTTATTCCATAAAAGAAGGCCTTATCGATCCCTTAAACGGCAGAGCCGATCTGGAAAACAAATTAATTAAAGCGGTTGGTTCTCCAGACGAAAGATTTAAAGAAGATGCTCTAAGGATTTTAAGAGCCCTTAGATTTCTCTCGACCTTAGGCTGTGGTTGGCAAATAGATCATGCTACCCTTTTGGGTTTGGAGAAGTCGGCTTCTCTGCTTAGACTTATCAGTAAAGAACGCCTAACTTTAGAGATAAACAAACTTTTGCTGGGAACTGCTCCGGAAAATGCTCTCTGTAAACTAGCCTTGATCTCTCCTAAAGCTTTTCAAGAGGAATTTAACCTTTTCTCACTTACTGATATTCCTCTGAAACTGGAGTTGAGACTTAGTTGTCTTATAAAGGCCAACCCCTGGTTTAAAAACTGGCTGATCCTTCCTAAAAAAATCTGGGCTGCTATTGATAAGATTCTAACCGATTATCCTCTACCTCAAAGCATGGCTGAACTACGCCATCTTTGCTTTAATATTGGCAGAGATCATTTGGATGACTGGCTCGCTTTTCGAAACCAAAAGCCTCAAGCCGCTAATCTTATTTCTCAACCCATTACCATAGATGATCTGGACGTTTCGGGTAAAGATGTAGCTGACATTTTAGGTGCAGGTCCCCTTGTCGGCCAAATCCTTTCGGAACTGGCCTTTCTGGTTAGAGAAGATCCTTCACTAAATAATAAAAATAAGTTGCTTGAAATTGTTAGACATAAAAGGGAGCCTTAAGGCTCCCTTTTATGAAGAGAGTTTTTCTAAGGCTTTATCAAGACGTTTTAGGACAACTTCTTTGCCTAAAACCAAAGTAACTTCAAAAGCACCGGGCGAAGCTGATTTTCCGGTAAGAGCCGATCTTAATGGCCAAAGAATCTGTCCGGCTTTTAAACCTATTTCGGTCGCTGCTTTTCTTAAAGTTGCTTCTAAAGCATCATGTTCCCATACTTGAAGTTCATTAAGTACCTCACGGCATTTAATTAACGCTTTTTTGGTTGTTTCTACATCGCTTTTCTTAGGAATAAGCAATTCCTTTTCATATTCAGGCTCCCTAAAGAAGAAATCAAGTAGTTCCGGAGCTTCTTTTAAAGATTTCATTCTCTCTTGAACCAAAGCAGTAGCTTGGACAAGATAGTCACTAAACTCAACTTTAATGTTTGCTTTTTCTAAAATAGGCAGAACTCTTTCTGCTAATTCGGCTGTAGAAATATGCCTGATATAATAGCCGTTGTACCAATCAAGTTTGTTCATATCAAAGACGGCACCGGCTTTATTCACTCTTTCTAGCTCGAACTCTTTGGCTAACTCCTCCAGTGAGAATATTTCTCTTTCATCCTGAGGGGCCCAACCTAAAAAGGCCAGGAAATTTACCAATGCTTCCGGTAGGTAGCCCAGGCTTTCAAACTGCTTGACTCCTGTCGCTCCGTGGCGTTTACTGAGTTTGCTCCTGTCGGGAGCTAGAACCATTGGTGCATGAGCAAACTTAGGTGGCAGCCAGCCAAAGGCGTTGTAGAGGATGATATGTTTTGGTGTGCTTGAAATCCACTCTTCAGCTCTAATAACATGGGTTATTTTCATATAATGATCGTCAACAATACAGGCAAGATGGTAAGTTGGGAAACCATCGCTTTTTAGTAAAACCTGATCGTCAATGACACTATTTTCAAAGACCACTCTGCCCCGAATCAGATCATTGAATTCAGTTTCTCCTTCTCTTGGCACTTTAAGTCTAATTACATATGGCTCTCCCGCAGCTATTTTGGCCTTGATTTCTTCAGTAGTTAGACTCAGGCATTTGCGATCATACATAGGCGCCTTTTTAGCTGCTTCCTGAACTTGACGCATTTTATCCAATCTTTCACTGCTGCAAAAGCAGTAGTAGGCCAGGTCTTTTTCCACCAGTTCAAGGGCGTGTTTATTATAAAGTTCTAGTCTTTCGGACTGCCGGTATGGTGCATAATCTCCTCCTATATCCGGCCCTTCGTCCCAAGTTATACCAAGCCAACGCAAACTATCAAAAATAGCCTGGTCACTGCCTTCTTTCATCCTTACTTGATCGGTATCTTCAATACGAATAATAAATTTACCACCTGTATGTCTGGCATAGAGGTAGTTAAAAAGAGCAGTACGGATGTTTCCTACATGCGGATCCCCTGTAGGCGAGGGAGCAAAACGAACTCTTACTTCGCTCACAAATATTCGTCTCCTTCCAACCCAAAACAATTAATCTATATTTGCTAAAAATGTGAATACATTGAGAAGCAAAGGCCCAAAAAAGCCTTTGCTAAATATAATCTAATTGTACACGAAACTGAGGTTAAAGTCTAAGCTTTATGCTTATTGCCAGCCACCATGAATATCACATTCTTCCGTAGGCTCAGCACCTTTTAGATATTTTACTTTAATCAACTTAGATTGAGGACAGGCTGGTGTAGCAACTTTGTTTGATTCCGGACAGATCTCAACTGTAACTATATAATCAGGATCATCTCCACTACTGAGTGTTTCACTAGGAGCCGGAGTAGATTCGGTTTCGGTTTCGGTTTCGGTTTCAATTTCTTCTTCCTTAGTTTGTGGCTTGTTGGATTTAGAACCAAAGATACCAAAGATATTACTGATAAAGTTAGAACCTGTATCTTCATCTTCTTGCCAATCATCAAGAGGAATCATATTGCGATCTTTAGATTGTGTTTTTGGTTCGTGAAGAGTACAAACCACTTTGGGTTCTGTTCCCTTGATAAAGATCTCTTCGGCAACCTTATCTTGTGGGCAGTAACTTGCGGCAATCAAACCTGATTCGGTACAAACTTTGAAATCAACCAGACCATCTGGTCTTACAAAATCAGTCGGTTCAATCCCTTCTACCACCTGTTTCATATAATACCCCCAGATTCGTGCACAGTCCCAACTGCCATAGCGAACATCATTGTAAATCATCTCATGAGGTAAGTCCTCACCAACCCAAATGGCTGTGACCATCTCGGGAATATAGCCAACATACCAAGCATCCTGATAGTTGTCGGTAGTACCTGTCTTACCGGCTTGAGGCCTGGCTATATTGGCCTGCTTGGCAGTACCACTTGAGACAACTCCTTTTAACATATCTGTCAGCATATAGGCTACTTTTTCATCCATTACGGTGCGGGGTTTGGCATAATTCTTTTCTACAACTTTACCGTTTGGTTCTTCGATTTTGGTTATAAAGTAAGGTTCGCAGTAGATACCCTGATTGGCAAAAACCCCATAAGCCGAAGCCATTTGTAAAAGTGAGACACCTTTGGTTAGAGCACCTAAAGCTAAAGGAGCAAGCCCCTTATCGTTTTTTGCTCCGGAGACTACCAAACTAGTGATTCCAACATTTTTAATTGTGTTGCAAACATTGTCTATGCCTACTTTATCTAAGAGTTTTACAGCAACAGTGTTTATCGACATCTCCAGAGCATATCTCAAAGACATAGGTCCTTTGTAGTCACGGTGATAGTTACGAACCGACCATAGTTCTCCGGTTGGTGTTTTGTATTCAATAGGCTCGTCTATAAAAATCTGTACCGGCGTATAGCCTTGGGAGAGAGCTGTAGCATAGATGAAAGGCTTAAATGCCGAACCAGGTTGACGATAAGTTTGGTGAGTTCGATTTAACTTATCTTCTCCTCTGCCTCCTACCATAACCAGTATCTCACCTGTTTTAGGATCTAGGGATATTAACCCTGCTTGCGGTTGAGTCAGCCCGTTTTTATCCACGCTACCTTTAGGGAGATTATTCAAAAGCGTTTTTTCAGCAATTTTTTGTCTATCCAGATCGAGTGTAGTATAGACTTTTAAACCCCCGCCATACACTTTGTCGGAGTCAAATTTATCAAGCAAATATTGCAATACAAGATCGACAAAGTATGAAGCTGTTTTAGTATTGCCAGTGCTTTTGTCTTTAAGCACAATTGGCTTTTCTTTTGTCTTTTCGTAGACCTCCTGAGTAATATAACCCTCTTCAGCCATTCGTCTTAGAACTAAGTCTCTTCTTTTTTTGGCTGCTTCCATATTATATCTGGGTGAAAAAAGACCTGGGTTGTTGGTTACACCGGCAATTAAAGCTATCTCTTCTAGATTTAATTCCTTAACTTGTTTACCAAAATAAACCTGGGAAGCTGCCTCCACACCATGTGCTCCATGGCCAAACCAGATCACATTAAGGTAGGTCTCCAAGATTTCATCCTTGGTATAACCTCTTTCGATTTGAATGGCCCAGATAGCTTCTTTAATTTTACGGATAAGTTTTTTATCTTGGGTTAAAAAAGCGTTTTTTGCCAACTGTTGGGTGATGGTACTGCCACCATAGGCCGTAAGACTTCTGTTTTTAATATTTAGTAATATTGATCTAACAATAGCTACCGGATCTACACCGTGATGATTATAAAACTTATGATCTTCAATGGCTACAATGGCATGTTCTAACTCATCGGGAATTTCATTTAAAGAGACCCAGATACGGTTTTCGGTAAATAATCTTTGAATCAGTTTTCCGTTGCGATCGTAAATGGAAGTAGCTAACTTGGGATCAAATTTAATATCCTCAAGGTTGGGGATTGTTTTTAGAACACTTGCCACAAGGGTTGCAGCTACTCCGCCTAGAATACATAAAATTAACAGCACTATTACTAATATGATGCGAAGTAACAGACCTTTTTTAGGTTTTTGAGTCATAACATACACCTTCCTCAGGAGCCTCTTAACTTAGTGATTCGCAATCAAAACCAGGAAATCCTTGTTGAGATAAAGTTGTTTAAGGAGAGTGAAAAGATGGTTAAAAATGCTTATCAGCATTTGGGTCTATTAAAATCAGCTAGTTTAACTGAGATCGAAACTGCTTATGCTCTGAAAAGTTACCAACAAACAAATGCTAATCATTATTTTGAGGCTGTAACTATTCTACGAAATAATATTTTAAGAGCCAAATTAAATATTATAACTCCTTTCTATCTGCCTGAAAACTGGACTATAGCTGAAATTAACTGTCTGGACGAGTCTAAACTGATTTTAGATAATTTACATGGTAAGTTTAAGCCTGTAGAAAGTGAGCTGCCCTGGCAAAACATGCTCTCCGGCACAGCCTATTATTACCGGGGAGAGTTTAACTTGGCGCTGGAGAATTTTCTAAAAGCCGAGGTGTCTTTACTTACCGATCGTCATCTCCACTTTAATTTAGCCCTTACCTTCACTAAATTAGCTCAAATTGAAAAAGCTTCGGCCTATTTAAAAAACTCCTTACCTCTTTTAGACTACATTGAACTAGGTCTATGTTACCAAACTTTCAGCCTGAATAGGGAAGAAATAGCTGATCTACTCCTAACAAAAAAAGCTATTGACTCTAATACCTATTGGGAAGTGCTGGAAATACTCACCAAAGAGCAAAAGCTGTCTTTGGCTGAAAATGTTTGGCAAAAAGCAGCCCAAGAACATCCTGACAATCTAGATCTCCAGTTTTATATCCTACGGATCTGTCTGGCCGAAACTGATTTTACTAATGCTACAACCTACTTTCATAATCTCAACAGACGTTTTACTAATTCCAAACCGGCCCGAGAAGCTGCCAGACTTCTTACAAAAACGGGCCTTAATTGGTATCGAAATTTTTGGCACTTGCAGGACTATGTTACTGCCATTAAGATATTAGGTCAAGTGGCTAGTATTAATCGGGAATACGAAAAATTGCTAGCGGAAAGTGTCACCGCCTTCTTGCAAAACAAGCCGAAAAATGAAGACAAACTAAAGATCGAACCAGAGATATTAAAAGCTAAGAGTTTCTATAACTTCAGCCATAAATCATTTTAAGGTGTGATATTTAACAAAAATCCAATTATAATTGTTGAAATCCTTGACTAAGGTTCGTATTTTGACTAAGATAATAATTAAGAAAAGCTATGACAGGACAAGTAATCTGTTTTTGGACTTTTAGAGAGCTGATAGGTGGTGTAAATCAGTAGCCAAAACAGATGAAATACAGCCTTGAGCTAAGATGGTGAAATCAGTAGCCTTCTTCGGGAACCTGCCGTTATTAGGACTAAGTGGCCGTTTAGGCAATTAGGGTGGTACCACGGTAACTAGCCGTCCCTTTGGGGACGGTTTCTTTTTTATTGAAGGAGGAATGCATTTTGTTAGTTGCAAAAGAACAACTTAGACTCTTGAAGAGAGGCGTAACCCAAATAGTATCTGAAGAGGAACTGCTAAAAAAACTGGAAAAATCAGTGGTGACCAACACACCTCTTAGAATAAAACTAGGGGTTGATCCCACAAGTTCAGATATCCATCTAGGCCATACCGTGCCCTTACAAAAACTACGCCAGTTCCAAGATCTTGGTCATACTGCAGTTTTAATCATTGGAGATTACACTGCCATGATTGGTGATCCCTCAGGTAGATCAGCAACCAGACCACGCCTAACTCATGAAGAAGTTTTAGCTAACGCTAAAACCTATCAGGATCAGGTCTTTAATATTCTAATCCCGAAACAAACCGAAATTGTATTTAATGGTGATTGGTTTAGCAAGATGACCTTCTCCGATGTTGCTAATATGACCTCAAAGTTAACTGTAGCCCGGATGTTAGAAAGAGATGATTTTGCCAAACGCTACTCTAACAATCAACCCATCAGTATTTTGGAGTTTATTTATCCTTTGATGCAAGCAACCGACTCGGTACAGATAAAAGCTGATGTCGAGCTTGGTGGGACTGATCAGATCTTTAATATCCTTTTGGGACGCGATCTCCAAAAAGATGCCTCTCAAGAGGCTCAAATTGCTATGTGTCTGCCCCTTTTAGTTGGCCTTGACGGTGTCAATAAAATGAGTAAGAGCTTGCATAACTATATCGGCATTACCGATGAGCCCAACAATATGTATGGTAAGATTATGTCTTTAGCTGATGAACTGATGCTTACCTACTTTGAATTGGTAACAAACATGGATAAAGCAAAAATCGACGAAATTAAAACAGGTCTTCAGAGTAATTTACTACATCCAAAGCAAGCAAAAAGCCTTTTGGCGATGCAAATTGTCAGCCAATACCACGGTGAGGATGCGGCCAAAAAAGCCAGAGAAGAGTTTGAACATGTCTTCAAAGCCGGTGGGTTCCCTGAAGATATCCCTGAATTTACTATTTCTGAAGCTAAAGTTTGGATTGTCAAACTCCTGGTTGATTGTGGCTTGGTAAACTCTAATTCCGAAGCCAGACGTATGATTGCACAAGGTGGCGTTAAACTAAATAACGAAAAAATTACCGATACGGACTATGAACTACCCCTTGAAGACGGTATGGTACTTCAGGTTGGCAAACGTAAATTTGCCAGGGTGAGAAAATGAAAAAAGATAACCCTTTCTTTATCCACCGGCTTTCTAAAACCGCACCACCTAAGATTTTATCTGAGATCGAAGAGTTAGAAAATCCCCTAACCAGAGCTCTGTATGCTCTTGAAACCCCTTATCTCTTGCCCCGAAATTTTGAAAAGCCAATACCAACTGGTCTTTTTGAATCCCTTCTTGAGGGAAATCCACTAGTTAATATACCTCATTGCAGAGCTCTTGTTGCCTTTTTTATAAATGATTTTAAAACAGCTAAAACAATCTTGGAATCAGCACCTGTCGATCCTTATACTACCTTTAATCTGATTCTTTGTCTGGAGGCTCTAGGTGAGAGAGAAACTCCCCAAAGATACTGGCAAGATAAACTACAAGAAGACCTAAGAGATGTAGAAAGAATTGCAATTTATGAACATCTGCGTACCTATTTTGCTGCTCATGAAAGTGTGCAAAATGATCTCAAAGTTCATTTTATGACTACTCAGCCTGAGATAATGAAACTTTATCTCTCACATTTAGTCTTGCATAAAGATTTTGATTTAGCTGAAGAGTTATGGGTCAGTGCGGCTATTGAATATGAAGAGCTAGAAGATTTTGGCGTGGATTTGGCTCTGGCTGAAGGTAAGTTGTCTCTGGCCATGGCCAGACTCCGCAGTTTAACTAAGCCACAAGCTAAAGAAGCTTATGTCGAAGACTTTATCAAAGTTGTAGCTTTGAAAGCTTTAGAAGACAAAGACACCCATTCGGCTCTAGAGATGATTGAAATTCTCCTTTTAGAATTTGAGTTATCTGAAAAAGAACTGCTTTTTTATCTGCGCTTAAAGTGTAACTGTTCCCTGCTTATCCTAAAGCAAGATCTGGATCTTAATGCCCTTCCTCCCGATAGTAAACAAAATCTTAAAACCGGTTTAACCCAGGTAAAAACTGAGCTTGAAAAAGAATTACCCCGGATTAAAGCCTTAGCCCACAAACTTAATGAACCGGTTAATGGTATAGAAGACGACTATTTATCTTACTTAGAGCAATTATTGGTTTTACTTCAAAGCTAGACCTTTCGATGCCTAAGAAAGCTTTCCTTCTAACCTTGGTTTCTAAAAGTTCATTATATAAGTTGATCTATTCCTCATGAAAGCGGGAGAATAATATGGATTTTATAGTACTACCTTAGAATATTATTCGCACTGGCTGGGCATAGACATTGCCTATGTAAACGATAATGAAATAGCAACAACCTATTCTGAGGAGCGAAATAAGACCCTATTTGGATATACAAGGCAATATGATCTATTTCTATGGTATCAAGACACGAAGATAATTATATCTTATGGAAAAAACACGCAGGACCATATTAAAAAGCTAGGTAGAACATTAAAAATCGGTAAAGACATCAATAGTATAAAAGATTCGCTTTTTGCATTGTTTGGCCAACAACCAAACCATAACATCAAGTATGTATTCTCCAAACTTCCTGTTATACAAGACTCTGCCAAGGTACTGACACTCGATGATTATCAAGCTTATCTTGCTTTCTTTAAAACCAATAACCCTAACTGCAAAGATTTATCCTGGTTGTACGATTACTTCGTCAGGATGATCGAATCTAAAACCTGTTGTGGGGTTTTTATCGACAATATCCTTGTCAGCTGTACCGATAGCCCCAATATGCCCTATATGCAAGATAAAGTTCAGGAAATTGGCATAAATACTCTATCTGAATTCAGAGGAAAAGGTTATGCTTCTTCAGCTTCCATCAAGTGTGCTTCTCAAATAATTAGCCATGGCAAGTGTCCTCAGTGGTCAACATCAATTAATAATTTCCCATCCCAAAAATTGGCTTACCAAGTAGGCTTTAATAAACTGGCTGAAACTCTAACCATAACATTATAGAAACAAAAGAGTTCCTACCCAAATCTCTTTTTTTCTTAGTTTTAATCACCTATCACCCATACAAGACAAGCCCGGGATTCCCGGGCTCTTTATAATTTCTCATATTGCATACCAAGAATGTTTATTTTACCATATCAAGATCTACACCTTATCCATTAAAGCATTAAACCCCATTTTCATTGCTCCGTTTATTCCTTGTAGAAATATAAGAGTCTAGCGGCACGTGATGTTATTCAGAATCTCGCTCTTTATACGGCGTTTGATGGATGGATTGGCCTTTTCAAGCAGAAACTGTATGGATTTTTAAGCATTTTCTATGGCTTCCAATTCATGGTAACAAGAACCGCCCAGCAACAGCCATTTTTTACCCATACATCTCACGTTTAATTGATTTCAGTGTAATCATTCAAATCTCCGCCTATAGCTCTTTACGAAAAACCATGACCTTTCCTTGTTCCGCAATTTTAAGAAATCCAGCTTTTTCATATAGCCTGGCTGGGCCGGTATAATCAAATTGTTCAAATTTATTATGCAGACGCGGATATCCTTCAATAGCTGTATAGCCATCGGTCTTTGCATCTTCACAAACTCGTTTTAAGAGAGCAGTTGCCACACCTTTCCCACGATATTCAGGCGCAATACAAAAACAATTAATTGCTTTTACTCGTCCTTTGCTGACATTTCGGATAAAGTTGCTCACTTCTTCATTGAAATCTAACCGGGTATAGGCTGCTTTATCATTAGCGTTGCACCAGCCGACCAGAAGGTCATCAGAGTAAGCTACATAACCTTTAAGCGTTCTGTCCGCTATGTGTTTCTCCGCTCTGGTTTTTAGCGCACGATGCAACGCATCCCGCCCGCCGCCATTTGCCTTGATTTCCTCTGTCATCTCCCTATCGTCGATCTCTTGCATACAGAACGCAAGGCAATAGCAATGAGACCATTCGAAGTGGTCTGCAAACGCCCGATTTTCATGAAAATCATAGTAATCGTCTGCCAGCTCCGGTGTGAATGGCTTAATTTCAAGATTCATACATTAGGACTCCTTTCGTTTTTCGTCATGTTAAACATGGTGCTAAACAACTATTATTTTTCAAGCTTCTTTAAGAACTTCTCAATTCTCCAGTACAGTCCTTTTTTCGATTTTCCATATTATGCCACGAATCGGAAAGTGGAAATATATACCGCTTTTGCACTCGACCCAAATCCCACTCACTGTTATTTAAGATCAGCAATTTATCGTACCCATTTACTACATTTTCATCCACCATAAATCCCCATTACACGCCGAATATGTCGATAAACTGTACTGTAAGTTTGCTGTATGGTAATTCTTCCAGCGGGTCGATACTTGTACATCCGTGTTTTAATACATCGTGCAATCAAGAAGTGCCATGACACTGTTAAATTCCACAATTAAATGAAGTGCAACATTGGTTGATCTATCTGTCTTGCCAAAGCGGTCATTTTGAAAAACCTTTTGACCATGAATATTCATAACAGCATGAGCAATTTTGTTCTCACATTCTTCGCTATCAGATGCATAATCACGGTTGTAAATAATGGTATCTGTTTTAGTACGAAAAACCTTCTCGTATAGGATAATTGCTTCTGCGCAATTACCGCCAAAATGAAGATGCGGTATCAACATAACTTATCCTCCTTTGGACAACTTCGGAAACTCAAAATTACCGTCTGGATCTTCGAATTGGGAAAGAACGCTCTCCCCTTATCCCATCCAAGTCCAAAGCAGGAAACTGCTTAAAAACGATGAATAGCGCACTAAAGTATTTTGCAAACAGGAGGTAATTTTCTTGGCCCAAAAATGTTTCTCCGGTGAGTCAAGACGATATCTGTTACCTGTTTTTATGGTTTTTCTAGTGCTAACCACTATAGGTAGCCTTTCCCTTATGGGATTGGCTGATGAGAGTGATGACGACCTAGAAAAGCTTTTCCGGCCGGCTACTAAAATAGAACAAGAGTTCTGTCAACTTGTGATAGAGACACTGGCCCAAGCTATTCCCTCGGACCTCGAGGGCTTTACCATCACTCATAAAACGGAGTGTGTACCTCTTGATTCGGTAACCAATGCCCGAACAAGCGAACCTTTCTTTGTTGAGTACCAAATCGTATGGGAAGATACCCTAAAAAAAAGACAGGCTGATGATAAAATCGTCGCAGCTCTAAACGAGTGCCTCCCTTTGCTGTTGGAAGAAAGCGATGATTCACTTATAGATGATCTTCTTAATGAATTAGCCATGTTGGAGGGTGAACTTGAAGAAGCAATTAATACTTTTGATCTGGAGAAGATCCAACTTATTACAGCTAAAATAACTAAGCTCCAAGAACAGTTCGAGTCTAACCCTAAGTCTACTGCTGCAGTAAGCAAACGTGCCGATGAAGAAGAACAAAAGATACGCCGCCAACTAAGCCCTCATGACTGGAAATTATCGGTTAAAGTTAAAGTCAATATCTTCTGGAACAACTTTTTTAGTGATTTTACCGAAGAACAGACCATGGCTGGTATTTGCGCTTATCGACAAGAAGGACACTATCTGTCAAACGGAACCTGGGAGGAAGGTTATACCAATGTCTTCTTAGGTGATGGCTGGATGCTACAAGAAGATCACAACGGATCTCGGTACATGGAGTTAATTCCCAAAAAAAACATTCCCCCTACAGCAGTCCAGGCTATTATAGTTACCATTTGGGGAGATAACCAAAGAGCTCATACCATTTTGGAGACCATAGACTGGGAGGCCTTAAAAGATCTTCTCTGACCATAGTTCTCATCATAGTAAACACAAAAAAGGCTGCTGATAATCAGCAGCCTTATTTTTAATACGATGTTTTAGCTTTAGTTTTTACAGGAGACATCCTTCCTACAAGTTTTAATGCTAAAGGGTAAAGCAAAACTACTACAACAGTATTAATAGCTGTCGCCGGTAATACCACGGAAGTAAATAGATATTTAAATGGAACGGGTAGACCGACAATTAACAGTGCGGAAGTTAAAAATACCGTACCACTAATTAAGGTAGCTAAAATACTGGTAATAATAGTATTTAGGTAACCAGCGGGTAACATAGTTAATCCCAATAAGGCTAATACAGTGAATAATTTGTCAATGATATTGGGAATCTGACCACCGGGAAAAGATGTGGTTAATGCAGTAACAATACCAGTTGCAATCCCGGTTGCAAAAGTAATATTTCGGTCTCTGCGTAGTAACGCAAACAAAGTCAACATAATCAGAGCAAAATCTGGTTTCATGCCGCCTAATATAGGTGGGAAAAAATGCAAGACTAAACCAACTGCCACCATTAATCCTGCCAAAGCTAAATCCTGGGTAGAAACAGATACTTTTTCTCTACTCATCTCAACTCAACTCCTCTAAACTAATCTAGGCTAAACTAAACTTTCAACAAACATACCACACTTTTAAGTAAAATGCAATTCTTTTTTACTTTTTTTTCAATTCGTAGCGATACTATTTACTATTGTTTCCTTTGTTAAGAAAATTATGTTCAAGTTCTAATAAATGTTTTTTTGATTCTAAACCAAGACTATAACCACCCAGACCTTTTTTGGCAATTACTCGATGACAGGGAATAACAAGTGGTAATGGATTATCTCCCACAGCCTGGCCTATCGCTCTTTGTCCATTCGGATTGTCTAAGGTTATAGCAACATCCTTGTAGGTACGTACTTGTCCATAGGGGATCTGTAAAAGCTGTTGGTAGACCTTAAACTTAAAATCGGTTGTTCTTAGATCTAAAGGAAAATTAAACTCCCTTTCCTCGCCAGCAAAATATTCATGCCAAGCCTTGCGAAAACGTGGATAGGCACATGGTATTAAGCTTTTTTTTGCCGGTACAAAACTTGGAGGAGCAAACTCATCTATACCTAGGTAGACAAGGCCTTTTTCTGTGTAAACCAGTTCGATTTTGAGTTTAAGAGCCTTTTCGTAAAATTTATCCAGGTAGAACATATTTATTCTCCTCTCAGAAACTTTATTTGAGGTAGTGCGTAGAAGTATAAGGAAAAGGAGTTGGTTTTTTTGAAAAGGTTTTATTTGTTTTTAATCCTTTTATTCTCTAGCATCTGCTTTGCTGACGAATATCTTATTTTTGCTGGTGAAGCACTTTTAGGTAAAGAAGAAGTTATTATCATTAATAATATTATTACTACTAAAACTGAGCTAACTGTCTCCGGACAAAAACTAGTCTTTTCACAGTCTTTATCCCTAACAAATGGAAAACCTTTTAGTTATAGTGCCAATATCAATAACGCAGTCAATATTACAGGTACCATAAAACAAGACACTGCTACTTTTACCGTAGCCAACCAAAGCCAAAGCTTCAGGGGTAAGGGGTTGGGATTTTATCCTGTAGAAAATAACACCTTTTATCTTTGGTCATATGTGCTCAAAGATGCTCCCACGCAAATTATTGTTCCTTCGCAGCTAAGGATGGTACAGGCGACTTATAGTGCCTGGGCTAGCGGACCTTTTGGTACAAAGGTTAGACAGGTAAATATCGGTCAATTGTTTTTAATTGGTTATTTTGTCGACAGCGACCTTGTTAGATTGACTATTCCCTTACAAAACATTGATGTTGTGCATAAAGATTGGCAAAATGTCTTCCGAGAGACACAAACTCTAAGCTTCAAATCCGAACCTGTGGTTTTAAAACGTGGACCTGATCTCTTACATGGTGAATTAAATATCCCTGAAAATGTCGCTGGTTTTCCTGTTATTCTTCTGCTTTCAGGATCATATCCCCAGGATCGCGATAATAACTCGCCTCCGGAAATGACCAATAGTTTTTTTAAACATTTAAGTTATTATCTTACTCAAATTGGCTTTGGCACCCTGCGTTTTGATGATAGAGGCATGGGTAAGAGTACCGGAGATCATCTAAGCCAAGACTTTCAAACCCTAGTTGCAGATGCTAAAGCAGCTCTTGCTTATTTACATAAGCGTCCTGATGTTAATCAAATCGGTATCCTTGGTCATAGTGAAGGAGGTATTATTAGTGTAATCCTAGCAGCTCAAGAAAGGGACCTCGCTTATTGCCTACTTTTGGCAACACCTAGTAGAAATGTTTTTTATATTCTCCAAGAACAAATAACGACTCAGAAAAGCCTGCCGGGGCTCTCTTTAGAACAACAGAAGTACCTTGATGATGTTTTAACAGTTATCAACAAAAGCTTAGAATTAGCCAAAAAAGGTGCCCCAACGACTCCTCTTGGCTTTAGTGGTGCCTATCTCAAACAACTGCTGGCAATTGAACCGCTATCTTATGCCAAACAAATCAACTGCCCGGTTTTAATTTTACAAGGTGAAGCGGATCTAAAGGTATTGCCCTATCATGCCCAAGAATTAAAAAATGCTCTGCTTAATGCCTCATCACTTGAAGTATTAACCTATCCCTATCTTGGTCACTACTTCACCCCTTCACCTTTAAATAACCCTGATTTTAAACTCAATGAAGCTTTTAAGATCCCTGATAAAGTCTATACCGATATTGTTAAATTTCTCATTGCCAATAAATAATTTTTCCGAGAGAGGTTTTTTAACCTCTCACTATTAAAAACTATTGGTAAAACCAAATGAAAACCTGCTCTGGCCAGTTTGAGGTTCAAAAGCTGCCAAAAACTCTAAAGGAACACCGATTGGGAGTCTGTATCTTAAAATACCATAGATGCCACTAAAATAAGAGCTTTGTGGAGTTAGAAAATCGGCTTGACCGGCTAAGCCTTGTGCCCCGCCTACAATAGCCAGATTACCAAAATAAAAGGTACTTTCTGCCTGGGCACTAAAATAGCTTTTAAGGCTGTAGCCGGCGTAAGAAGGCAAAGCTTGGTTAGAAACAGTAAAAAGTCTCTGGCTGGCAACTTTATAGGCCCAACCACCTCGCAAAGATGAACTTAACTTGAAATACTTATTTACCGGTAGAATTGAGTTAACAGCTCCGTTTAATTTATAGCCGAGATTAAATGTATCTGTGACAACCAAAGTAGCATTGCTGCTATAGGTAATTGCAATCTGAGAGGTATTACAGTTTCTTAGAATTTGATTTTGACCCAGAGAAAACTCATAGATCATACCCTGATAAAAGTTATCTGCCGGCGGAGAGGTAAAAGTATCGTTAAAACAGACTGCGTTTAGAAAAAGTCTGCCACCGGGATTAATGGCCAATGAAGTGCTGCTAGCTATAAATTGCCTTTGGAGATGATACCTTTTTAGCACATCGCCTTTTAAGCAGTTGCTAGTCTGAAAATAGCCACCTAAAATAAGCTGCTCTTGAAAAGTTTGTTCGATTATTATGGGAAAGTTAACACGTAATTCATAACGATTTACCTTTGGTAAAGAAGTTAATAAAGAAACATTAACTAACTTTCCCCCCAGATTAAATAATTTAGCTGTCAAAGTTTTGTTAGTCAGATCCTCTATCAAGGTAAAACCAGCATCATAAGGAGCTAAAAAGAAGAGAAAGCCTTCTTTAATTAATATTTTTACTCTGACTCCCAAGGGAGTATTTTCACAATTTATGGCGACTTGGGCAAAAGAACCGGTGGCTCTTAATTTATCTTCAATCATTCTTAACTTAGCAAGATCAACTTTTTGACCGGGAGTAAGATCGATGATCCTTTTTAATTTATCCTTATCTGTGGCATAAGCGCCATAGATAACCACCTCAGAGATTTTTTGGTCTTGATATTTCATTAAGCTGGCATCAACACTTCTGGGTACACCGGAAAACAAATGACCCCAAATATCGGCACTTAAGCTTACCGGTCCGGTAGTTTTTTCCCCGCCCGAATGGTTATTTCTAATCAGTTCAATTACTTCCTGCAACTGTTTATCATAGGAAGAAAGAACCATGTCATTATTCCGATAAACATAATATTCAGGTGTATTCTCTACATAGAGATCCGGCTGAGTCTGATATTCCTCATTAGCAACACCATCGGGATTTAAACCCATACTGGCCGTCATTCGCACAACTAATTTACTGTTTGGTAGGGTAAAAAAGATCGGATCAAAGCCAAGACCGTCTCCCCCTGTGTTTGTGCCAACCAAATAAGCAAACCCGGAAGCTTTGGCCACCAGGGCAAAGGTCTCGGCGGCTGAATAAACGCCTTCATCTATGAGTAAAAAGACTTGACCTCTAAAACCTACCGGCTGTTTTGGAGAAACAATATAACTAAATTGTACCGGATCTGCAAATTCGTCTGTCAAAACCTCAGGTGGCAAAGCAGGAAAATTTTCTAATTCCAACTTGCTGCGTCTTAAAAAATAGTTTCCCAGCCCTAAGCGGGCTTGAAAAAACTTTTTTACAAAAGGATCCTCGCGGTGGATAATATAGGCATTAACGGTTATTTTTTGCTTTAGAAGCGGTTCGAGGATATTCTTCTGCCAATAATAATCTGAACCACCACCGTTGCCCCTAATATCAATAATTAAATAAGGGTAGTCTTTAATCTCAGTGTAAAAGGCTCTGAGCTTTTTACTATCCTCTGCCATTAAAGAACTGCTAAATGACGGTATCTTGACATAAGCGGTTTGATTTTCTTCTAAAACTTCCATCAAAGTTTGCCCTCTGGCATTTGGTTTTGGTTGAGTGTGGGTGTAAAGATCAACAACCTCTTTTTTGGTTGTCTCTCCGGTTTTTAGAGTTAGTTCTACCTTTCCACCGGTAAAAACAAACCGCTTAATATATGGCTTTTTATTGATAGGATCAAAAAGTTTTTGAACTGTTTTAATATCCTCTTTAACATAACGATTAACTTCTTTCCCATTTACAGCCAGCACCTCACTTAAAAGAGGTACCTCCGGATTATTGGTTCTTGTCACATAATAGCTGCCCGCAACATAGCTAATCTCAAAGTTTAAGTAGGTTGTTTTTTCTCCTACCACTTCTTGCCAGTGTTCATACGCCTTGTAAACATCGGCTGTAAAAGCCTCTCGCCAGACTTTTTCTCTGGCATAAAATTCGGCATAGCTAGGAAATGAAGAGGGGCTTATTATATGTGTGTGTCCGTTTTGAAGTGAACCAACAGCCAATGCTATCGCTTTATAAAAACTTAGATCGTCATCAGTGGCGAGAACTGTCTTTTCGATCTCTTGGACTGTTTTAGACCAGTCTGTACCGCTTAGACGTTTTTGCACTCCAAAATAAGGATAGTTTCTATTAACCAGATCTAAAAAATAGTGCCAGTCCTCCATTTTTTCCTGATTAGTTAGGGGAAACGCCTTAACCACTAAAGGCAGAAGTAGTAAAAAAAATACCACTAGTGTCTTTTTTTTCGACATCAAAGCACCTCCAGAGTTAATAAAGTTCCTTAAATAATTTTGACCTTTACGGTTTCTTTGCTAAGCACCTAACAGAATGAGATGTCAAAATTTCTAGCATGATTTTTTAGATAACTTTTGTACTATAATTTTTTCTCTTCAAAAAAAATACGTTATAAATGTTTGATATCCTTTTAATTGTTTAAAATAATAATTAAAGACCAGCTAAGGGGGGATTAATTCCTTCCTTTAGCTGGTTTATATTAATTTAATTCAACTACAGTCGCACCTAGGCCTCCCTCGCCCTGCCCACCATCTCTAAAGCTTTTAACATGAGGATGCTGTTTTAAATAATCCTGAACACCTTTTCTTAAAGCACCTGTTCCCTTCCCATGGACAATACGTATTGAACCTATTCTCGCCACAAAAGCCGTATCAAGATACAGATCAATCTCATCCAAAGCTTCGGCAACTGTCTTACCAATAACATTAAACTCCGTGCTGATAGTTTGGGCAGCAGATTTATAACGAACCACCTTGGTTTTTTTCTTCGCCTCTTTATAATTTGGTTCCAAATCAATAAGCGGAACATTGACTTTCATTATGCCAGCTTGAACCATAGCTTTATTACCTTCTATATTCAAGATCACTGCCGGCAGATTGGATTGTTTTAGTAAAACCTCTTGTCCGATATGAAAATCTTTTACTGGTTTTATATCACGTCGCTTCTTTTCCGCCTCTATAGCTTGTCTTTTAAGCAGATTTTCTTCTTCTTCCAGGACCTTTCTTAATTCCTGAGCTTCTTTCAAGGAATTAGAACTCCTAATACTGGCGATTAATTGTTCGATCTCTTTTTTGTTTTTTTCCAGCTGTTCAATCACGGCCAGAGAACTTTTCTGCAACAGTTCCTGCCTTTGTTGTTCTAGTTCTAGCTGCTCAATTTCATACTTTTCTTTCAGTTTTTGAACTTCTGATTTCAGTTTTTGAGCTTCATCTCTGTCTTGTTCACTAAAACGAAGATTTTCTTCTAAACGTTCGATTAATACTCCGGCTTCCAAGCTTTCGGTAGTCAACTTCGAGCGGGCAAAAGTGACAATCTCTTCCGGAAGTCCAAGTCTAAGAGCAATACTCAAAGCATTACTTCTACCTGGAATACCTATTAAAAGCCGATATGTCGGACTTAAGGTCTCGGGATTAAACTCTACCGAGGCATTCTCCACACCTTCGGTTAAATAAGCATATGATTTAAGATCCGAATAGTGGGTGGTCGCTACCGTCAAGACCTTTTTTTGGTGAAGATGGTTTAAAATAGCCATAGCTAAAGCGGCGCCTTCCTGAGGATCTGTTCCTGCACCCAATTCGTCGAGTAAAACTAAGGTCTCATTATTGGCTTTTTGCAAAATAGCAATAATGTTTATCAAATGTGATGAAAAGGTGCTAAGACTTTGTTCAATACTTTGCTCATCACCGATATCGGCATAAACATCCTTGCAAAAAGAGAGTTTGGAACTTTCTTCAGCAGGGATATAAAGTCCTGATTGGGCCATTAGAGTAATAAGACCAATGGTTTTTAAGGTTACTGTTTTACCTCCTGTATTAGGTCCGGTAATGATTAAAGTATGAAAGTTTTTGCCAAGCGTAAAATCTATTGGCACCACATCACCTTTTAAAAGAGGGTGTCTGGCTTTAGTTACCTGAAAATAACCATCTGCACTTATCTCCGGTTCGGTTGCCTTAAGCGAAAGCGCGTATCTGGCCTTGGCAAAGGCAAAATCTAATCGGGCCAGAGTTTCTAGATTAAGAATTAGTTTATCTTTGTTATAACCTACCTGGTCAGAAAGTTCTTTAAGAATTCTTCTAACTTCTTCAATCTCTTTTTCCTTTAATATTTTTATATTATTATTTAATTCAACCACTGCAGCCGGCTCGATAAAGAGGGTGGCGCCACTTGCTGATTGATCATGCACAATGCCGGGAACCTGTGCTCTAAATTCTTGTTTAACCGGTATAACCAAGCGATCACCACGGCGAGTAATAAGTGAATCCTGCAAATACTTTCTGACCTCAGCCGAGCGGATCATACTACTTAATTTCTCTTCCAGGCGGTTTACGGCTATTGTCAGAGCTTTACGAATCTTTTCAAGTTCTTTAGAAGCATTATCTGCCACTTCACCACGATCATCAAAAGTCTCCTCTATTGCTCGTTTCAAATCCGGAAGCGGGGCTAAGCGATAGCCAAGCTGCAATAACCAGGGTAAGTTACAGCCATCTAGATACTGACTCATATAAAGGGTTGCTCTTAGAGTATCGGCAATTGCTAATAGTTCAAAACCATCGAGAATCGCACCCTTACTAGCTCTTAACACCGCAGTGCGAATATCCTTGATCCCACCAAAAGGCGGTTCTTTAGCCAGATTAAGCAGGGTGTAGGCTTCTTTAGTCTCTCTTAACTCATGTTTTACCCGCATAAGATTATCAAAAGGTACCAGTTCTAAAGCCAACTCTTTCCCCAGAGAACATAACGCATGTTGAGCTAGCTCTTCCCTAACCTTATAGTATTCCAATAGCTTAAATGTTCTTTCATCCATTGTACGTTTCTCTCCTATTCCACGCCCCTGAAATAATGTCCGGTTGTAAAGGGACGAGGGGTGATCTTTTCTAATTGCTTTTTCAAATTAAAGACATCTCTTCCCAGGATTGCATCTCGATAACAACCAATTATTTCCGTAACCGGTTCGTCATTGAGGAAAAAAAACAGTCTTGTGGCAGCGTATTCTTTAATGTTAGTTGTTTCGTCAATAAGACAAAGATCCCTTGAATTAAAGATATGGCTTCTCCCCATCCCATCACTTAAAAGGGGAAAATCTATACCTAATCTGTCTTTTAGCAAATAATTGTTCTCTAGGCAATAGCCAGAACAGTTACTACAAACTCCACTGCCTCTTGTTGTGCCAATAATACAGTTTTCACTTATCATTAAAGGGAGATTGCCATGCACTACCACCTCAAGTGGTAACATCCTACCTAAACTTTCTAGTTCTTCTTTCTTTAACTCTAATGAGGCTGTAAATCTTTCCAGCTGTAGATTAGCTAAATAACGTCGATAAAACTCTGCCGATAAGTAGTTTGTAATGTTCAAACCCCAGTCGATTACTACCTTGCTACCCTTTTTTAAAAGCGAAAAAGCACCTAGATTACCTACGACAAAACCGTCAAAAGCTAAGTTGACTAGCTCCTGCTCTCTTTGTAGTTCTTGATCATGTAAGATTCTAGGTAAAACATAGTAGCAGGGAATCTCATTTTCTCGACAGCTATAAAGAGCCTCCTCCAATTGATTTGGAGTAAAACCGCTTTTTCGAAATCCCTCGCCGGATAGATAGATTTTATCTGGAGAAGCTTTTAAGGCTTTGTTAAAAAGGTCCCTTGAGGCAACCTCTACAATCAATTCTGGTTTGTTATTCTTTACCTCCATAGGCTTTTGTATCTTAATATTAATTGGAGTTCGCCTGGCTTTTTTTATGATCTTCTCATTTAAATCATCGAGAGCTTTTCTTCTGGTTTCATTGATTACACTAAAAGGCACCATAACCTGAGGATCTAAATTTAAATTAAGTTTGGCTAAACTATAGGGAGTATTGCCCAGCCTGTCTAGCTGTTCTTTTATAACCTCAGGTGTTAGAGGTCTTTTATTAGCTTTCTCACAGAGAAATCCGCTATGACCTAGGCCATAACTTCCCTGGATGTCCTTAACCTTGATGGTAAACTCTGAGCCGATTTTAGCTTGCACATAAAATTCTAAGGGGTTTTTTCGAAACTCCTTTTTTGATTTAAAGGTAGCTTGAGCTAATAAGACAAGCTCTTTGCTTTTGGTCTTAAAGACCCTATCTTGAATAGAAACTTTGCCTCTAAAAGGTATGGTGATTAAATCTCCGGCTTTGGCTTCTTCGAGTTTTTGACCTGCCCTGATAATCTCTCCAACAACAGTGCCAACTCTGCCTCCGTCACTAACCCAAACCTCAATACCATCGCCTTTTTTGAGAGATTCATGTAATTTAAGAGTAAGCGAATCATTGGCAACATTTTCTACCCGCCCCAAAAAAAGGCCTCGCATATTTGGCCTTTGGTGCCCCATTATTTGCCTGCCTCTTTCGTTAAGCAGATAACCTTTAGTAAAATCACGGTTAAATACTTCCCGAAGGTTTGTTTCAGCATCTTGCTTGTTTATTGTTTGGTCAATTAAATGACGATAGATCCTTGTAATTGTAGCTACATACTCCGGCTTTTTTAGCCTACCTTCTAGTTTTAAGGAATCTACAAACGGTGTCAACTCTTCCAGATCAAGCCCAGTGCGGAGATCTTTTGTGCTAAGCAGATATGATCCGTCTGAAGGATATGTTTTCCCGGCTTGGTCTAAAAGAGTATAATTCAGACGACAAGGTTGCGCACAGCGACCTCGATTACCACTTCGCTCTCCGATTAGACTACTCATTAAACACTGTCCGCTATAACTAAAACACAAAGCACCATGGGCAAAGACCTCCAGAGAAACTCCGGTTTTGGTTTTAATCTCTGACACTTCAGATAGGCTTAGCTCTCTGGCTAGAACAACCCGGTTTGCGCCAGCCTCTTTTAATAGCGCTACTGCGGGGGTGTTTTGAATCGTCATTTGAGTTGAGGCATGCCTCTTTAGCCCTCGGAGATTTTCTGCTAACAACCAGACCCCCAAATCTTGAACAATGACACCATCTACACCGATTTGATGTAAAAAGGTGAGAAACTTAGCCACCTCAAAAAGTTCATCGTTTTTAATTAAGATATTAACCGTAACATATATTTTAACCTGATTTAACTTGCAAAAATTAACCGCTTCCTGCAGTTCTTCCTTGCTAAAATTAGCTGCCGATGCTCTGGCACTAAATAGTTTCCCTCCCACATAGACCGCATCTGCACCGCTTTCTACAGCGGCATACAAACTTTCCATGCTTCCTGCTGGTGCTAAAAGTTCGGTTTTTCTCTCTGGCATATCTTCTTTTAGTCTCCTATCTATCTAACTTGTTTTCTACACTTATTATATCAAAAAGCAGGCCTAAGCTTGTAGTTAAAACAGACCAGAATTGTTTAACGTAAAATTCTTCTTCGTCTTTGAACCCTCTCTAGTGCATATACCGGTTGTCTTTTTACAGTCTCGCTAGTCGGACCGGTTTCTAAAAAACCCAGTAGCTGATCTTTTGTCAGGGGGGCATTAAGTAGATACGAGGCTAAATTAACATAAGGTTTAACACCCCTTGGCACAGTGATATAAACATCTTTTACGACATAACCGACAGCAAGATTTTTACTTTCTTTCACATAAATATCGGGAATTGTCTCCTTAGCCTCAATTACTTTCAGGCACTCTGTCTTTTCAAAGCCCCATAATAAGAGCCTGGCAGATTCCACCCAACGGTTAGAGCTATTTAAAACTACAGCAATAAGTTGTCTTCCTTCCCTTGAAGCCGAAGAAACCAAACAGGCTCCCGCTAAATTGGTTGTACCGGTTTTAACCCCGTCTGCACCTTCTAAGATCCAAAGTAGTTTATTGGTGTTTTTTAAATATTTATCAAACGACTGACTCCAAGGAATCTCTTTTTCTTTACTGCTTACAATCTCTTGAAATAAGGGGTATTTTAAAGCATGAACTGCCATTAACGCTAAATCATAGACACTGGTATAATGGTTGGGCTCAGATAAACCATGGGGATTGGTAAAATTAGTGTGTTTACAACCAAGCTCGATGGCTCTGGCGTTCATGTATTTCGCAAATTCTTCTACAGAACCGGAAATATGCTCTGCCAGAGCAATAGCAGCATCATTGCCGGATAATAGCATTAAACTCCAAAGGAGCTTTTCTACCGTATAAGTTTCTCCTTCTTTGAGACCTACTTGAGAGCCGTTGATCCGGGCTGCTTTCCTGCTGATCTTTACTGTCTCGGTTAAAGAACACCTTTCAATGGTGAGAATTGCGGTCATGATCTTGGTTGTCGAAGCAGGAGCTCTTTCTTGTTCAGCTTTTTTAGAGTAAAGAATGGTTAAACTAGCCGGATCGATTAATAAAGCTGCTGAAGCACCGATATTGGGTTGACCTTTTAGAAGATTGCTAATATCAATAATCTGATTAAAACTTGCCAGACATTCTAAGTATTCCGGTTCTAATGGTGGTTCAATTACTAAAATAGTTAAGGCCAAAAGGACAAAAATAGCCATAAACCGAAGCTGCTTCATCCCTTTTTCCCCTCCTTAGGAGAACAATCTCTTAATGATAATATGAAGGCAATTGCTGTTTTATAAATTAACTAACCAAATATTTGTCTGCTCTTTTACAAATTAGCCTCTTTCCTCAATAATGATATCTCTAAACTAAGAAACAGATAAGAGCTGCCCAAAGGCAGCTCTTATCTGTTTAGAACTTTATTTGGTAATGTTTTTAAAATATCCCCTGGTTTGACATCATAGATTGCAAACTCGTCTCCACTTTCAAGGGAGAGTGCGCTTCTTAAAGAAAGATTTTTAAATCCGCTCAGAGCCCTTATTGTTTCGCTTTCTCCTGTTCTTTCGCCAACAAAGATCTTGCCGTCAAGATATTTAGTTGAACTTTCATACGAAAAGCCGGTTGGTAGGGGTACATTTAAACTCAAATTTTTAGTGCCTTTGGCCACTGTTCCTTTAGCCAAAACCATAGACCCTTCTAAAACTAATATAGTCTTACCCTTCTCTTTTCTGACATCCTTAACCAAATAAGCACTGTTACGGCTATATTGACTATTATTTATGGTAACCATATCACCTTTTGATACTTCAATATCTCCAAGGATAGACACTTCCGATCTAGTCCAATCTACCTTGGTAATCTCACTTGCCGTCTCTTTGGCGTCTAGTTGAATATCAGCCAAAATTGCACTGCCAGGACCTATAACAGCTACTCTTTCTAAGTTTTCCCCTTTAAAAATTGCTAAAGCCAACTCCGCTTCCGAACTGAATCTGCCTAGTGGAGTATTAGCACTGCCTCCGTTTAGTAAAATGTAATGTTTATCTCCTTCTAAGGTCTGAATTACAAAAGAATTGGAATCTAATCTGTTTACACTCAAAATAGGTGAGAGGCCAAATGAGGCATCCATGATGGAAATTACTCTGCTGGCATGCTTCTTCTCGCTTTCACTGCGCAAAATCAGGTAGGGGTATTTTTCGGTCCCGGCTAGATTTGGTCCCAACCCCTTATATAACTCTGTTTTTTGATCGAAAAAGAGTCTGTTGGTAAGAGTTGTGTCGGTACCATCATATATTTTGAAACGAGCCTCTATATTATCTCCTTCTAACTCACCTTTTTCCAGTTGATAGATAAAGCCATAACCATTACCTGGTGGGGGATTCCAGTACATCGATTTAACACCCTCTGAGGCTAGGCCTAAATCACGAATCATATCTCCTGGCATGATGCGCTCGCCCCAGCTTTTACCAGGTTCATTATAGGTGGTCAAAGGATCATCTAAGCCGGCTAAAGTCCAGACATTGGGTAGAGAATTAAATTTAACCTCAGATTCTAGAATCATTGCTGCGGTATGGAAAACATAGTCATGACGCTTACCGCCTTCTACGGTAAAGACATCAAAAACATAGCTTTCAGTAGCGTTTAGCTCAATTAGGGCTGTGCGTCTGCTATACTCATTGATATAAGCTGAAGCCGAAAACTGTTTAGGGTTATCTAGGTGGACATATTTTATGCCGGGCAAATCGGCAAAACCATATAAATTAGCTCCTGGGGTATTCTTATACCAACCATTGCGATAGCGATCGTTATCTACTACCACCAGATTGTGACTTACAGCTTGAGAACCCCAGCCAGAATGTAGAGGTGAACCGAAGATGTAATAACCATTATCTTGAGTAAGAAGATAGCCTTTATCATAGTAATAAAGTGCTAGAGCATCATCATGTGAATGAGGTAGATTCGGACCACCGCGCATTAAAAGACCCCTTCTATAACGTCCTTCACCTAAACCTAAAATAGCCAGACTTGGCCCTGAGTAATAGGCAGTGGTAGCTTGGTCTACTTCTTTAAGCAGAGACTTTTTAGTTTCTGTCTCCGGTTTAATATGAAAAAGTGCCCAAGCACCGGAACGAAACGCATCGGGATCACCTTGAGTCATTTGTACAAGTTTCTCATAATACTTCTCTTTTAACTCGGGTATCTCGGTGCGATGGTAAAGTAAATCAACATATAAAACTTCATCTTTATCAGGTCTTCTAGAATCTACTTCAATCCTTTTTCGATCAGAAGATGCATTCCCAAAACTAGCATAATGCCCAGCGATATCCAGTTTGTCTCTTAGACCATAGAAAAACTCTCTCAGTTTGGGATGATCATAAAAGTTGACTCTTGCCGGCAGATTATCTAAGTCGTAATTGTCAGGATTATAGTAGTAAGCTAGTTCGGCTATGTCGGAAAAGACTCTTTGGGTAAAATTGGCGTAAGCAGGAGAACCTTCATAATAAAGACCATCTTTATCAATAGTGTTTTCAAAAAAGTAACTTGCACCTTGTAGACCCCAGCGAATATATTCGGGAATGCCTAAAACCAGACCGGTTGCCAGCATCCCTCTTAATTCATCCGACTCATGGTTGTGTAGAGTAGACAGTTTACCCTCCCGCAGATCGAACTCTGCAAACATATAATCGAGCAATAGACCTGAGGCCACATTTTCAGCTATAGTTTTATCATTATAAAAAGATTTTTTTTGCATAGCCGGATTGTTATAAAGAAGATCAAAACTGCGGGCAAAATGTACTTTGGAACGATGTACAATCGAAGTTAAAAAGTGCATTCTCCCGGTAATAGCCTTATCATTACTGTTAAAATCTCTTGGTCCTTTTGTGGTAGGACTAAGATAGGCCAGAGCATCAAAGATAACGGCTGCTTTTTCGGCATAGATATCATCACCGGTTATGACATAGGCATAGGCTAGAGTGTGCAAGACTCCCTCATCACTGCCCCAGCCGGTAAAGGTGTTAACAACATAAGCATTGTACACTCCCCTGAAAAAGTAACGCACATTGTTAATCCAAACACCATTGCCGCTGTCGTAATACTTGCTGTCAGGGTTGTTAAAATCTATATCATGACCTGCAGGGCATCTTAAGATAAAAGGCCTTTTTAAATCAGCAATGTTATTGCCACCAAAATTGGCCCAACTGACATTGTGGTCCGGACACCCCGCTATGCCGTAGGCAAAAATAGCACCCGGTTTGGGAATGATCTCTCTGATATAATCATCCGATACATGGAGCCACTCGTTGGCTTTTGCCATAATCCTATTCTTTTCAGTATTGGCAAAAGGTCTGGTTTGGGCAAGAATCCTAGCTTCTGCTATCTCTTCTTTAGTCATATAAATACCCACTTTAGGTACTACTTCTCTGGCTAAAGATGCTGGTGAAAACATTAGGACAATTAAAACTAACCAGACAAAATACTGCATATTAACCCTCCTTTGAGAGCAAATAAGGCCAATTAAGGCCTTATTTGCTCTTATTTTTATAGTTTATCTAAATACCGCTTGAATTCCTTATTCTTTTTCTGTAATTCGGAAGTCATCTGTTTGGCAGCGTCTCTCATCGCCTTTTCAGGGTCTTTACCTTGCTGGATGACTTCATGAGCTGCAAAGTCAAGCAGACGGTAAGAAATTTCCCTGGGAGCTAAAGAAAAAGGTGGAGTTTTGGCATGTTTAGCCTGTTCTTCTATGACTAAGCGATCTTTTTCCGGAATAGGTAGCGATCTAAAGGCAGTTATATCGGTTGGTACAAATGTTGTTCCCTGAATCTCGTTCATTATGCGCTCAGCATATCTAGCTTGGGTTTCCGGTTTAGCCAAAAACTGAATAAGCTGCCAGGCCTCTTTTTTCTTCTTGGAACTAACCATAATTGACAGAGTTGAAGGACCGGCATAGACTTCTCGGTGCATGACACCATCTCTTAGGGTACCGGGAGCTACTACCACAGCCCATTTGCCCTTGATCTCAGGAGCCGTAAGGTTAAAGATACCATAATCACTGTAGATATTGCCAAAGATTACCGGTACTTTCCCTGTTCGAAAACTGGTTACTCTAACACTGATGCCTGTTTCTTGCTCTAATTTATACTTTGTATACATCTCCATATATTCTTTAAAACCAGCAATGCCTTCTTTAGTATCCCAAGCTGAGGCAGTCAGATCGTCATTGTACCAGTCGGCACCTTTTTGCCACATAAACATTGAAGCATCACAGTAGATGTTACCTGATAGTCCCCAAGCTAAAGAAAGGTTCATCCCTTTAGCTTGAAGCTTGGGAATAATATTTCTAAACTCATCCCAGTTGTCAGGGTTCTTTAGACCGTTGGCTGCTAAAATATCAGTTCTTACAAACATAGGATAAAGGTAGGTGCCAAAAGGAACACCAAAGGAAACTGTTCTATAACGCCAGCCTTTTACCAGACCGGGGAAAGTCTTTGCTTCCAGATCCTTATAACCGGGATACTTTGTCAGATCCTCCAAAGCACCTCTTACACCAAGCTGTGGTGCCACAATAGCACCCATATGAGCTATATCAGGTCCATCCCCGGTGACTGCCGCAAGAATAAACTTTTTTTCATAGTCATTCCAAGAAATCGTTTCAAGCTGGATATCCAAACCTGTTTGTTTAGTAAAACCATCTTCTATAATCTCTTTAAGGATGCGTTTTTCCTCGTTGGAATAACCGGTAACCCACATATTTAAAGAAGCTGCCATTGTGATTGTAGCAAGTAGAAGAATGGTTATAAAGGTTAAGGTCTTTTTTCTCATATAATCTTCCCCTTCTTATATTTATTTCCCCCACTGGAAATTTTCTGCTAATCTGGTTTTATTCCTGCTATTAAAATACCAATGTGCATTAAACTGAAATGAACTTTGGCTGATTTACTGGTTTTGGGATGGAGAAAAAGTGCTTTACCAGGCTTAATCTTTGCTTATAGTCGCCATTTTTTACTCTTGCAACATGAAATCAACCAGTAATGAGCAGACTAATAACCGAATTGTTGGTAAACAAAACCTGGTGGCAAGAGGCAGAAAACTAATTGTCTCTTATAAATACCCGCAAAAATCTAGTAACGATCGGCCATAGATAGGTGTTTTTTTATCCTAAACCAACACTTAAAAGTAGTTTATAGACTCAAGCCAGTAATTGAAACTATCTAGCTATTAGACGGCTTTTAAAGCCTGAAACGAGGGGTTTTATTGCCTAAAATAAGTTTTGTTCTCCCGGGACAACCTTTACCGAAACCTAAATATCTTAGAGTTGAAAAAGAGGCAGTGACAGTCTCTTTGACCCTGGATGAAATTATCCGTTATCTAAAAATGTCACGCACTAATCAAGACTATAAACTCTTCCAGCTAGCCCAAAAAGCCCTGGCTGTGCTTAGAGCTAGCGAGGAAAATAGTTTGGGGTTAATCTCTTTAAATAAACTGTCTGAAAACTTCAAGAAACTTGGTTTGATACCCTACATACACCAGATAGAATGTGTAAGAAGAGTTATTGATGAAATGAATGGACAGGCTATTTTAGCCGATGAAGTAGGTCTTGGCAAAACTATTGAAGCTGGCTTAATACTATTTGAATACCTAGAAAGAGGACTGATTAACAAGGCCCTTATCTTAACACCGGCAGCCCTGGAAAGACAGTGGGAATGGGAATTAAGACAGAAATTGGGTCTGAAAGTTTATAGGCAACACACCATTTTTGACTGGCAAAACAGCCATATCCTGGTGGCTAGCCTTTCTACTGCAAAAAGAAAGCCCCATGCTGAGTTAATCAAAGAAGTAGATTGGGATTTAGTGATTGTAGATGAAGCACATCATTTAAAAAACCATAAAACTCAAGCCCACCGGTTTGTTTCTGAGCTAAAAAAAAGACATCTCCTTTTGGTTACAGCCACTCCTATGCAAAATAACCTCAGAGAACTATTTAACTTAGTACAGCTTATAGCCCCGGGCAGTTTGGGTTCTTTGCGAGATTTTTCTACGCGTTATAAGCTTGGTGATAATCCTTCCCTAGATACTGTCAAAGAGGCGCTCAAACCATTTTTGATTAGAACCACAAAAAAAGAAGCTGCTCTAGAACTGCCCCCAAGAAAAGTCAGTCATAGTGGTTGCCGGCAAGATGAAGCTGAAAAAGCTCTTTATCAAGCTTTGACTGACTATATCTTAACCTCCTTAAGAAGAAACCCCAGTAATCAGCTTACCCTGATCACTCTTCAAAAAGAGCTCTGCTCCAGCGTCTTTGCGGCTCTTTTGACCTTAGAAAAACTTCTCAGTGTATCTCCCAACCCCGACTTGGGCCAAATTGTCCACATGGGCGTTAAAGTAAAAACCAATGCTAAAACCAGATATCTTTTGGAAATCTTGCCTGAATTCAGCGAGAAAGTAGTGGTTTTTACCGAATATCTGGCTACGCAAAGATATCTAGCCACGGAACTAAGTAAAAGAGGAATCCGTTTTGTTACCTTTGACGGGACCTTATCAACCTCTAAAAAAGAATGGGCCAAAGAGCGTTTCAGACGCGAGGCGCAGGTTCTTTTAGCTACTGAATCAGGTGGTGAGGGACTCAATTTACAGTTTTGCCAAAACGTAATCAACTATGACCTGCCCTGGAATCCGATGAAGCTTGAGCAACGCATAGGCCGTCTGCATAGATTAGGACAAGAAAAAGAAGTGCAGGTGCTAAACCTTTTTACAGCGGATACCATTGAAGAGCGCATTCTCGAGCTTTTATATAAGAAGCTGCAGCTTTTTACCGATATTTTTACTCTCGAAGAAGAATGTCTAGGAGAAGATCTAACCCAGTATATTCTCTCTGAACTGATGAATTCATCAGCAAAGGAGCTAAGCAGCTAATGGAGTTATGGCAAGCATTTTTTTTAGATTACCTGGATTATCTCAACCTACCGGTAAACTTAAACGGCGATTATCTGACTACTAAATGGCTAGATGGTCAAGAGTTAAAAAAAGCTACTTATACTTTTAACAAAGAAAAGGCTGGCGGCGAAGTAATCGGTTTTTATCCGGGAACAAACTTTTATTATCAAATACTTGAAAGCTCCATTCAAAAAGGAGCCTTTATTACCACTTACCTTTCCTTGGATAAAAACTCTTTAAAGCCGTTTGTTCCTTATCTCTATCTCTATCTACAGGTAATTTCACCTGCTCCAAATAGCCCTAGGCCTTATTTTTCTCTTTTGGTAAATCTCTATGACGGCACTCTTATCTCTACCGATTTAAAGGATTTAATACAAACCTCTAAAGGGCCTAGCCTAAAAAGAAATTTTACTTATAAAACAGCCTTAAAGCGTGCCTTTAATTATATCGCGGATATACTAGGTCAGGAAAAAGAATGGCTCAATGAAAATCAAACTAAATGGCAAGCTTTCTTACACAACATAGCCAAAGCTAATTTAAGCAAAACAGAAGAAGAAAAAAGGCTGACTGAAGCCAAAGCTCGTTTATTACCCCACTTCCAAGCTCAAATAAAACTTTTGGGTAGACTTTTTATTAATTAATTCTAGGCTTAAAACAAGGAAAACTGAACTTGGTCGTATCCTTTTATAGCAAATTTACAATCTCCTTCATGTCATATAGCAAACCGTTTCTTTTACATTCGGAGATAAAAATCTCCGTTAATACTGCATTGTTAGGAGATATGCATTCATATTTATAGCCACATTCTTGAAATAGCGTTTTATCAAGGTCGGAAATAAGTCATCTAGCTTATCAAAAAAATAAGTCCTCTGATTTTGACCAGGGTAACACCAAAACCATGTTTATCAGTATTACCTGCATAGATCGAGCTTGCCCGGCTTTATTGGCCATAGAGACAATTTGAATTATATTATCCTTGGTGTCGTTTATAAAAGGCAAGATGGAAATGAGTAAGACACCACACATAATCCCTGCTTGGGTGAGTTTTTTAATGGCCGCAAGTCTAGCACTTGTCGGGTTAACATAGCTTTCTATCTTTTGGCTAAGTTTATCATCGGCGGTAGTAATGGTAAACTCAACTATCGTAGGTGAATGCTTTTTTTCTAATAGTATGTCCACATTACGGCACACCAGATCGGATTTAGTATCAATACAGATTCCAAAGCCAAAACGATCTATGAGTTTGAGCGCAATCCTTGTCAATTCCAGTTCCTTTTCCAACGGATTATGGGATCACTCATCGAGCCTGTTATTACAGTCCCCATCCGGCGCTTGGATTTGAGATCTCTTTCCATAAGGGCCAGAGCGTTTTCTTTAGCCCTTACCAGATCAAAGTTTTCTACCCGATAGCAGTCGCTACGACTATCACAAAAATTAAACCATGACTGCATCCCTTATAAATATTCATATTATAATTTGCGCCAAACCAGCCATCTTTTATATAACCTGAAACTATTGTTTTGGCGGAAATTACCGAAATACTCATATCTTCTTTATCCTCACTAAATTTTCTCTACCTTTTTATCCTTGCAATTAAGTACATTAAAGAGCAGCCTTAAGACTGCTCTTTAATGCTTGGCAAAGACTTAGATAGTTCTAAGTACTCGTTTGACATTTTTTTGATTGGCTTTTAACTCTGTCGCGGTTAGTTCTCTGCTTATTTTACCTGGTACCCCCAAAACCAAAGTTCTCGGAGGTATGATTTTATTTAGACCTACTAAAGCTCCGGCCCCAATCATTGCCCCCTAACCGATTATGGCACCATCTAAAACTATAGTTCCCATGCCAATAAGGGCATTATCCAAAACCGTACAGCTGAGTAGGATAGCTCCATGACCAACTGTGACTCGTGAACTAATTCTAACCGGGATATCTTTAGTCACATGGCTAACCATGTCTTGGATATTAGTTTCCCTACCTAATATAAATTGAAGCGAGATCTCCTCTAATGAGTGCGTTATACCAGATGTTAACATTCTCAGCTAAAGAGACATTACCTGCAATTACTGCATTCTCAGCTTTTTTGATTGAGCTTTTTATCAATCCTTAATGTTCTCCTTATCTATACCACTCTCTAAAAGCTCGATACCTTTGGAGATTTCTTGCATTACTTCACCATAGAGTTGACCAAAGAGAAGTTCAGCTTCAATTACTTCTCTAACATAGGGATTTATACTCACAACTTCCCAGAGTTTGCGTAATTCTTCCAGACCGGCTTCCACGTTTTCTCCTTCCAGGGCTTTTTTCTGAATTTCCAGTTGCTTTTTACGAAAATCTTTGACCATAAAACCAGCCGCAGCATGTTCTTTAATCTTCGCATAAGCTTTTTCATAGGCTTTATACTCATCACTTGTTTTTAAAATCTGATTTAACTCTTCTGCTTTTTTAAAAACATCTTCACGCTTCATTTTTTGACCTCCCTTTTATGTTTCAATTTACCTAGCATTTCCCTTAGTCTGTTTTCTGTATTTACAGGTAGAGGTTTAACCTCCCAGGGTATCTTGTCTTCACTAGCTTTAGGTACATACTCTTCGAGATTTAATATGCTATGCAAAATAATCAGTGCCGCCTCTTTATCGGGAAGTTTGCCTCTGGGACTGGCATCAGGATCTAAAAGATCTTGTTTGGCCCTCGGAGCACCGACACAAGAAGGGCAGCCTCTTTCACAGTTGCAACCTTCAATAACTTCCAAAGCTTTTCTAAGCATATCTTCCATTAAAGCAAAGGCCTTTTCAGCAATGCCGATACCACCCGGATAACGATCAAAAAGAAAGAGTGCGGGTTTGCCGGTATTGGAACTGTCTACTGCCGAACCTACATCTCCTGGATCGGATAGAATGTAAAGGGGCATCAAAGATGCCAGTACATTGCCAATACCCAAAAGGCCCTCGCGGGGATCGCGACTGTATTTTAAGACAACCGAGACTTCCTTAGGAGAAAGTTCAAACCACAAACCGCAAGTCTCCAAGGTTGATGGGGGCAAATTAATACTGCCAAAACCAAAGGAGTCTTTAGTATAAAATTTAATTTTACGAAACATATAGGTTATAAAAGTAACTTCTAAATCTCCAAAACCAAAGTAACAGTTGTGCCAGCTTCTTCCTAGTTTCTCTTCTTGTACCAAGACACGTCTTTCCGTAATTGACTGGGTAAAATAATCCGTATCAGCTCTCTTAACATAAGCAATCTTACCTAAAAGATCCAACTCTTCCACAAGATAAGTATCGCCGCTTTGCAGGTAAACTGCTTCCGGATGCAGTTGAGAAAAAGCAGAAAGTTCGTCTATGCTGCCAATGGCCTCTGTTTTGGCACCTATTTTTTCTACAATGGAATAGGTGTTTTCCGAGATGTTCCTAAGATTAATGTCTTTGGCCGGATAACCTTTGGCCATCCAGAAAAACTGATTGCTTCTTGGAACCAAGTCGTTACTCTCTGCCAGAAGTTCTGTCACTGCCGGTGCATTTTCACTTAAGTTTATAATTTCATCTCTTTTTAATGGTAATTCGTAGGCCATAGCTCTTAGCTCTCGAAGCAAAATATACGGATTGTCCGGATCAATAACTGCCTCCTCAGCCTGTTTAGAAAAAAAGTAGTCGGGGTGTTGAACTATAAATTGATCAATGGGATCGGAGTTAGCAATTAAAAAAACCAAGGAGTCTTCTTTTCCCCGCCCGGCTCTGCCGGCTTGCTGCCAGGTTGAGGCTACAGAACCCGGATAACCTACAATGATACAAGCATCAAGACCTCCGATATCAATACCGAGTTCTAGGGCGTTGGTTGAAGTTACTCCTAAGAGTTCTCCGGCAAAAAGAGCTGATTCGATTTTTCGCCGCTCTTCAGGAAGGTAACCTCCTCGATAGGGCTTTATTTTATCCGCAAGGTTATAAGCACTTAACTCCTCTAGGGCATAACGGTAAAGGAGCTCAGCGGTTACTCTGGCTCTTACAAAGGTGATGGTTCTAATTCTTTGTTTGATAAGACTAACAAAAAGACGATTAGCTTCCACATTGGCACTTAAGCGTTGGCCGGTATTTTTATCATAAGGTGGATTCCAAAGCACAAAAATCTTTTTTCCCTTGGGAGCGCCGTCATTAGTCACTACTTCCACCGATTCTTTAATTAATGATTCGGCTAGTTCCTTTGGGTTTTTAATGGTCGCACTAGTCATAATAAACTGAGGTCTGGTATTATATTTTTCCGTCAAGCGTTTTAGTCGGCTGATAACCAGGGAGACATGTGAACCAAAGACTCCCTTGTAGGAATGAACCTCATCTAAAACTACAAAGCGCAAATTACTCAAAAAATTATTAAACGAGTCGTGGTGAGGCAAGATATAGCCACTTAACATGTCGGGATTGGTTAGCAAGATCCGGCCCCGATCTCTAAGCTTTTTTCTTTCACTGGGCGGAGTGTCGCCATCAAAGGTACCCAAGATAAGATCCGGGCAAAGCTCACGGATTTTTCTTTGCTGATCTTGAGCTAAAGCTTTGGTGGGATAGATATATAAAGCAGTGGCTTTGGGGTCTTGAAGCAGCGTCTCTAAAACAGGCAGATTATAACAAAGGGTCTTGCCGCTTGCTGTCCCGGAAACAACTACTAAGTTATTACCTTCACGGGACATTTTTAAGGCTGTGGCTTGGTGGGTATAGAGTTTTTTTATTGTACTGCGTTTAAGAAGCAGCTCTAAAATCGGACCTAAATCACTATCCTCGTATTGGGGTGGCCGAGATGGTATGGTTTTTATAGCCTGAATCTGCTCTTTGTACCAATTGGAACCGGTTATCTCTCTTAAAAAACTCTTAACATCCACGCTACCACCTCGCTTGTTATTCTAGAGGAATAAGGAGCCGTTTTCGGCCTGTAAATGAAGCTATTTTCGAGACACCTAACTCTTTTAAGAACTTAATGGCTACCTCCAAGTCTTTACCTACCTCACTTGGGGCATGACTATCTGAACCTAGGGTCACAGGCACGTTTCCTTTGAGTAGTTCTTCTAATAATTCCGGAGCAGGATAAATTTCTTTTATGGGTTTTCTAAGTCCCGAGGTATTAATTTCAAAAGCCATATCACTGGCTTTGAGCTCATTGACTAAGTCTTTATAAAGTGGGCCAAGGTCTTTTTGGGGTTTAAATCCATACTTTTTAATAACATCTAAGTGTCCCATGATATCATATAAACCTGATTTTGCGGCTTCTGCCACCAGTTCAAAATACGTTTCATAGGTTTTGTAAAGATCTCTTTTTGTAAATTCACTTATATAAAGCGAAGAATCTATAGGCCAAGGGCCGATATGATGTACAGAACCGATTATATAATCCCATCTAATACTATCTAAAAGGGTTTTGGTCATTTCTATGCTCTCTGGAAAATAATCGGCTTCAATACCCAGCTTTATTTTAATCTCTGGATATTCTTTTTGTAGCTTTGTTACATCACAAACGTATTCTTCCAGTTCCTTATCTTGCATCGCCCAGTCACAAGACCAGGTCCCTTTGGGAGCAGGACTTAAGGGCAGATGGTCGGCAAACCCTATCTCCTTAAGGCCCATTTTAAGTCCTTGTTCTACATATTCTTCCATGGTCCCTGTAGCGTGTTTACATCTTGTTGTATGCAGATGGTAATCTAAAATCATTTCTTCAGCTCCTGTAGAGACTGCCCGGACTTGTAGATCGGTTCTTTGACCACCCAATAGCTCTTTGAGGCATAGACCAGACCTTCTAAACAAGCCCAGTTAATCCTGTTTTCATCTAGATATTCCGGTGCCACATAAACACCTTTTACCTCAGCTAAAAATAGTTCGTGTGAGCCCAGAGATATTACCTGTTTTACCTCGCATTCAGCGTTTATCGGCATTTCTTTAATAAGCGGTACCCCCAGGTTTTGGCTTGTAAATACCTGCCAATTTAGCGTATTTACTTTATCCTCGTCTCTGCCGGAAACTACACCACAGTAATCCACACCGAAGGCTAAACTTTTTTGAGGTATATTCAGACCAAAAACCATCTTTTGATGCAGTAGTTCACTGCTATAACGGCTTGGCCTTACCGAGATACCTACCATCAAAGGATCCGAATTCAGGATTCCAGTCCAGCCTAGAGTAATTAAGTTGGGTCCTTTTAAATCCTCTACACTAACAACAACCACCGGGACCGGAAAAAATGCTGATTTATAGTCTTGCCAAAATATTTTATCCATGAAATGGTATCAACCCCTTTTAGAATTTTCTACTTTAGATTCTATCAATAATAGGTGCGAAGATAAACAAGAAGCTGCCCATATGAGCAGCTTTAACTATTAAAAAGAAATGGGTTAACTAAAAGTACGAAATTAGTAGTTAAGATGAGTAAAATAATACTTAGAGAGGGAATTCCACCTTTTTACCTTGTGATTTATAAATTGCTAAAACGATATCTAAGGGTTTTTTAGCCTCTCTGGCGCCAATCCAGTGTTTTTTACCAAGGTCAATATCGTTATAAAAGTCTGCTATCTGAGTGGCATGGCTTGAACCCCAATATGATTTGCCTTCTTTTACTTCTTGTGATTCTTCTACTACATATGATTCATTGCCGATTTCGATACGAGCTTTATCTTTTTCGATAAATATTTTACCATTTTCACCATGAATCTCCAAAATTATGTTAGAATCATAAGTATAATAGTTAGTTGCAAATAAAATACCCCGGGCACCGCTTTGGAATTGAATTAGGGCCTCAGCCACATCCTCTACTTGAATATAGGGGTGAAAACGGTTAGCCCAAGAACCTTGCACCCAATCTACCTCGCCTAAAAACCACTGCATTAAATCTAATGTATGGATAGCCTGGTCGATTAAAACTCCACCGCCTTCTTTATCCCAAGTACCTTTCCAATTGCTCTCTAAATAGTATTCTTTCGTTCTATACCAAGTAACAAAGGCTCTGGCACCGAGGATTTTGCCAATTTTACCTTCATTAATAACCTTTTTGGTCTCACAACTGGCTAAATTGTAACGGTTTTGTAAAATAACACCAAAGTTTTTATCACTCTTTTCACTAACCTCGATCATTTCGTTGGCTTGTTCCAAACTAATAGCTAGGGGTTTTTCAGCCAGTACATGTTTGCCGGCTTTCATGGCATCAATTACCATAGGTGCATGTAGATAGTGCGGCCCACAAATATGAACTACATCGATTGAGGGATCTTTTAGCATCTCTTTATAGTCAGTGTAGGCCTTACAAGTCTTATGACCATATTTGCGAGCATATTTAGTAGCTCTTTCTCCTATAATGTCAACTGTAGCCACAAGTTGGGCGTCGGTATTGTCGTTGATGGCGTGGGCATGAACTCTGGCCACACCACCGCAGCCAATTATGGCTGCTTTTAGCTGGCTCATTGATACGATTCTCCTTCCTAAAATAAAGGCTAGAAATATTAGCCCGAATATCATCCATTCAAATGAGGGTAGTTCTCTATCTATTCGTTTAACCCTGCTGATTTTGGTAAAACTTATATTTTTAAAGAAGTAATTTTTTAGTATGGCTTTTTAACACTATTAGTTTTGGAGTGAACTCCTATGAATAGCGATACAAATTTAAAACATCTCTTCCCCATAATAATCTTGATTTTGGCCTGCTTTTTACCATATTGGTACTTACAACTTTTAGTTGGTTTAGTCACCTTGTTCTTACTGGTTATGTTCGCACCTATAGCTTACTTTATAATAGGTTGCCTGCTTTTAACCCTAAGTGCCCTTATCAATCATCTTATCATAAATGCCATTGTTTTTGCCCTTTCCTTTGGTCTATTATATCTTTTAGCCACTAAGTTGCGCCTAAGAGTTAGTAAAAACCTGCCCAAGCTAGCTCTAGCTCATACTCAGGAAGGAATTTTACTCCTTTCTTCTAAAGGAACTGTGCTTTTTGCCAACAAGAAGGCTGTAGAATTATTTGGTTTTGAGCTCACAAATATTAGCTTCTTTACCCTCCTGACTGAAGAAACCAAAAAAGATTTCACTCTTTCGCTAACGCAAAAAAACAGAGCAACTGTAGATTTTATATACGAGAAAATATTATTAAGAAGTATTATTGTACCCTTTTTTGAGTGGCACAAAGTTTTTTATGCTGTACTTATCTCCGATATCACGAAATTAAAACAGACCGAAGATAAACTCCAAGATTCCCTTAATCTTTATCAAACAGTTTTTGACCAAGCCTCAGATGCTATCTTTCTGGTCAATACTAAAGAAAACTTTACCTATCTTACCGTAAATGATGCCCAGCTTAGATCTACCGGTTTAAAAAGAGAGGATGTTATAGGTAAACCAGTTTCCGATATTTTTCCTAAAAACTATACCGAGATGGTAAGCAGATATCAACAGGCCTTAAAAGCTGAAAAGCCCTCTACTTATAAGGAAGTACTCTTAACTCCTTTAGGTAAAAGAAGTTATCTGACTACCCTTACTAAAGTAACCAAAAAAGACGGAGACGAGCCCCTATTACTGGGAATTTCTAAAGATATAACCGAGGCGAGGCTCGCCGATCAGCTATTTGCTTCATTAATTGCCAGTCTTCCTTCAGGTATAATTGCCTTTGATCTTAAAGGGAAAATACTTCACGCCAATAAAGCAGGGTTGAATTATGCCCAGATTACCTTAACAGATGACATGGATATGCGCAAACATTGGCTTTGGGAGAACAAACTCTATCAATATATTTTAGAAACCGGAATTGCCTATACCTATGAAAAAAGGTATGAACTTATCATCCTAAGAATCACTTTGGCCCCCTTTATGCAAGATAACGAGATTAGTGGGGTTTTAGCTCTCTTAGAAGATGTTACCGTTAAAAACCTACAAGAGAATAATCTTCGCAAACGCAATCGCGAGCTCGAATTACTAAATCGCATTCAGTCTAGAGAAGCTGATAGTGTGGAAGAATTTTTAGCTTATGCTCTTAAGGAACTTTTTGGTATAACTTCTGCCGACTCAGCTTTAGCCTATTTTACTTTTCATGAAAAATCTTATCACAGCGAAATCCATGGGGATTTTGAGAAAGATACCTTTGAGAACTGCTCAACCGAGTTTTGTTCGAATCTTGAATCCACTACTGTCTTTCATCCTTTAACCAACCTTTTTCGGATAGTTATTCCCATGCAAAAGAGTCGTATATCCAAAGGGTTTATTATCCTCTCCTACTTTGCTTCAGCTCTTTATCCACCTGATACAGAGATCCTCGAACTAATTACAGGTGCCATTAGCGCGGCTTTAACTAAAGCCGCACTTAAAGAGAGGCTTAGCTATCTGAGTTTAAGAGACTCACAAACCGGTCTTTATAACCGTGCTTATTTTGACCAGACCTTACAAACCATAGGCGGTAGAATCGGTATCTTTATCTTTGATTTAGATAATTTAAAGTCAGTTAATGATTCACAAGGCCATGCTGCCGGAGACCTTTTAATTAAAAATTTATCTCTAAAGCTTCAGGAGATTTTCCCAGATGAGGCTGTGGTGGCTAGAATTGGCGGCGATGAATTTGCAGCTGTAATGGAAGTCTCCCCCACAGAAAAGCTGGAACTTTTAGAGCAAAGAGTAGTTGAAACCCTGAAAAGATCTAAGCTTGAGGTCTCAGTAGGTATGGCTATTGGCCATGAGCCTTTTAAGGTCTTTAGCCAAGCGGATGATCTTATGTATGCCCAAAAGGCTCTAAGAAAAAACAACTGTAACTCCAAACTTCTTCCCGATCCTTGATGCCTTTGGGATGCTAGTTTGCATAAAACAGAAACTAAGCTATTAAGCACAACTGATTAAGCCTGTACTGTTAATCTAGATCATTCAAGTACAGGCTTTTAACTTACAAAAATGTAAGGTAAAATCTTTGTTTGCAAGCTTGTTCAATACCTCTTAGATCTAAAAAAATGATAGAATAGAAGAAATAGTAGATTAACTGAACAAAATTGGCCTTTAACTATAATCTTTCTGGTACCATACGGTTTTATTTGATTTCATTCCTAAACCATTTTCCTTTAATACCTTAGTGGTTTTAAAGCCAGTGACATTTTAAGATTGGAGTGTTTATCATGGACCTTGGTCAACTCCTCCAGTGGTCTTTACGTCAAATAAGGACTCGGTTTTTAGAATCGTTATTAATTATTTTAGCTATCGGCTTAGGTGTAGCTGTTATAGCCGGAGTAGGGACTCTTTTTATCGCCGGCTCCCGAGAATTCAATCTTACCCATCCGGAACAAAATATTGTCACCATAGAAGCCAAAGAGGACGATTATTCATTTATTTCTCACCGCAACAGCCAAACACCTGTAATACCTCTTGGTCTGGTTGATGCTAAAAAGGTCGCTCTTACGCCGGCTTTGATTGAAGAATTAAAAGATGCCATCCCGGAAATTAACGAGATCCTGGCCTTTGAATACCAAGGCGATCGTCTCAAAGGTGCTCCACGCCCTGAAAATGAAGACTTTGGCTTTATGAGAGATGATCCTTATTTAATTGAATTAATCTGGGGATTGCCCAATATTGTTTCTTATTTAGGCGGAGAGATTGAACAAGGTGATCTTTACACCCTTGAGGACTTTTTAAATAACAAGAACTTTGCAGTTATAGGTCATGATGTAGCTGAAAGACTTTTCCCGGAGCAAAACCCCTTAGGACAGCTCATCGAGTTTGAATACAATGATCGCTATCTAACCGTAATCGGTGTTTTAAAAGAAGTCTCCACAGATAAGCCACAGTTTTATACCAGGTTTTCCTGGCTTAGGCAAGAACTAAACAATCGGGTTTTTACTTCAGTCAATATTTATCAAACAGAAGCTAAAGCCTTTAGGGAATTAACTTTGATTCCAAAAACAACCAATATTGAGTTTGCTGCAATTGTCAGGGATTATTTAACAGCTCATTATGGTGATTCTCTCTCGGTTAACAGTACGAGGGAAGAAAGGCAAAAAGAATTAGCATTAGCCAAACCCATGCTGATCTTTATTGGTTCACTCTCTTCATTGGCTTTGTTTATTGCCTCCTTAAACATCTTAAACCTGATGCTAGCCAGAGTTCTGAAAAGAACCAGGAGTATCGGACTAACAAAAGCTTTAGGTTCGAGCCGGAAAAATATCTTCTGGCAGTATTTGCTGGAATCACTAACCCTTGGCCTAAGCGGCGGTGTTTTAGGGCTGCTTTTAATAATGCTAGCGAGCCCTCTGTTGGCATCACTTATGGGAGGCTCTTACATTATCACCAAAGGGACAGTTCTTTTAAGTCTAGGTTTTGCCTTTCTTGTCAGCCTTCTATTTGGGATTTATCCGGCAATAAAAGCTGCCTCCATTAATCCCAGTTCAGCTTTAAAACTAGAATGAAAGAAGGTTTAAACATGGAGAAGCTAAACTTTATTTTTAGAACCGTAAAACAAAAGCCACTCCGTTATCTCTTAACAGCTTTACAGATTTCTTTAGGTGTTCTTGCTGCAACTCTGATTTTTAATATCTATTTTGGTTTTAATAAACTCACCCAAGAATCTGCCCAATCTTTGGGAAAAGAGTTTTTTAAAGTAGAGATATACAGCGAATTTGTCTATGATAACGGTGTCGGGCGTTCTATGGGAAAACACTTCCTCAGTCCTGAAAGTATGCACGAGTTGATAGAAAACTCCCCGGACATTATAAGTGCCACTTCCATTGATAGCTCCTTTACCATGTTAGTGGTAGATAACATGCTCTATAGAGCAGTCGGAGCCTATGAAGCCGGAGCTGCTTTTGGTAAAACTATTCCCCTGGAATTTATTGTTGGTTCCTTTTATACCGAAACAGAGGAAGATGAACTTAAAACTGTTATCTCTGAACATATGGCCCTCGCTTTATTTGATACTACAGATGTCCTAGGTAAAGCCATAGGTGTTAAAGCATTTAAAGAAGATCCTGCTACTTTCTACTTAATTACCGGTGTTTTTAAGGAGCCTCCCTTAGCCATTAAAACCATGGTCGGAAACATGCATATGATTTATACTCCAAAATACCCTTCTTCTAATCGCTTTATCAACTTTATAGTTCGTGCGACCCCTGGAGGACAACAAAAAGCCATGGAAGACCTTAAAACCCTGGTCTTTAATGAATGTGGCCCCGAAGCTATTGCCGATATTAAAAACGCCTCAGAGAGTTTAAACGAGATACGGCAGTTTACTGATATATTTCTCAAGATACTGGGCGTTTTGGCTTTTTTTGCTGTAGTTGTCAGTTCAATTGGGATACTCAGCATTATGCTGGTAAATATCCTCGAACGTACCCGAGAGATAGGGATAAGACGTTCTTTGGGAACTAGTCAAGGAGCTGTCTTTTTTCAGATCCTACTTGAATCGATGGTTCTCTCTTTAGGTGGCGGTATATTAGGGGTTATCTTGGCCTTTATAATCACCTGTCTGTTTAATGTCTCAAATATCTTTGCTATCTTTAACGAAATTTTTTCCTTACCGAATTTGGGATTAAACATCGAAGCAGTTTTAATATCTTTAGCTCTAAGTTGTGTTGTCGGTGGTCTTTTTGGCATCTACCCTGCCTACCAAGCTGCCAAGTTACCACCGGTTGAAGCCTTAAAAGAATAACAAGGTTAGGAGGATAAAAATGCCCAAAGATAAGCCTATAATCAAAGAAAAGCCACGCAGTAAAAAAACCCAGCGCGAGTTAGGCCTAACCTGGTTTGTCCTTATTATCTTGGCCTTTTTAATCGGTGTCCCGGCTTATATATTTTTACCTAAACATAAAACCTATAAGCTGGCCAATTATACCTACTCTACCGTAGGTGAAGCTACTTTTCGCGAGCTTATTCGGGGTACAGGCTCATTAAAACCTCAAACCGGTTTGGAAATAACCAATAAATATAAAGGTGTGGTCAAATCAGTCGCAGTAGAGTCTCTTTCTGATGTACCTAAAGGTGAACTCTTGCTTAAGATAGACTCACCCGAACTAAACAACAGCCTTAAAGAACAAGAAGAACTCTTGGTTAAGGCCCAAATCGAACTGGAAAAAGCACTGATCGACAGAGATCTGGAACTGCAAAAACTCAACTGGTCAATCAGAGAACAGCAAAAGGTATTAAATGATAACCAAGACACGCTTGCAGAGAAAGAACTGATGTATAAGTTAGGTGCTGTCAGTCAAAAAAGCTTAGAAGAAGCCAAACTTAACCTATTAAACAGTCAGGAAGAATTAACCATGCGGCAAAAAAACCTGGCTAAAGTCGAAATCACTACTTCACTCGCTGTCGATACTGCTAACAAACAAATAAAAACCATTGCCGAAAAAATCAAAGAGATCGAAAAAAACATCCGAGAAAACACTTATACTGCTCCCATCAGCGGAAAAGTCCTTGAGGTTTTCGTAGAACCAGGCATGGAAATAAACGCCGGAACAACTCTTTTGAAAATAGTCAGTGTGGATGATCCCTATGTGGAAATAAAAATTGCCTCCCAAGATGCTGAACGTATCGAAGAAGGTTTACCTGCTCTGTTAAAAATTGCCGGTCGCTCTCACCCTGGAAAAGTTGCCAAACTCTCTTATGCTACCAGTTTAGAGCAAGGCAGTCCCTACCTGTTAGCACAAATTGTCTTTGTAACTAATCCCGGTTTTATTCTTCCCCATACCGAGGTTCAAGTCGAGATTGAAACTTCAAAAAGAGACCATGTAGTATGTCTGCCCCGCGGACCCTTTTTATCAAGCGGGCAAAGTATGTTTGTCTATAAAATCGAAGGTTCTAAAGCATACCGTACTGATGTCAAGTACGGTGCATATGATGGCAACCTCATTGAAATCAAAACCGGTCTAAATCCCGGTGATAAAATTATCACCAGTTCTTATGAGGCTTTCAAGGATGAAAAAGAAATCGTTTTAAATCCTGAAGGAGGCAGAGCAGATGATTGAACTTAAGGATATTAAGAAAATTTATCAGTTAGGCCACAACAAGGTCGAGGCCTTAGGCGGAGTTTCTTTGAAAATCAACCGCGGGGAAATGCTGGCTGTTATGGGTCCTTCCGGCTCAGGTAAATCAACTTTACTCCATATTCTAGGTTGTCTGGATTTACCAGAAAGCGGTCAATACTTGCTTGAGGATACTGACATTACAAACCTCAGTGATAAAGAACTATCTCGCATTCGCAATGAGCACTTTGGCTTTGTCTTTCAGGCCTATAATCTACTCCCGGAGTTAAAAGCCTGGGAAAATGTAGCTTTACCGATGGTAATTAACCGTGTTAAAAAAGCTGAACGAAAAGAACGTGCTGTTGCCCTGTTGCACAAAGTTGGCCTAAAAGAACGCCTGAACCACTTCCCCAACCAGCTCTCCGGTGGCGAACAGCAAAGAGTAGCTATTGCCAGAGCTTTAGCCAATGATCCCGATCTCATTTTGGGTGATGAACCCACGGGTAACCTCTCTACTGTTCAATCCGACGAAATCTTAGAGATGTTTTGCCAGTTAAATGAAGAAGGCGTAACTGTAGTTCTAGTTACTCACGATTCAAATGTCGGCGCTAAAGCTAAAAGATTGGTAAAACTTCAAGATGGTTTAATAGTAGGTGATGTCCCTATCGAAAAACGCTACTGTGCAGAATACATTACAACCTTGCTGCAAGCTGCCAATTAAAACGACTACTAACGGAGGTTTGGCTTATGAAAAAATTTTATCAGCTAGTATCTTTAATCTTCACTGTTGTTTTTCTTTTCTCGGCGATTGCTTTGGCGGAGGTAAAGCCACTTTCTCTTTCAGAGTTTACTCAGCTGGTAATAAATAATAGCCCTGAATTGCAAAAGGCACAGATCACCTTGGAAAAAAAAGAGATTGAATATACCAAAGCAAAATATCAATCCCATAACCTGGCCTTAAAAACTCTTAATGAAAAAGCAACCGCTCTCTCTTTGGCCAAAGAAGCGGTTGCTTCCACTAAAACACAGGTTATCCTAGATGCTAGTGAACAGCTCCTAAGTTTTTTGGATGCTAAA